>CAZKBH010000004.1:0-130810 GCA_964550795.1 uncultured Saprospiraceae bacterium
GGGAAAATCCGTCTCGCAGGTCACTACCCTGACCTACTCGAAATCCAGTTGAAGTCGTTCCAGGAATACTTCCAGTTGGAAACCACCCCAGACAACCGTATCAACGAGGGTCTGTACCGTGTTTTCCAGGAAAACTTTCCCATCGCTGATGCGCGGAACATCTTTAACCTGGAATTCCTCGATTATTTCATCGACCCTCCACGCTACACCATTGATGAGTGTATGCAACGCGGGCTAACTTACTCGGTGCCGTTAAAAGCGAAGCTTCGGCTTACGTGTAACGACCCCGAGCACATTGATTTCGAGACCAAAGTGCAGGATGTATTCCTTGGAAACATCCCGTACATGACCCCAAAAGGGACCTTCGTAATCAATGGAGCCGAGCGCGTGATTGTTTCCCAATTGCACCGCTCACCAGGGGTGTTCTTCGGGCAAAGCTATCACCCGAACGGAACCAAGATATACTCGGCGCGTGTCATCCCGTTTAAAGGCGCATGGATGGAATTTGCGACCGATATCAATCTGGTCATGTACGCCTATATTGACCGTAAAAAGAAGTTTCCGGTCACCACACTGCTTCGTGCCATCGGTTTTGATACTGATAAGGCCATTTTGGACCTGTTTAACCTCGCCGACGAGGTTGCAGTGACCCGCGAAAATATGGAAGGGGCTGTTGGCCGCAAACTCGCCGCTCGGGTACTCAAATCCTGGACGGAAGACTTTGTGGACGAAGACACCGGTGAGGTGGTTTCCATCGCGCGGAACGAGATTATTCTCGAACGTGACGCGATTTTGGATGAGGAAAACATCGAACTCATCCTGGATGAGGATACAAATGTCCCAACCATTATCCTGCAACGCAAGGATGTGGAAGAGGATTTTTCGATCATCTACAATACTTTGACAAAGGACCCGACTTCCAGTGAAGTGGAAGCGGTCAACTATATCTACCGTCAATTGCGTGGTTCTGATCCACCGGATGACGAGACGGCGCGTGGTATCATTGACAAACTGTTCTTCTCCGACAAGCGTTACAACTTGGGCGAAGTAGGCCGTTTCAAAATCAACCGCAAACTGCTGACCAATATTGACGATAATAACCTGGTTTTGACCAAGGAAGACATCATCGCCATCGTGCGTTACATCGTCTCTTTGATCAACAACAAGGCTGAAATTGATGATATTGACCACCTTTCCAACCGTCGTGTTCGTACGGTAGGGGAGCAGTTGTACGCGCAGTTCGGGGTCGGTCTTGCCCGTATGGCACGGACCATCCGCGAACGGATGAACGTACGGGACAACGAGGTATTTACGCCCATTGACCTGATCAATGCGCGTACGCTTTCTTCGGTGATCAACTCGTTCTTCGGTACCAGCCAGTTGTCACAATTCCTGGATCAAACCAATCCGTTATCTGAAATCACGCACAAACGTCGTATTTCAGCCCTCGGACCGGGTGGTCTTTCGCGGGAACGCGCAGGTTTTGAGGTTCGTGACGTACACTATTCGCACTATGGCCGCCTTTGCACCATCGAAACGCCGGAAGGACCAAACATCGGTCTGATCTCGACGCTTTGTACCCACGCGAAAATTAACAAGATGGGCTTCCTCGAGACGCCTTATCGCCGCGTGAAGGAAGGCAAGGTAATCCTGACCGGCGATGTAGAATACCTGTCGGCAGAGGCGGAGGATAAGATGAAAATCGCACAGGCCAACTCGCCCGTAGGCGAAGGCGGTGCCTTCCTCCTGGATCGTGTAAAAGCCCGTGAAAGCGGTGACTTCCCGATTTTGACCCCTGAAGAACTGGAATACATTGACGTAGCACCGAACCAAATTGTAGGTGTTTCGGCTTCTTTGATTCCGTTCCTGGAAAATGACGATGCTAACCGTGCCCTCATGGGTTCAAACATGCAACGTCAGGCTGTTCCACTTATCCGCCCAAGTTCGCCCATTGTAGGAACCGGTTTGGAGGCAAAAGTAGCCCGGGACTCCCGGATGCTGATCAACGCCGAAGGTTCTGGCGTGGTAGAATATGTGGATGCCAACGAAATCACGATTTTGTACGACCGTACTGAAGAAGATACCCTGGTATCTTTTGAAGATGCGCGTAAAACATATACCCTGACCAAGTTCATGCGTACCAACCAAGGTACTTGCATCAACTTGAAACCGATTGTTCGTCGTGGACAGCGGGTTGAAGCCGGCGATATTCTTTGCGAAGGTTATGCAACCGAAAACGGAGAGCTTGCCCTTGGCCAAAACCTTAAAGTGGCATTTATGCCTTGGAAAGGGTACAACTTCGAGGATGCTATCGTGCTTTCAGAGCGCGTAGTGCAAGAAGACGTATTCTCTTCCATTCACATTGAGCACTTTGAGCTGGATGTGCGCGACACGAAGCTGGGTGAGGAGGAATTGACCATGGACATCCCGAACGTGAGCGAAGAGGCCACGAAGGATCTGGACGAAAATGGTATCATCCGCATCGGTGCCTGGGCGAAGGAAGGGGACATCCTGATTGGCAAAATCACGCCAAAAGGTGAAACCGACCCGACGCCGGAGGAAAAACTGCTCCGCGCCATTTTTGGTGACAAAGCTGGTGACGTTAAAGACGCATCCTTGAAGGTTCCACCAAGTGTAAACGGGGTGGTTATTGACAAGCAACTTTTTGCCCGGGCTAAAAAAGACAAGGTGCAAAAAGAGTCTGAAAAAGCACTGCTCGACAAATTGGATGATGAGCACTTGGTAGCTTTGAATAAGTTGAAAACGATCCTTGTGGACAAACTTCAACTGCTTATCAAAGACAAAACGACCAATGGCATCCGCAGTATCTACGGCGAAGAAATGGTGGCTAAAGGTTCTAAACTCAGCGTACAGACCCTTCGCGACGTGATTCGTTACGATGAGGTGGATTACCTGAACTGGACGAACGATAAGCATACCAACCACTTGATTTCGAGACTGTTGCACAACTACAGCATCAAAGTCAACGAAGAAGTGGGGCGTTATAAGCGTGAAAAATTCAACATCAGCATTGGCGATGAATTGCCAGCAGGCGTGTTGAAATTGGCCAAAGTGTACATCGCTAAAAAGCGCAAGCTGAAAGTGGGTGACAAGCTTGCGGGTCGTCACGGTAACAAGGGTATTGTGAGCCGGATCGTGCGTATGGAAGACATGCCATTCCTGGAAGACGGCAGCGCGGTTGACGTGGTGCTCAATCCACTGGGTGTACCTTCTCGTATGAACCTGGGTCAAATTTTTGAGACGGTACTTGGATGGTCGGGCGAAAAGCTCGGTTGCAAGTTCGCGACTCCGATTTTTGACGGAGCCAAAACCGACGAAATTGCGGCATGGATTGAAAAAGCGGGGTTACCTGATCTTGGCCAGACGTATCTGTCTGACGGCGAAACGGGCGACCGTTTCCACCAAAAAGCGACTGTGGGTGTCATTTACATGCTCAAACTCTCGCACATGGTGGACGACAAGATGCACGCGCGTTCGATCGGACCATACTCGCTCATCACGCAACAGCCATTGGGTGGTAAAGCCCAGTTCGGTGGTCAGCGTTTTGGTGAGATGGAGGTTTGGGCCCTCGAAGCCTACGGTGCAGCGAACATCCTTCAAGAGCTTCTGACCTTCAAATCGGATGATATTCAAGGTCGTGCGAAGGCTTACGAGGCCATTGTTAAAGGAGACAACTTGCCGGATGCAAACATTCCAGAGTCGTTCAACGTACTCGTACACGAGTTGCGTGGCTTGGCGCTGGATGTGAAATTTGAATAAAAATGATCTGAAACAGCGGAATCGTTTCGCTCCGAATCCAAGTGTTTAAGGCGCTTGGATTTGGAGTGAAACGATTCTCTGATTCGGAACGAAACGATCACTGCCTGACGGATGCTTCATTTTGACGAGACTGATCAAGAATACCTGGACGGGAAATCTTTTTCAAGTATTTACCAGTTTAAGATCAAGGGTGTTTCTGAGTCTTTACGAAGAATAGACTTGGTTGCAAAATTGGTTGCCGGAAAGAAGGTTGTACATTTTGGCTGTGTAGATCATGTACCGCTCATTGAGCATCGCCGTAAAAACGGCATTTGGTTACATGAAATATTGGCCAAAAATTGTACTGAAGTGGTCGGCGTTGATATCAACGAGCAAGGAATTCAATACATGCGGGATGAGGGCTTCGAAACCTACAACAGCAATGTTGTGACGGAGATGCCCCCCGAAGCTATTGTATCCAAAAAGTGGGATTATATCGTAGCGGGCGAAGTTTTGGAGCACATTGATGATCCTGTGATGTTTCTGAACTGCATTCGTGAAAAATACGGTGCTTGCACAGAACGCATCCTTATCACGGTTCCAAATGCACTGAGTTACACCAATTTTCGATTTGCATTACGCAACACGGAGATGATTAATTCGGATCACCGGTACTGGTTTACCCCGTTCACCCTGTTGAAAGTGGCCAAACAAGCCGGGATTCAGGTAGAAGACTTTGATTTATGTGGAGATGACCGCCCAAATTTTTTGTCGGTTAAATGGTGGCTTCGGAAAAAACCGTTGTTCCGTAACAGAATTGTACTGAGGGGACGACTTTCATAAATCTGAACGCTTGTATCCAGACATCATGGACATTATCTCAACGTGGATTTATTTGGATAGCCCAGAAGAAAGTTCTGAGTATCCGCAAGTAGGGAAGAAGTCGCATCTGCCTGATTTTCAAATGGTTTATTGGCGTTGTGTGGCGGTTTTTTTTGCCGTCAGTACACAATCCAATCCGGGAAGACGGCACATACTTTTTTCCAATGTGAAAACAGAAGATTTACCCGAGATAGATGGGGTGGATTTGAGCGTTTTTTTGAAAGGATTGCAGGTAGAAATTGTGACACTTCCACTCACCTGGCAAACACCAGAGGGATATTTTGGGAAGTGGCGCAATCAATTCTACATCTTTGACATCCTTAAGTTTATTGAAAATCAGCATCATGCTGGCTTGCTTTCTACTGCTGGCGACTCAAAACAACCAGCAGCAGAGAAACCGGAGCCCGCAATTGTGATTTTGGATTCGGACTGCATTGTCAATCGCTCCTTAGATCAACTTTTCGCTGAAATTCGAAAGAACGGTTTGATGGCATTGCCGATGCACTTTGCGGATGATTACAACATCAATGGCTTGACTAGGGGAGATATGCGGCGTGTTTTTACAGCACTGGATGGCGGAAAAGATCCGGGCGAAAACCCAGAGTATTGTGGGGGGGAAATTTTTGCCGCCACGATCTCGAGCATTCAATCGATCAATCGGATTGCTCCCGGAATTTGGGAGATTATGCTGGAAAAGCATTCCGAAGGGGCGCAAAAGTTGAATGAAGAAGCACACTTTTTAAGCTATTGCTATCACAAAATTGGAGGCTGGTCTTCGCTCGAAAAATATATCAAGCGGATTTGGACTTCTGCTAAGTTTTCGAATGTACAGAAAGCAGATTTTGAACTTCCGATATGGCATTTGCCTGCTGAAAAAACAGGTGGTATCGCGTTGATTTTTAAAACCTTGAACCAAAAACGTTTGAGTTTGGAGGAGATGGGGGGGTATGTAGGAATCCCAAAACGAACCCGGTATTTGAACCTGAAGCACTTTTTGAAACATACAAAATTGTACCAGTTGGTTAAAAGGGGGTAACTTTGAAAAAAACTTTTGCCATGACTACATTAGAAACTGCATTTGAAGTCAAAGACGAAATCCTTGAGCTTTTGTCTAAGGAAAAGAATCTCGCGAATCTTGAGCAAATTCGAGCGTACATAGCAGATTTGGTCATTGGGCAAGGAGAATCGGATTGGTGGGATGAATTGACCATTGAACAGCAGCAGCGACTATTAAAAATACGCGATGCTGCGCGTGAAGGGGAAAATCTTTTGTCAAACGAAGAGGCTTGGAAACGATTAAAACGCTGGGCAGCATGATTGTTGAGTGGTCAGAGGAATTATTCCAAACTGTTGCGGAAGTTATGGCATACTTGGAAGAAAACGCTTCGCTTCATAAAGCGCAACAGTTCTACGTTCAGCTTTGGGAGGCACACATACGCATCAAGAACCATCCCACTACAGGTAGACCTTCGGCGAATGTTGACGGTGTACGCTCGATAAAAGTGGGAAAGCACAAAAAGCTATTTTACCTGTATGACGAGGAAAAGCAAAGAGTAATCCTATTGAGTCTTTTTGATATGAGACAGCATCCCAATAAATCAACCTATTAACACCAAACCAAAAACTTTTAAAATTCTCAACTGCACAATATGCCTTTCAAAAAGAAGAGCAACAAGACCGATCAGGGCTTTGATAGCATCATCATTGCACTCGCAAGCCCCGACGAAATTCTTGAGCGTAGCTACGGCGAGGTGCTCAAGCCCGAGACCATCAACTACCGCTCCTACAAGCCTGAGCGCGATGGCCTGTTCTGCGAACGTATTTTCGGACCTGTAAAGGACTACGAATGCTACTGCGGTAAATACAAACGCATACGCTACAAAGGCATCGTGTGCGACCGTTGCGGTGTGGAAGTGACCGAGAAAAAAGTGCGTCGCGAGCGCATGGGGCACATTCGCCTCGTGGTGCCAGTAGTGCATATCTGGTTCTTCAAGAGCCTGCCGAACAAGATCGGTTACATCCTGGGCCTCTCTTCCAAAAAATTGGAGAGTGTCATCTACTACGAACGCTACGTAGTGATCCAACCCGGCGTAAAAGAGTCGGAAGGCATCACCAAAATGCACCTCCTCACCGAGGAAGAATATCTGGAGATCCTCGAAACGCTGCCAAAGGACAACCAAAGCCTGGACAACTCGCACCCCGACAAGTTTGTGGCAATGATGGGCGCCGAAGCGGTGTTCACCCTTTTGAGCATCCTCAACCTTGACGATCTCTCCGCGCAGTTGCGCCACGAGGCACATGCCGAAACGAGCATGGCCAAAAAAACAGAGGCAAACAAGCGCCTCCGTGTGGTGGAAGCATTCCGCGATGGCCTGGAAAGCTCCGGTCAACGTCCGGAATGGACTATTATCCAATACCTCCCGGTGGTTCCTCCCGAACTGCGCCCTCTGGTGCCGTTGGATGGTGGCCGTTTTGCGTCTTCTGACTTGAACGACCTCTATCGTCGGGTAATTATCCGGAACAACCGCTTGAAACGTCTGCTCGAAATCAAAGCGCCAGAAGTGATTCTGCGTAACGAGAAACGGATGTTGCAAGAGGCTGTTGACTCCCTGTTCGACAACTCGCGTAAATCCAACGCCGTGAAAGCGGAGGGTGGTCGCGCCTTGAAATCCTTGTCTGACATCCTGAAAGGTAAACAAGGTCGTTTCCGTCAAAACCTGCTCGGTAAACGTGTGGATTACTCTGGCCGTTCGGTTATTGTGGTAGGCCCGACGCTCAAACTTCATGAGTGCGGTATCCCCAAGGCCATGGCGGCAGAATTGTTCAAGCCGTTTATCATTCGTAAGCTCATCGAGCGCGGTATTGTAAAAACGGTTAAATCCGCAAAAAAACTGGTAGATCGTAAGGATCAGGTGATCTGGGAAATCCTGGAAAACATCCTGCGCGGTCACCCGGTCATGCTCAACCGCGCACCAACGCTGCACCGTTTGTCTATTCAGGCATTCCAGCCGCGTATCATTGAGGGAAAAGCCATCCAATTGCACCCGCTCGTTTGTACGGCTTTCAACGCCGACTTTGACGGTGACCAAATGGCTGTGCACGTTCCTTTGAGCCAGGCGGCTATTCTGGAGGCACAGGTGTTGATGCTTTCGAGCCACAACATGCTGAACCCACAGGATGGTTCACCAATCACCCTGCCTTCGCAGGACATGGTATTGGGCCTCTATTACCTGACCAAAGAACGCAAGAGCATTCCTACTAACCCTGTAAAAGGGGAGGGACGTATGTTCTACTCTGCGGAAGAGGTAGGCATTGCGTACAACGAGGGCCAACTTGGCCTGCACGCGAGCATCGAATGCCGCGTAACGGTAGAAGAAAATGGGGTGTTGCTGAAGCGCCGTATCAAAACAACCGTTGGACGTGTACTTTTCAACCAAGCCGTTCCAGAAGGGGTGCCTTATATCAACGAATTGTTGACCAAAAGGAACCTGAAGGGTATTATCAGCGGAATTTTGGCGCGAACAAGCTTCAAACAAACCGCTGAATTCCTCGATGGCATCAAGGAATTGGGCTTCGGCTGGGCATTCAAGGCAGGTCTGTCGTTCAACCTCGGAGATTTGGTAATCCCCGAATTGAAAAAAACAGCGCTTGCTGCCGCTCAAACAGAAGTGGATGAAGTGTGGGACAACTACAACATGGGTCTTATCACTTACAACGAACGTTACAACCAGATCATTGACAAGTGGACGTTTGCGGATAACCGTATTACCGACCAGTTGATGAAAGAGTTGACGACTGATAAACAGGGTTTCAACTCTGTATTCATGATGCTCGACTCTGGTGCGCGTGGTTCGAAACAGCAAATCAAGCAGCTCTGCGGGCTTCGTGGTCTGATGGCAAAACCGCGTAAATCAGGTGATACAGGCGGTGCAATCATCGAAAACCCGATTCTTTCCAACTTCTTGGAAGGTCTCTCGGTACAGGAATTCTTTATCTCGACCCACGGTGCGCGTAAAGGTCTTGCGGATACAGCTTTGAAAACGGCTGACGCTGGTTACCTCACGCGTCGTTTGGTGGACGTTGCCCAGGACGTAGTTATCCGCGAAGTGGATTGCAGCACCCTGCGTGGACTCGACACAACGGCCTTTAAAGAAGGTGAAAAGGTCATCGTAAATCTGAAGGATCGGATCAAAGGCCGTTACAGCCTGCACGATATTTACAATCTAGACACGGAAAAGCTGATTATCGCAGCAGGAGAGTACATCACGGATGATGTTGCCAACGACATCGAAGCTGCTGAAATTGAAGCAGTTACCATCCGTTCGGTACTGACCTGCGAAAGCCGTCACGGGGTTTGTGCAAAATGCTACGGTAAAAACCTGGCAACGGGTCGGATCGCTGAAATGGGCGACGCCGTTGGTATCATTGCCGCACAGTCTATCGGTGAGCCTGGTACCCAGTTGACCCTGCGTACCTTCCACACGGGTGGTACTGCAATGCTTTCGCAAACCGAAAACAGCCTTACAGCCCGTGCAACGGGTAAATTGGAGTTCGACTCCATCCGTACCGTTGATGGTACCGATACAGAAGGTAAACCGGTTCAGGTGGTTGTTTCCCGTACGGGTGAAATTCGTATGGTGGACACCAAAACCAACCGCGTACTCGCCAACAACTACATTCCATATGGTTCCTTCCTTTTTGTAAAAGAAGGCCAGGAAGTACAACGTGGCGATAAAATGTGTGAATGGGATCCGTTCAACGCCGTGATTGTCAGCGACTTTAAGGGGGTAATTCGTTACAACAGCCTGGAAGAAGGGGTCAACTACCGTATGGACCGCGACGACCAAACAGGTTTTGCCGAGAAGATTGTAATTGAGAGCAAGAACAAGAAGAAAATTCCTTCGCTCACTGTTTTGAATGCAAAAACAGGCGAGGAACTCAAAAACTTCTCGCTTCCAGTGGGTGCATACATCACCGTTGAAGACAATGATGAGGTGAATTCTGGCCAGCAAATCGTGAAAATTCCACGTAAACTGGGTAAAATTGCCGATATCACGGGTGGTCTGCCACGTGTAACGGAGTTGGTAGAGGCACGTACGCCTTCCAACCCGGCAGTGGTGGCTGAAATTGACGGTGTGATCACGTTCGGTGGCATCAAACGTGGTAATCGCGAGGCGTTTATCAAAGCAAAAGATGGTCAGGAACGCAAATACATGATTCCGTTGACGAAGCACGTACTGGTACAACACGAGGATTTCGTGCGTTCCGGCACGGCGCTGACAGAGGGTACTATTTCGGTTAAAGACATCCTTGCCATTCGTGGGCCATTTGCGGCTTCGCAATACCTCGTGAACGGTGTACAGGAAGTTTACCGCGCACAGGGTATCAATATCAACGACAAGCACTTGGAGGTTATCGTACGCCAAATGCTCCGCCGTCTTGAAATTGTGGACCCAGGTGACACCCACTTCCTCACGGGCGAACCAGTAGAACGCAACGAGTTTGTGGACTACAACGACTGGATCTACGACAAAAAACTCGTGCTTGACAGCGGCGACAGCACCAAGCTGAAGCCAGGAGCACTGGTTACGCTGCGTCAAATCCGCGAAGAGAACTCCTTCCTGAAACGCAACGACAAAAAGCTTGTGGAATTCCGCGACGCGATGTCGGCCACGGCCGTTTCGATGCTCTTGGGTATCACGAAAGCGTCGTTGGGTACTGAGTCCTGGATTTCGGCGGCATCGTTCCAAGAGACTACTAAAGTGCTTTCTACCGCAGCCATCGCTGCCAAGAAAGACCACCTGATGGGCTTGAAGGAGAATGTAATCGTGGGCAAGAAGATTCCTGCGGGCACGGGCATGCGCCAGTACAACAACCTGCAAGTCACGGGCTCAGGCCGTCCATTCCGCGATGTGCCGGAAGAAGCGGTGGAAGAGACGGTATAATGATTGTAACTTACGACTGAATACGAAAGCCTCCGAGATTTGATCTCGGGGGCTTTTTTGTGTCAATCAACTTGGTGGCGTAAGCCTCCTCTACGCTGGCGCAAGGCTCCAGCCTTGTGCCCACTATTCAAGTCGGCTCTGCCGACGAAATACAAAACAAGCTTTAAACTTGTTACCCGCTTGCACGAAGCTGACTCAACACCAAGCCCAACGCACGCTGGCGCGATGGCTTCAGCCTCGTGCCGAGTATTCCCGCCGGCTGTGCCGGCAAACGTAAAGTGAATAATCAATCTAAGCTGGCAAGTGCGGTAGCGCTAAAATCTGTGCTGTGGTTGTCGGCAAAGCCGACGGGAATAATAGGTCACGCCGTTGAAACGTCGCGCCAGCGTTCGTTGGGATTGGGGAGCTTCGCGCTAGCGGTGTTGTTGCGTTTGTCGGCAGAGCCGACTGGAATAGTGGGCACAAGGCTGGAGCCTTGCGCCAGCGTGGGAGGTTACTTAATTTGTCATGTAACAATATTTGACAGTTAAAACGCCCTCTCTTGCCCTATACGGGTCATAAAAAACGCGAAAAGTATCAACATAATAGTCTCCAGAATGGATTGGAATTTTCACGTTCCCTGGCCCAATGAATGTGGTTCCAATTTTAGCGGTATCGTCCAAATGACCTTCTATATATACTTCTAAGCCATGTACTAGTTTATTATCTGCAATTAACGTAAGTGTTTGAGATTGAGCTATGTTTTCAATGCCTACTTTTTGGAACTTATTCCCGGTCACACAGCCAATAATCGACAGTACTAGGATTGATACGATTATTGATTTCTTATTCATGTTTTAAGTTTTAAAAATAGCTTTTCTGCCGTGCGTGGGTCTTATGCCGCACACTCTCCCCCCCTCACTTCCTCGCCTCCGTAATCTTCTCATACGCCTCATTGATCTGCTGGAATTTCTCCTTGGCATGGCGCTGAGCATCCGTAGAAAGCCCCTTGGCCACCACCTTGTCTGGGTGCCATTGGAGGGCCAGGGCGCGGTATTTTTTCTTGATGACTTCCAGCGTGTCGGTAGGCTCCGCCCCGAGAATGGCATAATGCGGATCCAGCGGACTCCAGCGTTGTTGTGGCTGGCCAGCGCTCCCGCGTGCGTGATAAAATCTGGATTTTACCCGGTCGTATTGGAGCCTGCCGACCTGAAAAATCCCTGCAGCCCGCAGTAAAAGTTCCTCTTCTCGGGGGTGCAAGCCTCCATCAGCCGCCGCGGTGGCAAACAACAAATCGAGCATGTTCAGTACGTGATGCCGATCCCGGCCAAAACCCTCGTAAAAAGCGCGGGCATATTGATCAAAAGTATCGTTGGATTCCTTTGCGTTTTTCCAGATTTTTACGGCCTGCAAACGGCCTCGATCGTTCATACGAAACTGATGGCGCATGAGGCTCTCCATGTGGGAAACCTCGCGTTCGTTGATCGGGCCGTCGGATTTGGCGAGTTTGGCGCAGAGCCGGAAAACGTGAAACGCAAACTCCCCTTGTCGCCGCTGATAATCTTTAAACGCGCTGTCCGACTGCTCTTTTTCCCTGGGTTGGTCAAAAAAGTAGTGCCCCAGCCATGACCCCACGAAAAAGCCAATCAGTCCACCAAATGGGATGCCCAAAAGGTCGAACAGAAAAATGCCGGCGATGCCGCAGATGATTTTGCCTTTGATTTCCAAAATGAAGGGTGCAGGAATGTTGCACAACAGAAATTAAGCGACAAAGTTACCGAAGGTATGTGAACTGGTGCTATTCCTGCTCCACTTCCACAAACCCGAATTTTTCCACATCAAAAAGTCCCCGATCCGTCATTTTCAATTTCGGAATCACGGGCAGCGCGAGAAACGAGAGCGACATAAACGGCGCGCGCAGCACACAACCCAGTTCAGATTTTACCCAATGGTCGAGCCGGGAATAGTCTTCGGCCAACTGCCAGCCATCGCTTTGGCTCATCAGCCCGGCAATGGGCAGCGGCAGGATGTGTACCTCGCCCGAACCATTGCTCGCAGCAATTCCACCTTTAGCTTCAATGACGGCATTCACCGCCCGGACTAGCGCCTCGTCGGAAGTGCCCACGGCTACGATATTGTGCGAATCATGGGCCACACTGCTGGCCAATGCACCTTGTTTTAGTCCAAATCCCTGCACAAAACCCAGCGCAGGCAGCGCATCGGGCGCATATCGGTTCAGCACTGCAATGTAGAGCAGGTCCTGTTTGAGGTCGGGCATGAATTGGCCGTTGTGCATTTTGCTCAGGCTGGCCCTGGTTTCGCCCGTCACGATTTCCCCGTCGTACACGCGGATTGCCCGGATATTGGCAGTATGAAATTGATGAAACAATTGAAAATCAGCCGTTTGTCTGGCATTTGCCAAAAACTGATTGGGCGCTTGCACGGCTTGGCGCGGAAGCAGGGTCTTCCCGTTTTCGGCTACTTTTGAACCATCCATCCAGGTTTCCATCACCTTAAAATCGCGCAGATTGGTTACCCGCACAAAATCTGCCGGGTCGCCCACGCGGAGCAAACCAACGGGCAATTGATAATGCTCCACCGGATGTATGCAGGCTGCGCGCAGCGTATCAAACAAATCGCAACCATGGGCAATGGCTCGGGCGACCAGCTGATTGATATGCCCTTGAACGAGGTCGTCGGGGTGCTTGTCGTCGGAGCAGAACATGATTTGCTGCGGAAATTCCTGCAACAAGGGCCAAAGCACCTCGAAATTCCGCGCGGCGCTGCCTTCCCGGATGAGGATTTTTACACCAAGCAGCGCTTTTTCCCGGCCTTCTTCATAGGTAAAACACTCGTGATCCGTGGTGATGCCAGCGGCAAAATAGCGTTCAGCATCCTCGCCGCGCATACCAGGTGCATGGCCGTCTATGGGTTTTCCAAGGCGTTTAGCGGCGGCAATTTTGGCCATGACCTCCGGGTCGCCGTGCAGCACCCCGGGGAAATTCATCATCTCGGAGAGGTAATGGATGGCCGGATTTTGGAGGAGTTTTTCTACCTCGGCAGCGTTTAGTATCGCGCCCGCGGTCTCAAAATTTGTGGCAGGAACGCAGGAGGGGGCGCCGAAGCAAAACTTCATCGGGGAACGCGCAGCGTCCTCGAGCATAAATGCAACTCCCTCATTTCCAAGCACATTGGCAATTTCGTGGGGATCAGATACGGTGGCCACCGTGCCATGCACCACCGCCATTCGGGCAAATTCCGTCGGCGGCAACATGCTGCTTTCGATGTGCACGTGGGCATCCACGAAGCCCGGCAGGAGGAAACCCGCCGTTTCAGGCACAAAAGCCAATTCCCGAATCTGTTGAATTCGGCCCTGCTCGATTATAATTTCAGCAGGGTAAATGCGGCGCTGATGCAGGTCAACCAGGTGTGCGGTGTGGGTCATTTGTTGAAATAAGTATGCCAGCCGTTATAAAAGTTGATGAGGTTGATGAAAGTTTATCTGGTTGATAGTATCCGCTCGAAAAATAATAGGATCCCGCTCTTTTGAGCCCAAAATATCAACCTTCATCAACTTTTCTATCAACCTTATCAACATAAAGTCACCGCTGTCTCCGCGAAAAAATCCAGCTCTAGCTTCGCCTCCCCCGCACCTTCGGGCGCCCAATGCTCACATACTGGAACCCAAGTGCTTTCATCTGCTCCGTGTCGTACACATTGCGGCCATCAAAGATGATTTTTTCGCGAAGCAAGCTGGACATTTGATCAAAATCTGGGGTGCGGAACTCGTTCCATTCTGTCATAATCGCCAGACAATCAGCACCTTCCAACACTTCATACATTTTATCGCAGAGTGTGATTCGGTTGCCGTAGGTAGCGCGCACGTGTTCCATGGCTTCGGGGTCAAATGCACGGACTTGGGCACCCATGGCCAGTAATTCGTCTATAATGACCAGCGCCGGAGCCTCGCGGATGTCGTCGGTGTTTGGTTTAAAAGCCAGACCCCAGACGGCAATGGTTTTGCCAGCGAGGTCGTTTTTGTAATGTTTTTTTATTTTTTTGGTCAAAACTCCCTTCTGGATTCCATTCACTTTCATGACGGATTTGAGAATTTTGAAATCATAGGAATATTCGGAGGCGGTTTTGGCCAATGCTTGCACGTCTTTGGGGAAACAAGAGCCGCCGTAGCCAATGCCTGGGAACAAAAACCGCTTGCCAATCCGAGAATCCGAGCCCATTCCGATGCGCACCTGATCCACATTGGCGCCCACTTTTTCGCAGAGGTTGGCGATCTCGTTCATGAACGAAATACGCGCCGCGAGGTAGGAATTGGCCGCATATTTGGTCATTTCGGCGCTGCGTTCGTCCATAAAATAGATGGGATTGCCTTGGCGAACAAAGGGTTCGTACAGTTGGCGCATCACTTTTCGGGCGCGTTCGCTGCGGGTACCCACCACCACACGGTCTGGTTTCATAAAATCGTCCACGGCCACGCCTTCGCGCAGAAATTCGGGGTTCGACACCACATCGAACATCTTTTTGGACAAATTTTCCGCCATAATGGCGGCCACTTTTTCGGCGGTGCCCACAGGAACCGTGCTTTTGTCCACAATTACTTTGTAGTCCGAGATGATTCCGCTAAGGTCTTTGGCCACGCCCATGATGTAGGAAAGATCGGCAGAACCATCGTCGCCGGGAGGGGTTGGGAGTGCGAGGAAAATGATGCTGGCTTTTTCCACGGCCTCCTGAAGATTGGTGGTGAAATGGAGGCGACCCTCTTTGGTATTCCGCTCGAAAAGGATATCCAGACCGGGTTCAAAAATTGGGATTTTGCCAGCTTTGAGGCTTTTTACTTTTTCGTGGTTGTTGTCAACACAAATGACGTTGTTGCCCGTTTCGGCAAAACAAGTTCCGGTAACCAGCCCTACATAGCCAGTTCCAACGACAGCGATGTTCATATAATCAGTTAAGTCTATTTCGTAACCCGGAAGATTATCCGGAAAATGCATCCCGAAACAAGCTTCCGGTTTGAGCGTTGCAAAGGTATGGCGAGTGCAGCGAAGCAGCGTTACACAACTATGTTTTTAAGCCAATGCGTACAAATGCTTGTTTTTCATTATACTTTTACAATCAAAGTGCTACTTTTGGACGTTGTAGGATTTCAAAAGCAAACAAACATGGATTGTTCGAGGCACGGTATCATTTTTCAAAAACGGGTCGGCTTGGCCCTGTTTTTTTTGCTGTTTACCCTTTTTACGTTTGCCCAGAAGCCTTCGGCCAATATCGTACCGAATCCAGGTTTTGAACGGTATGCTCGTGCGCCAATAGGCTGGTCGTACAAAGGCGCATTTTTTGGTGAGGTGGTCAAATATTGGTTCAGTGCCACCACCGCCAGCCCTGATATTTATGGCCCCGAGGTCCGAGTACCGATGGATTGGGCCAACAAAGGTTTTGGTGATCAAAAGCCTCGAACGGGCAAAAGCATGGCGGGCCTCACCTTGTACGGCTGCACGAATGGCAAACCGCATTGCCGCGAATATGTGGAAATTCAACTGGCCGAACCGCTCGTAATCGGGCAGGCGTATTATGTGGAATTTTGGGTGACACATCTTGAAAAGTCCCTGCAAATCAACAACTTAGGCGCCTATTTTTCGATCAGCGAAATCCGGCGTCTCACCGATGAAGTGCTCATCCGAGACGCGCAGGTGCGGGCTGAAAAAGTAGTTGCAGCCCCCAATGGCAAATGGGTAAAAGTGAGCGGGCAGTTTGTGGCCAAATACGAGGCAGAGCACATCCTGATCGGGAATTTCAGCGATGACTTCCAAACCCAATTCGTGGCCCCGCGAGAAGATTCCTATAATTACGCCTATTATTACCTCGACGATGTGTTGGTGAAAAAAATTCCGCCCTTCCTGCCCGTGCCTGTTAAACCCGACGATTTGACGCTGCAAAAACTGGAAACGGGTAAAACCATTCCATTAAAAAACATCTATTTTGAGTTTGATAAGGATGAACTCATGCCGCGCTCTTTTGTGGAATTGAATAAACTTTTAAAAATCATGCGCGCCAACCCTAAACTTGTCATCGAAATAGTGGGCCACACCGATGCCCTGGGCGACGATGCCTACAACCTCGAACTTTCGCGCCGACGCGCCTTGTCCGTGGTGCAATTTTTACAGGAAAACAAAATCAATAAAAATCGCCTGCGCTCTCATGGGGAAGGCGAATCGAAGCCCGTTGCGAGCAATGAAACCGAGGAGGGGCGGGCGCAGAACCGACGGGTGGAGTTTGTGGTGGTGAAGAAATGACGTACTAAAAATTCCGCCACATCATACTTTCCACGGGTTTATCGGTGCGCTCGTTGTATTTGGCGTTCTGCTTTTTGTTGTAATAGTTTTCGATGTCGCCATCCACCCGGAAATAGATGAGTTGGCCGACAGGCATTCCGGCATACACCCGCACGGGCATCACGCAGGAAATTTCCAGGGTCCAGGTATTACAAAAGCCCACATCACCTTTGCCTGCGGTGGCATGGATGTCAATGCCAAGCCTTCCGATGCTGCTTTTTCCTTCCAGAAAAGGCACTGAATTGTGGGTTTCGGTGTATTCTTCCGTCACGCCGAGGTAAAGGGTGCCGGGTTGGAGCACAAAACCGTCTTCCGGAATTTCAAACGTGTTGATGCGGTTGTGGCGTTTGGCATCCAGCGCATGGTCTTGATATACAGCAAGATAGCGGCCTAAATGCACATCATACGAGTTGGTGCCCAAACAATCGGGTCGAAAAGGTTCGATTACGATTTCGCCCCGTTCGATGGATTCCAGTATTTTTTTGTCGGTAAGTATCATGTCAAATGCCGCTGAAGGTAATTGCAAAGTGTGGAGCACCACAACCAATATTTCTGGAGTGCTACACTTCTCTAAAAAGACCGCAAAAGTATCTCAAGCCATCTAACTTTTTTGCCTGTTTGAATGTTTATCGTTCCTCGAATTTTAAAACATGAAAAAGACGCTTGTCCTGGGAGCCTCCCCTAATCCCGAACGGTACGCCTATCTCGCCACCCAAAGACTCACCCAATTCGGCCACGAAGCCGTCCCGGTTGGCATCCGAAAAGGGGCAATTAATGGTATTGAAATATTATCGGGAAAACCGGAAGTGGAAGACGTGGACACCGTGACGCTCTACATCGGTCCGGCGCGGCAGCCTGAATATTACGACTATATTTTTTCGCTGCAACCTAAGCGTATCATTTTCAACCCTGGCACTGAAAATCCGGAATTCATGCGACTAGCCCAAGCGCGCGGCATTGAAACCGTGGAGGGCTGCACCTTGGTTATGCTTTCGATTGGTGTGTATTGAATGGAACCTGAATTTTTGTCCCGTTCAAAAAAACTATATGTGACCTCTCCTCGTAAATACGTTCTAGTTCAAAAAAAATAGATTCTCTCGCGTTAGGCGGGGGAATAGTACGGTAGGAAGATTGTTTTCATTTGGTTTTTGGGCCGCTCGACGAAACGTTGAGCGGTTTTTTTATGTGCGTATGTCTCGGAAGCTGGTGCAAAATGCCTACAAAATCCTTTAGTCAACTCTTTGGTGCTCAGGCTGTAGTGTAAATTTAATTTTGCGCATAAGCTTATTCATAGGTATTTTGTGCCGTATAAATTAGTATGATGCAAGATATTGACTTGAATAAAGTTTTAAAAGACGTCCTTGAGTCCATAAAACCAATTGCGGTTCAACGAGAAATTGACCTGACAGGGACCGATGCCGGGCAGGCGATTGTTGTCAGCCTACCATTGGATGAAGTTCTGGGGCCGGTATTGTGGTTTTTGTTGCGGTTGATCTACATCGCTCCAAAAGGAAATAATATATCAGTAAGTATAATGCAACGGGAAGATCAGGAAACGAAGCAAGTTTTTTTAAGGGTCAACATAAAAACGAAGGGGCTGCTTTTTAACCCAAATCTCGTTTTCCGACCCGATGGCAACCGGTTTAAAATTGAATATCTGGAGGGTAATGAGGCAGTTGTTTACATCGAATGGTTGATGGATTCAGCCGCCCCTATTTTAAAGCCAGTGGAAGCGCTCAGCGCTACATCGGGGATTGAAATTGCACGGGAAATTAATCGGAACTTAATGGATCCCAAAAGTTCTGAAAAAACCAATCTCCAACGTTTTGAGGACTTGGGCCGAAGTCCCTTTATTCAAGCGAAATTGAAAGCCACCAGAACCAGAAAAGAATCTGAGTTTTTGGAAAACGTGATCCAGGCCATTCACAAAAATCTCCACAATAACAGTTTTGATTCAGCAGCACTCGAGCGACAGATGTTGCTTAGTAAAGCCCAGCTTTTCAGGAAATTGAAGGCATTGAC
Organism: uncultured Saprospiraceae bacterium; assembly: GCA_964550795.1. Taxonomy (GTDB): domain Bacteria; phylum Bacteroidota; class Bacteroidia; order Chitinophagales; family Saprospiraceae; genus M3007. Next base: position 18,935 of record CAZKBH010000004.1, read on the forward strand.
CGGCTTTTCAACGGCCAACTTTATTCGGCACATTCGCCTGCAAAAAGCTGCTGAACTATTGGAATCCACCGACCTGAGCATTGGGGATATTGCTAGTACAGTAGGCTTCAATGAGTTGAGTTACTTCTCCAGCAGCTTTTTAGAAGCCTTTAAAACTTCCCCCAGCAACTGGCGTAAAGCCCATAAATGAAACAATGGTATAACTAATACCCGCGAAAATTGCAGAATGAAACGATGGTTTAAAAAAACGACCATAATCTACTATCCAAGGAATTATTGGTTGCTATACTTTTGTCCTGAAATCATAGCAATGTTTTTTAAAATTCGGACTATTCAATTTATATAAACAGTTTAAGTGCGATTTGCACATGGAAAATTTTGAAAAATTGGAACGAAACAAAAAATTCATCCTTCGCTATAGTATGGCGATGAATGACAATGGCCTGTCCGAAGAGAAGATGATGGAATTTACAGATAATGAGAGCTATGTGCAGATGGTAATCACTTACAGGAAGGCTTTTCCGGATTATACCATCTATTATGAAGATATGACCGCAGAGCATGATTTTGTCATTGTTCACGGTATCTTCAGGGGAACACATAAAGGAGAGATTTTCGGAATCCCGGCTACTTTTCGCAAGGTAGAATTTCCGATGATGGTCAAATATCAGGTTTTGGACAATAAGATCATCAATGCCTGGCCCATGTCTGACCAAATGATACTATTTGAGCAATTGGGGGTCATTAACCGCCCAGTATAACTCAGAAATCAAACCATTGAAATTTTACACTGCCCTTTAAACACCAAACCGTCCATGAAAAAAATTTTAGTCGTCGGGGGTACCGGTACACTGGGAAAGGTCCTGGTAAGCCAACTCTTGAAGAAAGGTTATACAATTCGGGTGTTGACCCGTAAGCCCCAAAAAGCCGCATTTTTAACGAAGGATGGAGTAGTGCTTGTACAAGGCGACCTGCTCGACAAAGATTCCCTGCTCAAAGCCTGCCACGGTATGGATGTGGTTATTTCTGCGGCGCATTCCATGCTGGGCAGAGGCAGGTATAAGTCTGAGTACATCGACAATGCCGGGCAAAAGACCCTGATAGATGCCGCTAAGGAGAAAGGGGTGCCTTATTTTATTTCCATGTCGGTCGTCGGCGCTTCCTCTGACCATGAAGTCGATTTTTGGCGCAACAAATGGCAGGCAGAGCAGTATCTGGAACAATCCGGCCTGTCTTATAACATTATACGCGCCTCCGCTTTCATGGAGATGCATATCCAGGAAATGCTTGGAAAAAGTATCCTGGAAAAAGGAAAGGTCACGATTTTTGGCAAGGGTGAAAACCCCACCAATTTTGTATCGGTCAAAGATGTTGCCCAGCTGATTCTGCATTGCCTGGAGCATCCGGAACATCACAACCAAACTTTCGAAATAGGGGGCCTGGACAATTTGTCACGCTTGGAAATTGTGGCATTATATGCTAAAAACCTGGGCAAACCCATCAAGATTACCCATGTACCTAACAGGGCATTGCGGCTTATGTCCAAAGTGATCAAGCCCTTGCATCCGGGTATAAGCCGGGTCATGTTTATCGCGGATCTTTTTGACCGAACGGATCAGAATTTCGAGGTGTCGCCATTGTTGAGGGTGGTTCCAATGGAGATTTGTGGGGTTTCGGAGGTGATTGAACGCACACGCAACTAATCCAATTTTGTTTATTTTTATATACGCGATTACTGGGTAGCACTGCTCTCCCGGGGTCACACTGATGCCTCTAAAACACGTACTCAGTAAGAATAGGTCCAAGACCGATTTAACAACATTTCTACTATCACTTTTCACAAGCTCAATTCAAATTAAAATGAAACAAGTCCAAATCTCCACCCTTGCCCTTTTTTTGCTGGTCTTCGCCAGCTGCCAAAAAGAAAGCTCTGAAAGTTTGCCTAATGCAACCGATGTGGCAACCACATCGAGAAGCCATGAAGTGCCTTTCAAAGCGTTTTATGAGACCACCGTACAAACCATCGGCTTCGATGATGGCGTACTAACCTTGAACATTGATGGAAACGGCAAGGCTTCCCACCTCGGCAAAAGCACCATGCACTCCATTTCTACTGTCAACACCAATGTATTCCCATGGATACAAACCGGCCCCCAAGAATTAACGGCGGCAAACGGCGACAAGCTGTTCGGTTCCTATGCTGGTATTGCCATCCCCAACCAAGATGGCAGCGTTATTTTTGAAGGAACTTGGGAGATAACACATGGCACCGGACGTTTTGAAGGGGTTACTGGGAGTGGCAGTTATAAAGGTTCCTCTGTCCCTGCAGATGGTGTTGGGGAGATCAGTTATGAAGGAACGTTGAAAGGGCTGTAGGCTCATTCTTCCAAGCCAACACAAATGGATAGGGAATACTGGTTGTGCGCTGAGGGGCGTGGTTAAATTCCCTATCCAAATTTTAGCATGTTTTACAGTGGAGTATTCATGCCCCTGAAATCTATTGCGCTTAAATCTTTCACATTTTCCATTAAAATCAAAAAATGAAAAAATTGACTTCAATCCAACTGACATTGATGCTTGTTTTAAGTATAGCATCACTCCATGCAAGCACCATTACCTCCATCGCTCCCGGCCCCTGGAGCGCCCCCGCCACCTGGGACGCAGGTGTGCCTTCGGCTTCCGATGATGTTGTTATTCAACATGTTGTAACCCTCGATGTTGCTCCAACTGTAACAAATTTCACGCTATCAACCGGTTCTATTACGGGCATCTATGACTTGATAATCATCGGCAACCTGACTTTGACCGGCGGGCAGTTAGGAAACACGGGGGATGTCACGGTTGGCGGCACAATGACATGGTCTGGCGGCTACATAGGCAAAACGGATGGTACCGCTACAGGTACATTGATCCTCTCAGGTACTGCCAGCATCACTTCAACAGCAATTAAATACCTGTATAAAAAAACGCTGTTGCTGAATGGCGGCGGCGACTGGACCGAAGGAAACATTAAACTGGGCTATGGTTCAACACTCCATTTACCCGCTGCGCAATCCCTGGTCGATAACGTTTCAGACTTTCATGAAATAAACACCGGGCCAGGAAGCGGAACGTTTCTTATCGAAGGTACCTTTACTAAACAGGGCAGCGGCATCTATCTGGATGTTTTCGTGCCGGTCATCAACAATGGTGTAGTTCATGTTACCAATGGAGGATTGTGGTTTATAGCGGGTAACAACCAATCTGTATCAGGAACATACCTAATTGACGCTGTTGAAGGATTCGGCTTCTTGCTGGGAACATTCACACTCTCAGGAGCGGTAATAAGCGGATCAGGTTCTATTGCCATTCTGAATGCTACTGTATCGCTAGCCAACGACATGACAATCAATGGTTTAAAACTTTACAGTGGCACCCTAGACGGTACTGCCGACCTGACGATAAACGGCAATCTAAACATTAATGGTGGAACTTTTGGTAACACAGGCAACGCTACTGTCGGTGGCGTCCTGAACTGGCAAGGTGGAGACATCGGCAAAGGCGACGGAAGTTCACCTGGTGAGGTAACCATTGAAGGGCTTGCGACCTTACCCAACAACAGTTACAATAAATACCTGCACAAAACCCTCACGTTCAACGGCGGCGGTGATTTAACGGGAGGTTCGATCTATATAAACCCGGTCGGCGTGTTGAATGTGTCTGCTTCACAAACTTTGAATATATTTTCTGCCAATGCCTTTCTCTATGGTGATGGTACAGTGAATGTTGCGGGCACACTTCACAAACAGAGTGCCGGGCAGTTAGCTGTATATGCACGCTTAAATAATAGCGGACTGGTGAATGTCACCAATGGAACGCTGTTTCTTATTCAAGATGGAATCCACTCGGGGAACTTCAATACAACCGTTACTGGCGGCATTGTATTTTGGGAAGGTATGCATACGCTGTCAGGTTCAGGAATAACAGGGACCGGTTCGACACGGCTTCATGCCGCTACCCTTACCCTGGAAAATGATTATTCCATAAATGCCCTGGTCTTAAGTGGAGGCATCCTGAACGGTACAGGAGATCTGACCATTGCAGGCAATTTGTGGGTAGACGGAAATGGTCAAATTGGAAATGATGGTTACGGCAGCTCAGTAGGGGGCAACCTAATCATCAATAACAACCCGGCCATCATAGATTTATCGGGCCTTAGAACCCTCGAATCGGTCGGGGGATTTGTGAATATAAGCAACAATGCTAATCTCGCAAATATTTCTGGATTAAATGCACTTATTACGGTAGGTGGATATGTCCAGTTAATAAACAACTTTCCACTCGCTAATCTTTCAGGATTCCAATCCATTACAACCATCGCTGGAAATCTGGAGATTAGGCAGCAGAATTTTCTCTCGGATATTGCAGGATTTAATTCGCTCACTTCTGTGGGTGGAGCGCTTTTAATTGGCAACAATTCATCCTTAGTCAACATATCAGGCTTTTCCGCCTTAGAAGCTATTTCGGGAAACTTTGAGGTTTTTCAATGTATTAATCTGCAGGACCTTTCAGGGATGAATTCCCTGCATAATATCGGCGGGCGGCTTAGGTTCAGCAACAATCAAAATACGCTGAATTTATCCGCGTTAAATTCTGTTACCAATATTGGCGGTAAACTTGAGGTTTATCAGAATAACAGTCTGAAAAGCATCCATGGCTTACAATCACTTAATGTGGTTGGAGACGATGTTGAGATCTGGGGTAATCCCAAATTGACCGATTTAACCGGGTTGAATACTATAACCACCGCTTCAGGTGATTTTGAAATTTATCAGAACAATACGCTAGCAAGTTTGCCCGCTTTTCCTGAACTCAGTCATGTGGGAGAAAGCATCTTTATCCATGGCAACAATGCCCTGGCGAGCATCTCGGGCTTTGAGGGCCTCGAGACTATTTCGGGGGGAATCTACGTGGCAAGTAATCCTATACTGGTAAATGTAACTGGCTTTAGCGCTCTTACTTCTATTGGATCGGCCCTTGCTTTTTCAGATAATTTCCAATTGCAGAGTATTAGCGGGTTTGGTATGTTGAGTACTATAGGAGGCTTGGATTTTCTGAGAAACTACGTCTTGACCAACATGCCGGATTTTGAGGCAGTTCTGTCCATAGGAGGAATGATGAGATTTGAGCTCAATAACTCCCTAGTGAATTTTCCGAATCTGAGTTCACTCCATTCAATCGAGGGAGCCTTTTTCATCAGAGACAACCCGGTTTTAACCAATCTGGGGGCCATGAATGCGCTTGAAACCGTTGGCAGTTATATGTATATATATAGAAATGCTGCGCTTATAAATTTTTCAGGGCTTAGTTCACTCAATTCCATAGGTGGATATTTTCAGGTTGAATTCAATAATTCCCTGACGAGTTTCGAAGGACTTAACGGCCTCGTTTCTATTGGCAGAGCCTGTCACATCCAATACAATAATGCCCTGACAACTCTTTCCGGGTTGAATTCACTGGCATCTATTGGAAGAGAATTCACTATAAACTACAATACAGCATTGGCTACTCTGACAGGGTTAAATTCACTTCAATCTATTGGAGGGAGTCTAACGATATGGAATAATTGGGTATTGACGGATATAACTGGTCTTTGTGGTCTTACCACTGTTCCGGGAAGAATTGACCTGTCCAATAACTATGTCCTTCCAAGTTTATCAGGTTTGGACAATATTGATCCTAATGGGCTAATTGGTTTCTTTGTAACTCAGTCACCCTTATTATCGGTATGTGACGTGCAAGGGCTCTGTGATTACCTTGCCCTGCCGACAAGGAGCGTTGTGTTATTCGGGAATTCAGCCGGCTGCAACTCTATTGCCGAAGTGGAGGCTGCCTGCACCGATGGCCCCACTTTACCCTGTAGCAACCAATCTCCTCCTGACTGCACGCTAGCCGCCATCGCCGATCAGAGTGCAGATGCTAACTGTCAAGCAATTATAACGGTTGAAGACGTCACAGGTGTTACAGACCAGGATGGAGACCCTTTGGAACTAACCGTAAATCCAACCACACTTGAGTTGGGGCCCAATTCGGTTACAGTCACTGCAGACGATGGCAATGGTGGATCGTGTACACAGGTCATAACGGTCTACGTGACGGACAACGACGCGGACAACGACGGCCTTGTGGACTGTCAGGATTCCTGCCCTAACGACCCCACAAACGATGCAGATAATGATGGCATTTGCGGTCAATCCGACAACTGTCCAGTCACGGCCAATCCTGACCAAACAGACAGTGACTGCGATGGTGTCGGCGATGCTTGCGACGTATGTCCGGGTGGCAATGACGCAGTGGATAACAACAACGATGGCATCCCGGACTGTAGTCAGCTGTTGGATTATCAGAGTTATAGCGTTGCCTGGTATTGCGGTGACGGTAAAATCAGCGTTTGTAAAAATGCAAATAACAATCCCCATACGATTTGCATCAACAGTAATGCACTGTCGGCACATTACAACAATGGGGATTATATTGGACCCTGTATTGAATGCGAGGAGCGCCCGGGTGATCGGGGCGAATTCAAGACTTTCACCTCCGCCGAAATGGAAATATTCCCCAATCCGGCCAGTGATCAGTTAACAATCCACTTGACTGGCACAAACTCAGCAGTGTTGATCAGCATGAGCGACGCATTAGGCAACGTGGTCTGGTCGCAAGAATTGGGTATCGCTCAAAATACGATCAACCTGGACGTATCTGGACGGCATTTTCCTGCGGGAATTTATTTTGTCACAGCAGCGTTGGAAAGGGGGAAGGTTAGTAAACCCATAATCATCATTAAGTAGAGTAGAGCGCCTATCCGAAATCGTCGAAGGTTTCGGATAGGCCTTTAGTTGATGATGTTTGAAAATAAAACCACAAAATTTCTAAAATTCTAAATCTGATTTTTCAACATGAACCCAAAACTAGCTCAAATCAATGCCCACATTGCCGGCATGGTGAATGATGATTTACGTAGCCACAGCATTCGCCACATTCTTAAAAAGCATTTTACACAAAATGGCCAAGAGCGCTCCGCTGATTGGTTAGACAATTACGCTGAGTTTATCCGCTCTTATATCCAGTTTGCACCGGGTAATCTCGCCACTATGTGGAATGCGGCCAATCAACAGGGTAAAAGTGCTGAATTTGAACCCATTGCCGAAATGCTTCTCGCTTATTATTTTAAGGCAGATGATCAAATCCCAGATCGCCTTGGACTCTGGGGCTGGCTTGACGATGCTTATTTGTCCAACTACACCTTGGAACTGATAAACCATAAGTGTAAAGAGCAGCTCGGCTACTATTTGCTTGATTTTGATTTTAGCAGGTGTAATAATACAGTCGCCTCATTTCTAGGAAGCGACCTTCAGACATTGCAACTTGAAGCTGAACGCACCGTCAATAAAACGGAAAATTGGAATGCGGTGGAATCGTTCGCAGGAGTACTTTTGGGGGGGCTATTGTTGTATGGGCTGATGGGTGGAGGAGGAAATGGTTCCTATGAAGGCTCTCCAGGGAGTTATTCTAAAGATACCGAAAGAAGAATTGCTCAAATTACGTCGGGCACTAGTTTGTACGGTTACTAAAATTTGTAGTTATGCTGAGACAGTACGAAGCTCTGCTTAGGCTTTTTTCTAACGGTGCAATCGAAGCACAGAAAGCCTTTATCCTTCAATGCCCTGACAGCAATACACAGGAGATTGCCTTGCAGTTTCTTGATCTTCAGATGCCTAATTCCAACCTGGCAGCCCTGGATGCCTTGTGCAATGGCTATAACGGCAAATCAAATCACCTAGATCTCTCTATCTTTTTGGCGCAGGCATTGATGGATCTAGGGGAACTCCAATACCTAAATAGAGTAGATCGAAGGGAGGAGTCCCTGGAATATGCAACCAATGGTGCATATTTTCTGGTCAAATTCCTATTTGACGGAAGCCAGTATCAAGAAGCCATTGATACTGCTAACTCTGCAATTGAATTCTTGCAACCTCCAGTTCGCTATCGGTTTGAACGCCTTTGTGTAAATGAGCTGTATAAAACGGAAGCCTTATTAATGCTCAACCGGTTTGAAGAAGCCTTGCGATGTTTCGACCAAGCGAAAAATCATGACTTCTCCGATGCTTCCAAAATACAACGCGATTATCTGGAGCAAAAACTAACCAAAATATTTAACGATGCCACCAATTTGCGTAATCCAAATCAGGTTGAGGACGATTTCAAAAGCGGCCATCAACGCGCGCAAAAAGCAATAGAAGCTTTGGTCAAGAGCATGGATGAAAGCTCCTCAAACCCAACCTTTTCAGGTTTTACTGGAGAATTGAATCAATTGGATCAAAAAATAGACGTTCCGCAATACCCTGTGAGCGATCAGCAAGTCAATTCCTATCTAGACATAACTAGTAAAAACAGAAAACGCTATAATTCCTTTATAAGCAAATTCGGCCCAAACGACCTCCATGAAATCCAGCAGAGGGTGGAACAAAACGGCACCATCTTTTTTGATCCTCAGCGCGCCCAAAACTCAGCAGCGCTCTCAGCAGCAATCAGGGAATACGAAGATGTTTGCCGCACAGTAATTGAAAAAAACATACCCTATGAGCTCCAGACAGTTTGGTGGGCCATGGCAGTGTGTCACAACAGGCTCGGGCAGTTCCGGGAAGGCCTGGCCCTGACTGAAAAAATCTGGGCAGAAATTGAATACCAACGAAGCCAGATCACAAACTACACAGAGCGTGCCGGGTTGCTCGGCAAATTCGAATTCCTTTTTACCCGACTTTGTGATTTCTACTTTCAACTGGACAATACAAAAGGCATGCTGTGGGCTATCGAAAGCAGCAAAGGGCGAGTTTTGGCGGATGCGCTCGATCGTCAGCAAAAACCAGGTCAACCCGCCCCTTCAGTAAGTGGCTTTACAACTATTTTGGAAGAATTACCTTTCTTGATGCGCCAGACAGGGGCAAGCTATCTTACATTTTTATTGGAAGATGAGTATTGTTTTGCCGTTTTGGTCAGCTCAAAGGGCAATTTGTTTCACCAAAGAATAAATATCGGCAAGACATTGTTGCGTCAATGGCTTTCTAATCAATTTCATAATCCACAAAAATGGCAATCCCGATCGGCTGGTCTTTTTGGCAAAAAGCAGGATGCCGACATGACAATTACACTTGCGCCACTTGTGGCCTGGCTGCTTCCTTTGATAGAAAGCGGCGAATTAAGCGAAGGAGAACACCTTTGTTATTGTCCCGATGATGACTTGAGCCTTTTCCCGCTGCACTATATTAAACTCAACGGAAAATACCTTATCGAATGGTTCACAATGTCGCGGACACAAGGAGCCTACACACTTGCCCAATCCCTGAAAACAGCTCCACTTACCCCAAATAAATTCGTTGGTGTAATTGCCTATGCACAGGAAGATTTGGAAGATACTGAAAAACTGGAAGGGTTCAATCACGCGATAAATTACCTGAAAGGCATACGAAAAGGCATGCTGGCAGAAGAGGAGGATACCAGTTTGGATCAGCTTTCCAACTTACCATTTGCAGGACAACTGGTGCATTTTACTACCCACGGCAAGTTTCCGGCAGCAGCGTCAGAGAACCCCTATTCAAACTCAGGTTTGTTGATTTTTAACGGTGGACAACGACCTTCACTCAATGATGCAGCTTCAGACAATTTATTGACGCCTGAACGACTGGTGTCGAAAAAAATTAATTTCAATCAGGCGCATGTTACCTTACAAGCCTGTGTAAGCGGTCGCTCCAAAGAGGGTGTGGGCGGTGATGCATTGGGTTTGGAATGGGCTTTTTTGTTGTCCGGCGCATCCAGTTTACTGGCTTCCAATTGGGACGTTGACTATCGGTTTGCTGCACAGTTTTGTATCCGGTTTTATGAACATTGGCTGCAAAATAACCTTTCCCGTGCAGAGGCTTTTCAGCAGGCAGCACTTAGTATGATCAATAGTCCGCTCCCGACTCAGAATGCCGGGCCCTATTACTGGGCAGGATTTACACTGATGGGCGATTGGCGATAAATCAACCTTGAAACTTTCAATATATTTACTCAAATGCCGACATCAGCGCATACACTGCAAGCAAAACTTGAAAAAATGAATGACTTTCAGTTACTTCGTTTTTTTGATTATTTCTCCAACGAAGTATTCCGCGGAATGGATACTTCTGTGGGGGAAATCGTGGGCTCCATGCCGTCGGACCAGCAATTGATGCCGGAAATGTTGGCCGCACAAAGACTGGACGACACCCTGGCTGGGGAGGCCATACCAAAAGCAGAAGCGGTTCAATTTGCCCGAAATTTACTTCATTCATGGGCGGAAACACCTCCTTTCTCTCCATTATTAGAAACAGCCCTAGACCAATATAGGGATACGGAACAGTCTGCCGATGTTATTCTGGCGGTAGGTGCAGCTATTTCCATGGTATTGCTCACTTTTGGCCAGGGGAATTTGCAGTTACAGGCTTTCGGCATTACCATTAGTCTCAACAGAGGGCAGTTGTCCGAAAAATCCGAAGTGTCTCGCGCATTCAATACCATGCCAGGGACCAAGCAAAAATTACTGGATAAATCCAAGCCATCTTTGGTAAGAGAATTGCTCAAACATGGAGAAATTATCAAGGCGCTTGAATTGCTTGAGAACACACCAGGATTTGAACAAAAAAATGAAATCACTCTCCTTCAAGCAAGGTATCATCAATGGGAAAAATCTAGAGATTTGAATTTGCATGCCAATGAAGATGCCGAACGAAAAGAGTACAATCGTATTATTTATGCCATAACCTGTATTGAGGCAGGAGGCTTACAGTAATTGGCTTATCCCTCATTTGCCAAATATGGCCAATTTTAGCTCAAATTATACCTAGTAGTTGAAGATGGCCAAATATTTTTCCACTCAATGCATCTCATTGAAACAGGTCAACTAAAGCGCATAAACAATGTAACCATGACATACCGTCTTTTGATCCTGTCTTTTCAGCTTTTCTGGGCCTCAACCCCTTCAAGCATTTTGTTGGCTAAAAATAGCCTTGTTAAATCCAACGCTACGTTGGTTAGTGGATAGAATGATCTGAATAAAGATCTTTTACATCAATATCAATGGAATGTATACTATCCATAATCAGTGCAGCAGTAAAAAACTTTCAAAATGGGACATACACTAAAGGATGTAATCGAATCTGAAAAGAAATACCTTCAAACGCGTAGAACTTATTTGGAAGAGGCAAAAACCCCAGTCGAGATTAAAAACGACTTGATTGGAATTGCCTCCTCTGGTGGCGGTGTCCGCTCGGCAGTTGTAAACCTGGGCGTTTTGAAGATTTTGACAGAATCTGGCATCCTACAGAAAGCAGACTACCACTCGACTGTGTCAGGCGGTGGATATGCAGGTGCATATATCCAGGGAACGGTGCGCGAAGAAGGGAAATTTGAGGGCTTATTCCAACAGGACAAAGAAGAGAGTTTGAGAAAAGTTGCTGCGAAATATCTGGCACCAAATGGTTTCATAGATCAGTGCCGCATGTATTTGGCATTCTTTTCATATCTAATTATGAATACTGTCAAGTGGGTTATTGTACTCGGGATATTATTTTGTGTCGTCCAGAGCTTAGGCTTGTTAATTAGATATTCATTTGGTCTACTAGGATTTGGAGGATTGTGGATAAATGCATATCCAAATGCATCAAGTATTATAGGACTGACTTTATTTGTGTTATTTTGTTTTCAGTTCCTATCAATATCCTTAACTAAATACCTCTCATCGTTTCTACTTAATATTTTACTATCGGCTATTTTGATATTTGGATTATGGATATTTCTTGTGATCAGCTATAAAGGTCAACAACTATTTCCACTGCAACCGAAGCAATATTTTCTCATAATTATAGCGCTAGTAGCTGGCTGGGAGATTTTACGCCCTGACCTATTAAGCTTTGGAATCTATTACGAAAAAAAAATAGCAGATTCGTACTTAAAATTTGCTCCCTACTCACAATCACTAGCTACTCCCTTAACCGATTTTGAAGCAGGAAAGGTGGGGGCTAAGGTGTCTATTTTGAGAAAGATGGCCCGAAGAGCAGATCACTTTTTTTCTAAGATACCGGAAAGACTGCCTGATCATAATCATTTTCTTGCTCCTTACCCACTTATCAATTCTTGTCTTAACCTTTCGGGTTCAAGCACGGTTGAAATGAATGAAAATATATTGTCAGAAGATTATTTTCTATTGAGCCCTAAATTTATTGGCTCTGTTGCTACAGGTTATTCAAGTGCAGATGCGGAAGATTATAGAAATATAAGTCTACCTACGGCTATTCGTATATCTGGGGCTGCCGTAAATGCAGGAATGGGTACTTTTAGCACTCCTTTGCGCAGCTTATTTATCACTATTTTTAATGCAAGCCTCGGGCAATGGATCCGAAATCCCAAGGTTTCAGAACTTAAGTTTCGATGGCTCATTGGTCCTGCCTTTTTTTTACGTGATTTGACATCGCAGAGAGGGATAGATTCCCCGCTGGTCAACATTTCAGATGGTGGGCATATAGAAAACCTGGGAGTGTTTGAATTGCTTCGGCGAAAGTGCAGACTGATAATCTGTATCGACGCAGGCTATGATCCACACTATTCATTTGAGGATCTTGAGAACCTAACCAAAAGATCATTTTCTGAACTTGGCATGGAAATAAAATTTCGTGAAGGACAGGATCCGTTGCAAACCATCAAACCAGGCCTTAAAGGGTACTCTGAAGAATCTTTTGCTGTTGCAGATGTTTATGAATGGTGGGACTATTTGAAACCAAGGGCTAATTGTAATCCAGAAGTACCCATCAGCACAATTATATACATTAAATCTTGCCTGACAAGGCAATATTTATTAGAAAATAAAAGCCAATCTAAAATTAGAACATGGAGAAAGCATAAATTCCCCCATACGCCTACTTCTGATCAGTTTTTAGAGCCAGATCTATGGGATAGTTATTACGATTTAGGCCAGTTTCTTGCAAAAAACATGTTAAATAAAATAGAAGGAGATTCGATGAAATCGAGGAAGGAGCTAATTGATTGTTTTGCATCTGTTCAAGATAAAAAACGCTACCAAGTCAGATAAATGGAGTTTTACTTGATTTAGCATTTAAACAAAATGTCATGTGTCATGCCAAATAACTATACCCTCAACGCCAACATATTCAGGATATCTATGCTTATAGGCGTATGTATTGCCGTTTATGTTTTTTTCTTCAACTTTAAAAATCTTTCTGAAGGTGATTTGATCACTTGGATGCCGGCGTGGTTATTCCCTCTGGTGATTGGTTACTATGGATTTGTGGCAAACAGGGTGCTGGAGGCAAGAGATAAAACGGGTGAAGAGAAGGTCTTCAACGTCGTTCTAGACTTCATCAGGTCGAGCATTGGTGTTTGGGCGCTTCCACTATTATTGTTGCTACAGGTGCCTTTTTTGTTCATTCGTATCAAAAATGCGTGGCTCACAGCGTTCTCAGGAACACTGTTTTGGGTATTGGTTGTATATTTGTTTCTTGAGCATATTTTCCCATATCTCTAAGAGTGGCTTATCTTCATCTATTATGTAACTAGCTAGTGTGCTAACCTACCGCCTCCTCCTTCGCTTCTTATATTTCCGCGGCGACAACGTAATAGAGTACCTCTATCACGCGCTGCTGCAATACCATGTATACAATACAGACCATTTCAGAGACTCAAGCCCATTTTTTGATCAGATCACCCGAAAACTGGAAGGTAACCTCATTCCAAGAGATGTCAAGAACATCCTGTCGGTCATTCTAGCAGACCTGTTTTCCCAACCCCGATTTTTAGAATCGAAAGGGGATTCCTTAGAGACCGTTGAACAAGAACTGGGTGAAGTAGCTAAAGGTATCCTAAGCATGGTGATACAGGAGTTCCGCTCGGAGTATCACAAAGTGCGATACCAAAGGCCAATTAACCCGGTTACGGAGAACGAACTTTGCCGATTTATTGCACTGATTACGCCACACAGGGTTAGTGAATATTTGGAGACTGCCCCTATTCCGAAAAAATTGCCCTTGGTAGAAATCTTACAGCAGCAATTTGGTACAATCCATCCGGCAGTAAAATGTGCGGTATTCGTACAGCATCTTTTTGCATCCACGGCGCCTTTGATCCAGGCGCTGGCGGGGGATCACATTGCCCCGGAAGGCGTATTTATACTTGGTAAACCCTATTCCACGAACTATGCGACCCTGCTCCGCTTAAAATCCCATGGTTTTTTTGTCCATCCCGGCAGTGTCCATTATGAAGGCGGCAAGGAATACCACGAAGAGGCAGATCAGCACATTAACGCCCTGCTGGAGAAAGCGATCCTGTATTTCGAAACAGTCAAAACCAGCCCGGATCAAAAAATTCTGCTCGTTGACGACGGCGGTCGGGCTATCAGGATGCTGCACCAGACTCGTTATGCAAAATGGTTGCCGCATTTTTGTTTTGTTGAACAAACCCGGCGGGGGATCCGGGAGTTGGAGGGTCTAGATTTGAACGCTCCAGTCATGAATGTCGCCGAGTCCTGGGCGAAGCTCGAGTTTGAATCCCCCCTCATCGCTGAATCCATCCTTACAGAATTAAACAATACTTTGCGTAAGGTGGAAGAGATCAGACTGCTCAAATCCAGAAAATTTCTGGTAATCGGATTTGGCGCTATAGGCCAGGCTGTGGCCAGGGAAGTGCATGAAAAAGGTTTTGAGGTAGGCGTGTTCGATATTGATGCAAGCAAAATCAAAAATACAGATCAACAAACTTACACTATTGAAACCGACTTGATTCATGCATTGCCCAAATACAACATCATCTTGGGCTGCACCGGATACCAGGCATTGGACTTCAATATGTACGAACACATTTCCAACGGTTCCATTTTGGTAAGCTGCTCTTCATCAGATGTGGAATTCAGCAGTTGGAAACTCAGAAGTGTCGCTTCAGCTATCTCCGATAAATTTAGATATAACGACGATTATAATCTAGTCATAGAACGCTATGGAGACCAGCTTTTGTACCTCGGCGACACAGACTACCCGTGCTATTTTCTTTATCTGATACGCTACAAAGGAAAAGAATTCTTTTTGGTCAACGGTGGCTTCCCTATCAACATGACCGGCGACTATGACCCGATTCCCCCGGAGAAAATCCAGTTAACCCGTGCACTATTGTACTATGCAGGTGTTGCTGCGAGCTATCAGCAATCTATTGGACTGATAAATTTGCATATGGATGATCAAGCGTTTATTGTAGAACAATACAATCGTTTAGACCGATAGGGAGATAGTAGTTTTTTCATCGCATCGGTGCTTTAAAGGTGAAAAATTGTTGCCCTCAATACTGTGGTGCCTAAGCAGGCAGAACGCTGCACTCTGGCAAATAAGCGCAACCCTTCATGCCTTCCAAAAAACAGCCAAATCCCTTTCCACCTCCCAATCTTTCGCAAAAAAGAAATTGAGCCGGGCCGCCGTTTCATCGTTGACCTTTAAATCTTTGAGCACGTCCACCGGCGAAAAAACACCCGGACGCAGCTTTGGCAAACTTCCATTCTGCGTACTTGGAGCATAGCCTACCCAAGTTTTTTGGCCGAGCAGTACAGGCAGCCAATTTTTCAAAAGCGCAATTCGGCTGGTAGAAAAGAACAACCAAAACGGCAGCGTTGGGAGCAATCCAAGACAAATACACAGATCAAGCAGCCTTTTGTCGCGCCGCTGGCTGGGCTGGGCAATGTTGTAGCGGATATCTATGGTGTACAGTTCGCCCGGCTCATCTTTGCTGCTGCTTCCGATAATGCTCAGGCTTTCCTCCGGGACAATTTTGTAAGAAATGGCAGGGCCAATCTGGGCCATTTGGGCCATAATTTGCTGAGAACCAATGTCCTTGGAGCAAAAAATAATTTCATCTGCTTCGTAAATCCGCACCAGCTCAGGGAGCTGATCTGCTTCGCCGAGCCGCTCATCGGTTCCCGCAGCGCCCACTCTTCCGATGAAATTTTTGCCCACAGCTTCCACCCGGTTGAGCAAGCCCAGCACCCTTTCGCACTCCCTTTCAGAGCCAACAATCAACAAATTTTTCACCTTCGATCGTCCCAATCTGAAATGACCGAAAGCCCAAAAATGCGCCACCAGCCGAATGCTGACCGTCGCAAAAACCGCCCACACAGCCCCCATCAACACCAAAGCCCGCGATGGCCGATAATCAAGGTCCAAAAGCCCATATACCGCCGATAAAATCAGGGTGCCCAATCCCAGGCCACGCAACAATCGGCTCAAATTGTAGCGGGTATCATACCCACCACTAAGCCAAACGGTGCCCAGCCAGATGAATATGTACAGCGGAAAATTAAACCATAAAACATTGGTTTTAAACCAATCAGGGTCTCGGTAGTAGTAGTTGGCCCAAAAATCTTTGAGCAACACCAAGCCGAGATAAATCGCCAAAGCATCCAAAGCGGGAAGCCAGGCTTTTCCCAAAAAATTACGAAATAAAGTAAGCCCGGCCCGGAACCAAATCGCACCTTGCAACATGAGTACAAACAATCCTGCCCGCCGCCCACTGAAGTGTTTTCGGGCAAAAATGATCATGGCCTGATAAAAGGTCCGCACATAATTCAGCGTCCCTTTTTTCGTGCTTTCGCCTTTGTAATGGATGATTTTAGTCTCCGGAAAATAGTAGTTCTTAAAACCCGCCTGCTGAATCCGATAGGAGAGATCAATGTCTTCGCCGTACATAAAAAACGCCTCGTCGAGCAGGCCCGATTGGTCCAGGGCGGTTTTACGCATGAACATGAAACAGCCCGCCAACACATCCACTTCAGCCGTTTCATCTTCCGGCAAATACCCCATGTGGTAGCGGTTGAAAAAAGGACTGCGCGGAAAAATCGTGGACAAGCCAAAGGTTTTGCAAAAAGCAACCCAGGGCGTCGGAAAACCACGTTTGCTCTCGGGCAAAAATTTGCCGCTTCCGTCCAGAAGTTTACACCCAAGTGCACCTGCCTCGGGGTGTTGGTCCATGAATGCCAGGCATTTATGGAACGTATCTTCCTCCACTAAGGTGTCGGGATTCAAGAGCAACACGTATTCCCCGGTGCTTTGGCGGATGGCCTGATTGTTTGCTACGGCAAAGCCCGGATTATCGGTGTTAGCAATCAGTTTAACCTCCGGGAAACGTTCGCGCACCATGCGCACGGAATCGTCGGCAGAATGGTTGTCCACCACCCACACTTCGCCTTCAATACCCTGTAAAGCGCGGCGCACCGAGCCAAGAGCTTGCTCAAGGAAGTGGCGGACGTTGTAGTTTACAATGACGACGGATAGGCGCATGGGACGCAAAGTTGGGGTTTCTCCATCAAATCCCCCCATAACTATGCTTTCAAGTCTAAAAAGTGCGTTCTTGCTTTAAAAATTACCCACAATGCGCCTACAATTCCTGTTTTTTCCCCTTTGTCTGCTGTGGCTCAATACCGCGGCCCAGCCCGGTTGCCCCGACCCCCAAGCCCTTAATTTCGATGCCGCAGCAACAAGTAACGACGGCTCTTGTGTCTATCCGGTCACGAATTACACACCCGTTTTTGTGGCAAATTTGGCCGCTGGACTGGAAGAAATCAGCGGGTTTACCCAGGCGGGTTCAATCTGGTGGGGGCACAACGACAGCGGTGCTGAGGCTAAATTCTACAACATTAACCCTGAAACAGGCAACATAAACCAAACCGTTGCACTCCAAAACGCCCAAAACCGCGACTGGGAAGACATCGCCGCCGAAGCTGAAAACCTTTACATCGGCGATTTTGGCAACAACTCCAATAACCGCCAAAACCTCGGCATCTACATCGTACCCCGCTCAAGCATCGGGAACAGCAGCTCCGAAACTGTAAACGAATCTGAATGGTCGTTCCTGCCTTTTTGGTACAACGACCAGACAGACTTTTCCACCCAGCCACAAGACAGCTCGGTCTATGATTGCGAGGCTATGATTGTCCAAAATGGAACAATCCATTTGTTTACCAAAAGTCGCCGCAATTACAACACGGCACATTATGTGGTAAACACCTCCAACAACGAGGCCGAAAAGATGGAAACATTTGATACACAGGGACTTATCACCGGAGCATCAATTTCGCCCGACGGCAAACTCATCGCACTCATTGGGTATGATTTGAGGCCGTTTATCCCGAAAGTTTTTTGCTGGCTGCTTTGGGATTGGCCTCCGGGCACCGAGCAGTTTTTTGCGGGCAACAAACGCCGCATCGAACTGGGCACCGCTTTGCAGGTCGGCCAGGTGGAAAGTATTGGTTTTGGCAGCAATCGTGCGGGATATATCACCAATGAAAGCACAAAATTCAACGGCGTGACCATCGTGCCGGAATCTGTGCGCAGCGTAGATTTCAGCCCCTGGGTGCCTGTGAGCGTTTCCAGCAAAGAACCCGCTGCCAACACTGCAACTTGCACGGTATTCCCCAATCCATTTGCGCAAACGGTTCAATTTCAATGCAATGAATTGGCAAACTTCGATAGTTTGCAGGTAAAAAACCAGAACGGGCAAACCGTGCTGCGCTTAAAACAAGTCCCAAATACCCTGGAATTGGGCTTTCTCCCCGCCGGGATGTACACGTTTGAAGCCTGGCGAAATGGAAAGTTTGTCGGGACGGCTAAGGGCGTTAAGCGATGAGTGATGTGGGCTATAACTTCCTGATTTTGATGTTTTTATACCAAACCGGGTCGCCGTGATCCTGTAGCGCGATCTTTCCTTTTTGCGAAAGCCCAAAATCTGCACTGAGTTTCGGGAACTTGCTACCGGCAATCAGCTCCAGCCATTTTTTCGTAGGCTTGCCACTTTTGTCAAACATCTGAAGCTCCACCACTTTCCGGTGGTTCAACCAATGCTCCACCTTGCCGTTTTTGAAAATCAGGCGGGCATGATTCCATTCCCCGCCCGGTTTTACGGTCAGGTATTTACACTCCACGAGGTCGTACAAATCACCTGCGCGGTGTTTGGGGAACTTTGAGTCGGGGTGGCAAGCGTTGTCGAGCACCTGCATTTCAGGTCCCGTCATCCAGACGTACCCATACTTGGCAGGGTCTTCAATAATGTGGTAAATGATGCCAGAATTGCCACAGGGTGCCACTTTCCAGTCCACAGCCAGTTCAAAATCTCCGTATTCCTCGGCGGTTACGATATCGCCGCCATCGGGTGCCTGCCAGTGGCCATCCGCATTGGTTTTGGCGTCAAGGTGAATCGAATTGTCCTTAATCACCCAGGATTTACCGATGCTGGTTTTGCCGTAATTGTGCCAACCAGCGATGCTCTGACCATCAAATAACAACTTCCAACCATCGCGTTTTTCCTTCTCTGTCAAGGTATTGTCTGCGGGCGGAACAAACGTGGGCGCAGCTTGTACGATTCCGGGATTATCCGTCGGAATGGCGTTCAAGGTGTACCAGGCGTCGGTGGTCCAGATTTCGTGGCCAAGATCTGAAACAGGCAGGCCGCGGAGTTGCAGGTGCAATACGTGTTGCGGTTTTAAGCCCGGGATTTCCAAAAACACCTTTTTCCGGTCGCTCGAAACCGTGGCCGATTGAACGGTCATGGTTTGTTCGTCCATTTTTGGGCCACCGTACTCCACGGTAGGTTTGTACCACCACTGTTTTACGAGGTATGATGAAACGTCCCAGCCATCCCCTTCCCGAAGCGGCTCGGTGAATTCGATTTCCATGCCGTTTGATTTGGCACGCACAGCGAGCATTTCAAACACGGAATTGCCGTTGTATTTCATGCGTTGCAGGCCGTACCAGAGTTTGCCCTGCTGGCCCCAGTTGCCCGGCGCGCCAATCATTCCCACGTATAAAGCGCCGTCAGGGCCCCATACCAGGCGGTGGGTGGCGCCTTCCAAACCTTGCGAGAAACGGAATACGCAGCCCTGGTAATTATCGTTGATTTTTTCCATGAACACCCGTTGCAAACCGCCGTAGCATACGTCGCCGTGCAAGAGTTGATTTTTGTAGGGGCCGTCGTTGATCACCGTAGGCTGAGTGGGCGAGTTGCCAATATCGTCCTGCGGAAGCCAAACAACCGGCTGCTGGATTGGCAATCCCGCCACAGCAGCGCTGTCCACGGCGTAGGAATTGTAAAAAGCATCAGGTTTCACGTGCAGGATTTTGGAAGAAGGCAGCCAGTCGCCCTGATTGTCAGCAATGAAAATTTCACCATCGGGACCGATACCTACGCCGTCTGGTGTTCGCAAACCACGGGCAATAAACTCGATGCTGCCGTCTTTGGCGCTGATTTTTACCACTTTGCCCCGGTCAAGACCTTGGGGTCTAGTACTCGCACCGCCAGGGTTGATGGCAATGGCCAACGCTGCGTAAAAATAACCTTCTTTGTACACCAACCCAAAGGCAAACTCGTGGAAATTGGCCGAGGCGCGCCAGCCTTTGGCAAAACACTGATACTCGTCAATGATATCGTCGCCATCGAGGTCCACCAGCTTGGTAAGTTCCTGTTTTTGCAACACAAATATTTGACCGTCAACCACTTTCAGTCCAAGGGGCTCCGCCAATCCCTGTGCAATTCGTTTCACTTTGATTTTTTTAGGATCGCCAGTTTCCACGTTTTCTAATATATAAACGGCCCCCATGGCATCCCAGGTAGAAACGACCAGGCGACCATCCGGCAGAAAGTCCATGCCCGCAACTTTGGGCAAAAACTCCTCCGTTCGGGCCTGGCTCAGATCGTAAGCCGGGTGTACTTCCGAGAGCGGAGAACCATCTCCGGGAATGGCGTTTTCAATTTTGGAAAGGGCCGACATTCCCGCTACATCCTCAGATTTTTTATGAGAAAAAGTGCCTTCAGGAATAACTTTGAAGCCGGGAGATCCATGACGCGCCCATTTGAGCACAATACCCTTGCCGCCGCCGCCCTGGAAATAATCAATCCGAATGGGGTGATACCCAGCCCGAAGCGCGATTTCGGCTTCTTTGGGCGATTGCCCATGGGTGCCATCGTTGTCAATGAGCATTTTGCCATCCACCCACATACGGCTTCCGTCGTCGCTGGCCAACTGGAACACAATGTTGTCGTCCTTTTCCAAAAACAGGTATCCGCTGGCTTGCAAGCCGAAATTGTCTTTAAAATCGCCAAAATCCTCGCCTGCGGCTTCGATTTTTGCTGCCGTAGCCAGGAGTGCGGGTTTTGCTGTTTGGTTTACGTCTGCCAACATGCGCAGTTTGGTTTCCGAAGTCCAAACTTTTACCAACAAACCCGGCGACAAGTCGCGATCGCCAATAGAGTTATCGGCCTTGAGCCATTGATTGTCAGGGATTTCTGCAAGACTTTTAATCGCGCCGCCCTCGCCATCATCTTCGCCCTCATCCAGCGAGAGGATGTAAGTCACCATGGATTTGGCATCTTCAGGCTGGAGATCGGGGTGGGCGCTCATAGCAGCCACGCCCCACACACCTGCGCCCCCTTTCAGGATTTTCTGGGCGAGCATTTCCATGTTTTCGGGTGTGTTTTTGTAACGCTCCGCGATCTGTTTGTAGCCTGGGCCCACCGTCTGCACTGCTGCATTGTGGCAGGTGCGACAATCGCTTTTGGCCATAAGTTTCTCGCCGGGACTAATGGGTTTCCCTTCTGATTCTCCCGTTTCCTGCGCATAGCGTTCGGCGTCAAATGGATTGGCAATCAAGGGTTTATTTACAAACATTGTGCGGAAATGGGTACTTCCGCTGGTCTTCAAGGTAAGTTCGCCTGCCACTTCTACGGCCCGCAGATTGTCTTCGGTTTCGATGGTTTTGGAGTCGGTTTGTTTCCAAACGCCGTCTGTTTCAATGTTCGTGCTGGATGCAATGGAGGCCACATTCGTTTTGAGCGAAACCGTGGCGCCTGCGGGGGCATTTTCGATGGTGTATTGACGCTCAAAACCCAGCTGACGTTCTCTTTCGAGGAATTCCGGGCGTTCATTGATGCGGATGCGTTGTCCATCGGAAAGCACGAGATCGTACATCAATTCGGCGTGACCGTCTTTGGTGTAGCGGTGGCCCTTGTAATCGGTGCGCGGATTTTCTGTTTTGCCGCCGATCGTCACGACCCAGGGTTGCCGGTAATCATTCTCGAACCATGCGGCGCCGACGCTCATGGGTTGAGGGCCGTGGCGCATGTTGTAAACGGCCCCGGTAAAATCGGTGTTACCCGACCATATCTTGTATAACGAGCAGGAGTCGGTGGAGTAAGTGGCCCACATTTGGTCGTCGAGGGCAAATGTGATCATGCGGGGTTGTTTGTCCAGCACGGAGCGGAATACCCAGGGATCATTAGGGCGGGCCATATTGGCCATTTTGCCCCCGGATTTGGAGGCGAAATACCATACGCCAAGTAAAATGACGATGAGTGCAAGAAAGAGCGTACGAGTCCTCATGGATGTTGAAATAGGTAGGCAGGCTTCGGCGGGTAAAAGGGCAGTGGCGAAGGTAAAAGTTCTGGCAATTTATGGGAATGATTTTTTATTCAATCGCCCTAAGGCTGAATTCCCTTTGAACATAGGGCGAGCGGTGCTACTTTTGCGACGATTTCCATCCTGAAGCAATTTGCTTTCAACTCGGTATTCCAATCTCACATTGACCACATTCCCCCCATTGACCACATTAAACACATTGACCACATTCCACACATTGACCACATTAAATACATGACTTCCCGCGCCATCCGCCGTCAATTCCTCGATTTTTTCGCATCCAAAGGCCACAAAATCATCCCATCCGCACCCATGGTGGCCAAGAGCGATCCCACGCTCATGTTCATTAACTCGGGTATGGCTCCCCTGAAGGATTTTTTCCTCGGTAACCAAACCCCGCCCTCCAAGCGCGTGGCCGACACCCAAAAATGCCTGCGGGTCAGTGGCAAACACAACGACCTCGAAGACGTGGGCATGGACGGCTACCACCACACCATGTTCGAGATGTTGGGTAACTGGTCGTTTGGCGATTATTTCAAAAAAGAAGCCCTGGCCTGGTCCTGGGAACTCCTGACGGAAGTATATAAAATCCCCAAAGACCGGCTCTACGTGTCCATTTTTGAAGGAAACGAGGCAGAAGGCGTGCCTTTTGACCAGGAAGCTTTCGACGTGTGGCGAACCATGCTGCCCGAAAACCGTATCCTGAAATTTGGCAAAAAGGAAAATTTCTGGGAGATGGGCGACCAAGGCCCCTGCGGCCCATGCTCGGAAATTCACGTGGATCTACGCTCTGATGCCGATCGCGCCAAAGTGGATGGCCGTACGCTCGTCAACGCCGACGACCCCAACGTAATTGAGGTTTGGAACAACGTGTTCATGCAGTTCAACCGCAAAGCCGACGGTTCTTTGGAAGAATTGCCCGCCAAAAGCGTGGACACTGGCATGGGCTTCGAACGCCTCTGCCGCGCCGTGCAAGGTGCCCGCTCCAACTACGACACCGATCTATGGAAACCGCTGTTCGACTTTTTGGGCGACCTGGCTGGACATTATTACGACGACACGTACCCCGCACCTCCAGGTGCGATAGACCATACGGGCAATTATCCCGGCAACACCTACGATTTCATCCGTAAAGACATTGCCATGCGCGTGGTGGCCGACCACCTGCGCGCCGTTTCTTTCGCGATTGCAGATGGGGAAATGCCGAGCAATACGGGCGCTGGATACGTCATTCGCCGCATTTTGCGCCGCGCCGTGCGGTATTACTATTCCGTGCTCGAAATCAAGGAACCGGTGATGTACCGCATGGCACCGATTCTGGCGGAAGAATTTAACGATGTTTTCCCGGAATTAAAAGCGCAAATTGACTTCGTTTCCAAAGTGATTTTAGAAGAAGAAAAAGGCTTTTTGCGGACGCTTGAATCTGGCTTAAAACGTTTTGAAAACATTGAGGTTCAAGGCAATACGCTGGGAGGCGCACAAGCTTTTGAACTGTACGACACCTTTGGGTTCCCGTATGATTTAACAGCTTTGCTGGCCAAAGAAAATGGTTGGAAAGTGGATGAGGCGGGTTTCAAAATTGCCCTTCAGGAACAAAAAGATCGCTCCCGCAAAGATGCCGTTAAACAGGTGGGTGACTGGATGGTACTCCGTGATTCCGCCGCTGAAGGCGGGAACCAAAGTGAGGTCGAATTTGTAGGCTACGACCAGTTGGAAACCAGCGCGTCTCATGTGGTCAAATACCGTGCGGTGACCGCCAAAGGCGCCGTGCAGTATCAAATTGTGTTGAACCGCACGCCGTTTTACCCCGAAGGTGGCGGACAAGTAGGCGACACCGGCTGGATGATTTTTGACCCCCTCCCAACCTCCCCCAACGGGGGAGGAATCGAGCGTATTCGTGTAATGGACACCAAAAAAGAGAACACGCTCATTTACCACATTGTGGAAAAATTGCCCGAAAACATAGATGACAGCTCGGTTCGCTGCGAAGTGGACGAGCCTAAACGCCGCCTTACTGAGGCCAATCACTCTGCTACCCACCTGCTGCACGCCGCGTTACGCAGCGTCCTTGGCACGCATGTACAGCAAAAAGGCTCGTTCCTCAATGAGGATACCCTGCGTTTCGACTTCCAACATTTCCAAAAAGTCAGCGACGAGGAAATAGCGCGCATCGAAACGATTGTGAACCAAAAAATCCGCGAAAACATCGCACTTGAAGAAGCCCGCAACCTGCCCATCGAAGAAGCCCAAAAATCCGGCGCGATGATGTTGTTTGGGGAAAAATACGGCGAAACAGTGCGCATGATCACCTTCGACCAAAGCTATTCCCGCGAACTCTGCGGCGGCTGCCACGTACAGCAAACCGGACAAATCGGCTATTTCAAAATCACCGCTGAAACTGCTATTGCCGCCGGGGTGCGCCGCATTGAAGCCGTGACCGCCAAGGGGGCAGAGCAATACGTTGCCGGCTTGGAAAATGAAATCGCATCCATCAAAAATGTGTTGAAAGCCAAGGACTTAACCAAAGGAATCGTGGCTTTGCAGGACGAAAACAAGCAACTACAAAAAACCATTGAACGAATGGTGCAAGAGCAGGCCAACGGGCTCCGGGCCGGGCTTCGCACCAAAGTTGTCATTTTCAACGGCGTACAGTTCCTGGCTGAAATACTCCCCATCGGAGATGCCAATGCGGTTAAAAACTTGGCCGTGGAACTGGAGCGGGAAATCGGCAACGCAGTTATTGCCTTTGGCTCCGTTTCTGCCGATGGCAAACCTTCCCTGACCATCAAAATCAGCGACCAACTTGTGAAAGAAAAAGGCCTGAACGCGGGCACCATCGTCCGCGAACTCGCCCTGAAATTCCTCAAAGGCGGCGGCGGCGGTCAACCTGGTTTCGCTACGGCGGGTGGCACGGAAGCGAGTGGTTTGCCAGACGCGGTGGCGGCTGTGCAAACTTATTTGTAGCAGATATGTGCCACGATTTTTTCAGCATGTACGCGTGAATTCTCGATGAACCACACGTGGGTATCCATGCCCCCACAAATCACGCCAGCCAGATAAAGTCCGGGCAAATTGCTTTCCTGCGTGTCGGGATTGTAGCTCGGATATCGTTTTTCGTCGTCGGAAAGTTGCACGCCAATTTGTTCCAGAAAGGCGAAATTGGGCTGATATCCAGTAGCAATGATCACAAAATCATTGTCGATTGTGATCAGTCCTTCTGGGGTTTGAATGTCCACCTCGTTCGTTCGTATGGCGACTAACTCAGATTCAAAGTGCGCCCGAACGGAGCCTTCTTCGATTCGGTTTACGATGTCGGGTCGCGCCCAATATTTTACGCGGGTGCCGATTTCTGGCCCACGTACCACCATCGTCACCTCGGCGCCTTTGCGCCAGGTTTCGAGTGCCGCATCTACGGCGGAGTTATTGGCCCCCACAACCACCACTTTTTGCTTGTAATAAGCGTGCGGCTCGCTGTAATAATGGGTCACTTTGGGTAAATCTTCACCCGGAATGTTGAGCCGGGTAGGCAGGTCGTAGAAACCCATGGCCAGCACCACGTTTTGGGTTTGGTACCCGGCTTTTTCAGTGGTAACTTGATAACCCTCATTTAGCCGTTCGATGGCCATGACTTTTTCAAAAAGGCGCAGGTTCAGCTTATTAGCCTCCGTGACCCGGCGGTAATATTCCAATGCTTCGTTGCGCGTCGGCTTGGCATTGTTGGATACAAAGGGCACATTCCCGATCTCCAGCCGATCTGAGGTAGAGAAAAAAGTCATGTTGACCGGGTAGCGGTACAAGGAATTTACAAGCGCGCCTTTTTCCAGAATGAGGTAGCGCAAACCAGCTTTTTGGGCCGCCAGTCCGCAGGCTAGTCCGATGGGGCCGCCCCCGATGATGATGAGATCGTAGGTCATGGATGGGGTAACAAATTTTTGGGCAAGATGGATGGTTTTAGGCGAAATCCATGAATATTTCTGCGCCATAAATGGCGAACTTCCCGATGGACGGAAGGCTATTTCACCATTTTAAGTCACCATCTTTTTATTCCCCCTCATCCGCCTCCACCCCTCCTTCGTCGTTTATTTCCCACTTTCCAGCCCCAAAAGCTTGTGCAGGTCAATTCGATATGATTACATTTGCTATCAAATCAATATCATATCAAAATCAACCAACATCATGGAAAAAACAATCAAACCAACCTCTGGCTGGGCTATGTTGCTGTTACTCATCGGGTTAGTAGCAGTCGGCATTTATTTCCTGGCCATGAAACAATTCCCGCTGGGTGGCATCTCCTTGACCATCGCGTTCCTGATCATTGCGCCAGGTTTTATCGCCGTAGAACCGAACAGCAGTCGTGTAATGACCCTTTTTGGTACTTACGTCGGTAGTGTTAAGGAGAGCGGTTTCTTTTACACCAACCCTTTTTACACCAAAAAGAAAGTGACGCTCCGGGCGGATACCCTGGATGTGCCGTCCATCAAAGTAAACGACAAGCAAGGCAATCCCATCATGATCGGCGGGGTAGTGACGTACCGGGTTCGGGACACATTCAAGGCTGCTTTTGCGGTGGAAGACTACCCGATTTTTGTAAAAATCCAGAGCGAAACCGCCTTGCGTAAACTCGCCGGGATGTACAACTACGACAACTGGGAGGATGAAACCGCCACGATTACGCTGCGTTCCAGCTTCGATGAGGTGAACCACCAACTTGCCCACGAAATCAGCGAGCGGCTCGAAATTGCCGGCATCGAAATCATCGAAGCGCGGATCAACAACCTGGCTTATGCCACCGAAATCGCGCAGGCCATGCTGCAACGCCAACAGGCTACTGCTATCGTAGCGGCCCGGAGCAAGATCGTGGAAGGTGCCGTTGGAATGGTCGAAATGGCCCTCGAACAACTCTCGCGCAAACAAATCATCACCCTCGACGAGGAGAAAAAAGCCGCGATGGTGAGCAATTTGCTCGTGGTGCTTTGTGGCGACCGAAATGCGCAGCCGGTGTTGAATACGGGGACGCTGCATCAGTGAAAGGGGAATGGGAATATTGGGGAATGTGACACTTGAATTTTTGTAAAAAATTCAAGTGTCACATTCCCCAATATTCCCATTTACAAGCGCAGGATTACGATCTGTTTAACCTTTAAACCGTAAATGCGTTTGCAGGGCGGTGTGAAAAAAAGTTTTTGCTAAAAAAACTTTTTTTCACACCGCCCTGCAAACGCATTCCCACACATACAAAATGGCAGCAAAAAAATCATTTGTACTTCGCATGAACGAAGATACTTACGCCGCACTCGAGAAGTGGGCTGCCGATGAGTTCCGGAGCGTGAACGGGCAACTGGAATGGCTCATTGACAAAATGTTGAAAGAAGCAGGCCGTTCGCCAAAAGGACAAAAAGACAAAACACTTAAAAAGGATTCTTCAGATTTATGAAATTGAAAGCCTAGTGCCGCGTCCGGTCAATATGCCGTGAATTGGGGAGTCGAATTTTTCCTTCATCAAGGCGCGAGGAAGGCGAAATGCGGGACATTTTAACCGACGAGCAACGCAGAGGAAGGGAAAATTGGGCCGCCACATTCGCGGTATATTGACCGGACTCGGCACTAGGAAGGCAATTAAGTACATCTTTTTCGCGGAGTCTGCGTTTCTTTGCCAACATTTTCACGCAAAAACTTACACCGACCTTGAAAAAAGGATATTTGGTAGCACTCCTCGTGTTTGTCGTGCTGCTTATTGACCAAGCCTCGAAGATTTACATCAAAACCAATTTCGCGTACAACGAAGATATGTTGATGTTTGGCCAAAATTGGGCGCGCCTGCATTTTGTAGAAAACGAAGGCATGGCTTTTGGCATCACTTTCGGCTGGGAATACGGCAAACTCCTGCTCAGCCTCTTCCGTATCCTCATGGTCATTGGCCTGATTTGGTACACCCGACTTTTACTGGAAGCCAAGGCACCCACGGGTTTTGTCATGAGCATTGGACTCGTCACGGCAGGTGCTCTGGGCAACATCCTCGACAGCACCTTCTACGCGATGATTTTTTCCGATTCCACGCACCATATCGCGGAGTTTGTGCCTTGGGGAACCGGTTACGGACGCACCAATGAACTGCCAATGGGCGGTTTTATGCACGGAAAAGTGGTGGATATGCTCTACTTCCCGATGAAATACATAGAAATGCCGGAATGGCTTGGCGGAGAAACCTGGCTGTTTTTTAGCCCAATTTTTAATGTAGCCGATGCGGCCATCACCTCGGGCGTACTCAGTATTTTGCTGTTCCAGCGCCGATTCTTCCGGGATGGATTCATCGAGGAAAAACCAGAGCCACACGCGGAAATTTTGGCGGAAATTGAAAATTTGCCAACAGAGGAAACGGTAACGGTTCAAGACGATTCCGAGGTTGAACAACCAATCGCAGAAGCTGTACAACCGGTGGAAAAAACGGAGGAGCCAAGCAGTCCACAACCCGCTAAACCTGAGAATGAGTTGGATAGGCCGCTTTTATAGTGCGGAGTAGATAAGTGGTGGTATGGCCTTCAGGCCGTCGGGAAGTGCGCCATTTATGGCGCAGAAGCCATATCTAAAGGGCGTAAACGCCCTTTATCCCGACGGCCTGAAGGCCATACCACCACTTATGAAAGCAGGAATCATCCCTACTCGGCATTTTTAATTTTCTACGATCTTTTAAAGTTTATCCGCCTCCATCAAGTTGATAAATGAGGAAACATCGCCGCTGGTGGCGGTGAAAACAAGGCTGGTTTCGGTAATTTCAATCGGGCCGATGACCGTCTTGGTATCCATACCAGAGGTTACCGCAATCGTGATCACATCTCCATCAAACGAATAAACGCCATTCAGCATGGACTCGGACATACCCGGTGGGTTCGAGGTTAGGATGGTATTAAATTCAGCAAGCACAAATTAGAGCTTTACCGCTTCAAGAATACTAAAAAAGTCAATGATGTCACCACTGGTGGCTGTAATTACGAGCCTGGTTTTAGTCACCTCAACATTTCCGGTCACCGTTAGTATGTCGCCTCCAGAGTCAATGGTGAGGGTGATTTTGTCGTCTTCCCATGTATAAGAACCTGACACTGCGTACTCCTCCACCTCCACTGGAGTGACCGTGTAGTCAGTTTCCCGAATGTCGAAAACAAGAGAACCATTGTTTAAAAACTCTAATTCTACCCGTGTCTCGAAGACTGGATCGGATGCAACAACGTCTTCACTATCAACGATTAATTTGGTGACACTCCATTTCCCAATGATAAGCTCTTCGGGCTTTGGGTCTTTTTTGCAACTGCTAACCAATCCAACAAGTACAAGCGAAGCAAATAATAAAAAACGTTTCATAACAAGGTGGGTTTAGTGAATGAATGAGGATGCAATGTAGTATTTCCCAATATTTCAAGCTCTATTTTAACGCGATGTCATGTCTCAAATCACCTTACTGTCGCTGCCTCAATACCTCATACAACACAATCCCCGCCGCTACACTTACATTGTACGAATCAAAATCCGTGGCTTGCGGGATTTTGACCACCTGATCCGACATTTTTAGGAGTTTGGGATGTACGCCCTCGCCCTCAGAACCCATCAAAATGGCCGTCGGAACGCTCAAATCTGCTTTAAAAAGTGGGATGCTTCGATCGCTTAGAGCTGTGGCAACGACTTGAACGCCACATTCTTGCAGCCATTCCACCGTACTAAAAAGACTGCGCACCCGACATACCCGCATCCGCGCCAAAGCACCCGCCGAGGCCTTCATCGCCTCCTCATTGGCCAACGCCGAGCCGGACTGTGGCACAATGACCGCATGTGCACCCGCACATTCCGCCGAGCGACAAATTGCCCCAAAGTTGCGCACATCCGTTACCCCATCCAACAGGACCAACAAGGGAATTTGGCCTTGTTCAAACACAAAAGGCAGTACCTCTTCAATGTTTTGAAACGCCACAAGGGCCAGATGCGCCACTACCCCCTGATGCTGCCCACGTACCATTTTGTTCAGTTTTTCACGCGGGACTACTTGAAGGGGAATGCCGAATTCCTTGGTTAGGTGCCGGATTTCCTTTTCCATTTCACCCCGTTCGCCCTGCTGGAAAAACACTTTTTCCACGGGTTTGCCCGCCCGAATTGCTTCCGTAACGGGGTGATGACCATAAATCAGGTTGGTATCTGCCATTTAAATTGGATTGACTGGATGCTGGGGAGACGGATTTTAGAACATCCCAATGCCCAAGGCCTTCCCCCCGGCAAAAATAGTTTTTCCAAACGGGGAAAATTAAAAAAGCGTACTTAGCTTTGCGCAACAAAGTATTTTGCAAATGGAAAATTCCAAACAACAGCTCGAACACCTCGCCGAAATGCGGTCCCTCATGGAGCGTAGCACCAGATTCCTGAGCCTCAGCGGACTTTCGGGTGTGTGGGCAGGCGGCTGCGCACTGGTCGGCGCTTTTTACGTGCGCAACTACCTGGACGCACTATATCTCGGCAAGAAGGATGCCAGCGATCTTTTCTACAACTATGAATCGGACGTTTCCGCCGGACTGGGCTATGAGACTACCCTGGTATTGACTGCCATCGCGGTACTCGTGACGGCTTTGGCCGGGGGCTGGTTTTTTACGGCCCGAAAAGCAAAATCGCGCGGAGAACGATTCTGGGAAGCCAGCTCCCGCCGACTTTTATGGGCGTTGCTGTTGCCCTTGGCCACGGGCGGCGTATTTTGTCTCGCGTTGTTGTATTGGAACCTGATCGCTTTTTTAGCGCCCGCTACCTTGGTTTTTTACGGATTAGCCCTGGTAAACGGCAGCAAATACACCCTGGGTGACGTGGGTTCGCTCGGACTTTTACAAATCGCGCTCGGATTGTCCGGGATGTTCTTCCCGGGCCGCGGGCTTGAACTTTGGGCCATCGGATTTGGTGTTTTACACATCCTGTACGGCAGTTGGATGTACTATAAATATGACCGATGAAAGATATCCTGACCCAACTCAACCCCGTTTTTGATCACCGCAACCGATTGGGCATCATGTCCATTCTGGCCGTGAACGACTGGGTGGATTACGGCACCCTCAAAGAACTGCTCAACCTGACCGACGGCAACCTGGCCAGCCACATGAAGCCGCTTGAAGCCGCAGAATACGTGGCGTACCGCAAACAGTTTGTTGGCCGCAGACCACAGACCTCGTATGCCGCCACGGATGCGGGGAAGACTGCTTTCAAGGCACATTTGGATGCGCTAGAAAGTTTGTTGAAAATGAACGCAGAGAAATAAAAACGCCATGCGATTTGACGCAGTCTTAAAATACACTACCCGTGTTTCTTACTCACCCCTTCCAAAAACGGCACAAAGCGAAAATTATCCAGCCGTTCCTCCTGAAATTCAGTGGCAGAAATCCGCGTAATTTTTAGCATCTGCTGTACGGATTCACCTACCGGGATGACCAGAATGCCGCCCACCGCGAGCTGGGTTTTGAGCGGTTCGGGCACCACTGGTGCGCCAGCTGTCACGATGATTTTGTCGAAAGGAGCCTTTTCTGACAAACCTTTTGAGCCATCGCGGAAAAAACATTTTACGGTTTTGAAGCCCATTTCATCCAGCAGTTTTTTGGTCTGGAAATACAGCCCTTCCTGCCTTTCCACGGTGAATACCTTGGCACCCAAAGCCGCCAAAATTGCCGCCTGATACCCCGATCCGGTCCCGATTTCGAGCACATGATCGCCGTTTTTTATGTTCAGCAATACGGTTTGATACGCCACCGTGAATGGCTGCGAAATGGTCTGCTCGCAGCCAATCGGAAACGCCTTGTCTTCGTAGGCGTGATCCTCAAAAGCTTTTTCCAAAAAAAAATGGCGCGGCACGGCAGCCATGGCCGCCAACACGGCTTCATCGGAGATGCCCCGTTGGCGGAGCGCATCCACCATCCGTTTTCGAAGGCCTTTATGGCGATAATTGTCGGTCAAAGTTGAGTTGTTGATTCGTTTTGCGTTTGATTCCTCCATTTTAAACAGCAAAGAAAGATTTTGCAGGAATCGCCGCAAAACTACCTGCCTTTTCAAACACTAAGACGGATAAATCGGCTCCTTTGTAAATGATTCAAAGCGCTCCAATACTTTTTCCTGAAAATGCCGGGGATGATGCTTTGATACCCCACGACGCGATTTGAGGGCCAGCTCAAATTGCTCGCTATCCAAATGCCGGAACTTTTTTTTCCAAAACCGTACGGTAACGCGCTGCAACTTTTGGTCGAGCCAGGTACCCAGTTTACCCGCAAGCAGTTTTTCCAATCCTTTTTTGAACAAACCTCGTTTTTGAACGGGTACATCCTCCGTAGATCGGTAGGGAAAATGTGGATAATACTGCCTGGTCCAGCTGTTTTGGCGATAAAAGGCGTCGTAGAGATCCCGTCCCCACATCGGCAGCAGCGTGACGGATTCGGTGGCTGTGAACCGATTTTTTTCTTCAATTTCCAAATGATCTACATCTACCAAGTAGTTGATACAGAAATACTTATGAGAATTTAGCAGAAAGATTTTTTTGAACAAAACGAGTAAGGTTCGCGCCAGCCAAAGTCGCCCTGAAGCCGTGACGACGAAAAAATCTACATCGCTGTCGGGCCGCATGCAATGTTTGGAAAGCGAGCCAGACACGAACACGCCGCGCACAAAGGGAAACTTCCCGATTAACCGCGCCATACGCTGCGCAATGGGCCAAATCTCCGTCGCGCGACGATTGTATTCCAGCCGGTTTTTGGCCCAGGATGGATCGTTTTGGACCTGAAAAAAGACTTCGAATTGATATGCAATCCCCTGCGCGACCAGTTTTTCTAAACATGCCAAAATCTCCGCTTCCGTCGCCGATTCCTCGCTGCAATATGCAAAAACTTCCTCCCCGGTGAGCGGATGAGAAAAAACCGCAAAGTATGCCAGTGTTTGCAGCACGGCAGTTTCGGTGGGGCATTCGATGGGAGGGGAATGGGACACGGAAATTTGGTATTTGTGAATAAGCAGACCAAGGTAAGACGTTGTGTGGCGCTTTGTTTGAACTTGGCCAGAAAAAATCTATCCATAAAAAAACTATACGCGTTGATCTCGGCGTCTCCAGCGATTTACTTGCTGGAGACGCCTTCATTTTCTGCCTTCAGGCGCACTGACGCTGGTTTTGCCAAATTTTCTTCTTGGTCGGGGAAGCGAATTGGGCGTAAATGCTATCTTTGTCGGACTACTGCCCGCCCGGGGCTTTCTCGACACTGATGGCTCAATGTTGATTTGAGCGAACATAAAAATTACCTGCATGAAGTTTTTTACGCTTTTTTTGGTGCTGATCCCCAGTATTTTATTCGCATCGCGGTTCACCCCAACGTATTCAACCCCATTGGATATTCCTTTACCAATAGAAGAGAAGGTTGAGGGACCGGTTGATACAGATAAAGACTCGCTGAATGTCCCTAAAAAAGCCTCCTTGATGCCGAATCTTTTTCCCGTAGGTGACTTGTGTGGTCAAGGTCTTGGCTCTATTGATCTTACCCCTGATCCTAATACACCTGGCCCTTGGCTGTACCTTTGGTCAAATGGTGAAACAACCCAGGACATTTCAGGACTCACCCCAGGGTTTTATACCGTTACAATTGTGGATGCCGATGGAGATGTTCAAATCGGACAGACTTTGGTGGGAGAACGCCCTTTTGTTGCGCCAAGCTCCATTACGGCTGTCGTAACGGGCAATACCCTTTGCAATGGCTCCAGCAACGGTGCCATTGATTTGACGGTTGTTCCATTTCCCGCTTCTTTTACATATTCCTGGTCGAATGGTGAAACGGATATGGATATCAGTAATCTACCTCCCGACACTTACACTGTTTCGGTCACTTTTGGGGTTACTTGCACCACTACCGCTACATTTACCGTACCCAATCTGACCAATTCGCCGACCATAATCCCTCCTTTTGCGCCTGCGCAGGAATATTGTGATACGCAAGATGGACAAGTGGGTGCTGCAGCAACCGGGGGCGTGCCACCCTACTCCTACGAATGGTCTACTGGGGAAACTACTCAATTGATTATGAATTTGAGTGCAGGCACCTACACAGTCACAGTCACAGGGGGCAACGGGTGTAGTACAACTTTTGAGTATCTGGTACTACCCGTTTCTCTCCCGGTTGCTGTTGGAGAACTTTTGGTAACGCCCAATACGACCTGTAATGGAGCCAATGGCAGCGTGACGATCGTGCTTTCTCCAGCTGGATTGTGGCAAAATACCGCCACTTTTTTGTGGTCGAACGGTGCCACCACGCAAAATTTGACCAATGTGCCCTCCGGTAGTTACCGTGTTACCGTGACGGCTGCTGGTAGTTGTTCTGATTCCGAGGTGTTTTTTGTGGAAGATGAGCCTATCATACCTAATTTATCTTTCACCA
Source organism: uncultured Saprospiraceae bacterium (assembly GCA_964550795.1). Taxonomy (GTDB): domain Bacteria; phylum Bacteroidota; class Bacteroidia; order Chitinophagales; family Saprospiraceae; genus M3007. Next base: position 53,864 of record CAZKBH010000004.1, read on the forward strand.
ACACCGCTGCTTCCTGTGGCTTGAGTAATGGAGCCGTTACCCTGACGCCACTTGCTGGCGGGGTTCCGCCATACACGTATTTATGGTCCAATGGAGCAACTACCCAGAACTTAGCAAATGTACCGGCAGGCACTTACGAAGTAACCTTAACAGGAGGCAATATGTGTACTGTTGTAGGTGCCGCAGTGGTGGATGACAATCAAGCGATATTCAGTTACAGTGCCACCGTGGTGGACAATACCTCCTGCGATACCATAGACGGGCGAATCACTTTATCGCTATTTCCGGCAAATTTGGGATACACCTGGTCAAACGGCGCAACGACCACCAACCTGACAAATCTTGCCCCGGGAAACTACACCGTAACCATCACAGCCGGTGGAACTTGTACCGCCGAAGAAACCTTCAACGTGGGAAGTATTGTGGAATTCCCCATGCTGCCCGCCAACGTGGATACTGCCACCTGCGACCTTGCAAACGGATCCATAGACCTTGTGGTGAACGGCGGACTTGCCCCCTTCACCTATTTATGGTCAAACGGTGCCACCACACAGGATCTGGTCAACCTGCAAGCCGATACTTTTTACGTCACCGTAACCTCCGCCGTGGGCTGCTCCAACGAGCGAATGGTCATCGTCCCGAATGTCAATGATACCGTCCGGGTTACGGCGGGTGTTTTGGACAATATTTCCTGTACAACTCCCACGGGCTTTATTGGCCTGAATGTGACACCCATAGATACCGCCTACACCTTTTTGTGGTCAAACGGCGCGATTACAGACACCCTTGTTGACTTGTCAGGCGGGACCTATTTCGTCACCGTGACACTTGGCGGCAGTTGTTTCGCACTGGATACGTTTACCATTGTGGACGACGCGTTGCCGCCGGATTTATCCTCCGTAGCCTCGGCGGCGAATTGTGGTTTCGACAATGGTTTTGCAGACATCACCGTCCTCAACGGGGCCGCACCCTTCACCTATCTCTGGTCCAATGCAGCTGTGACCGAGGACTTGCAAAATCTAGTCCCTGGTACCTACACGGTCACCGTCACAGGGGCAAATGATTGCTCAGCGGTTACGACCGTAAATGTTTTGAACAACGATATTTCGCTGGGCGTCAGCGGTACGCCTGCGGAAAACACCTCCTGTACGGTCGCCAATGGCGCACTGGATATTAGCGTGACACCCGCTGGAACCTATAATTATCTCTGGTCAAACGCCGCTGTAACGGAAGACCTGAGTAACCTGTCTGCGGGCACTTACACCGTGACGGTTACGTTTGGCACCTGTGTCGCCTCGAATAGTTTTTCGGTGGTGGACAATGCTTTGCCTCCCGATTTGACCACCTCCAATGTGGCAGCAAGTTGCGATTTCAGCAATGGATCGGCAGACCTCAGCGTGAGCAACGGGGTGGGTCCATTCACCTTCCTTTGGTCAAATATGGAAGTTACGGAGGATTTGGCCAATCTGGTTGCAGGAACATACACCGTCACCGTCACGGGCGCGAATGGTTGTACAGAAGAAACGTCCTTGACCGTCGCGAACAACAACATAGCTCTCAACCTCAGCGGAAACGCGGTGGAAAACACGTCTTGTGTAGCATTTAATGGAACACTTGATTTGAGCGTAACGCCCGCTGGGACCTACAACTATTTGTGGTCGAACACTGCAGTAACGGAAGATTTGGCCAATCTGGCCGCAGGTACTTACACCGTGACGGTTAGCCTCGGTTCCTGCGAGTCAATCAGCACATTTGTAGTCGCGGACAATACCGAAACTCCAACTTTGAGCACGGACATCACCGCCTCCATCTGCGGGGTGGACAACGGAGCCATTGACCTAAGCGTGGGCGGTCCGGCTGGCCCATACACCTACTTATGGTCCAATGCTGCCGTGGATGAAGACCTTATCAACTTGTTGCCCGGCAATTATACCGTAACAGTAACGGCGTCCAACGGCTGCACAGAAGTTGCCGCGATCAATGTTCCAAACAATGCCTCCAACTTTAGCCTTGCCGCGGCTTCAACGCCCCTGACCAATTGCGCCACAAATAATGGAGCTATTGACTTGAACATTACACCGGCAGGTACCTACACCTACCTATGGTCAACCGGCGCCACCGACGAAGATCTGAGTAACCTCCCTCCCGGTACTTACACCGTATCTGTCACAGAATCAGGCAGTTGCACGGCTACCGCCTCGTATTTTGTAATTGACCAGCGGACCAATCCGGTGACTGCTCAATCCCTGACTCCAGAACTTTGTGGGCTCGCAGACGGTAGCATCAATCTCAGCGTAAACGGCGGCACGGCCCCGTACAGTTTCCTATGGTCGAACACCGAGGTAACTGAAGACATTTCCAACCTTTCGGCGGGGGTTTACTCCGTAATCGTGACGGATGCCAACAATTGCACCGCCACCGCCTCGGCAACTATTCCAGGTAATTCAATCAATTTCTCGCTGGTCGGCGCTTCCACACCGAATACATCCTGTGTCCAAAATAATGGCACCATTAACCTAAACCTCAATCCACCTACAGGCTACACCTTCCTGTGGTCTAGTGGGGATGTTACGGAAGACTTGGCCGGTTTGGGTGCTGGCACCTATACCGTTACGGTGAGCGCCGGAGGGAACTGCACCAGCACAGCAGCCTTCAATGTGACGAGCAATGTGCCTGTCCCACTACTTTCTCAAAATATCGTGGCCGCAGCGTGTGGAGCCGCCGTTGGAAGCATTGACCTGAGCGTTTCGGGCAGCAGCCCTCCTCCCTACAATTTTGTTTGGTCAAATGGTGTGCTCGTGGAAGACCTCAACGGGGTGCTTTCCGGCAATTACGTTGTAACCGTCACAGCTGCTAATGGCTGTACCAGCACCCAGAGTTTTAGCGTGCCGGAAGATGTGTTCTCCCCCAACATTGCCAGCACCCTGACGCAAGCAACTTCTTGCGTAATGGACAACGGGGCAATCAACCTAAGTATCACACCAGCAGGTACTTATACGTATGTGTGGTCTAACGGAGAAGTCACAGAAGATCTGACCAACGTGGGCGCTGGAACGTACACCGTAACCGTAAGTGCCGGTGGTGCTTGCACGAGTACTGCTGAACTGGTAGTTACCAGCAACGTGCCCAACCCAACCCTTGCAGAGAATATCGTTGCTGCATTTTGTGGTCAAGCCGATGGCAGTATTGATTTGACTGTTTCGGGCAGCCCAACACCCCACAATTTTGCATGGTCAAATGGTGCCCTGGTAGAAGACTTGAATGGCGTGCAAGCGGGTAATTACAGCGTAACCGTGACCTCCTCAAACGGCTGTACCAGCACAGAGACATTTACGATACCCGACAACTCCATAACTCCGACCATTGGAAGCAGCCTCACTCCCGCAACTTCCTGTGTTACAGATAATGGCGCCATTGACCTGAGCATCACGCCAGCAGGTAACTACACCTACACCTGGTCGAGCGGACAGGCCACGGAAGATTTGGCCAACGTCGCGGCTGGAAATTATACCGTTACGGTGAGTGCGGGCGGCAACTGTACCAATACGGCCAGTTTCAACATACAAGATCAAAGCTCCCAACCACAAGCCAGCATTGCGTCTAACAATACGGCGCTGGATTGCAGCCTTACCAGCATTACCCTCAATGGCACTGCCGCAGGCACCTCGAACCCGACCACATTCGTCTGGTCAAGCAACGGCAATATACTGGGCAATGGCACCACGCTTCCGGTCACAGCACCCGGGAACTACGAACTCTTAGTCGTAGACGACGTAACTGCCTGTACGGGTACTGCTACGATTACGGTTACCCAAAATCTCGACCTGCCCCAACTCGCCGTGGCAAATCCGGCGCTTTTGACCTGCACAAACCCATCGCAAACGCTCTCGGGCAGTTCGACAACGGGGGGCGTTCAATTGGCCTGGGCAAGCATCATTGGTACAGACACCACGATTTTAGGCAATGGCTCCACCCTACCCGTGAATGCTGCAGGCACTTACTTCTTAATCGGATTAAACCCTGCTAACAATTGCGCAAACGCGGTTTCGGTCAATGTGCTCCTGAATCAAAATCCTCCCACAGCAAACGCCGGTCAGCCGTTCACCCTGGATTGTGCGGGAGAAACAGCACCATTGTCGGGCAGCGGCTCCGGAGCACCGAACCTGAGTTTCCAGTGGACAAGCCAGGACGGAAATTTTGTTTCCGGCACCAACACAGCCAACCCACTGATCAATGAAGCGGGTACTTATGTGCTGACCGTCACCAACCCGGCCAATGGCTGTACCGAGACGGACGAAGTTGTGATCCTGCCAGAAGTTCCCGTGGCCTTTGCCTCGGTGGTGCAACCAACTTGCACAAACCTGGTGGGCAGCATCCGAATAGATTCCGTGACGGGGCTTTCTGATCCAATTTTATACGGATTAAACAACGGACCACTGAGTGCACAAAACCAATTTATCAACGTACAACCTGGCACCTACACCATCGCTATTGAAGGTGGAAACGGCTGTTCAGCTACAGCGATTGTGAACGTGAATGCGGCAGCAACCGTTCAGATATTGATGGACACCGAAGCAGAAATAACGCTTGGCAATACCTACCAGATTAATGCTCAGGTGAATATCCCCAACGCGGACATCGAAACCGTACTTTGGACCCCCGCAATCGGGTTGGAATGCGACACTTGCCTGAGCACCTTGGCGGCTCCGTCCGGCACCACGAGATACAACCTCCTGGTAGTCTCCGATGCCGGTTGCGAGGCGCGGAGCACGCTGGTACTGACGGTGGATAAAACCCGAAAAGTATATGGTCCAAATATCTTCTCTCCGAACGGCGACGGCAACAACGAACTCTTTACCATCTTCGCTGACCCGGTTTCTGTGACGAGGATCCGGTCGCTGCAAGTATATTCCCGCTGGGGAGAAGCCGTGTACGAGCGACTTGATTTTGCTCCAGACGACGTGAATGTCGGCTGGGACGGCACCTTCAAGGGACAAAAAATGAATCCTGCTGTATTTATATGGCAGGCCGTTATTGAGTTCGTAGATGGACAGGAAGAAATCTTTACGGGAGATGTAACCCTGCAGCGATAAGTGCAGAAATTGTCTTTTTGCCATACTACTGCACATTTTTTTATGGAACACAGATGACACAGATGCAAGCAGCACAGATTTAAACAGATAACCTTTTGAAAATCAGTGAAAATCTGTGCTGCTTGCATCTGTGTCATCTGTGTTCCAACCATGTTTAGGCAAAATGTCCAGTAGTATGCTTTTTTGCCCCGCTTTTGAGTCAAAAACCTCGAAAGCGGGGTTTTTTGTCATTAGGAAGGTGTCTCATAAAATGGGGTTGAGTCAAAAGCAACCTCGAAATTTTCCACAGAATTTCATTTGGATTTTTCCGCAAACCTATAAGGTTTTAAAAACCTTATAGGTTACATTCGCTTCAAACGCCACATTTTATTTTACCATAAATTTTCGGAGTGATTTTTGAAACAACCCCGATTCGCCTACCCAACCACCACTTCCAGCCGGATTCCCCGCGAGCCTTTGATCAGCACCGCTGCGCCCTCGAGATCCTGGGCTTCGAACCAGTTTTTAGCGGACAGGTTATCCGGGAAGTGGAGTGCGCCAAACTTCTGGAACGAGGTTTTTTCAAACAATTCACCTACCAACACAATCTGGTCCACCTTGAGCCGAGCGGCGAAACGAAGCAGCTCCTCATGTTCTTTGTGCGCATCCGCCCCAAGTTCCAGCATGTCGCCCAAAATAGCGATTCGGCGCTTGGCGGGCATGGCACAGAGACTTTGGATTGCGGGACGCATACTGGAAGGATTTGCGTTGTATGCATCCAGCAATATGGTAGCACCACGCAGTTCAAGCAGTTGGGAGCGATTGTTTCTGGGGGCATACGAAGCCAGCGCTTCTCGAATTTTTTCCGGTGGGACCTTGAAATAGATGCCCAGCGCGATGGCGGTCATCACATTTTGAAAGTTATGCTGACCAAACAACTGGGTTGTCACTTCTACCTTTGGCCCTTCATCAGATAAAAATGCAACCCGAACAATGGGTATATCCTCCAGCAATTGAACTTCAATGATACCCGGTTCTTTTTTTAAGCTCTCCACACGCTGATATCCCACGCGCATGGGCACTTTTTTGGACATAGCCGGCAGGTATTTTTCCGAAAGATTGACGAACGCGCAACCGTTGTTTTGGGCCAGATAATCGAACAATTCACCTTCCGCTTTTTTAACCCCATCCAGATTCCCAAACCCTTCTAAATGCTCCTTGCCGATATTGGTCAAAAGCCCATGCGTCGGTTGTGCAATCTGGCAAAGCTCCTGGATATCGCCAGACTGGTTGGTTCCCATTTCAATGATAGCCACCTCCGTGTTTCGTGGCATAGACAACAAAGTAAGCGGCACCCCAATCTGGTTGTTCAAATTACCCTTCGTAAAATGACATGGGTAATGCACCGATAAAACACTGGAAACCAATTCTTTAGTGGTCGTTTTCCCGTTCGATCCCCCGATGGCAATTACTGGAATATCAAACGTATGCCGATAATAGTTCGCTAAATCTTGCAGGGCCTTTAACACGTCGGGTACGAGCAGGCAACGTTCACTGCTGTGGTAGTTTGGATCGTCTATGACAGCAAAGGCTGCCCCGTTTTCCAGTGCCTGCGCGGCAAACTTATTTCCATCAAAATTGGCTCCTTTCAAGGCAAAAAACAAACATCCAGCGGGCAATTGCCGCGTATCGGTACTCACCACGGGATGCGCTTGAAAAATAGAATAGAGTGCTGCAATGGTGGTCATAGACTGGTGATTTTTACCCGCCATAGCTTTAGCGAAGGAGGGGGTGGATTGGTGATTGGTGGATTGGTGATTTTTACCCGCAGTAGCTTTAGCGAAGGAGGGGGGTGGGGTGGGCTCATTCTTGCCAATATACCCTTTTTACACGTTCTGAAATGTTCGTAAACACTTCATAAGGAATGGTTTGCAGGCAATCGGCCAAGGTTTGAACGGCTTGGTTTTCTCCAAAAATTGTGACCTCGTCGCCCACCTGGGCTTCCGGAATATGGGTGATGTCGAGCATCGTCATATCCATGCAAATATTCCCCATTGTAGGCGCTTGCTTACCACGAAGTAAAGCGGAGAACCGACCTCCACCCGCCAGTCGCAACAGGCCGTCGGCGTACCCGATGCTGATGGTTGCAATGCGTTTGGGGGATGTGAGCGGGCCGCTGTTGCGGTTGTAGCCAACGGTTTCGCCTGGTTCAATGTTTTTGATTTGGCTGATGGTCGCCTTCAATGAATTCACCGTTTGCAGTTGGTCCTGCATTTTTTTTCCGCCAATGCCGTACAAGCCAATGCCCAGCCGCACCATGTCAAAATGGAATGCGGGCCAGTGCTCAATCCCGCCTGTATTGCAAATATGCCGCAGCGGGGCATAGCCCAAAGCCGTGCTGATATGCCCAAACATGGTCAAAAAAACCGCCGCTTGCTGCCGGGTAAATGCCTCGTGCTGCGCCGCATCGCTGGCTGCAAGGTGCGAAAAAACGGAGGCCACGCGCAAATGCGGCAGCTTGATAAGTTTTTCCACCAGCCGAGGAATATCCGCTGGAACAAAGCCCAGTCGGTGCATTCCGGTATCCAGTTTGAGGTGGATGGCCAGGTTTTTCCCTTCCTTGGCAAATGCTGCGATTTCGTCGAGCATTTCCAGGCTGTACACTTCTGGTTCCAGTCGAAAACGGCTCAAGGTATCGAAGCTGGCGGGTTCGGGGTTTAAAACCAGAATAGGTAGGTTCACGCCGGCCTGCCGGAGCTCAATGCCCTCATCAGCATAGGCCACCCCGAGGTAGTCCACCTGGTGAAATTCCAACAACTTGGCCACTTGCGCGGACCCAGCGCCATACCCCTCGGCCTTGACCATCACCATCATTTTGGTTCCGGGCTGGAGCAATCGCTGATACATTTTCAAATTGTGCGCAAGGGCGGTCAAATTGACTTCCAGCACGGTTTTGTGCGCTTTTTGTTCCAAACGCCGGGCAATTCGTTCAAATGCAAAACTTCGAGCGCCTTTGAGCAGGATGGTTTCTTCGCGGAAATCATGTTCCGCTATTGTTTCCAAAAAGCGCCCTGTTTCAGCGTAAAATATGGTCTCCACCTCGGAGGACAACATGGGTTGGATGGCCTGGATATCCGTTCCGATGCCAAAAAGCCGTTCTACTTTTTGGGCCTGGATGGTTTCGGCCACGGCCTTCCAAAGCACCTCGCTGCGCTGTCCACTTTGCAAAATATCAGATAAAATAAGGGTCAGTTTACCTTTTCCTGCTTGTTGCCGGGCAAATTGCAAGGCCAACCGCAGCGAAGCCAGGTCGTTGCTATAAGCATCATTGATGAGCGTGCAACCATGGACGGCAGCCTTTACTTCGAGGCGCATTTCCACGGGTTCGAGGCGCTTCATGCGCCGTTCGATGGCTTCCTGCGGGATTCCAAGTAAAAGCATAACCGCCCAGCAATGGAGTGCGTTTTCGATGCTGGCAGGGTCGGAAAAAGGAATGGAAATAGACCGAAGTTGGGGTTCGGGTTTATCCTCGGCGGATGGGGGCAGCGCGGCGGGATTCGATACAATCGCCTGAATCTCCACGCCGCCTGAGGGTGTTTTGTCCATTTTTTGGACTTGTAAATCAGCCGCTTCCCCGTTTTTTGACCAGGTAAACAAACGAGTTTTGCTTGAAGGGGGAGCGAATTGCGCTTCGCAAACCAAGGTTTCGGCGTGCGCGAATAGCTGCATTTTTTCCGCCAGCTTTTCGGCATCGGATGCAAAACCTTCCTGATGTGCCGGGCCAAGGTTGGTGAACACACCGATGTTGGGGCGAATAATTTTTTCCAAACGCACCATTTCGCCGGTTCGTGAAATGCCCGCCTCGAAGATACCAAGGGTATTACGCGCCTGGATTTGCCAAACGGAAAGTGGGACACCTATTTGTGAATTGTAACTTTTTGGACTGCGCACGAGGTCGAAATCCGGCGAAAGCAGTTGCGCGAGCCATTCCTTCACCACTGTTTTCCCGTTGCTTCCCGTGATGCCGATGACCGGAATTTGAAATCTGGAACGATGATACGCCGCAAGTTTTTGGAGTGCGTCGAGGGTGTTTTCCACCTTCAGCACATTGGCTTCGGGCATTTTTTTGGTGTCAACGGATTGGCTTACAACGAATTGTCGAACACCCTGCGCGTACAAATCGGGCAAAAAACGGTGTCCGTCGCGGTGTTTACCTGGCAGGGCAAAAAACAGGGAAGTTGCAGGATTGATGGTCGAGCGGCTGTCGAACAGCAGATGCTCCACGGCCGCATCGGCTGCATTTTGTTGGAGCCACTCGGCCTGGAGAATGTCTTGAATAGAGGAGATCGTATAAATCACGCTGCAAAAATCGCACTTTACTTTTGCTTTTGCGGATTGTGTTTTGTTCCTCAAAATTTGCGACGAACCCACTACTTTTGCGCTCCATGGAATGGACCGTATCTTCTTTGGATGAACTTACCGCGTTGGTACCACAGTTACGCGCTGCGCTGGGTACTCGTCGGAAAATTGCGCTTTATGGCGAAATGGGCGCAGGCAAAACCACGCTGGTAAAGGCCATTTGCCAACAACTGGGTGTGCGCGAAAACACCGCCAGTCCCACCTTTTCGCTTGTAAATCAATACAGTTACCCCAATGCTGACGGCACAATGAACCTTTTTCATCACCTGGATCTTTACCGTTTAAACAGCCCGCAAGAGGCTTTTGACATTGGTTTGGACGATTTGCTGCACGATTCTTGGTATTGTGTAATTGAATGGCCGCAAGTAGCCGAACATTTATACCCGAGCGACATGGCGCGATTGGAGATTGAAATCACTGGAGAAACGAAGCGTTTGATCCGGCTGAATGCGTGAGCTATGAGATGATTCGGGGTGCGACTTGAAGTCGCATACCGATTTCTTCCAAGGCGACTTTGAAAATGTTAAAAAATTGGTACTTCCTTTCGCTACTTTTGCGCCGCATTTTGCGCTAATCAAATTTACACCACACATATTTTATGGAAAGCCTCCTAGAAAGGTACAAGGAGAAAAAGCCCGAAATCATTTTTGAATGGCACGATGAAGAGACTGGAGCGGAAGGTTGGATAGTCATCAATTCGCTGCGCAATGGCGCGGCTGGCGGTGGCACCCGGATGCGCAAGGGCCTCACTTGTGAAGAAGTTATTTCGCTGGCCAAAGTAATGGAAATCAAGTTCAGCGTATGTGGTCCGGCCATCGGTGGTGCTAAAAGTGGCATCAACTTCGATCCTTCCGACCCGAGGCGTTTGGAAGTTTTGGCCCGCTGGTATCGTGCGGCCCTACCCATTTTGAAAAATTATTATGGTACTGGCGGGGATTTGAATGTGGACGAAATCAAAGACGTAGTGCCAATTACGGAGGCACTCGGCCTTTGGCATCCACAGGAAGGCATTGTGCGTGGCCACTTTAAACCCAGCGAGGGACAACAAATAAATATTATTGGTCAGCTTCGCTATGGTTGCACCAAAATTGTGGAAGACCCGGCCTTCGTACCCGAAGGTGGTCAGCACAAATACGCCGTGGCCGATTTGATTACGGGCTATGGCGTCGCAGAGTCTGTGCGGCATTTCTACGATATTTTTCACCAAAGTTCGGTATCCGGGAAAACGGCCATTATTCAGGGCTGGGGCAACGTAGCCTCTGCGGCGGCTTGTTATTTGGCCAATGAAGGGGTTAAAATTATAGGGGTAATTGACCGCGATGGCGGTTTACTTGCACCCGAGGGGCTTAGTTTGGATGCGGTAAAACAGCTTTTCAACGAAAAAGTTAATAATAAAATTACCAGCGATAAACTCTTGTCTTTCAACGAGGTAAATGAGAAAATCTGGAAAATGGGTGCCGATATTTTTATCCCCGGCGCAGCTTCCAAACTCGTGACCAGCGCTCAGGTAGATTCATTGTTGGAGGGCGGTGTGGAAGTCATCGCCTGCGGTGCCAATGTGCCGTTTGTGGACGATCAGGTGTTCTTCGGTCCCACGGCGCGTTTTGCGGATGAGCAAACAGCGGTAATACCGGATTTCATCGCAAACTGCGGCATGGCACGTGTTTTTGCATACCTGATGCAGCCCGATGCCGTCATGACAGACCAGGCAATTTTCTCCGACACGTCCTCCACAATACGCACCGCATTGGAAGAAGTAAGAAAAAATAATGATTTACCCCGAAAAATATCCACCACCGCTCTATTTTTGGCCCTGAAAAAGTTGGGCAACTAAATAATTTTCCGATTATTGCCCTGTTTTTCCAATACATTTGCAATAATCCACGCTTTCGAAGATTTACGCCCCTTAAACTAGGACACTAACAAAACTGTAACATTCATTTCATTAAAAATTCAGCAACCTTATGACGGTTCGGAAATTAACATTTACGCTCCTTTTGACCTTTTTTGGACTGGGTTTGGCTGCTCAAGAAGCAGGCTCTACCTATCGTTCATTCACTCCTGCCGACCAGTGGGAAATTGGCGTTGATCTCGGTACACCGATGATCCTCGGCGATATTGATGCAAAATTCCCTGGCTTTGGCGGTGGCCTCCACGTCCGCAAATCACTCGGCCACGTTTTTTCGGTCCGTGTAAGTGGTATGTACGCTGCAATGGAGAACGAAAACTCCGGTGCCAACGGCGCAACTTCAGAAACCAACTGGTTCTCTGGTAGCGGTCAGTTGGTGATGACTGTAAACAACCTCCGTTTCGACAAGCCTTACCGCAAAGTAGGCCTCAACGTATTCGGCGGCTTGGGCTATTCTTCTTTTGATGTAGCGTCTAACGGTGCTGCTGATTCAGAAAAATACGGTGGCGCAACAGTAGAAGTAGGCGCAGGCCTGGCTTTCCGTTTCAGCTCGAAATTCAACCTCGGTCTGGAGTACACTGTAGCACAAGTACTTGGCTCTGATGGCGATTTGCTTGACGGCGACAACAACTCCACCTACCGCGATGCTTTACACTGGCCACACCTTTCCTTGAACTTCAACATCGGCGGCAAGGACAAAGCCGGCAACAAAAAAGTAGAGCCACTTTATTGGGTAAACCCAATGGAATCGGCTGGCAACGCAATTTCTGAACTCGAAAAGCGCCCAATCTACGACCCAACCGACACGGATGGCGACGGTATCATTGACGCTATTGACGCTGAAATAAACAGCCCTGCTGGTGCACGCGTTGACACAAGAGGGGTTACCCTTGATTCTGACGGCGACAAAGTGCCTGACTACATGGACAAAGAGCCACACTCTCCTCCAGGCTTTACTGTGAACAAAGACGGCGTAGCACAAGTGCCAAAACCAATCACAGAGGCTGACGTAAACCGCATCGTTGACGCAAAAATCGCGGCCATCAAGATTCCAGAACCAATGCCTGCAAACTGGTTCCTTCCAATGGTTAACTTTGGCGACAACCGCTACGACGTACGTTTCAGCGAATACGAAAATCTTTACCAAGTGGCTAGCGTGTTGAAAAGCAACCCAAGCCTCAAAGTAGTAGCAGTAGGTCACACCGATGCTCGTGGGTCAGAAGGCTACAATGCAGTTCTTTCCTACAACCGTGCAAAAGCGGCCATCGAAATCCTCGTGTCTGAGTACGGTATATCTCGCGACCGCTTGATCCTTAACTGGGCTGGCAAAACGAGTGCGCTTGTTCCACAGAAAGGCTCCAGCGTTATCAACCGCCGCGTGGAATTCCGCGTTGCTAAAGGCGAAACCGAAATGGCTCGCCCAGAAGGCAAAGAAGCTGGCAAAGGCAGCTTCAAAGGCAACAAAGACGCTGGCTATTAATCAATAGTCCAACTTGTCATACGATGGGCAATCTCCGACTTTGGGGGTTGCCCATTTTTTATGCCCTTAAAGAGGAGGGGTATTCTAGATATGTAAAGTTCAATTGTTACGCTACCTCAAACGGTTTGTGAAAGATTGGGGCACATTGCATTACTACGCCGCTACCTTTGTGTTGTGGATAATAAACCTGATTTTTCCCGCGTTGGTGGGTACTTTTTCAATTCTTTTCGTCAACATCACCAAAACGTTTGCACATGAAAACCAGCATGCTTAAAAATTCAACTTTTGGGTTGTACACGGCACTTTTTATAACCTTCCTGATGGGTAATTCCCCTCAGCAAAACGTGGCACAAGCCCCGCTTGCCGAGCCTTCCGATAATATGGCATTCCAACATGGGGAACGCCTAACCTATAAAATTTACTACAACCTAAACTTCATTTGGGTGCCAGCCGGCGAGGTTACTTTCCGGATGTTTGATGAAGGCACCCAATATCACTACCAAGCCAAAGGCGAAACCTACGATTCTTATGAGTGGTTCTTCGTCGCCAAAGATGAGTATGATTCCTGGGTGGATAAAAAAACCCTCCTGCCCAACTATTCCGAACGCAGCGTGAACGAGGGCAATTACCATATTTTTGAAAAAATTTCCTTTAATCAGGCCGACAAAAAAATGACGGTTTGGCGCTCGCCCAAACGGGGTGAAAAGGAAGAGAAAACGGAACATCCCGTTCAGGCAAGTTGCCACGACATACTTTCTACGCTCTACAACCTGCGCAACGTAGATTTTGCCAGCCAAAATCCAGGCTACACGGTGCCTTTTCGAGTGTTTATGGATAAGGAAGAGTATCCCCTTACCATGAATTATTTGGGCAAAGAATCCAATAAGAAGGTGTACAAAATGGGGCGCTATAAAACGCTCAAATTCCAACCACAGGTCATTGCGGGCAACGTCTTTAGAGAAGATGCCAAAATGACCGTTTGGGTATCCGATGATGCCAATAGAATCCCCCTCATGATTGATTCGCCTGTGTCTGTGGGTTCTGTGAAAATGGTTTTAAAGGAGTATTGGGGTCTGAAGCACCCTTTTGAGGCAAAGAATTAGGCAGGGATGACACCTAGGCGACATTTTAACCTACCTTCGCCTCCCTAAACCGTAATCATTTGGCTTCCCGTTCCTCGCTCAACCGCCTACTTGTATCAGCGGCCTTTGTGGCTGTTGTGCTACTTTTTTGGCAAGGTTCGCGCAACCGCCCGGATCCCCTTTGGGCCGAATCGGGCACCTTGGTTCGCCAACCTGCCACGCTTATTGCCGAGGTGCCAGACTCCCTGCAACTGCTTTATTGTCAGATACATAGGCAAACTTTTGTGCCTGGCGACAGTACCGCTTTTCGGCTCGCCATGCAGCCCTCCCCTACCAATATTGAGTGGAGTTCATTCCAAAAACTCACCCTGGCCGCCGCCAACGCAGCCTCCCGCCGAATTGTTATTTCCGGTGTTACAGGGGTAGGATCTACCAAACAGGGAAAACGGGTAGCAAATCTGCTGGCAGGGAGCTGTGATCGCGTATTGCAAATTGACTGTGCACCGGCCTTTGATGTAGAATACCATAAAAAATACATCGGACAGGAAGACGAAAAAGGGAAGTTTTATCCTGGAGAACTGCTGTATTTTTGGGAACGCTGCAAGCAAAATCCAAGCCAGCGGTTCGTCGTCGTATTTGACAATTTTGATAAAATCAATCCCGAAACATTTTTCGGACCAGCCATGTGGGAAGCACTCAGCTCTAAAAAACCCGTGGCTGAGGTAGGTGGTAAACAAGTGGATCTCCCCGCAAACTGTTATCTCATGTCCATTACCCATTATGGACCCGGCTCTTTTGTAGAGTTCAACGGAGAACATTTTAAGCGTTTGGGCGACCGATTTTTGGTGGAAATCAGTCCTCGTGATTTGGTCGCCTGGTTGCATGAAGAAAAAAGATCCGAAGAGGATCCCAGCAAACTGGCAGCCCTTCGGGACACCGCACAAATGCACCGGTTCCTGTTTTGTTTCATGAAAACCAACCAACTGCTGCGTCGGAAATATACAGACGGCCACCAGATGGGACAAGGCTCCAATATTCGCCCTTTGTATCGCGACGAAGATCGGGGAAAGTACAAAATGGCAGTGATGAGTCATATAAACGCCCTGAAACCTCAAAATTCGCTCCGGGAAAAAGATTTCCATCCCATGGAATATACGCTCCAGCATGAGGGCATGGAGGCGGAGTCCAGCTTTTTCGCGAAGCTCATCGAAATGCTACATGAAACTGGTTATTTTGTGGAGATCACCATGGTGGGTACTACGGCACTGCTCACGGCATTAGTAGGATATTTGGTTTTTCGCCGCCGCGAACAATTGATCCGCCAGTACGGAGTCAGGGCACGGCAAGTTTTTTTAAGCTTCGAGAATCAGCAGATTAGCGCAGAAGCAGCCTCCCGGCGACTGGAGGAAATTAAAAGGGAAGTAGATGATTTGGTGCTTCGTCGGAAACTTGGCTACACGGAGGGACTCTATTTTTTGGCGTTTATTGAAGACATGGTGAAACGTATTGAGTTTGCCCGAAGCATCAGCGAGAATTTTCTGGAACTCTTCGGCGCGTTCATGGAAGACGATGTCCTTACTGAAGGCGAGTACATCAAACTCAAGCAATTCCTGCTCTCCATGCGCCATAAAATCCCGGTTGAAGTGTACGAACAATTTAGTCAAAAAGTAGAAAGTACCTACACAGCGAGTCGAAATTAGCGCTATTTTTACCCGCGTTTATAACCAAATTCGATCACAACCATGTATAAAGTCAAATTCGGCGGAAAAAAGGGCAAATCCATCAACTTGGTAGAAAGCCCTGATATGGTGGCCATTCGGACCCGAAAAAATCATAAACTGGAAGATTTGGACATGACTTCGCGCACCCGCGATCTCATGGAAGGCAACACTGAGGTGGCAGAATTCCCGGAGGCCAGTGTCACCGTGCGACGGGTGTCCCCTGGCAGCAATGATCTTGGGCTTGAATCCACCTCCAGCCCTCGCGCACATCGGGATATGGCGCGTGCCTCGCTTAAACAAGAATCCGGAATTCGGTTTGCCGGGCGTGTTTTGCAGGACGCCGAAAGCGGGGAGGTGATGCTTTACACCGAGAATTTTTTTATCAAATTTCATGATTCTGTCAGTGAGGCTGACTGTTTAGCCGTCATTGAAAAACACCATCTGACGGTGAAAAACAAACTTCCTTTTGCGGCCAATTCCTATTTTGCCTGTGCTGCGGAAGGCACTGGACTAGAGGTTTTTAGCATTGCTGAAGAAATTTTGAAAGAAAAAAATGTCGAGTTCTGCCACCCGGAACTGGTGCAAGAGCGGCGTTTTAAAAGTCCCCCGCACCCCATGCAGTGGCATTTGGTCAAAACCAACATTAAGGGGAAAGAGGTTGATAATCACGTGAATATCGAGCAGGCCTGGAAAACTACCAAAGGCAAGGGCATCACCGTGGCGATTATTGACGACGGCGTTGACATCAATCACCCCGAATTTTCTGGCCGGGTGGTACATCCCTTTGATGCGACGGAAAACAATGAAAATCCCCGCCCTAAATTAGACGATGATTCGCACGGAACGCCCTGTGCGGGAATGGCCTGCGCCGCTGGACTGGAAAATGGCGCCAGTGGCACTGCACCAGAATCGAATTTAATGCCCATCCGTTTGAGGAGCGGTCTGGGAAGTATGGCCGAGGCCAACGCCTTTGCCTGGGCCGCAGACCATGGCGCGGATGTGATTTCTTGCTCTTGGGGACCTTCTGACGGTGATTGGTGGGATGCGGACGACCCGCTTCACACGCGCGTCACGGCCCTGCCTGACAGCACCCGACTGGCGATGCAATATGCCTTGAAAAAAGGGCGCGGCGGACTGGGTTGCGTGATCCTGTTTGCCGCAGGCAATGGCAATGAAAATGTGATGAACGACGGTTATTGTAGTTTTCCGGGCGTGATTTCGGTGGCGGCTTGCAATGATTCGGGCAAAAAAAGTGTGTACTCTGATTTTGGGAAAGCTATTTGGGCCTGTTTCCCCAGCAATGATTTTGGCTGGGACGCTTTTGAACATCCCGCACCAACCAGCGAAGGCCTGCGCACTACCGACCGCTTAGGTAAGCCTGGCTACCATGAAACAGACTACACCAATGCTTTTGGGGGCACCTCGGGCGCTTGTCCGGGAATGGCCGGGGTGGTCGCGCTGGTGTTGGCGGCCAATCCAAGCCTCAGCCAAAAAAGAGTGAAACAGCTCATCCGCCGATCCTGCATACGCATTGACCTCGCAGGCGGCAAGTATGGCAAAAATGGTCATAGCATTTATTACGGTTACGGCCGCATTGACGCCGGCATTGCGGTAGAAAAAGCTAGAAAAGCGAAGAAGGTGGTGGCTAAAACGGGGAAGTGATGGGTTGGGCTTGCGTGGGTCTTATGACTTGCGATATGTATAAAAGATGTTGATAATCAATACCCGCCACTCCAAAATCTGATAATTTTATCGGGTATGCACAAGGCTGGAGCCATGCTCCAGCGTGTCCGTCTTACAAAATCAATCCATAATCCAGCCCAAATCAACCCTCAAAAACCTTCCTTTTCAACTCAAAATTCTTCCCCAAATACACCTTGCGCACCATCTCATCTGCGGCAAGTTCTTCGGCGGTGCCAGCCTTCAAAATACTGCCCTCGAACATGAGGTAAGCCCGGTCAGTGATGCTGAGGGTTTCCTGCACATTGTGGTCGGTGATTAGGATACCGATATTTTTGGTTTTGAGTTTTGCCACGATGTACTGAATGTCTTCCACGGCAATGGGGTCAATGCCTGCGAAAGGCTCGTCAAGCAGGATGAACTTCGGATCGCTGGCGAGTGCCCGGGCGATTTCGGTGCGTCGGCGCTCGCCTCCGGAGAGGGTGTCACCATTGCCGGTACGCACCCGGTTGAGGTTGAATTCGTCGAGCAGGGATTCCAGTTTTTCATGCTGTGCCTGTTTGCTCAATTTGGTCATTTCCAAAACCGCGCGGATATTGTCCTCCACCGAGAGTTTGCGAAACACACTGGGTTCCTGCGGCAAATAACCAATGCCTTTTTGGGCGCGGCGATACATGGGTAAATTCGTAATCTCCTCATTATCAAGGTACACATGCCCATCGGTTGGTTTGATAAAGCCCACGGTCATGTAAAATGAGGTGGTTTTCCCCGCACCGTTCGGCCCGAGCAATCCGACAATTTCGCCCTGCTCTACCTGGAACGAAACGTCTTTTACCACGGTGCGTTTGCCGTAGTTTTTGAAGATATTCTCTGCTCGTAAAATCATAATCATTAGCCTAATAGGTGTTTCACAATATCCGAAATCGCGCGGCCTTCTGCTTTGCCCGCCAATTCTTTGTTGGCAGCGCCCATTACCTTGCCCATATCGCGGGCCGATTCAGCGCCTGTTTCGGCAATGATTCTTTTAATAATCGCCTCCAATTCAGCGCCTTCCAACATGGCTGGCAGGTATTTCCGGATTACAGCTATTTCCTCGCGTTCAATCTGTGCGAGTTCGGGCCGGTTGTTTTTTTCGTAAATTTCCATGGATTCCTGGCGGGTTTTCACCAGTTTTTGCAGCATCTGCACTTCGCGGGTTTCGTCAATGGCCTGGCCCGTTCCGTCTGTTTTGGCCAATTGAATGAGTGATTTGATGGCACGGATACCGCGCAGCGTCACGTCGTCCTTGGCTTTCATGGCGACCACGAGGTCTTTACTGATTCTTTCTTCGAGTGTCATTTCAATTGAATTTATGTGCTTTTCAGTATTTTCAGAGTGCTTTTTAGGTATTCAGGTTAAAAGCCTGCAATCTTTTTTTCAATTTTAGGTTAAACCGGTTTGTACCCAAACAAACGCTTTTCCCGAATCAAACGTGCCACTTCGGGGGGGACTTTTTCTTCCCAGCCACTTTCGCCGTGTTGAATTTGCTTTAAAACGGCCTTATGGTAGATGTTAAGAATCTCTGGCTCAAACCCCTGAAGGTCCACAATGTTCCGACTTTCCAGCAGGTGATCGTATAAAAAATGAATGGCCGGGGGGATGGAGAGGTTTTTGGATGTGATGAGGTGTTCGCCCGCCTTCGCTCCTGCCCGCCAGGGCTTGGCAGGCGGGGAAGCTACGGCGGGTAAAGCGGGTGAAGTTGGTAAAAACGGGTAAACATAAAACCGCACATTTCGGGTGAACACCTCGCCGAATGCTCCCAAGAGGTTATCCGGGTTGGCTTCGCAGGTTTCGTGGAGGATGTTCTGGAGTTTGCGGGCACCCATGGCCAGGCCGATCCGGTGAATTTTATAGTCGGCAAAGTAGGCGATGAGCCGCTTATGTTGCACACAATCAGAAATGATCACCGTTTCGCCCATGGCACACAAAATTTCGGCGCGATCCAGGAAATCGCGTTCGCTGAGTTCGCCGTCTGCACGCAAATTGTCAAGCGTGATTTCCGTGAGGAAAAAAGTATTGTCCCCGTCCACATCCGGCTCAGCACGGAATTGGGCTTTGGCACAGCGGATCATGTCCTGCTGCACCAGCGTGGGCGGTCGGTAACTTCCCCGCGCAATCAGGATGGATTTCCGGTAAAGAAACTCCCCGGCGTGCAGACTCAAGCCATCCGGACCGAAAATGGCCACTTCACTGAGTTGGTTTTTGACCAGCCAAAGGCACAGGAGTCGGTTGTCAAGATTTTGAAAATCAGGCCCTTGCAAACGCACCATGTCGATCTTCACCCGCCCGACCAGATTGTCCATCAACGAACGAAGCAGGGTTTCCGGGTCGCTTTGGTAGCGGTAACAAGCGTAGAGCATATTCACGCCCAGAATACCAACCGCCTGTTGTTGCAGCCGATTGTCCTGGTCCAGCAGCCGAACGTGCAGCACCAGATCATTGGGCGCAGCACCTGGCGTAAGTTGAAAACGCAGCCCCAGCCAACCATCGCCTTTGATGGTTTTTTGATAATTGATGGCTGCCACAGTGTCCGCAAAAGCAAAAAAGCACTGTTCGGGTCGTTGTGCCCGGAGCCGCCCTTCCATGAGCGCGTATTCGTGGGCCAACATTTTATACAACCTGGATTCGCACACGTAGCGACCTTTTCCCTGCTCTTCGGTGCCGTAAATTTCGTCGCTCACTACTTTGTCGTAAGCACTCATCGTTTTGGCGATGGTGCCCGCTGCTGCACCCGCCTGAAAGAAGTGGCGTGCAACTTCCTGGCCTGCGCCAATCTCCGCGAACGCGCCGTACACCCGGTCATCGAGGTTGATTTCCAGCGCTTTTTGCTCTGTTTCGAGTATTCTACGTGTCATAATTTAAGGCACAAGGTACGACACGGCAGAGAAGCGGCAGACATGGGTTACCCCGAATTTTGTAACACGTTAAATCGGTAGAAGTGACACTTTTTTAAAAAGTGTCACTTCTACGCACGGAATCCCGTTTTTGCAATCATGCAAAAGTCGGGGTGTCTCCTGTAGTTTAAAACGCACTGGGAAACAAGTGGCAATGGCTGCCTACCTTTGCGGTTTCTATCCAAATTCCAGTATCGCCTTTGCTTTTGCGAAGTATATTTCAGCAAAAAGGCTTGGCGACAAAAAATACACCACACACATGAAATTTGCTACCAAAGTTATCCACGCCGGCATAGAGCCAGATCCCAGCACCGGGGCAGTTATGACCCCAATTTTCCAGACCTCTACCTATGCGCAAACGGCGCCGGGCGAGCACAAGGGGTATGAATATGCACGCACTCAAAACCCGACCCGATCCGCCCTGGAAAAAAACCTCGCCGCCCTCGAAAACGGGACGGACGCCATCTGTTTTTCCTCTGGTTTAGCCGCACAAGATGCGGTCATCAAACTACTCACTTCCGGCGATGAAGTACTGGCAGTCAATGATTTATACGGCGGTTCGTACCGGCAAATGGTGCGCGTTTGGAGCCAGTGGGGACTAAAAAGCCGTTTTGTGGACATGTACACGGCGGCCAATGTGGAACGTGAAATCAGCCCAGCCACCAAGCTGATCTGGATTGAAACGCCCACCAACCCAATGCTGAATATCGTGGACATCGCGGCGGTATGCGCCATTGCCCGTAAACACGGTATCATGACTTGCGTGGATAACACCTTCGCTTCTCCTTACCTGCAAAATCCACTCGATCTAGGCGCAGACATCGTGCTGCATTCGGCAACCAAATACATTGGCGGCCACTCGGATGTGGTACATGGCTGCCTGGTGGTGAAGGATGCGGACATTGCCCAACGCCTGCGTTTTTTGCAAAATGCCTGCGGCGCCGTGCCTGGCCCACAAGATTGTTTTCTGGTTTTGCGCGGCATCAAAACCCTTCACCTGCGTGTGCAACGCGCCTGCGAAAACGCAGCGAAAATTGCGGAATACCTCGTCAATCATCCCAAAGTAGGGAAAGTGCACTGGCCCGGGTTTGTCCAGCATCCCGGCCATGCGATTGCTCAAAAACAGATGCGCATGTTTGGGGCGATGGTTTCTTTTGACCTGAAAAACAATTCTTTGGAAGATGCCACCAAAGTGATGAGCAATACTGAATTGTTCACCCTGGCGGAATCGCTCGGTGGGGTAGAGTCGCTCATTGGTCACCCGGCCAGCATGACCCACGCCAGTATTCCACGGGAGGAACGACTGAAGGTGGGCCTCACGGACTCGCTCATTCGCCTGAGTATCGGGGTGGAAGATGTGGACGATTTGATTGAAGATTTGGACAAGGCACTGGGTTTGGTTTGATAAAAACCTAAAAAAGCGTTCAAAATCAAAGGTTTATGCGTATATTTTTGCTCTGGCTCTCGGCCATGTGCGGCTTGATGGCCTTGCTTCCTGCTCAAAACCTGCAACGGATCGGACATTTACCTTACCCGCAGTTGAGGCTTTCCGGGTGTTGGCATCACGTGGACAGTGCAGGCGGCGAATGGGCACTCGTGGGCACCAGCATCGGGCTGAGTATTGTGGATTTGACTGATCCGGCCTTGCCTGTGGAGCGATTTCAGGTGCCAGGTATCCAGAACAACTGGCGGGAAGTGCGGACCTGGGCCGGTCACGCCTACGTTAGTTCAGACGCGGACAGCAGTGGCATTACCATCGTGAACCTCAACTTTTTGCCCGACAGCATTCAATGGAAAGTTTGGCGTGGCGACGGTTTTTTTGTCAATCGAGTCCGAAGAAGTCACACCATATTGGCTAAAGAGGGGTATTTGTACCTTTTTGGCGGCAGCAATATCTCTGACGGGGCTGTGATTGCGGATCTTGACGACCCTTGGAATCCGCGCGTTTTGAGCAAATATGCGGCGCACTACGTACATGATGGTTTTGTGCGCGGCGACACCCTTTGGACCAATGAGGGAGACGCCTCCCGATTTGGAGTGGTGGATATTTCGGACAAAAGCAACCCGGTTTTGCTCACCAACCACCCCACTCCTGGCGGTTACAGTCACAATTGCGAAACCTCCAACGATGGCCAAACGCTTTTTACCACCGATGAACGGGCTAATGCCCCACTGGCGGCCTTCGATGTTTCCAATCTGGAGGATATTCGTTTACTAGATCTGTACAAACCGAGTTTACGGCCTGAGGGGGAGGTGCATAATGTGCGGGTCATGCCCGGGGATTTTCTCGTTTGTCCGAGTTACAGGGGTCAATTAACGCTTGTGGATGCCTCGCAGCCAGATAATCTGATTGAAATTGCCCTGGATACGATCGGAAATAAATTGGTTTGGGATGCAGACCCTTATTTGCCTTCGGGGATTTTGTTGGCAACTGTCGTGGAGGAGGGCTTGTTCGTGTATCAGCCGACGTACCAAAAAGCTGCCCGGATACAGGGTACGGTAACGGACGCTTTGACTGGTTTCCCCTTACCGAATGCTAAGATTTTTGTCTTAAACACGCCCAATGCGGACACTACGGGTGCAAATGGAGGCTATAAAACGGGCGCACAGGCGACGGGGAATTACGCGCTTCGTGTGGAACGGACCGGCTACCAAACACAGGTCGTGACCAATGTTTCGCTGGTGAGTGGTGAAATTGCGGTGAGAGATTTTGCCCTGATTCCCTCAGTTGTAAGTACAGAAATACTTGACAATGAGTCCATTGTACGCATTTCGCCCATGCCATTCGAGGATTTTTTACGCATTGAAATTCCTGCAGACAGTCCATTTAAACCCGCAAATACGATGCTTTGGCTAACGGATTTTTCCGGAAAAATCATCCTGGAAACAAGGGCCGATGCCAGCGGCGTCACGCTGTTGAAGGGTTTGTCAAATCTTCCAAGCGGGCCTTATCTGCTCAGCGTCTCGAGCGAGCAGGGTTTTTATGAAGGGCGGAGGGTGGTGAAGTGGTGATTGGTGTCAATTAAAATTGATGTATAAAGTTGGGTCCACGGCCCGGCCTTTGTGCCAGAGTTCGAAGTGGATATGTGGCCCGGAGGTGTTTTCCCCCGAATTTCCGATGATTGCGATGGCCTCCCCGGCTTTTACCTGGTCGCCCTCACGGCGGAGCAGCACGGAATTGTGTTTGTAGATGGTTACCACATTGTTTGGGTGTTGCACGGCGATGCTGTAACCCGTTTCCACGGTGTAGCCCGCCGAAATAACCGAGCCGTCGGCGGCAGCTTTCACGGCGGTGTTTTTGGGCGCAGCAACGTCCAGCCCATAATGGTTTTTTGACAGGTCGAATTTGGCAGTCACCTCGCCGCTTACGGGCGGCATGAAAAAAAGTTGTTCCAACGGCACGTCTCGTCCCAGGCTGGTAAGGGGCGAAACAACTGCTTTTGGATCGGTTGTGAAGGTTCCGGTAGCGACGGCGGAGCGCAGTTCTTCATCCTCCGGGATCCGATCAATGTCTTTGGGCATGGTATCGGCGGGATTCTCCGGTTGTGCATTTTTTTTGGCTGCTTCTTGGGACATGTCGGCTAGATCGCCCGTCAGGATTTTTCGAAAATTTTCATTGTAGCGGCGGTGCGCCTCAATTTCATTCTCCAAACCAGCCACTTTACCGGTCAGCTCCGCAATTTCTGAATCGCGGGTGAAATCTCCATAACCCGGAATATACCGTTTCAGCGGAGTCCAGATAATCAACATGGTGACCAGAATAGCGGTCCCAACGATCAGTGAACTGACTCCGACATAGACCGCTAAGGGCGTGAGTTTAATGGACGTGACCTCCTCGAAGGTATCGTCGTTCATAATCACCAGTCGGTATTTGTCGCGCAGCTTGTCCATCAGGCTACGGTCTTCGTCGCCGTGCTTGCGGAAAAAATTGATAAACTGCTTTAGGAAAGCGAAGAATTTTTGCATCCTGGGTTGGTGAGTGGTCTACTGGTGATTGGTGGAGTGGTGATTGGTGTATTGGGGACTGGTATATTGGTAAACTGGGGAATGGTTATTTAACTGTTGGAAATATCAGTTTCCACTCCACCAATCTACCAATCACCATTCCACCAGTAAACCAATCACCAATCTACTAGTCACCAATCACCAAACCGCAAATTTCGGAGAAATCCCCGAGCTTTTACAAACGCATTTACCAGACTCATATTGGCCGCTGACGGTGGTGGCTACGCTGCTCGTCTATCTTTCCCCAAAAGTCAGCGAAAGGCTGTATTTATGCGCCCTAAAATTACAATTTGCATGAAATACATTTTGTCCTTTCTCCTGTTTGCCCTGCTTCAAAGCAGCTTGTTTTCGCAAGAAAAGCCCAAATGGGATGTCTCCAACCCCTCTGGCGGCGTGCCTTATCGCGACGTTGAATTCAGCACCAACGAAGGCACCTGGATGTGTTTGGATGTAAGTCCCGATGGCAAAACCATTGTGTTTGATATGCTCGGCGACCTTTATACCATGCCCATTTCTGGCGGCACGGCAACTTGTATCCGCTCGGGTTTGGCCTGGGAAGTCCAGCCGCGATTTTCACCGGATGGCAGCAAAATTTCCTTCACCAGCGATGCTGGCGGCGGCGACAATATTTGGTACATGAATGTGGATGGCTCAAACGCCAAGCAGATTACCAAAGAAAGTTTCCAACTGCTCAACAACGCAGAATGGGTTGATAATGAATACATTGTTGCGAGAAAACACTTCACTTCTACCCGCTCGCTCGGTGCGGGAGAACTGTGGATGTACCACCTCAGCGGCGGAAGCGGCATTCAACTGACCAAGCGAAAAAACGATCAACAGGACCTGAACGAGCCTTCTGTTTCACCCGACGGACGCTACATTTACTTCAGTGAAGACATGTACGGCGGCGGCTTTTTTCAGTACAACAAAAATCCAAATACCCAGATTTTTGCCATTCGCCGGTATGATCGCGTGGAAGGAAAAATCGAGGAGGTAACGGGTGGCGCTGGTGGTGCTTGTCGGCCACAGATTTCACCGGATGGGGAATGGCTTGCTTTTGTGCGCCGCGATTACACTAAAACGGTGCTTTGTGTTCGAAATATGGCATCAGGCTTGGAATATCCATTGTATGATGGATTGGATAAAGACCAGCAGGAGGCCTGGACGATTTTCGGGTGTTATCCTGGTTTTTCCTGGATGCCAAAAGGTGGCGGTCAGCGCACAAATCAATATGAAATTGTCATTTGGGCGGGCGGTAAATTCAATAAAATTGGACTTCATACCGCCTATTTAGATCAAAAAACCGCTGGAATAGGCGATTACAATGAATTTTTCCCGCGAACAGAAATTCCATTCAATTGCCAGGTTAAAACCAAGGTGGCCGAAACCCTCAAATTTCAAAATCCTGTTTTTGAAAATGAATTTACGGCACGCGCCATCCGTCACATGGCAACTTCGCCCTCGGGAGGCACCTTGATATTCAATGCGGCTGGAAGGCTGTACAAAAAAGACTTACCCGACGGCAAGCCTGAACTGCTGGTAAATCAGAAATACGGGCGTATGAGTTTTGGGCAAATTCAGAGTTTTGATGTCCCAGTTTTGGAGTTTGAACCAAGTTTTTCGCCTGATGGGACTGAGGTGGTTTTTAGTGTTTGGAATGATATTTTTGGGGGTGGATTGTGGCGCATGAATCTGAAAACAGGTAAATTGAACCAGGTAAACCGGGAGGGCGGCATTTTTCGGAATCCAAGTTTTTCGCCCGATGGCAAAGAAATAGTTTTTAAAGCGGAGGGCGGCGATGACGAAATGGGGCCTGCTCGCCGGATAAAACCCGGCATCTACAGAATAAATCTTGAAGAAAACGCGAAAGAGGGTTCTCTGAAGCCGGAGTATTTTGTTGCGGAGGGTGGCGACAATCCACGTTTTTCCCCCGACGGCAAGCGCATTTTTGTCCAAACCGGCGGCTCCCTTTTTGGCGCTTTGGACAAAAGCCTAAAATCCTACGACCTCAACGGCAACGACGAAAAAGTACACGTCAAGTCGAAATACGCGCATTCCTTCACAGTTTCGCCCGATGGTAAGTGGTTGGCATTCATTGAATTACATAAAACGTTCGTATGTGCATTTCCACAAATTGGCAAAACCCTCGACCTCAGCGGCGACACCAAAGCCCTGCCTGCTACCGCGGTTAGTCGCGATGCGGGCTACAACCTGCACTGGAGTCTCGATGCGCAAAAACTGCATTACACGCTCGGCGACGAGTATTTCACGATTGAGCTGAGGGATCGCTTCGCCTATTTGCCGGGCGCGCCGGATTCGTTACCCGCCTTGCCGGAAGCAGGCTTAAAAATTGGCCTGAACCTCCCTACCGACAAACCCGAAGGCACCGTTATTTTTGAAAATGCCCGGATTGTAACCATGGAAGGCGATTTGGTGATTGAAAAAGGCGCAATCGTCGTGTACCAAAACAAAATCGAGTCCGTGGAAACCATGGAAGCGTACAACAGTCGGCGGGTGAAACGCGCTGCGCCGGTAAAAATCATTGATTGCAAAGGCAAAACCATCATGCCGGGCATTGTGGACGTGCACGCGCACCCGGGTAATTTCCGCTTCGGGCTTAACCCGCAAAAACAGTGGGAGTACCACGCGCAATTGGCTTACGGCGTCACGACCCAACACGACCCCTCGGTGAACTCCGAGATGGCGTTTTCCAATGCCGAAATGCTCAAGGCTGGCCGGATGGTCGGTCCGCGCTTGTATTCCACCGGCACGATTCTCTACGGTGCGGACGGCGATTTCAAGGCACCCATTAACTCTTTTGAAGATGCGCGTTCAACCCTGCGCCGCACCAAGGCTTGGGGCGCGTTTTCCGTAAAAAGTTACAACCAACCCCGCCGCGACCAACGCCAACAGGTCATAGCCGCTGCGCGTGAATTGAACATGCTGGTGGTGCCGGAGGGTGGCTCGTTTTTTCACCATAACCTCACACAAGTCGTGGATGGTCACACGGGTATTGAGCACAATATTCCCGTGGCGCCGCTGTACAATGACGTGATCACACTTTGGGGCAAAACCAACACCCACAACACCCCCACGCTCATCGTGAACTACGGCGGCCTCAACGGCGAATACCAGTGGTACCAAAATTCCGAAGTCTGGAAAAAGAAACCGCTGCTGAATTTTACGCCCAAACACATCCTCGACGAACGCAGTCGCCACCGCACCATGGTGCCCGAGGAGGAGTACCAAAACGGCCACATCCTCGTGTCAAAATCCTGCAAAAAACTTCAGGATGCTGGCGTGAACATCAACCTCGGCGCGCACGGCCAACTCAACGGTCTCGGCGCACACTGGGAACTCTGGATGATCCAACAAGGCGGCATGTCGAACCTGCAAGCCCTGCGCTGCGCAACCCTCAACGGGGCGAAATATTTGGGCATGGATCAGGAAATAGGCTCCCTAAAAGCGGGCAAATTGGCCGATCTGATTGTGCTGGATAAAAACCCGCTGGAGAATATCCAAAACTCGGAAAGCATTCGCTTTGTCATGGTCAATGGCCGTTTGTATGAAGCCGAAACGCTAAACGAAATTGGGAATTACGATAAAAAACGCGCAAAATTCTGGTTCGAGCAGCCCGGTGCCCAAACCAGCAATGGGCCTGGAATGCGACACACTTGCCAGGAGCAGAAGTGTGTTTGTGGGCATTGAGTTTTTGTGTTTGGAGGTTTTTTTATTCGGGGTTGCGTAAAAGTCGAAAGATGTAAAGGATTGATTTTTGCGCAAAATTATATTCTATTATTTGCGAAATTTAACTTCCCGAAGGTTTTAAACTTTCGGGAAGCTCGCATTGAAAGAAATTAAATTTCGCGATTCACTTCTGGCGCTTCTCCAGCATTTCCATCGCTGCTGCACGAAGGCGACTCTCCGTTTGTGAAAACGCTGCCGGGTCAGCTCCGGCAGTTATCAACATTCTTTTGGCCGAACGGAATTCACCGAGCCACGCCCCGGAATCTTGATATCCCGCTTCGTCCATTTGCACCAAAGCATCTTCCAAGAGCCCTTCTTTGATGAGTGAAAGCATTACTTTTTCCGGCGAGTCGCCTTCCATGATATGCTCTCGAGTACTGAAGATGTTGCCCAGCAGTTCGTCGATATTCACCTCAGCAAACGGCGGTTTTTCACATTCTATGGTCTTTTTTTGATTGACTTTTCGGGTCTTGAGTTGGGAATGCCTAAAAAACGTGGGCGCGTTCGAGTCTTTGCAAGCATCACAAATACAGGGAATCCGCTCCTCGACCTTAATCCCCGGCGTTTCCTTGTGTAAAGTCGTCAAATCTCGTAGCAGTGAAGTCAATAACAGTTTTCGAGATTCGAGGTCCTTGCCCTGCACTTTAAACACGATTACCTTTTTGCCTGCACGAGAAGGCTGGCTCACATTGGCCCGGGCATTTTCCCATTGAAAAAACACCTCGTCACGCCACACTTGATCCCGATTTTCGCCGCCGATATCTTCGTAACGGCTCACCACAAAACGTGAGAACAAGCCTGGAGGCATGAAATCGTACTCTATTTCGAACTGCAGGTCGTGGTTGGGTTCCCAGCGCAGATCAGATGGTTGTTTAACGGGCAACAAACTAGGCGCCACATACTCGGTATCGCTTTTGAGCGGGTAGCAAAGTTTGAACTTGCGCATCAATTCCAGCAGTTCAGGAATGTAGTCATCGTACCGAAAATCCTCGCCTTGCTCCAAGTCCTCGTTTCGCCGATGCCAGATACGCTCCAAATCGGCAACATTGAAACCATGCTGTCCTTTTTCTGCCAGATCGTCCATGACCCGATACACCGCTTCAGTAGCCCATTCGTTGCGGACAATGACGAAGCGCTTGAGTGCGGGAAATTGCTGGTAATGCAGGCACGCTCCAATGTCATGCAAGTAAGCCGAGCAGGAAAAAGCGCGGTCTTTGTCCATGCCGCCGTTCTCCTCCCGAGCACAGATTTCGAGGTACTCGCTCAGGGGAATAATGTTCCGTTTGCGCAAGCCCTCTAATGCGCGGCGCACAAAGGCCCAGGATTTTGGGATGCTTATGTGAACGTGCGGCAAATCTTCCGCCAGTTGGCCGATGCGCTTTTTTACTGCCGGGAAGCCCTTGCAATCATCCAGATTGGTATCAAGGCTGTCTTTGATAATGTTGTCAAAACGCTCGTAGCGGCTGCGGCTGAACCCGCTCGGTACATCGCCAAAAAGGTTGTTGACCACGAGCACAGGGCTGCCCCCGCCAAAAAGCTGGGCCGTATCAAACCAGAAATCAAAATCGTTTGCCGCAGGATCGCCATTGCGCGTTACCAGCACATAGAGCGAACGGTGCGAGTAAAAAAACTGGTGCAGCGGCTTGTAGTGGTTTTGCCCGCCAAAGTCAAAAAGGTTGAGCCGCATCCGTTCTCCGCCGGGAAGGGACACATAAAACGGTTCCACCTCTACTTCCAGTCCCTTGGTACGCTGGTCTTCTTCGGGGAGTTTGGCCGTATCGCCATGGATCAGTCGAACACGCAGACTGGTTTTGCCGGCCATACCTTCTCCTACCAACACGACCTTGGCTTCCAGGCTTTTTTCTTCCCCGACGATTTCTTTTTCCTGGAAATACTCAAGCACCCGTTTGCGCCCACCAGCCATCACCTCCACCGGGATTTCTTCCACGGGATTGTTCCAGAGGTTGATGTCTGTCATCCGTGTTGCCAGCCCCGAGGGTATTTTAAACGCGCTGATTTGGTTGTCGCAGAGGTTGAGCCATTCAATTCTTGGCAAATCTCCGAGATCAAAATCAGTCAGTTGGTTGTCAGAGAGATTGAGCGCTTGGAGATTTGCGCCTCGTTCTGGGAGGAGGGCACAAATATGGTTCCACTGTGCATTGGTCAAGCCTGTTTTGGCGAGGTTGAGGCCGATGAGTTGGCCGTTTGGGTCGGTGGCGTATTTGGGTGCGCCTTCTTTGTAAGGCATGAGGGCCGCGAGGGAGCCACCGTGGACGGGGTCGCGTTCAGGAGCTGGATGGAGGGGTTGGCCAATTAGGGCGGCGATTTTCTCAAGGGTTTCCGTTGGTGTATTCATGCTTTGCAATTTTTTAGAAAGATAAAAAGCGGCAGCGTTTTCGGCGAAACATCCCTACTAACCCTGCCGCCTGGTGCGACTCGAAGGCCGCGCATTTTTGTCCCGGCCATCGGCTGGGATCAGGACAATCGCCTGTTCAGTGACAGCCATCCGGCCTGTCCGTGAGCTGAAAGAGCGAGGCGGAAGCCGATGTTGTCATTACGATTCGTCGGCTCGTTGTGGTTACGGTTCGCAGCGCGGCAGTTCTGCGCTTCGTTGAAGTAGCTGCCGCCGCGGACAACGCGGTTCTCGCCTTTTTGGCAATTGCCCATTTTCTTTAATAATTGGCTCAGACCTTCCAAGTTTTTAAAACTTGGAAGGTCTGAGCCAGCAGCAGGTTCATGTCCTCGTTTATGGCTTCGCCACCTGGTATAGATATGTTGAATATTTTAATCTGCATTTTTCAAAAAAAAATTTCGGCTGAGCCGAATGAATACCCGCGGTACATGGCTCCGTACGGGCGCAATGCTGCGCAGGCAGTTCGTCCCTCACCGCCTGACGCAGCATTGCGCCCGTACTTCACTTGCGCTCCGCGCCCTTTTTGCTCACGGACAGGCTGAATGGACTGATCAACTGACTGAAAGAGCGAGGCGGAAGCCGATTAAGTCAAAACGACGCGACGGCTCGAAGAGGTTACGGTTCGCAGCGCGGCAGTACTGCGCAGCGTTGAAGAAGCTGCCGCCGCGGACAACGCGGAACTCGCCCTCATGACAGCAAGGGTCGGGAACAATGCCCTGTTTTTTACATTTTTCATAAAACTTTTCGTCCCAGGCATCGGCGCACCACTCCCAAACATTGCCGCTCAGGTCGTAAAAACCGAGCTGGTTGGGATAATGGAGACCTACATCGTGGGTTTCATTACCGCTATTTTCGGCGTACCAGCCCACTTCAGCAAGTTTATCGCTGCCGGCATATTTGTATGGCTCCCCATCTCGGCGCTCCTCTTTTGAGGGGGAGTACTTGCCGCCCCGGGCAGCATATTCCCATTCAGCCTCGGTGGGCAGTCGGAAGCCTTCTTGCCCTATAAACAAACGCAGGGCTGGCAGGAATTTCTGGTCAATATCCTCCCAGGATACGGTTTCAACCGGGCGATTATCCCCTTTAAAACCGGAAGGAACTTCCTCCAATTCAAATTTTTTGCCTGCGGGCGACTGCGCCACGGCGCGCCAAAGGGCTTGGGTGACGGGGAATTCGGCCAGGTAAAAAGGGCTCAGTTTTACCGGGTGTACGGGTCGGCAGGCTTCCCGGAGGTCGCCTTGCTCGTCGCCCATGTCAAAGGTGCCGCCTTCTACAAAGATCATGTTGAAGGATAGGCCAGAGGGGAGCTGGATGGGGAGGATGGGCTCGGGCATGATTAGAAGGATTTTGAATGGATGGGGAAAGGAAAGGCGGGATTTACAAAACCTCTAAGCGCTGCAAATCCAAAAAGGCTTTGTCCAAATGGTCGAAATCTTTATCAGTGGTGAGCAAGGTAGCCTTCAGCACAGTAGCGGCAGAGGCAATCCAAAGGTCGTTTTTGCCCATGTTGCGGGGCGAAAACGTGGATGGAAGGGTGGGATGGTTGGTTTGCCGGATGTAATGGATCAAGATGTTGGTATCGAACATGATCCTCATGCGCGGAGGTAGCTGAGCAGTTCTTCAACGGGTTCCTGCACGTCCATCCTGCGAATGGCCTGAAAAACGCCTGTTTTGTCTGCGCCCTCCCAGTGTTGTTCACGCATCATTTCCTCGATATCAAGATCGTCTTTCAGCAATTGAATGACCGAACTCGGATAGGATTCGGGTTGAACGAGGCTCTTTTCTGCTTTGATGTTCGGCCCTTTGCCTGTTTTGTTTTTCTCAGGTTTTTGCTGCTGAAATTGGTGCTTCTGAAGCAGATAACCTATGAAATCCAGCACCTCTTGCTTGAGGTTTTCGGGCAATTGTTGGAGTTGGTGAAAAACCAGATGTTCCGTCATTGGAAAGAATTTTTGACAAAAGTAAATTTGATTGTTCGAACGGCCAACTTCTTCGTCGTCAAACACACTTAGCACTTTTTCCCGTCGGAAAATCTAAGATCAGGTGTACGAATAAATCGTACACCTTACCATATTCTTTTGCTTTAAGATTCTGTTTCAAATTACTCCCACCCTCAATCAAACTCAATCGTATCCCCCGCCCTAAAAGTTTTCTTGTCCGGTGCATCCGGCGCTGGCTTTTTGGATGTTTCTTCCTCCTCGCCAAACAAACTCGCCTGCTGTGCTGTACCGGCGGCTTTAGCCGCAGGATTATGCTCGGCTGTATCGGCTGCTTTAGCTACAGGATTGTGCTCGGCTATATCGGCGGCTAAAGCCGCCGGTACAGGTACCGCGTCCTCTGCTACCTTTGGCAACAACCTAGACTCCCCCGATTCAATTTCCTTGATTCCGCCCAGCAACTGGTCGCTCAATCGGTTGCCAACGGCTTTCCAGCCTTTTACATCCATAAAATCAGCGATGGCTACCTCGCCAGTCATGGGTTTGCCATTGATTTTCAAGGTGTATTTGATGCGCGGATTTTCCTTAACGGAGGCAAAAAGGATTTTAGATTTGGCGTGATCGGTCAGGAAAGAGTAGCGTTCCTTCAGTTTGTTGGTTTCGATTTTGAAACGTTTTACCATGGTCCAGCCCTTGTGACCGTCGTAGTGGACGGCGTTCACCACTAGATCGGGTGTGAGTTTGCAGAGGTGCTGGATTTCTTTCATGTCGAAACGCTGCTGCACATCGAGATCGGTGACTTCGTAGGAGCCGTCGTTGTAGAGCACCAGGAGGCTGTCGCCGGTATCAAATTCACCCAGGAGCGTGCCGCGTTCGAGCGTGTTCAAGCGACCCGTGATATCGTCGAACCAGAGTTTTTGCGCGCCGATAGTGCTTTTGCCCACCTCTTTTTGTTTGATTTGTTTGACCGGGTATTTGGTCAAAACATTGCCCTGCGAGACGCGGCCTTTGATGGCGAGTTCGGCAAAATCGTAGTCAAATATTTTGACGCGGGCCGTGCTGGCTGCGGTAAGCGTCACCTGCACGACCTCACTTTCTCCGTTGGGATTTACGGTGAGGTAGAGCATTTTAGAGCCTTTCGCCTCGGAACCCAATTGGTAGTCTTTATCTCGGGTGATGGCCGTTACGTTGAAACGTTTGACAAAGGTTTTGCCCGTTTTGGCGTCTGAATAGGCCATATTATAGGTGGTGCGATCGTCGTTTTTCTTCCACACCGCCACGTGTTCGATGTCTTTACCCACGAAGACTTTTTCGCCCACGCGCACCACTTTCATCACCCCGTCTTTGCGGAACACGATGATGTCGTCAATGTCCGAGCAGTCTTGCACGAAATCGTCTTTTTTCAAGCCCGTGCCGATAAAACCTTCGGCGCGGTTGACATACAATTTAGCGTTGTTCGCCACCACCGCCGAAGCCTGGATGGTATCGAATGCAGCAATTTCCGTGCGGCGCTCCCGACCCTTGCCGTGTTTGCTCAGCAGGGTTTCAAAATAGGCAATCGCGTAGTCGGTGAGGTGTTCGAGGTGGTGCTTGGTTTGCAAAAGCTCCTCGTTCGTTTTGGCGATATCCTCATTTGCTTTGAAGGAATTGAACTTGGAAATCCGCTTGATGCGAATCTCGGTGAGGCGCGTGATGTCATCTTGTGTAACCGCTCTCAGCAATTTAATCCGCTTGCTCTCCTTATCGTACCCCGCTTCTTCGGGCGTAATGACGTATTTTTTTAAGCCCACATCAATCGTCTGAATCACCGCCTCCCAGGTCTCAGATTCCTCAATATCACGGTAAATACGGTTTTCGATAAATATCTTTTCCAACGAAGCAAAATGGAGTTTTTCCTCCAGATCCGCTTTCAGGATTTCCAACTCCATGCGGAGCAGTTCCTTGGTATTTTCCGTCGAAATCCGCAGCATCTCGTTCACGTCGGTGAACAGCGGTTTGTTGTCAATAATGACGCAGCAATTGGGACTGATGCTCACTTCGCAATCTGTGAAGGCGTACAGTGCGTCAATGGTCACGTCGGGACTAACGCCGGGCTGGAGTTCGATTTCGATATCAATCTCGGCAGCTACTTTGTCAATCACTTTTTTAACCTTGATCTGGCCTTTATCGTTGGCTTTCAGGATGCTTTCGATCAAATCACCGGTGTTGACACCGAAGGGAATTTCCGTAATTTGAAGGGTTTTTTTGTCAATTTCCTTGATTTTGGCCCGAACCCGAATTTTGCCGCCTCTGGCTCCGCCATTGTAATGGGACGCGTCAATCTGTCCGCCCGTTGGAAAATCCGGGATCAAATCCGATGTCCGGCCCTTCAAACTGGCGATGCTGGCCTTGATAATTTCGATGAAATTGTGGGGCATGATTTTGGTGCTCAAACCCACTGCAATGCCCTCGGCTCCATGCGCCAAAACGAGCGGGAATTTCATCGGCAAATTCACGGGTTCGCGCTTGCGGCCGTCGTAACTCAATTGCCAAACCGTGGTGTCGTGGTTAAATGCGACATCGAGCGCAAACTTGGTCAGGCGCGCTTCAATATATCTCGGCGCTGCCGCCGAATCCCCTGTACGGTAATCGCCCCAGTTGCCCTGACAGTCAATCATGAGTTCTTTTTGGCCCATGTTCACCATTGCGTCGCCAATGGCGGCATCCCCGTGCGGGTGATACTGCATAGTCTGACCGATGAGGTTGGCTACTTTGTGGTAGCGCCCATCGTGCTGTTCGAACATCGCATGGAGGATACGACGCTGCACGGGTTTTAGTCCGTCTTCGATGGCGGGCACGGCGCGTTCGAGGATCACATAGGAGGCGTAATCCAAAAAGTAGT
Source organism: uncultured Saprospiraceae bacterium (assembly GCA_964550795.1). GTDB lineage: Bacteria > Bacteroidota > Bacteroidia > Chitinophagales > Saprospiraceae > M3007. The sequence goes on from CAZKBH010000004.1 coordinate 89,143, forward strand.
TCTGGTACATCCCCGAGAGGGTGATGACGGTATCTTCTCCGCTTAAGGAGGTGGTGGGCGGTGGTGCGGTGTCGCGCTTTTGCTTTGCCATATTTTTTGCAGGGGAGTTGTTTTTATTCGGGATTTGCGGAACTGAACCCACCGGGTGACTCAAAGTCACCCGGTGGGTTCAGTTCCGCAAATCCCGACTAAAACCAACTTACAGATTTGGTGGTCACTATTGCTTGGGTTTGGTTCGGTTTTGGGCTGTGTTTTTTTAGGGGGGGCAAAAGTAGTGAACTGAATCCATCGGTTGGCTGGCAGTCTCAAGGTGAGTTTAGGCTTGATCGTTTTATTCCTTTTCGTCGTTATAAGAAGAGTTATTTTTTATTTTATCAGGCTTTTGAATTGCTTTTTTCTCCTCGGATCTTAGACGCCGCTCGACTTTCCTTACATCTTCAGAAGGCGGCAAGTGTTCAGGTTTAACACCTCTTTCCTGTAGAATGCGGCGTACAGCAAGATTGTTATCTACATGTTCACGTTGAATCATTGACTGTCCGTTTAGGTCTTTTTCTATCGTGTTGTGGCTGGTGAGTTCGGCGGCAAAATCTTTGGCTTTAATGGTAAGGGTAGGTAGGAAGTCGGCAAGCGGGCGGCCTTCAGGGACAGCGAGCTTTCGTTTCATGTCAAGTGTACTTCGCCCACCAAAAAGCGCCTTGTCACCTTCAGAGCGAATAATGGCAAACCCCTTTTCATCCACGCCACGTTCATAAATGATTCCCGAGAGTTTATTTTCCGTGCGAGAGAGTTTTTCGCGTGCATTCACCCGGTCGAGATCTAGCAGACGTTGTTCAATAATTTCTTGTTTGCGGGTCTGAACAGCAAAGTAGGTTTGGGCAAAGGCGATTTCGGCCTTTTTGGTGGGATCGCCATTTTGAGCGATGAGGTAACAGGCATATCGAGTTAGGGCAAGGTCTTCGATACTTCGTTGAGCGCCACTCCCTAATTCGACCATTTTCCCGACGTCGGCAAAATGGTGCTCAATCCGCTCTCCCGCCCCTTCGCAAGCGTTTTTGGCCTTTTCAATCGTGTTGAAAAAGTTGTCCCATTTGGTATACCCAAGTATGATCTGGAGTTCGCGGGCGCTCCAACATTCCGTGCCTTCGATGAGGTAGCAGGCCTCTTCAAATTTTTGAAATAGTTCGTCAATCAGTTCTTTTTTCATGGATGATTTAGGTTTTAATTTAGAGGCGAAAATAGTGCAAATTGTTTTACAAAATAAAACTTTTTGTTTTTAAAATATTAAATACAAAAGGGCGACAAACCTGGTTTGCCGCCCTTCTAAAAAGGTCTTTAAGCTGAATTTATTCTTTAGTTTCCTCCATTTTGAACTTAAAAGGCAAGGTGTACTTAACTTTCACCGCCTGATCGCCTTTTTTAGCCGGATTCCATTTCGGACTCAGTTTTATGACTCGGATAACCTCGTCGGCTAAATCCTGGTGCGGAACTTTGAGGGCTTCAAAACTGCTCAAGCTTCCGTCTGTTTCCACGACAAACGAAATGACCACGGTACCTTCTATATCTGCTTTTAGGGCCGCTTCCGGGTATTTTACCTGGTCTCCGAGGAATTTGTACAACGCTTGCATTCCACCCGGAAATTCCGGTTGAACATCAACGGTAGCCAGTGTAGAGATTTCTTTAGCGTCCAGTTTGAAGCTGATCGGAAGGGTGTATTTTGTTCTAACCACCTTCCCCTCCTGAACGCCAGGCTTCCATTTGGGCATCATTTTGACCACACGAACGGCCTCGGCTACCAAATCAGGGTGTACTTTCCCGGGGTCAAGCTGTTTGATCTCACTCAAGGAACCATCTTCATTGATCATAAATTCCAGGAATACTTTGCCCTCGGCTTTTGCCGCACGCGCCGTTTGGGGATACTGGATGTTTTCGCTGAGAAATTTGAAAAGGTCGCCGGGGAAAACAGGGTCTACGATTGCAGACTTGGCTCCTGAATTTGCCAGCGAAAACTTAACAGGAAGCGTCATTGAACAGCGCACGGGCTTGCCTTTGTGTTGCGCAGGAATCCAGCGCGGCATGGCGTGCAATACACGCTCTGCTTCGGCTGCGAGATCTTGTCGGGTATTATCTTGCCAAATAAAAGCCTTTACATTTTCGACATCACCGTCATTATCTATTACAAAATTTACTTGAATAACACCCTCCGAACCTTCCTTGGCTGCGGCTTCGGGATATTTGAGGTTTTCAGTCAAAAACTTTGCCAGTGCTTCCTGCCCACCGGGGTACTGCGGCTGAATTTCCGCATAGCGGTACAGTAGTTTGCCGCTCTCGTCTGGTGTGGGCGAGAGATCTTTTTTCACATATGTCACGTTCTTTTTAAACGTGCTGGGATCAAAAGTAATCACAGTGTCAATATCTGCCCAACCTTTGGATTCCAGTTGGCGCACGAATTCGACGTGTTTTTCGTTCACGGCCTGTGCGATGGCGGGGGCTTGCCGGAACAACATCGCAAATAACAGGGCCGCAGGGGCCACCAGACCAAATTTAACAGCCCGAACAGGGGCCGATGCTTTTTTCGTCAACATGATAAGTCTTTGTTTGAGTGGTGATTGAAAAAAATGATTTGCGAAGGCAATCTGCATTCCGGACTGCGATTGCCCTATTAACAACAGGCCATATTGTTTTCTATTTGAAAGGCGCGAGGCTTCCGCATCGGCCAAATATTCGTGCACCGCGCGCAAGGACCGTTTGTACCAGTACGCCAGCGGGTGAAACCAAAAAACCACACACAACAACTCTGCAAATAATACATCTGCACTGTGCCAGCCATGGGCATGGGCGCGTTCGTGGGCGAGCATGAGGGCGGTATCGTCTATTGAACTTCCCGAAAGTTTAGAACTTTCGGGAAGTTCAGTCTCCGTTGGTACAAACACCCACTTAAAAAACGAAAACGGCACTTTTGCTTCCGCCGTTTGTACTAAAAGACAGCCATCTGCGAGCCGTTCAGCGCGACCACGCAGGGCCATTTGGAGTATTTTAAAAAGTCCCCACAGCACCCTTAATGCCATCAGGGAAAAACCAATCCAATAGGCAACCCACAGATAATCAATGTCTTGCCAACGACTGGCTGCGGTTTCTACTTCTTGCAGGCCGATGGTAAATGCGGGTAATTCTACCGTCAGCAGGCCGCCGTCGTACACGGGTACGGGCATTTGTTCTGCAGGCCACACGGCCAGCAAAATGCCCAGTGCCGCAGTGCCCAGCAGGTAAATGCGATTGGCCCGAAAGAAGGTTTCCTGGCGCAGCAGAAGTGCATAAAGCAGGGCGAAAAAGCCCCAGCATAGGGTTAGTTTGAGCAGGAAAATGGTTACCATCCGAATTCGATTTGAAATAGTTTTTGATAACGGACTGTTTCTCCTTTGTGTCGTGCAGGGGTCCAGCCCTCATCCATCAGGGTTACGACGCGATGCGCTTCTGCGCGGAACTGCGCATAATTTGGGAAAATATCATTTGGATAATCGGTAGGGGTCAGCAGGGTCGGGTTTGTCAGCCTTCCGTCTTTTTCGATAGTGGCCGTTACCCAGACGACACATGGCGTATCTTCGACATTCGCTTTTTGCTGAAAAAACGGACTGCTTTCTTTTACGAATGCTCGCCAGGGCAGGGAAAAAACCGGTTCCTCGTCGGCTTGTCTGTACACCAAGTCTGCCTCGTTAGGGATGGGGGAGAGATCATACACGAAAGATAAAACCGCATCGGCTGCTGTAGGCGGTGACGCCCATTCTATAGCATCTTCTGCGTAAATCCAATTATTTCGTTCCAGTTCCGCAGCGCTGGCAACTGGTTTATTGGAATAGAATTTGTTAAAAGTAAAATTCAGTTTTTCAAAAGTTTGTGCTGTGGCTTTCTCGGGCTGTGTAAATATGTAGGCGAAAAAAAGGGGCAAAAAGCGGAAGAAAAGTGAAGGTATTGACAGACGTTTCATAAGGAAAAGATTGTGTGAGAGATAATTGTTACAATTCGTCAGAATTTGCATCAAAACGAGATTTGCACTGTAGCATTGTCTCTTAAATTAATCAAGAGTCCGTTTTTTCTATCAACCGAATCATTTCCTCCAACTCTTTTTTATTGAGTTTTTCCTCCTCCGCCAAATGCGACACCAACCTTGGCACCGAACCATCGAAGTAATTGCGCAGCAAATCACCCAGCGAGCGCCGACCATAAGCCTCCCGCTCTACCAGCGGGAAATACTCGTGGGTTTTTCCATAAGCTTTGTGGCCCACAAACCCCTTTTTCTCCAAGATGCGCACCACACTTGAAATGGTGCTATGCGGTGGTTTCGGCTCAGGACAGCGTTCAAGTAAATCGCTCACAGTGCCTCTGCCTACTTCCCAAAGTAGCTGCATGACGTCCTCTTCTGTCTTTGTTAATTTTTGCATGGTGGATTGGTGATTGGTTTATTGGTGACTAGTGATTGGTAAATCGGTGATTGGTATATTGGGGATTTTTACCCGCCGAAGCCAAAGCGAAGGAGGGGGGATATATATGCCTACCTGGCCAATCTACCATTCAACCAATCCACCAGTCACCATTATACCAGTTTACCAATCACCAATCCACCAATCACCACCCCACAAAGGTGCAACGGTTTTTTTCACTTGCAACTATTTTTTTAGTTAATTAACGTATTTTTACGTTATACTCTTTTTTGGATCAATTTTTCCTACTTTTTCGCGCAAAAATTGTTTGAAAAAAAATCCTTGCAACATGAAGTTTCTGTTCATACTGTTGATTTTGCCGGTTCTATCCCAGGCTCAGGAAAGCGGATCAACGCATCCATTTCAGGTTGGCGCCAAGTGGCACCGAGGTTTTATCATTGCCCATTCGAGGGAATTGATAGACGTTTCGCAGTCCAATCCGTATGGTTTTGAACTCAATGCACACTGGCTTTTGGCAGGGGAAAAAGAGGTTCGCGAAACGGGATTAATCGCCAAGCGGGGCTTCGCGGCATACTATTTTAATTTTGACAACCCCGAGGTGCTGGGGCAAAGCATCGCTTTTGTACCTTATGTAGAGCCCCTGATTCGTCCCTGGGGCCGATTGTATGGAGGGGTTCAGTTGGGTTTGGGAGCCGCTTATTTGTCCAAAGTGTACGACGAAGTAAATAACCCTACCAACTTGTTTTTTAGCCTGCCGGTGAGTTTCTGGGTGATGCTGAACACCAATTTTTATTACAAAATCAATCAAAATTGGCAGGCTTCTGTTGGACTCAACTACAACCACATTTCCAACGGCGGCATGAAAAGCCCCAACAAGGGCATGAATTTCCCGACCTTAAATTTGGGCATTCAGTACGCATTCCAATCGCAGGAAATTAAAAAACCGGCCAAAAACAACGACTGGAAAACCCAGCCCAAAAACTTTAGCTACCTCCTCCTGGCTGGCTCGGTGAAAAATGTACCCGCTCAGGCTGGATTTCCAAGCATCGAGCCAGGCATTATATATGGTGTGCAAGCAATGCTGGGACGCCGCGTGGGCCGAATGTCCGCACTGTCCGCAGGGATTGAATTTGTACACGACGGGCATGACCGAATCCTGCTAGACAGGGTTTCGGACGGGACCAGTGCCTGGAAAGGTGGTTTTTTAATCGGGCATGAATTGCTGGTGGGTAAAGTTCGTTTTACCACGCATTTAGGGCCGTATTTTTACAATCCAGCGCGCACGACCGATGCAATTTACCAAAGATATGGGCTGTTTTACCGGTTCGGGCGGCATTTGTTGGTGGGCAGCACTTTGAAGTGCCACCGCCATGTTGCGGAAGTATTTGAGTTGAGGGTTGGATGGATTTGGTAAAACTCGTTGGATGAATAGAAATTAATTCAGGCTCGGCACTTCCATCGGAAACCCTGCCAATGCCCTACTTTTGGCCGCACAAAAACTGTCGTTATGCACTTCGTTCTTTTTAGAATTTCACTTTGCTTTTTCCTGTTCGGGCTTTTACCTGCTACTGCATTTTCGCAGGTGGTCGAAACACCCAAACCCATAACCCTCGAAGATATTTGGCAAAAAGGCACCTTCAACACGAAGGGAGTACCGGGCTTTAAATTTCAAAACGACGGGGTTCACTTCACCCGCCTCGAAAATGCGGCTATTACGCAGTACGACCTTCGCACGGGCGAACCATCGGGGATCATTTTTGACGCCAAAACCCTGGTGAGCAATGCAAAAGGCTGGACTGGAACCTTTGACGGGTATTCGTTCAGCAGCGACGAGTCCAAAATTTTGCTCACCACGCAGTCAACACCCATTTATCGCTGGAGTTCGGAGGCAGAATTTTTTGTGTTCGACCAAAAAACCAAACAGCTCACTCGGCTTTGGGACGAACCAGGCACCGCGCTCATTTCAGGAAAACAACGCTACGCAACCTTCTCTCCGGATGGCTCAAAAGTGGGCTTCGTCGTTGCGAACGACTTGTATTTCAAGGACTTAACGACCGGAAAAATCACCCGCGTGAGTACCGATGGCAAACAAAATGAAATCATCAATGGTGCCTCGGATTGGGTCTATGAAGAAGAATTTGAACTGGTGCGGGCTTTCCAGTGGAGCCCCGACGGACAACAGTTGGCCTACCTCCGATTCGACGAAGGGGAGGTGCCCGAAATGACCATGGATATGTTTCGCGGCGGCCCTTACCCGGAGCCGGTTACGTTCAAATACCCCAAAGTGGGCGAAAAAAACGCGCTCGTCACCGCGCATATTTACGCTTTGAGTACTGGCAAAACCCTTGCTGTCAATATTCCCGATCGCGCATATAAAAGCGGTCGCCTGGATGATTATTTGCCTCGTATCGCTTGGGCACCCACGGGCAAATTATGCCTGACCTGGATGAATCGCCACCAAAACACCCAGCGCCTCCTGCTGGCCGATCCTTCCACAGGGAATTGCACGGTTTTGCACGAAGAAAAAAGTCAGTACTACCTCGATCTGCACGATGTCGTTTTTCTCGCCGATGGATCCGGGTTTGTCATGCAGAGCGAAAAAAGTGGGTTTAATCACCTGTATCGCTATGATATGGAGGGTAAACAAATAGCTGCACTGACAAAAGGGAAATTTGACGTGGCCAATTTTTACGGCATTGATGAAAAAAATGGCAAGGTTTATTTTCAAGCAGCGAGCAAAACACCCATGGCCCGGGAGCTTTTTGAGGGTAATTTAAAAGGGAAAAAAGCCAAAAAAATCAATAAACCAGTAGGCTCAAACGGGGCGCAATGGAGCAGCACCTATGATTTTTTCGTGCATAATTTTTCTACCGCCAATACCCCGCCTCAGTATGCTGTCTGCGACCGGAAAGGCAAAATACTGCGCGCTCTGGAGCAAAATACCGAGGTCCGCAGCAAACAAACCGAATACGGTACGCTTCCAGTGGAGTTTTTCGACTTCAAAACCTCGGAAAAAGTGTCGCTCAACGGTTGGATGATCAAGCCGAATGCACCCGAATACAAAGACCAACCACTTCCTCTCCTGATGTTTGTATACGGTGGTCCGGGCAGTCAGCAGGTAACGGATGCCTGGAAAGGCGCGAATTATTGGTGGTTCCAAATGCTTGCGCAGCAAGGGTATGTGGTGGCTTGCGTGGACAACCGCGGCACGGGCGCGCGCGGCGAGGAATTTAAAAAAATGACCTACAAACAGCTGGGACACTACGAAGTAATAGACCAGGTGGAAGCCGCCAAATACCTCGGCAAACTGGATTTTGTGGACGCCGACCGCATCGGAATTTATGGCTGGAGCTACGGCGGTTACATGAGCACCAACTGCATCCTGAAAGGCAACGATGTGTTCAAAGCCGCCATCGCAGTGGCCCCGGTGACGAATTGGAAATGGTACGATTCCGTCTACACCGAACGATACATGCAAACGCATGAAGAAAATGAGGCCGGCTACGAGGAAAACTCACCCACTAATTTTGCCGATCAACTCAACGGAAACTACCTGCTCGTCCACGGCCTTGCCGACGACAACGTGCATTTTCAGCACACTGCAGAAATGGCTGACGAACTCATCGCCAAGAATAAACAGTTCGATACGATGTTTTACCCCAATCGCAACCACGGCATCGGTGGCGGAAACGCAAAAATTCACCTCTACACGCTGATGACGAAGTTTTTGAACGAAAAGTTGAAAGCCAAGCAGGAGGAGAAGTTGGTGAGACCGTGAGGGATGTTGAGAGGGTTGAGAGGGTTGAGGGGTTGAGAGGGTTGAGGGGTTGAGAATGTTGAGAGGGTTGAGGATGTTGAGAGGGTTGAGGGGTTGAGGATGAGAGTGTTCCAGAAGGGAGGGAAGCGTTCAAAACGGGAGTGGTTCAGGAGAGGAGAGTGTTCGGGAGTGTTCAGAAAACTGTGCATTCTCTCCCCCTCAACTCCTCAACATTCTCAACTCCTCAACCCCTCCTCAACTCTACTCCCCTCTCATCCGCGCAAAATGCTCGTAATACCCCGGGCGATTTTCGCTTTCCACCCCCGGTTCGAATTTTTTGGATATAATGATGCGCTGCAAAGGCGCAAAGAGTGGTATTTCCGGAATTTCATCGTAAAAAACCTGTTGAATTTCCAGGTACATAGCGTGGCGTTTGGCCTCATCAGGCTCCGTACGGATTGCTTCAATGAGGGCATCTGCTTTGGCACTGATGTAGGCGGAACGGTTATCGCCAGCGGGTGAGAGGCTTTTGGAGTGAAAACGTTGGTAAAATTCTATGGACCCAGGGAAAAGTCCTACGCCCAATAAAGCACTGTCGTAATTTCCATTGCGGGTATCGGCGCTCATCACGGAAAGGTCGGTGTTTGCAAGCACCAAATCAATCCCCGCTTGTCGGGCTGATTCTTTCAGACTATTGGCAATCAACTCGTTGGTTTTGATACTCATCCCAGCAATCAGTCGGAACGAAAGCGGAGTGCGTTTGCCATTAATTTCCTTTTCTAAAATACCGTCTCCGTCCGTGTCGGCCCAACCGGCCTGCAGCAGTATTTCTTTGGCTTTGGCTACGTTGAAGTCGGGTAATGCGAGGTTTTTGGCATAATATGGCCGGTTTGGGGGCATCGGCGAACTAATCCGAACCGCCATGCCGCGTTGCACCTGATCCACAAAATACCCGTAATCCGGGAGGTGCCGAATTGCTCGGCGGACTGCAACGTCGGAAAGAATAGGATTTTTGTGGTTAAGCATCCAACGGTTATACTGCGTGGTCCCGAGGGTAAAAAACTCGAATTTTGACTTCAGGGAATCGTTGCCTTTCATCTCCAGAAATTTGGCGGGATTAAGCGCTCCTCCGATGATATCCAGCTCCCCGTTTTTAATCATGTTTTCAAGGCTCAGGTCATCTTTCACAACTTTATACACCAGTTTTTTAGGGTAACCCGCCAACATGGGGTATTTCTCCACCACCTTATTGCCCCACCAATTTTGCTTTTTGACAAAAACGGCCCCTTGCTCATTCATCACCTCCATCCGATAAGGGCCGCTGCCTGAAATAGCATTGGGGTCGTTGGAGAATTTCGGCTGACTAAAATCTTCGACAAATGCTTTCAAATTAGGGTCGGCGGCAAGCATCGCTGTTTTGGAGGTATCCAAAAAATCGCTCAAGGGGATATTGGTCAGCCGATTCGCCGCATCATAGTTGTAGGCTGGATGGATGGGGGTACTGCAGAGGGTTTCCAGCGAGAGTATGTAAAACGAGCTGAGATAAACGGTGAATTTTTTCGGATTGGCGGGGTCAATGTCCATGCCCGACATCTGGGTCAGATATCCCCGGTAAGTACCTGGCAATGCCGGGTGGAAAACGATTTTTAACGTAAACGCCACGTCATTTGCCGTAACGGGCGAGCCATTGTCCCATACCGCTTCCGGTATTATTTCAAAATCGTATGCAAACTCGCCTTTGCGTGGCCCGTCCTCCACCAAGCGAACTTTCGGGATGCTGGTTATCAAAACCGGCTTCATTTCCAGGGTTTTTGGGTCAAGATCGCCTAACGTGTGGAAGGTTTGGCGCGACACATAAGAGGATGGCCCGTGGCCGCCGTTCATGAATACATTCAGGTTGTTGGGTGCGGAATCAAGTCGAACAAATACTTCTTCTGGCGCACGAGCTGCTTTTTCCCCAAATATAAGTGGGTAGAGTAACCAAGCAGCCACAAGCAGCACGGCAATCGCCAGCATCCGCCGGAGCGTGAAAAATTTATTCATGATCTAGTTGATAAAAGTGAAGTTGAAATCTGCGGATTAATGCAAAACGACGCAAGTTAAAGTCATGACCTCCGTTAGGTCAATCTTTTTTACAGAAATCTTTCTTTCCAGGCTGGTTTTGGCAGCAAGCAGGCCTCACTTTTACCAAACCAGCGATAGCGGTTCCGTGCAATAAAATTATAAACCGCGTCTCGCAGGGGCCGAGGAAAAATTTTGAAAAAATAGAGGAGTTTCCACCCCCCGCCAAGCCGCCGCACAATCTCCAAAGGCGCATCCGAGCGCAAAAAAACCTGATCCCCGGCGGCCAATACTACGGTGTTCAAATATTCAGAATCCAGTCCATGCCGTTGCAGCAGGGCCTGCCCAAATTCCGATTGAAGCGCGGCAAACCGAAATTGGGCTTTGTGGTCGCGCAGCAAAACCCATTGCACAGAGGCATTGCAAAGATTACAAACCCCGTCGAAAAGCAACACCGGGTGGCTGGTGGGCGGGTGTTCGCCGACTCTGGGCTGATGGGCACTTTTGGACTGCTCCATAATTTTATATTGGGTTTGTATTAGGCTAACTACATTCGCCCAACCGCTTTTCATGCGGTTAAGAAACTATGGCTTCGTTGACCATTTTTTAATTGCAAATGCCTACCGCACTCACGATTGTTTTTGTTGGTTGCACCATCTTTTTGTCCCATTGGTTCGCGGCGCTTTTTGCCCGTACCAAGATACCGGACGTGCTTTGGCTTTTTATCATCGGGCTGTTGTTAGGCCCGGTTGGGGGCTTTGTTACCCCTGAAAAATTTGGGGCCGTGGGACCGGTTTTTACCACCATCACCCTTATTTTTATCCTCTTCGAAAGTGGTATTGACCAACGTCTGGATACCCTCATTACGTCCATCGGAGGCACGGCACGCATTACCACCTACAACTTCGTGGCCACCTGTTTGGTTGCAGGGAGTATTACGTATTTTTACACGGATCTGGGCCTGTTGCGCTCCCTTATGCTGGGTAGTATCGTGGGCGGCACCTCCTCGGCAGTGGTCACAACGCTGGTACGAAGTTTCCCGATGAGTGTACGCACCCGCACGATTTTGGTCCTGGAATCGGCTTTTTCCGACGTTTTTACGCTGGCTGTTCCACTTACCTTGCTCACCGCCTACAAAATCGGCACCATAGACGTCGCCTTCGTGACGGGCCAAATGATCGCCGCATTCATCCTCGCGGCCATGCTGGGGATTGCCGGTGCATTTGCCTGGAGTATCATGCTCAACAAGATGCGCACGCTCCAAAATACCGTTTTTACCACCCCAGCATTTGTATTCATCCTTTACGGCCTGGTTGAGTTGCTCAATTATTCCGGCCCCATTGCGGCCCTCGCATTCGGCATAACCTTGGGCAATATTGACGTGCTGGGGCCACCCATCATGCGCAACGCCATTTCCCGCAAACCGATTTCCCTGAACGACAACGAACGAGCCTTTTTTTCAGAAGCCGTGTTTTTGCTTCGCACGTTCTTTTTTGTGTACATCGGTATCTCGGTTCGTCTGCAAGACTGGCATTGGATGATGCTCGGGGCTGCCATCACGGGCGTGTTGTTTTTGGTGCGGATTCCAGTGGTTCGTATGTCGGTGCCGCGCAGCACTTCGCCCAAAGATGCCTCCTATATGGCCACCATGATTCCCAAAGGTCTGGGGGCGGCGGTTTTGGCTTCTCTGCCTGTACAACAAGGCGTAGCTGGCGGCGAAATCATCCAATCCGTGGTGTTTTCCATCATTCTTTGCTCCACCATGCTCACCACGATTCTGACGTTTTTGGTGGAAAAAACCTGGCTTTCCAAGCTCTATGTGTGGATATTTATACTGCTCGGGCTTGGTAAAACAAGCTCAAAAGCAGCGGATAAAGTGGAAATAACGCCGCTTCCGAAAGAAGAAGAAGATATCCCAGAGGCCATCGCTGTTTCTGTAATAGAACGTCCCGAAACAGCCCCGCATGTGGCAGAACCTAAACCTAAGCCAAAACCCAAACGCAGCCGCCGAAAAAAAGTGGAGTAAGGTTTTATTTCTTCTTTAAAATCCAGACATCCTGTTCCAAGCCCCAACTTTTAGTCCCGCCTGGAATGTGTTCCAACACTTCCGCCTTTGTTTCGAACAATCGCAGCATGTAAGCAGGTGGGTGAAACGCGGCAAAAACCCGGTGTCCCTCCTTTACTTTCCCTCGAACTACCAATTCCCCTTGTTCAAACGTATGCCGCTCTGCATCCGTAAGTTTTGCACAAAAAACGGCTCCATGCGTCGTCAGTAGCAACAATCCGCCCCTTTTTGAAATGCGCATTAACTCCGTAAACCATTGAGTATGATTGGTTTCCGAGAGGTGTGTAAAGATAGAAATGCCGTATAAAAAATCAAACTGCTCGTTCGGGTACTGGGTAGGTGGATTCAATTCGTTCACCGAAAAGCGGACGCCTTCGATGTTTGCGCTGCACCAGGCAATGGTTCCCGGGTTATAGTCCGTGCCATGGATTTTGGCTTCCGCTCCAAGTAGTTTCGGGAAATGCCGCACCACACGCGCCGGCCCGCAACCCCAGTCCAGGATACTTTTTCCCGCCATGGGCGCGTATTTTTCAAACAAACCCATGATCCATTGGGCCGATTTTTCGCCACCCTCGAAATACTTCTGATAATCCAATTGGAAGGCCTCAAAAAGCATGTAATCCGGGGGCAGTTTCACCTCGGGATTTTCTTTTGCAAAACGGGTATTTCGGGCGCCATTCTTCCATTTTTGAACGGCATATTTTGCCTTGTCCAGCAGGTGCATGAGGCCGAGATCCCGGAACGGTTTGGTTAGTTCGCCTGTATTCATGATTGAAAGGTGCTTAGTTCAAATCCCATTTGCTGCAAATCTTCCCACACCTGCGCGTAAGATTTGGATACAACTTCCGGGTGCTCAATTTCCACCGGCCCCAACATGGCTAGTGCGGCAAACGCCATAGCCATTCGGTGGTCGCCATAAGTGGCAAAACGGGGCATTTCCGTTAAATTGGCCAAGCCGTCCACATTGTAAAAAACCCGATCCGGCCATTTTTTTGAAAAATGAGGCGGTAATTTGGCAAACGAAACCCCCATTTTATGCAATTCGGCTTTCAAAGCCCCAATCCGGTCAGTTTCCTTAATGCGCAGCGTTTCCAATCCGCTAAAAATCCCCGTCGTGCCCAAACCCGCGCATACCACCGCCAGGGTTTGGGCAATGTCCGGACATTCCAAAAAATCCTGTTCAAAAATAGGCCGTGGGGAATGCCCACTTTTTTGAAGACGCACTTCATTTTCCCCAAAAGTGGTCTGAATACCAAATCGTTGCATCATTTTGGCCAGCACCGCATCGCCTTGCCAACTGTGTTCCTGAAGCCCTTGCAGGGTTAAATCCAATTCCGTCGAAAAGGCCGCCATGGCGTACCAATACGAGGCCGCCGACCAATCGGCCTCCACCACCAAAGGCATTGCCGTGTAACGGCCTGGAGCGACCACCATGGCATCGCCCTGCCAATCCACTTGCGCCCCGAAATGCCGCATGAGTCCCAAGGTCATGTCCAGATACGGACGCGACACCAACGGCCCTTCCGGCACCAATTCCAAACCCTCCGGCAGATAGGGGCCCACCAACAACAGCGCGGAAAGGAATTGGCTGCTTACATTGGCCTTCACGTGCACCCTGCTACTGCGCGAATGCATGGACCCAATTTTGAGGGGCGGATAACCTTCCTTGCCTACATAAGTAATATCTGCCCCAAGCGTACGCAAAGCCTCAACCAGTGGACCCACTGGACGCTCAAGCATCCGCGCCGCGCCGGTCAGCACTTGTTCGCCCGGCTGAATGGCCAGAAATGCCGTCAAAAATCGAAAGGTAGTGCCAGCGTCTCCAGCGTCATAGTGGTTTTCGCCGTGCTCCAACAATTGCAGCAGCGTTTGGGTATCCTTGGAGCTTGAAAGATTGGAGAGCCAATCGCCGGGCTTTTCTCCTGCCAGCGCAAGGGCAATCAAGGCGCGGTTGCTGATGCTTTTGGAGCCGTCGAGCGCAAGGGTTCCCCGCAGGACACGGTTGGGTTTGGACACTCGAAGTACGTTTAAAGGCTTTGTTTCAGGGGCGGATACCTGGGTCATGGTTGAGGGTTTACAGTTTTTCGTTATGATCTACCACTTCCATGACACTGCGGAACGCGGCGTATTTTCCATCGTAGCGCATTTTGTGTGCTTCTTGAAGTGCAGGAGCAAACTCGCTCTGGTAGCGGAGCAGGGTGGTCATGTCTTGCACGAGGTATTGCACCGTGTATATTTCTGCATCGGTATGTTCGTGACCGATGAGTCGGCAAAGCCGGTAGGAAATGAACATTCCGGTCATCATCACGTCTGGGATATGGGTATCCTTCATCCAGCGGAGCCAGTCCTCCTGGACGTCGAGGTCTATGGTAACGGTTACATTGTAGAGCAGCATGGTATTTTTGTTTTTGATTTGGGATTGGTTTAAAAAATGGGCTCAAAAGTAGGGCGACCTGCGCGTACTTTTGCGCCCGCAACAAGTCTATTCACCTTGAATGATCGTCAACGATGGCAAAAATCCTTCTCATCGAAACCTCTAGTGAAGTTTGTTCCGTGGCCATTGGCGTGGACGGTTCCGTGCTTGCGCTGGTGGAAGTGCTCCAAACATCGCAGCATGTCGCGCTACTCACCCTGCAAATCAGTACTTGTTGCGAAAAAGCCGGGATTTCGCTCGCCGAATTGGATGCGGTGGCCTTGAGCCGCGGCCCTGGAGCGTACACGTCCCTGCGCGTGGGCGCATCGGTTGCAAAAGGTATTTGCTATGCTCTGGGAAAGCCGCTCATTGCGGTAGATACCCTGAAGGCATTGGCACTTGCAAGCCGGGAGCAGGAAAATATCCTGGATGCTTCCGCAGATGTCACCAACGTATTGGTTCCACTACTGGATGCCCGGCGGCAGGAAGTGTGGCTAGGGGTTTACACCACTGACTTGCGTGAACTAGCTCCGGCACAGCCCCTTGTATTAGAAAACAATTCGTTTGAAAAGCTGCTTTCCGGTGTTTTAGGAGAAGAACTGTTATTTCGTGCCATTTTGTCTGGGAATGGTATGGAAAAAACAAGGAGCGGTAATTTTTTAAAAGGCGCGGTCTTCTCCAAGACCCTTCAGTGTTCCGCGGGCTTTTTGGCTACCTTGGCTGAGCAACAATTTCAAAATGCTGATTATCAAGACATTGCATATTTTGAGCCATATTACATGAAGCCTCCAAATATCACCACTTCCACGAAGCCATTGTTTTGAAAGAAAATAAGATTGTTTTTCAATTTATTGATTTATACTGCCTATTTTTGTACTGTTATTAAATAGATTACATCTGAGATTCTGATTGTATGTCACTTTTTTGATGAATAATCTGGCACAGTTATTGACTGTTTAAAAAGTTCAAAACATATCAAAACTGTGTCCACTCACCTTTTTCAAAACATTTAGTATGGGAAAAACAAACATCGAACGTGTGTCGCTCAAAAATGGCGCACACGATGCGCACCTTGACTATATCGAGCTGCGCAAAGCCGCTTTGGTATTGCGGGCTGTGAACCACAAACTCCGTCAGAAAATGCTCGACCTTTTGGAAGAGAATCAACGTATGACTGTTACCGAAATTTATGTCAAACTTCGGCTCGAGCAAAGTGTAGCCAGCCAGCACCTTGCCATCCTGCGCAGTGCAGGTGTAGTCCAGACGGAACGCAATGGAAAATTCATTTACTACTCCGTCAACCGAGGCCGTATCGGCCAAATTTCATCCTTAGTTGAAGAACTTGCTGCTTGACCTTGCAGTTTGTTTAATGTTTAACTAAGTGTCTTTCATCGCAAGCCGTTCTGCCAAACAGTGCGGCTTGCGTTTTTTATTTCGTATAGTTGTTGGTTTGAAAGCTGGATCGCATCTTTGCGTACTGATCTTAGTTATCCCATTCCGATTACAGGACGAATAGAATGAACAAACACACACCAACCACCCTAGTCAGCGGTGAACAGCTCCGGCCCGCCATGCGTGTTTTGAGAGCACTAGCTCACCCTCTGCGATTGAGTATTATTCGTGTAATTCACGAAAACGAAGGCTCGGCCAATGTTGGCCAAATTTTCTCCGCACTCGCAATTGAACAATCCATTGCCTCACAACACCTTCGGGTGCTGCGCCAGGCTGCATTGGTAAAGACTCGCCGCGAAAGAAAATTTATCTACTACAGCCTTGATTATGAACGAATTGCCCGTACAACCAAGGCAATTACGGTCCTGGAATAAGAACCAGCGGAGCCATCACAATCTTGAGGTGATGCACCCCAGTTTTGAAATAACCATTGTTAAGCCAGCTGATTTTGAACGGCCACGTTCCAACAATGTATTTTCAAGTTTTTTCAGCAAAAAAGAAACCCCGACTGTAAAGCAATGCTTCACAGTCGGGGTTGAGTTGTGACAAGTCGCCAAGTGGCGGGTGGGTCAGCACGTTTACTAAACTTTCAAAGTTTAGTAAACGTATTACGCACTGCTAGAAAAAGATCGCCACCCGCAGCGCGATGTTGCCAAAAGTAGCTTTAGAATCCTTTTTGTTTAATTCCCCCGCCAGTTCAGTATTGACCAATTCGCTCCGCGTGAGGTCGGTGAACTGTTTTTGGAATACCAAGCCGGTTACCAGGGTAGCGTTGGTGGCAAGCTCGTATTCTATGCCACCGCCAAGGCCCCAGGAAAGCGAAAGCCCCCGCACTTCATCGCGGATGTCAACATCATCCAGATTTTGATTACTGGTGCCCCGGATATCTCCAAAGCCTTTGGTGACGAACCCAAGCGTAAAAATGGGAGCCTCGGCAAAGAATTTGAGTCGGGAATCCTCGCCAGATCCGCCACGCATCTTCAATCCAATTGGAATTTCCACGTAATTGAGGCGATAGTGGATTTTTGCATCCGGGCCAAAAATATCTGAAGGAATGTCACTCAAGTCTGATTGATCCCAGGGTTTGTATTGGCCGTAGCCATTTTGGATTGTCCCCCCTTGGTTGAAACCAAAGCCTAAACCAGTGGTGATTGCATAGTTGGCTGCAAAGTAAAATTCGCCCAAGACGCCAAGTTTGACGCCCCAATTAGAACTTACCCCTTCCAGTCGGCGGTCGTTGGTTTGCATCCAAGACCAGGAAGGACTAGCCTGAACGCCGAAGCGAAACCCTGTTTGGGCTTCAGATTTTCCCAGCAGGAAATAAGCGAAAAAAAGAAGCAGTGCGATTTTTTTCATAGTCATTGTAATTGGTTAGCGTTGATGAGAATCAGTTTAAAGCGGGTGTTTGTGCCAAGGACATCTCCTAACGTTAAGGGAAAAGTGCCCCGATACGAATTTACTTGTCATAAACGCCCAAGGTAGAGAGCAATTCAAGTGCGAAAGTCGAGCTTTTTACGCAACAACAGTTCTTCCAGTTTATTTTTTCGCTATCAAACATCATTAAGATCAAAACAAGCACGTTTGCAAACACTAAAAAAAACTGCCCCACTCCGCAACTAGCGAAATGGGGCAGTATTGTTAAATAACTCCGCTCGACTTACTCCTGCTTCTGAAGCGTATTAGAAGGCGTACTGCCGTCCTTTTGCTGCTTCCTGCGCGCTTCCATGATCCGCTCCATTTCCGCCCGTTGTTCAGGGGTCGGGGTAGTCGTTAGGCCACCTGGGTTAGCCGAACCTCTGGATGGGGCAACTTGTCCGCGGCCTGCAGGCTGCTGCTGGATGCCTTGTTGAGGCTGTCCAGGCTGTTGACCGATGGAAGGAGGAACCGTCATGCCCGGTGGGAGGCGGTTTTCACGAATTTGCATCCGGATGTTGTCGCGGTTGCCAGTCGTGCTCGTGCCATGACCACCCAAAATAGGCGCAATTGCCAGACCAACCAGACAGGTCAGCTTGATCAAGATATTCATTGAAGGACCAGAAGTGTCTTTAAATGGGTCGCCCACGGTATCGCCAGTAACGGCGGCCTTGTGCGGGTCAGAGCCTTTGTAGTACATCTGTCCATTGATTTCCACGCCTTTTTCGAAGGATTTTTTCGCGTTATCCCAGGCACCACCAGCATTCGACTGGAAAATAGCCCACATAACACCGCTCACGGTCACACCAGCCATGTAGCCGCCGAGTGCCTCAGCACCCATGATGAAGCCAACCAAAATTGGAGTAACAATCGTGATCAGACCCGGAGCCAACATTTCGCGAAGGGCCGCTTTGGTCGAAATATCTACACATTTGCTGTATTCCGCCTGGCCAGTACCTTCCAAAAGGCCCGGGATTTCGCGGAACTGACGGCGTACTTCTTCCACCATATCCATCGCGGCTTTGCCCACACTTTGCATGGCAAAGGCACTGAATACTACCGGAATCATGCCGCCGAGGAACAGCGCGGCAAGTACTTTTGCTTTAAAAATATTGATGCCCTCAATGCCCGTGAAGTCAACGTAAGCAGCGAACAAGGCCAGCGCCGTCAAAGCAGCAGATGCAATCGCAAAACCCTTTCCGATGGCCGCTGTGGTATTGCCCACAGAGTCGAGCACGTCGGTGCGTTCGCGTACTTTATCTGTTCTTTGACGAACTTCTTTCTCAAGTTCGCTCATTTCAGCAATACCCCCCGCGTTGTCCGCAATAGGTCCGAAGGCGTCAATGGCCAATTGCATGGCGGTGGTGGCCATCATCGCAGAAGCCGCAATGGCTACGCCGTAGAAACCAGCCAATTCGTAGGCCGACCAGATTGCACCAGAGAAAAGCACGACGGGCATCCAGGTTGACATCATCCCTGTAGCCAAACCAGCAATTACGTTGGTTGCGTGGCCTGTGCCGGATTGACGCACAATATCCATTACCGGTTTTTTACCTAGTCCGGTGTAGTATTCTGTAATCGCCGAGATGACCGCGCCTACGATAAGGCCCACCATGGTGGCGTTGAACACATTGGTACTGCTTACTTCTACAGAACCTTGACCAAAAAACTTCATGGTCATGGTTTCGGGCAACATCCATTTGATAATTGGGAAACAAACCACCGCAGTCAGGATGATACTCACCCAGTTACCGGTGTTGAGGGCACGTTGTACGGAGTCCGCATCGGCCTTTGCGCCGTCTTTAATGCGTACGAACCACATACCAACCATCGAGAACAAGATGCCAAGTCCGGCGATTACAATCGGCAACAGGATGGGGCCAATGCCGCCAAAAATGTCATCAATACCGCCAGAATCACGAATGACCGAGTTTCCGAGTACCATCGCCGCCAAAACCGTGGCAACATACGAACCGAAAAGGTCGGCACCCATACCAGCTACGTCGCCCACGTTATCGCCCACATTGTCGGCGATGGTAGCAGGGTTACGGGGGTCGTCTTCAGGAATGCCTGCTTCCACTTTACCCACCAAGTCAGCGCCTACGTCGGCAGCTTTGGTGTAGATGCCACCACCCACACGCGCAAACAGTGCGATGGATTCAGCACCCAGCGAGAAACCTGCCAGTACTTCCAGTACACGCGACATGGTGCGTGGGCCGTCGGCACCGTAAGTTCCGCCCATGAAATAAACGTAGAACACCGCGAACAGCGCGCTCAATCCCAACACGGCCAGACCAGCTACGCCGAGACCCATTACAGAGCCGCCATGGAAGGATACTTTGAGGGCTTGTGGCAAGCTGGTGCGTGCAGCCTGCGTAGTGCGCACGTTGGCTTTAGTAGCCACGCGCATACCAAGATTACCTGCCAATGCCGAGAAAAAAGCACCAATGACGAACGCCACTACGATGAGTGGGTGGCTCGTGTCTGCTTGAGTACTAAGCCATCCGAGCAAGATACCCGCTATCACGACATAGATGCCGAGGATACGGTACTCTGCTTTCAGAAACGCCATAGCACCTTCGGATATGTGCTTGGCAATGACTTGCATTTTGGCGTCGCCTGCGTCTTGTTTAACCACCCATTTTTGGAGGAAAAACATGTAAACGAGACCAACGACCCCGAAAATTGGTAAAAAGTAAACCAAAGAGCTCATCCCTATTTTTTTGTTTTGACGTGAAAAATTTAACTGGTGTGTAGTCTGGGTAATGGATCGGCGTGAATCCGTCCAAAATCCCCGTGTTGGTTCAAAAAACGGCGGCAAAAGTAGGCAAAGAATCTTTTTTGGCTTAAGAAAGTTAAAAAATCAGCCTGAATTGCACATGAAATAATCTTAGGAACGCCTTAAGCACAGCGCGCTCGCTGCAAAACCGCTATTTTTGCAACAAAAAAACATGAGCGCATTGATTCGATTGCTTTTGGCCCTGCTAATGGTTGGGCTGTTTATCACCGGAATTTTTTACTTCGTAGCCAGTATTTTGGGCAGTCTGGCGTTCAATCCACAGTCGCGAGCCTGGAAAGAGATGATTGCTAAGTTGCGCGCCCGATTGACCCCAAAAAAAGGCGCGAAACCATCCAAATTGCCCGAAACCCTGCATACTTTGAACTCCGAAACCCTGGCGCTACTTTCCTTAAAACCCACGATTCTCAAAAAAGCAGGTTGGGGCGACCCCGTATTTGAAGGGGTATTCAGCACCATTTACCAGGAGCCGGTGATGGTATTTGCTGGTCAAAAAAATGGCAAAAACGGGGCTATTCTTGCCAAAACAAGCCAAAAAGAGTTTATTTTCAGGCTAAAAGGTAAGGAAGTCGAAATTTGGGAAAATGGCCAACCCTACGCTGTGTTTGTGGACGGAACGCTGCTCTCTTCAGGCAAACAAAGCAAATTGCTGGCCAAACTGGAGCCGGATGCCGAACTCCGCCAGTGGCCCGTTTTACTGGGTCAAAGCGAGGGAGCCACACTTACCAATGTCCAACGCACCGTATCTCCAATCCCTCGCGCGGTCACGATGCTGCGCAACCTTTCTCCCGAAGAAGAACAGACGCTTTTGCTGCTGGCAGTGGTTCAGGGACTGAAGTAATTAAACTGACTATCCGCATATTGGGTACTTGTGATGAAATATCGAATATCGAACACCCAATATCGAATGACGAAGTAGTTTAAAGGTGAGACTGGATATTCAATCCAAATGTTCTATCAACGCCGGTTTATGGGTATACCCCTTCAAAATTCGGTGTTCGGTGTTCTGCGGTTCGATATTCTTTTTGATACCCAATATGCGGTAAATTAGTATAATTAATAAGGTTAATGAGGGTTTATTAGGTTGATAATCAACCCAATAAACCTTCATCAACCTTATCAACTCATAGACAAAACTTGGCGGCCTGAGGTATGTCTATTTATTTGGATAAACATACTGCCGCACGTCCTCTTCCGTCACGGTTTGCTCGCAAAGAATGAACAAGCGTTCGATCACGTTGGCGAGTTCGCGAATATTACCCGTCCAGTTGTAATCTTGCAGGGCTTGAATGGCTCCCGGGCCAAAGTTTTTGGGTGAGTGGCCATAATCGTCGGCGATGCGGCGGTTGAAATGTTCAATGAGCAGCGGAATGTCTTCGCGGCGTTCGTTCAGAGAAGGTACCTGCACCACAATTACCGCAAGGCGGTGGTACAAATCTTCCCGGAATCTTCCACCGGCTATTTCAGCGCGCAGGTCTTTGTTGGTCGCCGCAAGCACGCGTACATCCACCTTGATTTCCTTGCTATCGCCTACGCGGGTGATTTTGCTTTCTTGTAATGCGCGCAGCACTTTGGCCTGCGCGTCGAGGCTCATGTCGCCGATTTCGTCCAGAAACAGGGTGCCACCGTTAGCCGATTCAAACTTGCCCGGGCGGTCTGCAATTGCGCCGGTAAACGAGCCTTTTTTGTGGCCAAATAGCTCACTTTCAATCAATTCGGCAGGAATCGCTGCGCAGTTTACCTCTACAATTGGCCCGTCAGCCCGGTTGCTTTTTTCGTGAATCCAGCGCGCAACCAGTTCTTTACCGGTACCATTTTGACCCGTGATGAGCACCCGACTTTCGGTGGGTGCTACCTTTTCGAGCATTTTTTTGATGGCAAGAATGGGGCCGCTGTCGCCAATCATAGTCACGCCCTTACTGCTTTTTACTTGCTTGCGCAGTACCTGCGTCGTATTCACTAGCTCGGAGCGGTCGAGCGCGTTGCGGACAGTGATGAGCATCCGATTGAGATCGGGTGGTTTGGAAATAAAATCAAAGGCACCTTTTTTTACGGCTTCTACCGCGGTGTCAATGGTTCCGTGGCCACTGACCATGATGACGGGGGTTTCGGGCGAGAGGATTTGGAGCCGCTCCAGGGCCTCAATCCCGTCCATCCGGGGCATTTTGATGTCGGTAATGATGACATCGTATTTTTCTTTTTGGACTTTAGCAACGCATTCCAGGCCATCGGAAGCTTCATCTACTTCGTAACCTTCAAATTCAAGAATGTCGCGGAGCGTGCGGCGGATGGGCACTTCGTCGTCAACGATTAAAATTTTTGCCATGTTGTGTATGTGGTCAAAGTGATTAATATGGTCAGATTTAGTGATGCGATCAACGGATATGGAACCAAAACTCCATCTTTTGATCCCATTTTACAGCGCGGGGCACAAAGTAAGTTGATTTGGCGGGTCGCTTGGCAGGTTGGGGCTGGTTTTTTTCTTGCAGGTTGTGACTTTGGCGGGGCTGGGCGTTTTACCTTTGTTTCAGGCATAAGGTTTTAGGGGACAAAATGTCTAAGCCTTTCCTTCTCCTCTAAAAATTTCTAAATCAATGCATTATGAACAAAAAAAACATTTTTATTGTACTGCTTTTTGCAGCGTTTGCCTTGGATGCGAACGCCCAGTTCAACCTCGTCCGTGAAACGGAGCGGATGATGTCCTTTGGCAGCCGACCTTGTTTCCGCATGGATTTTACAGACACGGAAGCTGGGATTGTAGAAGACGTGTGGAAGAAATTTGCAAAAGACAATTACGGCGCAAAACTCAAAAAAAGCAAGGGTGAATGGACGGCCTCCAAACTTCGCACGGCTTTCATGGGGGATGATGTATTTACAATCTATTCGACCATCGAAAAAGATGGCGCCAAGACCGCGCTCAATGTATGGATAGATGCCGGCTCATATTTTCTCAACAGCCGCGATAACCCGACGCGCACGAACGAAATGCTCCGCTCGCTCCGCCAGTGCTACTTTGATATCCGTCGGGCAGCCATTGGTAAAGAGCTTAAAGCGCAGGAAATGCAGTTGAAAGACTTGGAGGCCAAGCAGAAAAAATTGGCCAGAGACAACGATCAACTTCGTAAGGACATCGAAAACTGGGAATCTCGCATCCAAAAAGCGAAACAAGATATTGTGAACAACGAACAGTCGCAAGAGACCAATCTGGTAGAGCAGGACAATCAGCGTCGTACGGTGGACGAAACCCGTCGTCGGCTGGAAAATGTGGAAAGTGAAGGCGGGAATTAAGGTTCAAGTTGCGTCGCGGCTGGAATTCACCGGGTGACTCGAAGTACAATGTGGACATCTAGGTGTGCCACACTTTCTTGAAAAAGTAATGGCTGCCCCGCATCGGGACAGCCATTACTTTTTCGGGGGGTGGGGTGGGGGCGGTGGAATTACTCACCGTCCAGTTCGTCTTCAGAAATTGGTTGAGGGACGCCATTGCCCGCGAGCATACCCAGGGAGGTCATGGCACGTTCGCTGGCCAGTTGTTCGGCGCTTTTTTTGTTGAAATCGTCGGCAGTGCCCACTTTTTTGCCATCCACGAACACCGCAACCTTGAATTTATCGCGTTTTTCACTTTTGTATTTGGCGACTACCTTGTACTCAATCTGGTGGCCATTTTTTTGGCACCATTCCAGCAATTGACTTTTGTAATTGTCGTCAAAGCCTTCTAATTCATGTATATCCAGGTATTTACGCAGGATACGCTTTACCACAAATACCTTGGTTCCGTCATATCCGCGTTCGATGTACACGGCCCCGACGAGTGCTTCGAGGGCATTCCCAAGCATTGATTTAGACAGCCTGGTCTGGTTATAATTGGCCAAAAACAAGTCAAGACCCATGCGGTCGGCAATTTCATCGAGCGAGTTACGCTTGACAATTTTGGAGCGCATTTTGGTCAAAAAGCCCTCGTCGGAGTTGGGGTATTTATTGAACAAGTACTCGCCTACAATGGTGCTGAGTACAGCATCTCCCAGGAATTCGAGCCGCTCATTGTTTGCAATGGCGTAATCCTTTGAGGCAAAAGTGCTTTTGTGGAAGAACGCCAGTTTGAACAGTCTCAAACGGACTGGCGTAAAACCAATCAATTGTCTCAGGCGGCGGGCCAGCTCCCGATCGGGGTGGAAGTAGTAGTTGTAAAAACGTCTTATGAATCGCACAGAACGGATTTTTGCATGCCCTCAAACTTGTTTGAAGACAACGGATGCATTATGCCCGCCAAAACCAAAAGTATTGCTGAGTACAGCATTCACTTTGCGTTGTTGGGCTTCATTGAATGTCAGATTGAACGCCGGGTCTATTTCCGGGTCGTCCGTGAAATGGTTGATCGTCGGTGGGATAAAACCGTATTTCATGGCTAAAATCCCTGCGATGGCCTCAACGGCACCCGCTGCGCCGAGCAAGTGGCCGGTCATACTCTTGGTGGCCGAGATGTTTATTTTGCGCACGTCTTCTCCAAAAACCTTTCCAATGGCTTTCAGTTCGGCCACATCGCCCAGGGGCGTGGAGGTGCCGTGTGTATTGATGTAGTCAATATCGGCAGTGCTCAGGCCGGCGTCTTGTAAGACGAGATTCAGCACGTTGATGACCCCGATACCTTCCGGGTGTGGTGCTGAAATATGGTACGCGTCGTTGGTCATAGCACCGCCTGCATATTCGGCGTAGATGCGGGCACCACGCCGCACTGCGTGTTCATATTCTTCCAAAATCAGCGCTCCACCACCTTCACCCAGCACAAAACCATCGCGGTCTTTGTCGTAGGGGCGCGAAGCCGTGGCTGGATCGTCGTTGCGCTCACTCATGGCCTTCATGTTGGTGAATCCGCCTACCGCCGTTGCGGCGATGGTTGCTTCCGAACCGCCGGTTACCATAATATCTGCTTTGCCAAGTCGAATATAATCGGCCGCATTGATGATTGCGTGGCTGGAGGATGCGCAGGCCGAAACAGTGGCATAATTGATGCCCATAAAGCCATATTGGATGGAAATCATGCCCGCACCCATATTTGTGATCATTTTAGGGATCAGGAAAGGGTTGTGGCGAGGGGTTCCGCTACCCTTTACATAGTCTTCGATTTCCTTTTCCAAGGTAATCAATCCACCGATGCCAGAGGCCCAAATCACGCCGGTGCGTTGTTTGTTAATGGCATCGAGGTCAAGCCCGGAATCTTTAATGGCCTCCTCAGCAGTCACGATTGCGAACTGAGTGAAGCGGTCAATCCGCCGCACTTCTTTGCGATCCATAAAATCTTCCGGCACAAACCCTTTTACCTCGCAGGCAAATTGGGTTTTAAAAAGGCTGGCATCGAATTGAGTGATGGGACCAGCACCACTCACGCCGCGTTGCAGCCCTTCCAGATACGCTGGGACATTATTGCCGATGGGAGTGATGGCGCCTATGCCCGTGACGACGACTCGTTTCATAGAAATGATTGAATTTAAAATCGAGTGTTTTGGAGTTTTGGAGGGCAAATGTAGGAAACAGTTTCCTTCCAATTCACATGACAGGTAGCGAGTTCAGGCCAAATATGCTCAAAGCGGGCAGAATGCGGGATAATTTCAAGTGGAATTCCTTTTTTAGGGAAATTTTTATGTGGCGCACTTCTTTTTTAAAGCAAAAAACTTACCTTTGCCCGCCCAAAAAGAGAATACCACAGTTATTTCAAAAAAGCACCATTTTCGCTGTAAAATATGGCACATCACAAGTCCGCACTGAAGCGTATCCGTCAAAACGACAAGCGTCGTTTGGAAAACCGCTACTACAAAAAATCTACCCGCACGGCAATCAAGAACCTGCGCGAAATGAAAGAGAAAGCTGATGCTGAAAAGTTTCTGCCTAAAGTCGTTAGCATGATTGATCGTCTTGCAAAGCGTGGAAACATCCACCGCAACAAAGCTGCTAACCTCAAGAGTGGTTTGATGCGTCATGTAAACGCAATCGCAGCCTAATTGGCAATGTGGTGATTGGGGATTAGTAAATGGTATATTGGTGATTGAAGGATTGGTTAAGTGGTAATTGGGGATTCGTATATTAAGGATTGGTCTATAATCCAATCCAATATACCAATCACCAGCAAACCAATCACCAATATACCAATCACCAATATACCAATCACCAATATACCAATCACCAACACAAAAAGTGTACTTCGACGTATCGGGGTACACTTTTTGTGTTCCAACTGCCCAAGTATGTCTGTTCAATTTCACCGTCTAAAAGTGCGCGATTTGCGCCGCGAAATAGCCGATACGGTTTCTATTTCGTTTGAAATTCCCGAAAATATACGCGACACGTTCCGCTTCACGCAAGGGCAGTATCTCACTTTGAAAACCCAAATCAATGGGGAAGAAGTGCGACGCTCTTATTCCATCTGTACCGGAGCACACGAAAATGATCTCCGGGTTGCGGTGAAAAGAGTCGAAATGGGTGTTTTCAGTACCTGGGCCAATGCACATTTGAAAGTCGGCGATTATCTGGAGGTGATGCCCCCCATGGGAAATTTTTTCACGGAACTATCCCCGGAAAACGAAAAGGTGTACGTCGCTTTTGCCGCAGGCAGTGGCATTACGCCCGTGATGAGTATTCTGCGCAGCACGCTGGTACAAGAACCCTTGAGCCGCTTTATTCTTTTTTACGGCAACCGTTCTTTTGATACCATCATTTTCCGCGAACAACTGGAAGAACTGAAGAATTTGTACCCAGACCGGCTGTCCGTTCACCACGTACTAAGCCGCGAATCACTCGGAAGCGATTTATTTAAAGGACGTCTGGATGGGGCAAAGTGCCGCCGTTTTGGGGCGTTTTTTTTCCCGCCAGCAGAAGTGGACGCTTATTTTCTCTGCGGTCCGGAAGAAATGGTTTTTGAAGTTAAAGACACCCTTATCGCGCTTGGTGCCAATCCCAAAAGTGTTCATTTTGAACTATTTACCACGGCTGGCTTAAAAAACAAACCCAAAATTACCACCGACGCAAAGGACTCCTTCGAGGCTTCAATAACGGTTATCCAGGATGGCGCGCAGTTTGATTTCAGCCTTCCATCCGACGGCTCTACGCTGCTCGATGCGGCCATGCGCGCCGGCGCAGACCTGCCTTTTTCCTGTAAAGGGGGCGTGTGCAGCACCTGTAAAGCCCGCATCCTCGAAGGCGAGGTCGCGATGACCCTCAATTACGGACTTGAGCCAGATGAAGTAGCCGCAGGCTATGTACTCACCTGCCAGTCCCACCCGGTTACGAAGCGGGTGGTGGTGAGTTTTGATGCTTAGTGGGATAGTGAGGCGGTGACTGACAGTCACCGCCTCACTATAAAGCAGCGGCACTAGTGCCCCATCCACCGAATGTCCTATGAATTGGCGGTTATATTTTCCGTTCATCTGCGTTCATCGTCGGTTAAAATGTCCCGCATTGCGCCCTCCTCAGGGCCTTGATGAACAAAAAATCTACCACCCCAATTCATAAACCATTCGGTGGATGCGGCACTAGGTCAAGGAATTGGGTTTACAACCATTAACTCAGGAATTCTCAGAAAATCAGTCACATTCCGGGTTTGTAATTCCGCCCCATGGAGTAGTGCTGTGGCAGCTACAATGCTGTCGCCTAATTTCAATTTGAAATGTTTACGCAAGCGGATGGCTTCGACTAGAATGGCATCGTCGAAGGGGAATGTCTGTAAGATGCGGAATACGAATTCACAATAAGTTTCTTCGCCTGCTTGTATGCCATGATAGCCGAGGATTTCCAAACGGGAAATGGCTGAAATCCCATTTGCAGGATCAATCACCAGCGGTTTCAAAAAGGAGAAAGCCGGTTTATAGGAGTAAATGATGATGTTAGAATCGAGAATTTTCATGCCAACCAAGGGAGTTCTCTATCTGACCGTTCGGCCTGTTGCCACTCGGCAGCGTCTCCGAAAGACGAATGATCGTTTTGGTAAGAAAGGATATAGTCTATCATCTTTTGCCGCTCCATATTAGAAGGGTTTTGAACCTGCTTAGATGGTGGCTGAACAACGGCAAGATTTAAGCGACGAATCAAATCAAGCAGTAACCGAAGATCATCGTCGCGTTCTATTTGCAGGGTGATGCTGGTCATAGTAATTAAATTT
Organism: uncultured Saprospiraceae bacterium; assembly: GCA_964550795.1. GTDB lineage: Bacteria > Bacteroidota > Bacteroidia > Chitinophagales > Saprospiraceae > M3007. The sequence goes on from CAZKBH010000004.1 coordinate 117,686, forward strand.
TAAACAAAGATAGGCATATTTTGAAAAGACAGCCGTTAGGACGGGCAAGTAGTACATAGGCACTTCAAATTCTTACCGTATCTCGACATCCTGATTGACAAAAAACGGGCGATCCAGCATTCTGCTCGACCGCCCGTTTTTACCTCTCGGGTTGAAAGTGCTCCCCGGACTTATTTTAAGGTAGCTTTTACCTCGTTGATTACATAAGATTCCACCACGTCGCCGACTTTAAAGTCGTTGAAGTTTTTGATCGTCAAACCACATTCCATGCCGTTTTTGACCTCCTTGGCGTCTTCTTTGAAACGCTTGAGGGAACCAAGTTCCGCATGCTGGTTCGGATTGGTTGGGTACACCACGATGCCATCGCGGATGATCCGGATGTAGTGGTTGCGACTGATTTTGCCGTCCTGGACAAAACAACCGGCCACCGTACCAATCTTCGATACTTTGTACACCTCGCGGATTTCGACCTGGCCCATGATTTCCTCTTCCTTCGTGGGTTCCAACATTCCTTCGATGGCGGATTTGACCTCTTCGATGGCTTCGTAGATGATGGAGTAGAGTTTGATTTCTACGCCCTCTTTCTCGGCCAGTTTGCGTGCCGTCAAAGACGGACGAACCTGGAAACCAATGATGATGGCATCGGAAGCGGAAGCGAGCATGATGTCGGAGTCCACAATCTGACCAACGGCCTTGTGGATGACAGACACCTGTACTTTCTCGATCGACAACTTGATAAGCGAATCGCTGAGTGCCTCGATAGAACCATCCACGTCACCTTTGACGATAACTTTGAGTTCTTTAAAGTTCCCAAGTGCCAAACGGCGACCAATTTCTTCGAGCGAAATACGCTTGTTGGCCCGGTTGGCTTGTTCGCGCATGATCTGGCCACGCTTGGAAGCGATTTCTTTGGCTTCGCTTTCGCTGGCGGCAACTTTAATCTTTTCCCCGGCTTGTGGTGCGCCAGGCAAGCCGAGCACAATGACTGGTTGGGCAGGACCCGCACTCTTGATTTTTTTGCCGCGTTCGTTGAAAAGGGCTTTCACCTTCCCGGAAAACTCCCCGGCAATAATCGGATCGCCATGATTAATGGTACCGTTGATAATCAATATTTTAGACACATAACCTTGGCCTTTTTCCATGGATGCCTCCAAAACGGTACCTATTGCACGGCGGTCAGGATTTGCTTTGAGTTCGAGTAACTCCGCTTCGAGCAGGACTTTTTCGAGGAGCTTGTCCACGTTCAGTCCTTGCTTCGCTGAAATATCCTGGCTCTGGTATTTACCCCCCCATTCTTCTACGAGGAAATTCATTTGCGCAAGTTCGTTCTTGATGCGCTCCGGGTCGGCACCTGCCTTGTCAATTTTATTGATAGCAAATACCATGGGGACACCTGCTGCTTGCGCGTGGCTAATCGCCTCCTTGGTTTGTGGCATGATGCTGTCGTCGGCAGCAATCACGATGATAGCGATGTCGGTAACTTTAGCACCCCGTGCACGCATGGCCGTAAAGGCTTCGTGACCAGGTGTATCCAGGAAAGTGATTTTCTGGTCTTCGTGGCCAGGCACGATTACTTCGTAAGCGCCTACGTGCTGGGTGATACCACCGGCTTCGCCTTCGGCTACATTCGCAGAACGAATAAAGTCAAGTAGCGAAGTTTTACCGTGGTCAACGTGACCCATTACGGTTACGATAGGCTGGCGTGGTTTAAGGTCAGCAACCACATCCAATTCATCTTCTTCTACTTCTACTTGTTCCTCTGCGGAAATAAATTTGACTTCGTGGCCAAATTCACCCGATACCAACTCGATGATTTCAGCATCGAGGCGTTGGTTGATCGAAACAAAAATGCCAAGCGCCATACAGGCTTTGATGACATCGGATGGTTTGATGTTCATCAAGGAAGCCAAATCGGATACCGAGATAAATTCTGTTACCTGTAAGATTTTATCGCCTTCGCTGCGGGCCATTTCCGCCATTTCTGCACGTTCACGACGAACATCTCGTTTATCGCGGCGTACTTTCTGGCGTTTTCGGCTGGCACCAGCGCCCATACGGGCCATGGTTTGGCGAATTTGATTTTCAATATCTTTTTGAGATACTTCTTTAGCTACGTCTGTACGGCCACGGCCTTTTTTGTCGCCTTGATTGGCGGCCATGTTGGTTTGCAGGTTTTGCGCTGTAACGGGCTGTTGAGGTACCGTTTTACGCTTACGCCGTTGGCGGTCTGCATTGTTGCCAGCACCGCCAGCTTGTTGCTGACCGGGTGCTCCAGGCGTATTGCCACCAGGGCGATTGCCTTGACCAGTGCCTCCAGCAGGGTTGCCTCCCGGGCGATTGCCCTGTTGACCGCCGGTATTGCCGCCTGGGCGATTGCCCTGTTGACCGCCGGTATTACCGCCTGGGCGATTGCCTTGTTGTTGGCCGCCGCGATTATTACCACTGCGGTTGCCGCTGCGATTGTCACCTCGGTTGCCGCTGCTGCTGGCGGGTTTTTCTTTCTCTAGGTTGATACGGCCCAATATCTTCAGTCCCCGAAGGTTGGGGGTACTTGAACGAACCAAATCGCCTTCATTGGCATCCCCGATTTGTTTGCCTTCGCCTTCAACAGGTGGCGTGGCGGGTGGTTCAGGTGCTGTAGTCGGCGTAAACTTTTGAGGTGGCGGCGTTTCTTTTTGGACAGGCTTCGCCGCTACGGGTGCATCACGCTTTGGAAGCAGTTGTTTGGGCGCAGCAGGCTGTTTGGGTGCTTCAGGCTGTTTGGCTCTTTCGGGTTGCTTAGTTGTTTCAGGTTGTTTGGGCGTTTCAACCTTTTGTTCCGGCTGCTTAGGCGCTTCCTGAGGAGGTGCTTTTGCTTCTGGTGCTACTGGAGTGGCCTTAGGCGCATCCAGGTCTATTTTACCTAAAATCCGCAGCGGAGCAGGACGTTCACGCTTAATGAACTCTTGCTCTGGCTTTTTAGACTCGACTGCAGGAGCATCCGTTTTGGGTGCAACTGGCTCGCGAGGGGTTAGCAGAGAAGGACGCGGCGTGGACGGTGCTGCGGGTGTGTTGGAAGGCGTGTCGGGCGTGCCGACGGGATCCTTTTTGAGCATTGGGCGGGCCAACTGGTCGGCCTGCTGCTTGATATCAAGGTCTTTTTGGAACTCTTTTTTGAGCACCACGAGCATCTCGTCGGTGATGTCGGTCGTAGGTTTTTGATCCAGGTCAGGGAAGCCCTTGCCATGGAGCGTCTCTACGATGGTGTGTAGACCGACGTTGAATTCTTTTGCTACCTTAATTAATTTAATCGCCATGCGGTGATTTTTCCTGCTAAGAGGGGGCAGGGAGGAGATATGAGTTATGAGTTATGAGTTACACTCGACTCGTAAATCAATTCATCCCTGCGGTTGGGAAAGTTAGATTCTTAACGTTTGCGCCGCGGGAGCTCGCCTTTACTCCGCTCTTTGTAAGTAATTAGAAGACCAAAAATGTTTAATTTTGAAATGCGGGGGCAAAAGTACGTTAAAAAAGCAATGCTAGGCTGGTAAAAGTTATCATTTCCCACTTTATTCGATTGTAAAAATTAAAAAAGGTGCCGGAATCCGCTCTTTTGTACGAAAAAGCCCCGCCAAACTGCGTTTGACGGGGCAATTGTAGTAAATGATTTTCTGGCAGTTCAAATTCAAATCAAGACCTAATTTTTCATTACAATCAATTTACCCGTAGCCAATGCCCGGCCTTCCGAGTTCAATTTGAAAAAATAACATCCCGCGGCCAGGTTCCCGCACTGCAAATCGAACTGGTTTTGATCAAAATCCTGAAAGTGTACCGCCCGGCCTTGCAGGTCAAATACCGTCAGCGTACCACGAACCGGTCTTTCACTTTTGATCAGAAAAGTAGCTACTTCCGCAACCGGATTCGGGAACACCTCCAAATCAATCCCGGGGCTGAACACTGTGTTGGAAATATTGAGGTATTGTTCGCCCAAGGTGTGCCAGGTTCTGTTGGTGATGATGGGCGCATTAAAGTCGAAGTAAATGGCAGCCTGATTTTGCACCACGGTGCCATTAATCGTTTCCCTTTTTGGCTCAATGCTAAACTTGACGTATCCATGGGAGGCCGCTTCGTTCACATTGCTATCGGGCAAGAGGATGTTGGCGAACTCAAATCTTGCCACGTTTTCCCCCAAAAGGCTAAAGGTGTAGGGATGGCTGCTACCCAGCGGCCGAATGCTGTTCAGGTCGAAACCGGCATCCAAGGTATCCCGTATTACGACCGTGAATGCCGTGTCAGTGCCCGTATTTTGGAAACGGATGAGGTATTCAATAGGCTGTTCAAGCGGAATATAGTGCTCGTCGAGGACCCCCAGCGGGAAGCCTTGCTTGTCGTTTGGATCGAATGAACCTACGTTTTCCTGACAGTCAATGTCCAGCACGGGCGATTGATCGTCTTGTGGAAACTGATTGACAAAACCCAGGGAAAAGGTCCCGTTGGCATTGGTGCCGCAGCCTTCTACCGTTGCACTGGCCACATTTCCCCAGGGATAGCCTGCGGGCTGCTCAGCTTCCAGTCGCCAGGTTGCGCCGTTGGCTGGCACGGTGATGATCTGTGTGGTGCCACCTAATAAAGTAAATGGGTTGTTGACAGGCGGCGTCATGACCAAAATGTCTTCTACCACAATATAATTGGAAGGCACGGCCATGTCTGCGCCTTCGTTGGCAATTACAAAGGTCACCTCATTGCCCCCACAAAAGCCTAGTACACGCAGCGCGGCTCCGTCCCAGGCAAAGTTGGGAGCACAAATCGTGTCGGGAAAAATCTGCGCCTCGGAACAGTGGGATTGCCCTAATACGGCATCACAACTCAGAATGAAAACAACCTTAAAATCTTTGCAGGCGCCGGAAGGAACATCGCCCAATTCAAACGTATAGGTGTTTCCGGTTACCTCCGACCAAGGGTGCGTGCTGCTTACAATGATGAAAAATGGATCAAATTGAACCTCAATTCGAGCATTTTCAGCCATTTCAGTGCCGGTATGTTGAAACAACGACGTAACATCGGGGTTGATAAGTCCACTTGCATGGACGGACACAGGGTTTCAGGCTGGAGACCGAAGTTGTTGCCGGATGATCCTGGTGCCGCGACCACCACGCCGAACAAGGTGTCGGAACAAGCGCCCCAAAGCCCGGCCGGGTTCGACAAAATGATGTCGTAGGTGCCAGGCAATGCTGCGATTTTGTAATTGCCTCCAGCGTTGCTTGTGCCGTAAAAAGTATTGTTCCCGTCTGATATGGAAATATTCCACCCGCCCAGACCCGGCTCACCGGGGGTAAATTGGCAGTTGTTGTTTTGGTCGTGGTACACCTTTCCGGTCACGAAAAAATCGGATTGGTCACACTGGCCCAGAAGCGCAGTGTTGTTAACATCGCCCATTTTGACTCCGATAAAATCGGCATTCAGCACATCAGCCTGAAGGTTGGCAATGTTAAACGTCTGCGGATATGCAGGCGTAAAGGGATCCGTTGGGTCCGGGAAAACGTAATCTTTTAAAACAAATCGGTTGTTCACGCCCGGCAGCGGAATGTCATTGATGATGCCCAAAATCAGATCCCACATCATGCTTGTATCCTGTAAAGTCAGGCTGTTGGAGCCATCTATGTCTCCCGCGATAATACTGTAGGGGCTGTTTAACGGTTCTATCCCCTCCAGGTGCCTGTAAATCAGCACGAGATCATAGGTCGAAACCCCGTTCGTCTGGTTAACCTCGCAGGAAAGCGGGCGGATTTCGTAGTCGCCAGCAGCCAACGAACTGAAACTGTAATGGCCGTTTCCATCGGTGATGGCCAGTTTGTTTTCCGAGCCGCTCAGCTCAACGTAGTAGCCGCTCATCGGTACTCCGAGCGGGGTTTCCAATGTGCCGGACACCGTGAATTGGGCTAGGGCGAGCTGGGACCAAAACAACATTGCGAGGCCGAACACAATGTGTTTAAAGGTTAGTGGATAAAAATGCTTTTTCATGTTCGACTGAATTTTTTTAGATGAGTAAGATATCACGTTGCAAAAGTGTGGGCACGAGCCAGGGACATTCAAAGACAAATTTTTAATTTTGTAACAAAGAGTAAGATTAAATTTAGGTGTTAAATTATTGATTATCATTTATTTAATTAAAAAATTTGTATCAATTTAAAATACTTTTACTTTTGTAAAAATTACCTTTTTGAAGGATTGAAAAACGCCCGTTATGGAAAAAAGTAAACTCGTGCAGCTATTGCTTACCTTTTCAAAGGAGGAACTTCGCGAACTGGCCAAATTTGCAGCCGCTCCGTTTTTTAATCCAAGACCGGAAGCCCTCAAGTTGTTGCATATTCTGGAAAAAACAATCCTGGCCGGGAAAGTTTTGCCAGCGAAAGAACAGGTGTTTTATCAACTGTTTGCCCGGGAAAAATTTGACGATCATCGGGTGCGCATGGCCATGACAGCGCTCTTGCAAACCGCTGAAAAATACCTTGCGGTTCGGGATTTTTTAAAGGACAAATCCGCCTGCCAACTCCGGCTGAGCAGGGTGATGCGGGCCAAAAATCTTTCTGCCCACGCCCAGGCCGCCTTACAAAGCGGCAGCCATGCATTAGAGCACCGCGCTGAACGAAATGCCGAGTATCAGTACGATTTCTATCAATTTCAGGAAGAAAAATATCGCGCTATACTGGACACACCCGCCGCAAGTGAGGCCGACCTGCAAGCGCTTTCTGACCAATTGGACGCGGCCGTATTGTCGCGAAAGCTCTGGCAGGGCTGTTTTTTGCTGGCGCACCAGGCCCGCTACAATGCGGTTTGTGACTTTGGGTTTCTGGATCAAATACTACCATTTGCCGAGAAGTACAGCCACCTGCCTGCCGTATCTATCTACTGGAATTGCTATCGGGCGCTGACACAACCCCTTGAAAAACAGCACTTTCAGGCGTTCAAAGCAGATTTGCTCGAACATGATGCGCTGTTTCCGCCTGGGGAGTTGCGCGACCTGTACATTCTGGCGATCAACTTTTGTACCCGCCGCTACAACGAGGGAGACCATTCCTTTTTGCGCGACCAATTTGATCTTTACAAAATTGGTTTTGACAAAAACTATTTCCGTTCGGAAGGTGTATTGTCGCGATTTACCTACCTGAATGCGGCGACCATTGGTCTGGTTTTGCGCGAATTTGAATGGGTGGAAATGCTGATTAAGCAGCAACGCGAGCACCTGGCCCCCGCCCATCGGGAGGCCCTTTTTTCGTTCAATATGGCGCGGTTGGAGTATCAAAAAGGTAATTATGGCACAGCCCTGTTGCTACTCCAAAAAGCCGCGTACAAGGAAACCATGCTCGCCTTGGCGGCCAAAACCATTCAACTGAAAATTTACTACGAAACCGATGAATACGATCTGCTCGAATCCCACCTGCAAGCGATTGCAGCGTTCATCCGCCGGAAAAAAGTGATGGGGTATCACCGCGAAAACTACCTGAATCTGCTGCACTTCGTGCGCAAATTGATGGAACTAAACCCGTTTTCAGCCAAGGAGAAAAAGGCGTTCCACGAAGCGGTAGAACAGGCCAAACCATTGGCGGAAAAGGAATGGTTATTAGGGAGGGTTTAAAAGGTTGAGAGGGTTGAGAGGGTTGAGAATGTTGAGGATGTTGAGAGGGTTGAGCACACTAAGCTAAACTCTCAACCCTCTCAACATTCTCAACACCCTCAACCCTCTCAACATCCCTCTTCCTATTTCCCCTCCTCAAACTCATCCGACAAAATGCGGAGTACTTCGCGGACGGTTTCTTCCTCAAGGTCGGTGCGGCGAATAAGTTCTTCTGCACTGAGTTCGAGTACCTGACGGGCCGTGTCGCAGCCGATGTTCTTGAAGGTCTCGATGACCCAAGGCTCGATGGCATCGCTGAATTCTTCCAGATCTACGTCGTCAATTTCGTACTCGGCCTGGTTGCGGTACACATCAATTTCGTAGCCGGTGAGGCGGCTGGCGAGTTTGATATTGCTACCCGCTTTGCCGATGGCGAGGCTCACCTGATCGGCATCGAGATACACGGCAGCGCGTTTGGCTTCGTGGTCGAATTCGATGGTCGTGATTTTGGCTGGGGTAAGGCTGCGCTGCATAAAGAGCGCGGTATTGTTCGTGTAGTTTACGATGTCAATGTTCTCGTTGCGCAGTTCGCGCACGATGCCATGGATACGGCTTCCTTTCATCCCGACGCATGCGCCAACGGGATCAATGCGTTCGTCGTGGCTTTCTACCGCGATTTTGGCGCGTTCGCCGGGCAGGCGCACGATGTTTTTAATCTCGATTACGCCATCTTCGATTTCAGGCACCTCTGCTTCCAAAAGTTTGGCCAGGAAATCCGAGTCGGTGCGGCTGAGCATAATCATGGGTACGTTGTTGCGCATTTCCACCCGTTTGATGATGCCTTTTACCACGTCGCCTTTGCGGTAGTAATCGCCGCGAATCATTTCTGTACGCGGGAGGATAAGCTCGTTGCCGGTATCGTCGTCTAGTACGAGGACCTCCTTTTTCATGATTTGGTTCACTTCGCCTGTAACGACCTGGCCTACGCGCTCGGAGTATTTCCGGTAGATTTCGTCTTTTTCAAGCTCCATAACCCGCGAAACGAGCGTCTGGCGGGCGGCCATGATGGCGCGGCGACCGAAGTCTTCGATGGAGAGTTGTTCGTAACATTCATCGCCGATGGCATTGGTCTCGTCAATAGACTGTGCCTCGGTTTCACTCACCTGAGCGAGTTCGTTGGTTACCTCGCCGTCCGGGACGACTTCGCGGACGCGCCAGATTTCCAAGTCACCCGTGTTGGTGTTTACGATCACGTCGAAGTTTTCGTCCGTGCCGTATTTCTTTTTGATGAGGGTGCGAAAAACGTCTTCCAAGACGCGTACCATCGTGGGGCGGTCTATGTTTTTGCCCGTTTTAAAGTCTGCAAAGACATCTACTAGATTGACCATTATTGTTGATTTGAGTGTGTTGAGTGGGAGGGGTTAGTTTGTTTAGGGTTTCGGAGTATCAAGGTTTAGGAAAATTAGCAAAAGGTCTCGCCTCCTAAACCCTTAAAAAGGCAATTTCACAATCGCTTTTTCAATTTCTTCGTAGCGTATGGGGGTTTCGACTTCTTTTTTGATTTTCTTTTTTCCGTCTCGTTCCACCTCGATATGGGTGAGTACGATTTGGGTTTCATCGGCAGATTTGAGGGTAGCCTGGTGTTCGGTTTTGTCGCTGCGTTTCACGGCCAGCATTCGGCCAATATTTTTGAGGTACTGCCTGGGGAACTTGAGGGGCCGCTCAATGCCCGGGCTGCTCACTTCGATGCCGTAGGTTTCGCCGAGCCACAGGTTTTCGTCGAGCTGGTGTTCCACAAAACGGCTGAGTTTTTGGCATTTTTCGAGGCTGAGGCCGGAATCGCTGTCAGCGTAGATGTAGAGTTTATTGCCGGGTTTCAGCTCAATGTCCACTGTGAAACAATCGGCGAACATCTCGTCGCTCGCGTATTTTCCTTCTAGTAATTGGCCGATTCGTTCGGTGAGTTCCATAGTGAGTAATGTGGACAATGTGGTTAATGGGGGAATGTGGTCAATGTGGTTAATGTGGACAATGTGGACAATGGGGGGATTCGGCGGATAAAAAAGAGGGAACCATTTGGTTCCCTCTCGTGAATGACGTTCAGTATAGTGGCGCAAAGGTAATCACGTTTTTGGTTTTTGCAATCAATGCATTTGTTTTTCCTCCAAATCCGCCCAAACGCCCTACTTTTCGCACGAATTGTCAACCAGGGGAGGGGTGCCGTTTGTCCTGATCCCGTGAATTGCCCAATATTCGATGTCCAAAATCCTCCTTTTGCTGGCTTTTTTGCCCGCGTGCCTGCTTGCCCAAAACGATTCCACGCTGCTCCTGGCTCCGGAGCGACTCACGGAACGGGATATTTTACCCCGCGACCTGACGCAAAAAAGAACCCTGGCCATTTCTGCCACCCGCTCGCTGGAAGCCGTGGATGATGTGCCGTTTACAACCGTGGTGTTTACCGCAGAGGATATTCTGCGCAATGGATTTGTTACCCTGACCGATGTGCTCAAGGCGGCTCCGGGCATTCGGGTTTCACAGCCGGGTAATGCCGTGGAAGGCGAGACTTTTATGGTGCGCGGACTTTCGGGCAATCAATACATGAAGATTCTCATCAACGACGTGCCGCTGAAACCTTCCGTGACGCTGGGCATGCCCATTGGGGCACAATTGCCCATCCGACAAGCCGAACGCATCGAAATTTTGTACGGTCCGGCCGGGGCTATTTACGGCGATGAAACCTGTGCTGGCGTCATAAACATCATCCTGAAAGAAAGTGAACGACCCGTCTATACGCAGGCAGACCTGGGTTTTGGCCGATTTGGATATAACAGTCTCGACCTTATGTTCGGGGGAAAAATTGGGAAAGACAACAAGATTTTTCGCTTCAGCCTGTACGGAAGCAGCACGGTGCGCGATCGAACGGACATTTTTTACGATCAGGATTTGTACAACACCAATCAATACCTGCCCTTTGGATTGGATACTTCGGTGTACCGCCGGAGACCCAATTTTCGCCCCTCAAGTGCCTCGCCTGGCGATAGCTTTCCGCGATTTTCACCCCTCCCGCACGAAAGCAGAATGTTTGGGATCAACTTAACCTGGCGTGGACTCCACGTCACCTATCACCGAATGCTGCGATTTGACCATACTTCCTTGGGAATGAGCCCGTTGGCAGTTGGATATGCCAACCCATCCAACCGAATTTCGGAACGATTCGAGACGTTCTCACTAGGCTTTAAACGAGAACGCAAGCGCCGCACCACTAACAACAATATTTCATTCCAGCGATATTCCGTAGATAATACGAGCAATACGACCTACATTTTTGACCAACTGAGCGCCGCCAATTATTACGTGCGGGGCGGTGCTGCGCTGGGCGATTCTGCTCGGGCAATGTTACTGCGAGGCATTTACAACACGTATGCCTCCGAAGAGCGTTTTGCGACGGCCAATGGGTTTGACGTTCGACTCGAATCGCGCAGCAGTGTATTGATCGGGAAACGCAAACGCCTTCAATTCGACGCAGGCGGGCAGGCCAATGTGGGCCTCGGGGTTCCACTGCTTACCTACAGCCCTGTTCCGCTGGAAGTCGGGATTGACGGGAGTATTGTCCCGGATGTCCCACAGGCCGTCAATGCCAATCAGCAAGGGCAAGATTTTATACAAGCCATGGGATTTGCACAGTTGACGTGGCGAGGCAAAAAGCTTCAGGTAGTTGGTGGCGGATCTACCAGTGCCCGGTTGAGGGAGGGTGTTGCATTGTCGCCTCGTTTGGGTGCGCTCTACCGGTTGGATAGCCAGTGGACTTTCAGAGCCAATATTGCCACCGGCATTCGTCACGCTTCAATGTATGGTAGTTTTCATACGTATCAGATTGTGCCACAAGAAGGTTTTTCGGTCACGCCTGGCAATCGTTCCCCAAAAACCGAAAAAAACTATGCCGCCGAAACAGCCGTGCGCTACACCAGCAAAAGTGGTGGCAGCATTGAAGGGATTTTGTTTTGGCAGGAGGCCTATCAACTGTATCGTCCTGGGTATTTTGTGGAAGAGCCGGGAGTTGTGTACAGCCAAACGTATGGTTACCAAAATGCGCCCGGACTGGCCATGGCAATGTGGGGATTTCAGGGCATCATTCGCACAAAATCGGGCATTCTAGACCTGCCAATTGACAAAAAAGAAATACCGCTGAATAATCGGCTGGAAATATTCACCCAGTACACACGTGGGCGGGAATGGTTTGGATTTGGTTTGCCGGCCACCAATGAGGTGCGCAACCAGCCCAAATGGCATACCCAGTACCGATATTATATCAAGACCGGGCGCAAATTTGAATTGGTGTTTGCGGCCAACAGCCAGCGCTCCAGTTTGGCAAAATCGGTTATTTTTACGAAACTATACCAGCTGCCGGAACGCGAACGCCTGGAGAAGTTCGTAACCTGGGATTTTATGTCGCGGCTTTACCTGAGCAATCATTTCCTGGTGTACTTTCAACTCATCAACGCGTTCAATCGCCACCACGCCGGCATAGATGCCACGGGCACTCCGGACGATCTTCTGTACAACCCGCAACAGGGGCGGCAGTGGCGGCTCGGGGTGAATTACAATATGAATTGAACGGGCATCACAAGAACGGATTATATTCCTTTTCATGCCGCACTGTGGTAGCCGGGCCATGTCCCGAAAGCACCAGCGTCTCCTCGGGCAAGCTGAAAAGTTGGGTTCGGATGCTGCGGATCAGGGTGTCAAAATCACCACCAGGCAGGTCGGTTCTTCCAATACTTTCGTAAAAAAGCACGTCGCCGGCAAGGACAAAACCGGCTTCTTCGCAGTAAAAGGAAATGCTGGCCGGCGAGTGCCCCGGCGTGAAAAGCACTTTGAGTTTGGAGTTTCCAAACGTGAGGGTTTCACCCGCTTCGATGAAATTGGTGGGCAAAGGCTGCTGGCCCTCAAACGGAATGCCGTACATCTGGCAAACCTTTTCAAAATGTTGCAACACAGGCAGTTCGCCCTCGTGGATCTCCAGTCCTAAACCCCATGTTTGGGCCACAAATGGATTGCCAAACACATGATCTATATGGCAATGGGTGTTGATCAGCCGCACCGGGCGCAGGTTTTTGGAGGCAATAAACTGCTGCAACGTTTCACGCTCTGCCTGGGTGTAACAACCGGGGTCAAACAGCACGCATTCACCGGAGTCGTCCCACAAAACATAGGTGTTCTCGGCGAAGGGATTGAACTCGAAAGCTTGGAATTGGGTCATGGATATTATTAACCGCCGAAGCTTCAGCGATGGTTTACCCGCCATAGCTTCAGCGAAGGCGGGAGAATTTGATGAACTAATGGGCAAAGATTGAACGATTTTTGAAATTGCTGGGGGTTTTTGGGTATTATGGAACACCGAGGATGCCGACACCTCCGATACCACCGAATTTTTATTTGAACACCGAGGATGCCGACACCTCCGGTACCACCGAATTTTTTATTTGAACACCGAGGATGCCGACACCTCCGGTACCACCGAATTTTTTATT
>CAZKBH010000004.1:130910-150492 GCA_964550795.1 uncultured Saprospiraceae bacterium
CCGACACCTCCGGTACCACCGAATTTTTTATTTGAACACCGAGGATGCCGACACCGCCGGTACCACCGAATTTTTTATTTGAACACCGAGGATGCCGACACCGCCGGTACCACCGAATTTTTATTTGAGCACCGAGGATGCCGACACCGCCGGTACCACCGAATTTTTATTTGAACACCGAGGATGCCGACACCTCCGATACCACCGAATTTTTATTTGAACACCGAGTAGACCGACACCACCGATACCACCGAATGTTATCTATGGTGTTCGAGTTGAAAATTCGGTGGTATCGGTGGTGTCGGTCTGTTTTCGGTGTTCCGAGCAAATTTCGGCTTATTTCAGCGTTCAAAAATTTCGGTGGTATCGGAGGTGTCGGTATCCTCGGCGTTCCCAGCGGTATCGGTATCCTCGGTGTTCCATAAAAACTCATCGCCCCGTAACTCTTCGGACTTTTCAGCGCGCCCTCTATATTTTCAAAAAAAACAAAGACTTTTGTCCGCATTCTTAAAGCATTATCCAAACATGAAAGAACTAAAAACGTACCTCGACGCAAATAAACAACGATTCCTCGACGAGCTGCTGGAACTCCTGCGCATCCCTTCCGTAAGCGCTGATCCGAAGTACGCTGGCGATGTGCGCCGCATGGCCGAAGCCACCGCCCAACACCTCAAAGCCGTTGGCGTGGACAAGGTGGAGGTCTGTGACACGGCCGGGCACCCCATCGTGTACGGCGAAAAAATGGTGGATCCCAAAGCACCTACCGTGCTCGTGTATGGCCACTACGACGTACAACCCGCCGATCCGCTCGATCTCTGGGACAGTCCGCCGTTTGAACCAGTGGTCAAAAAGACCAAAAACCACCCCCAAGGCGCAATTTTTGCCCGTGGCTCCTGCGACGACAAGGGTCAAGTGTTCATGCACGTGAAAGCCTTTGAAATGATGTCAAAAACCAACAACCTGCCTTGCAACGTCAAGTTTATGATCGAAGGGGAAGAGGAAGTTGGTTCCAAAAACCTGGAAAAATTCTGCCGCGAAAACAAGAAAAAACTCGCCTGCGATGTGGTACTGATTTCCGATACCAGCATCATTGACAACAATACCCCGAGCATTACGGTGGGCCTGCGCGGACTTTGTTACATGGAAGTGGAAGTGGTTGGCCCGAACAAAGACCTGCATTCCGGCGTGTATGGCGGCGCAGTCGCCAACCCCGTGAATGTACTTTGCCAAATGATTGCCTCCTTGCACGATGCCAAAAAACGCATCACCGTCAAAGGTTTTTACGACGACGTGGAAAAAGTGAGCAGCAAAGAACGCAAAGCCATGAACGCGGCGCCCTACGACGAAAAACAGTACATGAAAGACCTCGGCGTATCCGAACTCATGGGCGAAAAAGGCTATACCACTGTGGAACGCACCGGCATTAGGCCTACCCTCGACGTGAACGGTATCTGGGGCGGCTACATCGGTGAAGGCGCCAAAACCGTGCTGCCGAGCAAGGCGTTTGCCAAAATTTCCATGCGCCTAGTGCCCGGCCAGGATCCGAAAAAGATCGAAAAGATGTTTCAGAAACACTTTGAAGGGCTGGCACCCAAATCTGTCAAAGTCAAGGTAACAGCACATCATGGCGGCTACCCGGTGGTTGTTCCGACCAATTCGGTGGAGTACAAAGCCTCCGAAAAAGCGATGGAACAAGCTTTTGGCAAAAAGCCCCTGCCCCAGCGCGGCGGCGGCAGTATCCCCATCGTGGCGATGTTCGATCAGGTGCTGAACGCCAAATCGGTGCTCATGGGTTTTGGCCTCGATTCGGATGATATCCACTCCCCGAATGAGCATTACGGCCTGTTTAACTACTACAAAGGCATTGAAACGATTCCGTATTTTTATAAGTTTTATGCGGAAATGAAGAAGAAGTGAGTGGATGGTGGCATGGCCTTCAGGCCGTCGGGATAGAGGGCGTTTACGCCCTTACGCACAGGATATTTCGCCGTAAACGGCGCTTGTCCCGACGGCCTGAAGGCCAATGTCACCGATTTGTGACACCATAATATTATCAGACTCTCTCAAATCAAACAAATCTGCCCCGTTTCACTCAAATGATTCATCATGGAAAAACTCAAAAACCAAACCGAATTTCACCAGTTGGTCACCGAAGCCAAGACGATGATTCGGGCGGCGCAATACCGTGCGCTACAGGTCGTCAATAAAGAACTTATCAGCCTTTATTGGGAGCTTGGCAAACTTATCGTGGAACAACAGGCAAAGTATAGTTGGGGTAAAAATGTAGTTGAAAACCTAGCGCTTGAATTGCAGACTGCGTTTCCCGGCGAATCGGGTTTTTCCGCGGGCAATCTCTGGCGCATGCGTATTTTTTACCTTGAATATCAAGGCAATGAAATTCTCGCACCATTGGTGCGAGAATTTGGCTGGACGCATAATTTACACATTTTTGAAAAATGTAAAGACTCGCTCCAACGTGAATTCTACCTCCGAATGACCAAAAAATACGGCTGGACAAAGGCCGTCCTTCTCCATCACATTGAAAACCAATCTTTTGAAAAGTACCTAACCAACCAAACCAATTTTGACCAGGCCGTGCCGGAAAAGTACCGCTTGCAAGCAAAACTGGCAATCAAAGATGAATATACGTTTGACTTTTTGGGCTTGGGTGAAGAACATGCCGAACAGGAACTCGAGCTGGCATTGATGAGGAATGTCCGAGCATTTTTGATAGAAATGGGCGGTGATTTTACCTTTGTAGGCAGTCAATACCCTCTGGAAGTTGGCGGCAAGATGTATCGGATTGATCTCTTGCTGTTTCACCGACGGTTGCGCAGCCTCGTTGCGATAGAATTGAAAGTGAGGGAGTTTGAACCGGAGCACAAGGGGAAAATGGAATTTTATTTAACCACACTGAATGAACAGGTCAAATTACCGGAAGAAAATGATGCCATCGGGATTATCATTTGCAAATCAAAAAATACAACCATCGTAGAATACGCGCTCAAAACCGCTGGACATCCGATTGGGGTTGCCACTTATACCCTCACGCGCTCGCTCCCGGCCTCTTATGCGGGGCTTTTACCCTCCGAATCAGAAATCATTGAGCGATTGAGATATTTGCAGGTTGAATAAAAAAAGCAGAACGAACAGCTATGTCAAAGAAAAAAAAGTCCTTGTCTTCACCCACTGAAGCTGCCCATACCGACAAGACTCGGCAGGCAGGAGCGAAGGCGGGCAAACGCCCCAGTTCCTCCAACGAACCATTTCTCCAAAAAAACTGGTTCCCAATCACCCTCGGCGCCCTGCTCGTAGCCGTTTTAGCCGCTTTTGGCAGCGCCTTCGGACACGATTTTGTCTCCTGGGACGACCATGTGTACGTGTACGAAAACCCGCAAATCCTGAATGCTACGGCGGAAAGTTTTAAGGCATTTGGGACGCAGGTGGTGTCGCTGAACTACCACCCGCTGACCATGTGGTCGCTGTGGCTGAATTCGGCGCTGTTTGGGGCGGGCGCTAAGTCGTTCATTGTCACCAATGTGCTGGTTCATTGGCTCAATGCGGGGTTGTTGTGCTGGCTGGTGTGGCTGCTCACAGGCCGGCAATTCCGCTCGGTGGCGCTGCTGACGGCCCTGTTGTTTGCCATTCACCCTTTGCGGGCGGAATCGGTAGTGTGGGTGTCGGAGCGCAAGGACGTGCTGTACGTTTTCTTTTTCCTTGCGGGCTTGATTGCTTACTGGCGTTATCTGGAAACCCAACGCAGCGCCAAACTATGGATCGCGCTGATTTTCATGCTGTTATCTTGTTTGTCCAAGGGCGTGGCAGTGGTTTTTCCGTTGGTTTGTCTGTTGATGGATTATTGGCACGGCCGGAAATTCGGGGCCAATTGGATCGTTGAAAAAATCCCGCTTTTTGCCCTTTCGCTGCTTTTTGGACTCATCGCATTGGATGTTCAAAAAGGCGGAGATTTCCACGGGATGCTCACACTGGCCTCGGATAAATCCAAAGCCTTGTCCACGGTGTTCAGTTTTGATCAAAAACTGCTGTTTGCCGGCTACGGCTACATGATGTATTTCGTCAAAACCTTCTTGCCGCTCAATCTCTGCACTTTTTACCCTTACCCCACAGAAATTGAGCTGAAGGGCGGGATTTACATCGGCGGGGCGGTCTTTTTGATTTCCACCATTGCCTTGGCTGTGTGGAGCATGCGCCGTACCAAGCTGCTCGCATTTGGTTTCGGATGGGTGCTGGCCACGGTTTTGTTGGTGTTGCAGTTCATTTCCGTGGGTGTGGTCATCATGGCCGACCGATATTTTTACCTGCCCTCGGCGGGTGTATTTTTTATGTTGACTTACGGGGCGGAGGTGTATGTTTTAAAAAACAAACCCGCGTTACGCAAAATCTGGTGGGCCGTGATTGGGCTGTTCGCGCTTTGGTGTCTTTGGCTGACGCGCGCACAAACCAAAACCTGGAAAAATTCCGAAACGCTCTGGCAACAGGTGCTGCGATTTTACCCAACGGAAGACCAGGCACTGGAATCGCTGGCCAATTGGTACGGCAAAGAAAACCGGGTGCCAGAGGCGGAGGCCATGCTCGAACGCGCAGTGCAGGACGGCTGTACGCGGCCCAATGTGTTCAGCGCCCTGGCAAACTGCATCGCTATCAAAGCCGCCACCGCGAAGGATCCGGCGGCCCAACAAAACCTCCGCGACCGGGCTTTTTCACTGTACGCACAATCCATCGCACTGAACCCGAACAACGCCGATACGTATTTCAACCGGGCGTTCACGGCCCTCACGGTTTATCCCGAGCGCGCCATCGCCGACTTGGATACGGCGGCTACGCTTGCGCCACACAAAGCCTTGAAATTCAAGCAAATGCAAGCCACAGCCCTAAATAACCTCAAACGTTACGCGGAGGCCGAACAAATCCTGAACACGGTGATCGAAACCATGGAAAAATCGCCGCAAAGCCTGAATGTTGCGGAAGAAAAGCAACGCTATTCCGAGGCTTATCTGGAACGCGCTATTTCAAAATTTAACAGCGGAAACCGCCCCGGTGGCTTGGCCGATGCAGAAAAATCACTGCAAATCGCACCACAAAACCAACGGGCGCAAAGTCTGCTGGCGCGGATTCGGGAGATTATGCAATAGACCATTTGCCCGAAACGACATTTGGTTCAACGGATAATTTTAGCAGGTTTGCAGAATAAATATTTGCCTCTTCCGCAAGAAGGCGTAATTGAGTACCTTTGCGCCCCGTTATGCTATCTCTCTCCAATATCTACATCCAATACGGCGACCGCATCCTGCTCGACCGTGTCAATTTTGTGCTCAAACCCGGTGAACGTGTCGGCCTTGTAGGCCGCAACGGCGCGGGAAAGTCCACGTTGCTCAAAATCATCGCGCAAGAAATGTCGCCCCAGGAAGGCGATGTGGTTGTTCCGGGTCATTTTACCTTGGGCTATCTACACCAGGATATGCTCATGCCGAAGGGCAAAACGGTGATAGACGAGACGATGACGGCATTTTCCGAAATTCTCGAACTCGAAAAAGAGCTGCATTATGTCGGCGAACAACTCGCTGTTCGGGAAGATTACGAATCAGATGAATACAATAAACTCATCGAAAAGATGGGAGATATCACGGAGCATTTGCACCACATGGGCGGCGCTACCAGCGAGGCCGATGCGGAAAAAGTGCTCGCAGGGCTTGGTTTTCAGCCCACAGATATGAAGCGTCTGACCGACGAATTCAGTGGCGGCTGGCAAATGCGAATCGAATTGGCCAAAATGCTGCTCCGTCGCCCTGATTTGTTGCTGCTGGACGAACCGACCAACCACCTGGACATCGAGAGTATTCTTTGGCTCGAAAACTGGTTGTTCAACTACCCCGGCATGGTCATCGTGATTAGTCACGACCGGCGTTTCCTCGACAATGTGACCAACCGCACGGCAGAAATCGTGCTTGGAAAAATCCACGATTACAAGGCTGCTTACTCTCGCTACGTCGAACTCAGCACCGACCGCCGGGAGCTGGCCCAAAACGCTTACGAAAACCAACAGCGTCTCATCGCCGACCGCGAACGCACCATCAACCGATTCATGGCAAAAGCCACGAAGACCAAAATGGCGCAGTCCATGCAAAAGCAGTTGGACAAAATGGAACGCATCGAGATTGACGACACTGATACCTCCACGATGAAACTGCGCTTCCCCGACGCGCCCAGAAGTGGAGAAATCACCGCAAAAGTGGAACACCTTACCAAACGTTACGGCACTGCAACGGTGTTGGAAAACGTTGATTTTCAGATGCTTCGCGGGGAAAGGGTGGCTTTTGTGGGACAAAACGGACAAGGAAAAACGACCCTTGCAAAAATCCTCGTCGGACAAGAACCGGCTACCTCCGGGAAAGCTACGCTTGGACACAATGTCTCCGTGGGGTACTACGCTCAAAACCAGGCAGAAACCCTCGACCCAAAAATTACCCTCCTGCAAACCCTGGAGCAAAACTGTCCCGAAGAAATGCGTACCAGAGTCCGCAGCATTTTGGGCGCGTTTTTGTTCAGCGGAAAGGACGTGGACAAGAAAGTTTCGGCACTCTCCGGGGGCGAACGCGCAAGGCTTGCATTGGCGGCCATGTTGCTCCGCCCCTTCAACCTGCTGCTGCTCGATGAGCCGACGAACCACTTGGACATGCTTTCCAAAGACGTGTTGAAACAAGCCCTCGCCGATTACAACGGAACCCTGCTCATTGTGAGTCACGACCGGGAATTTTTGTCAGGCTTAACGGATCGCACCATCGAATTCCGCGACGGGCATCTCAAGGAATACCTCGGCGACGTTAACTATTTCCTGGAAAAACGCCAGGTTGACAATATGCGGGACGTAGAAAAACGAACCGTCACCAGCCAGTCGGCAGCGACTGCGGTCAATGGCCTCGCTCCTGCCATCGCCAATGGTCAGAAACCAACTCTAAATGCGGAGGAGAAAAAACAACTCGAACGCGCGGTGCAGAAGCAGGAAAAACGTATCGCTGAACTGGAAGCCGAAATTGGCAAGTGGGAAGCGAAAATGGCGGATCCTGAGTTTTACAGCAAACCTACCGCAGACGGCGATTTGAAAAAATACAGCGATTTGAAAGCCGAATTGGCCAAGGTATATGGTGAATGGGAGGCCGCGGTGGAGAAAATGGGTTGATTGCGCATCCGTTCTACTGCACGAACACGCGCCCTTCAATTTCTTTTTTCCAAACCAGATATCCCAGGCCATTCAGGTGCATTCCGTCTTCGCTGAATTTGGCGCCTAAATTCCCATCTGCATCTTTCAGCGGGGTGGCAATGTCCAGATAGGGTACTGAAAAATCCCGGGCAATCTGGATGATTCGGGTGTTCAATTCAAGAATTTTCTCATTGGTTGTACCCGTTATTTTAGAGTCGTTGTTCACGGGCAGCAGGCTCTGTAAAAACAACTCCGTGTCTGGCGACTCCGTTCTGATCTTTTGTACAATTTCCCGGTAAACGGTTTCAATTTCCGAGACGCTGTTCCCAAAAACCAAGTCATTGACCCCGATTAACAGGAACATTTTTTTGGGTTTGTGTCGCAAAATTTCTGGCAGGCGCTCCTGTACCCCAGCTACATAATCGCCAGAAATACCTCGATTGAGCAATACGGCGGGGTTATTGTCGGCAAACATCTCATGCCACTCCGCCTGTTCGGTTTGGCTATCGCCCAGAAAGATAATGGCGCCTGGTTTTTCATTCAACCTTTCAAAATGTTGTGCGCGGTGCTGGTAAAGGCCAGCAGTAGAGCGTTGCAATCGGAGTACGCTGTACTTCCATCCACCCAGACGATGCACCGCAAGCCCGGCCAGGCCGATAGCTAACACGTTGAAAAACAACGAAATATAGAGCAGGCGTTTCATGATTTAAAACAGTTCTTTTCCCGCAAATTTGGTCAGTCCTCCTGTGACTTTGGAGGCCAGCTCTAGCGCAAAGGCATATTGTTTGTACTTGCGTTTGAATTTGGGGCCTAAGTCTATCAAATTACGAATGTAAGGTTTTTGTACCGTGCGCACCCCGAGCGATACCTTGTCGAGGGTGCCGAGATTGCCCTGCCATTTTTCTGATTCGCGCAGGATTTTCTCCATGGAAGCCCGATTTTGGTCGTGGTATTTTTTTACATATTTGATGCCTTTCACGGGGTCTACAAATTTCAGGTCTTCCTGCATGAACTTGACATAATCCTGAATCAATCCATCGAGTTTCTGCTCGGCAGGCAGATTGCTGTTGGCCAGTCGGCTAAGCTCTTTCTGATGCGCGGAGAGCCAGCGGTTTTGCTTCATGGAAGCGCAACTGGTCAAAAAAAGCAACAAAAAACAGGAAGCGATCAAGCCAGCTTTAGAGCTAAGTTGCCAAAACGAGGCGTTTGGAAGGGCGATGGCGGGTGAAGTGAACAGTCGTTTTTTCATGAGCGGTATTTTTATTTCATCGGTACTTAGGGACAAATGTAAAAGCCCGCAAAGCACTTTTGCTTCGCGGGCTTTTGGGATATGCTTGTTGAATGAAAATCGAAAGGATTGGGATGGCCTCTGAATAAATGTGGTCAATGGGGGAATGTGATGAATGTGGTCAATGTGATTAATGTGGTCAATGGGAGAATGTGGTCAATGGGGGAATGTGGTCAATGGGGGAATGTGGTCAATGTGGTCAATGTGGGGAGATGGCCGGATTAAAAAAGCACTTAAATCGGTGTTTGGCCACTCACATTGTCCACATTAATCACATTGACCACATTTCCCCCATTAATGAACGATTAGTTTCCCCGAGGCGACCATTTTGCCATCGGCGGCAATTTGGTAAATAACTTCACCTGCGGGGAGTTGATGTCTGAGTAATCGGAAATCGGGTTGATTAAAGGAATGGTTTGAAATTAATCGGCCTTGGATATCATACAGCAGCAGGGTGAATTCCCGGGCATTTAGCCCTTCTACCTTGAAATTTACCTGATTGGTAGTAGGGTTAGGGAATACCTGCACTTCCGCGCCTTTCACATACACTTCTTTCGTGCCCGTGATAATCACGATAAAACTATCGCACACGGTGTGGTAAGTGGTATTGGAAAACGCTGGCGCGTTGAAATCAAAGTAGATGGCGGCACTATTGAAGATTGTGGTTTCGCAGGGCACGTCTGGTTTTTGAGACACGCGAAACTTGACAAAACCTTCACTTGGCACACCGCCACCGGGGAGGAGATTAAGGTTTGAAAGGGTGAACTCTACGATGCCGTTGCCCAAGATGTCAAATTGGTAAGGATGGCTCGCAGCGCCCGGGTACACGGTTGCCGGATCCAGTGCAGCAGAGAGGGTGTCGCGAATTACGACCTGCTGCACTGTGTCGGCGCCAGTGTTTTGAAATTGGATTAAAAAGTCCAGATCGGTTTGTGGACTGACGTAATGAGGCACGTCATAGCCTTTAGGATGGCCTCTTTTTAAGTACAAAGGATTAAAATCGGAATTGTTACTTTCTTGACAGTCGCTTTCAAAAAAAGCGTCTGCGTCGTCTTCAGGGTACATGGTATAGAACCCAAGCGAAATATCACTTGTGCTGGTATCTGTTTGGCAGCCTTCCACCGCAGCAGTAGGATAGCTGGTGCCAGGGTAGAATGGGCTTTGTTCCGCGATGATGCGGTAGGTTTTGCCCGTAGCCATTTGCGACCAAACGACCTTGCTTTCTCCCGCACCCAGCTCAAATTTGAAGTCTGGGCTACCTGGAGGGGTGAGCATAACTACGTCCTCTGTTATCACATAGCCCAAAGGCCCGCCCATTGGATTGGTTCCAATATTCTCCAGAAGCATTTTGACAGAATCATTTTCACAAAATGCCTTGGCCGCAATGATGGCACCGTCCCAGCCGGTATTGTTTTCACAGAATTCATGGGGCGATATTTGAGCCGTTACGCAGTGGGTCTGGCCCGTGAGGGTCTCGTCGCAATTTAAAAATGCAGTCAGGTTAAAATTGCCACAGTCGCCATTGTTGACCGTGCCAATGTTGAATCGAAAAATATTGTCGCCAAGGGGCGTTGCAGCGATGGAACTTGTGGTAAGGGTCAGAAAAGGATCCAGTGCCACATCTACTTGTGTGTTCAAGGAGGGGACGGTACCGGAGTTACAGTATCTGATTTGGTACGTATTATCCGCGCAACGACGCAACACTGGGGTCGTCACGTCAATCTCATTACGTGGACAGTCGAACAATGTCCTGGCAGGTATACTGACATACACGGTATCGTAAAAATTCGGAACATACACACTTACAATCGAGTCGCAAGACTTCCAATAGGGATTGGGCGGGAACAGAATCAGGTTGTAATTGCCCGTATCCACTTCCACCTTTAAATCGCCATTGGCACTGGCAACCGTGTAGAGCGTATCAAATTGACTCTCAAAACGAACAACCCAGTTCCCCAAGCCGGGCTCGCCCAGGTCTCTTTGGCAATTGGCGTTGAAGTCTCGGAAAATATTGGCTTGGATGTAACTGGTAAGTACGGTGCAGTTGGCATCTGCTTTCAACAGGTATGCATAAGACTCCCCAAAAGGACCGATAAACTGCTCCGTTGAGCCTGCAATGACCGCACCTCCCCGCGCCGGAACCAGCGCAAACCCGGCATCTGGTCCCCCACGGCCCACTACTGCTTCGCAGATTACTTCCCCATCCACATCCAGTTTGAGCAGTACCACATCGTCCAGCAGACTGGGGCCACTGCGATAACCGGTAGCAAAAAAATGGGACCCCGAGGCGGCCAGCGCATAAAAATTATCGCTTGGAAAAAATTTCTGCCAAATGGGCGCCAAGCCGCCGTCCTCGTCAATTTTCAACAAAAAGCCTTGGGCCATTGGACTTTCAGCCAGCGTAATACCCGCAAGTACCAAAGAACCATCGGCGGTTCGCACCACTGAACGGGCTTCGTCATCTTGATCGCTTCCCTGCGCACCTGTCAGGGAATAATCATTGTCCCACAACAATACACCATTGGCGTTGATACGAAGCGCCAGTATGTCCTTGTCAAAAAGTGCAGAAAGCTGGGTTTTAGATTCTCCAACAATAACAAAATCGCCATTTGGGATGGCCACTATCGAGTTGCCCCTCCGACGGTGCTCCTGCTGTCCGTAGGTGTTAAACCAGACGAAGTTGCCTAACGCGTCGGTTTTAAGGGCAAAAACATTTTCTTTTCCACCGGCATAACTTTGAAAACCGGTAATGACCAAACTTCCATCGGCCAGCTCGATCATGGAGCGGGCCTCATCGTCCAGACTGCCGCCAAAAGTTACATCCCAGAGTTTATTGCCAAATGCATCGGTTTTCAACAGGTAGATGTCCCGATCTGCCGGGCCTGTGGCATCTTCGTCCACATAGCCTACGATGGCATATCCAGTGTCTTTGGTTGCTACCACGGCAAAAGCCTCCGCCGTAGAGGCAGGGCCCATGGCTGCTATCTGTTTGCTCCACTGTTGCTTGCCGTTTGCATCTGTTTTGATCAGAAAGATTCGGCTTGTACCATTGTAGTACCCTGCCATAATATAACCGCCATCAGGCGTTGCTGCGAGGCTGCGGGCGGCATCCTGTCCGCTGCCACCAAAAATACGCTCCCAGCCCTGTCCATTGGCTTGGACAGTGGTCAACACTACAAGGGTGAGTATGTACAGGTACTTTTGCATGATGGAAAGGATTACTGGTCGGAGGAAATTTCTTTCGACAGTACAAAAGTGCGGCGAAGTACAGGAGGGCTGAAAGACAAATTTTTGCATTTGTTGAGTCATTTTTTAAAGTTTATGCAGCAAGCGGTGACATTAAATTTTAGCGTAAACCTTTTTTAATCACAAAAATTACGTGATTTTTGTGCAAAATTAAAAAACTGTTTGATATAATAAGTGGGTTTTTGTTGAACAGATAACTTGAAAAGAGTATGCAAAAAAGCGTTTTGACGGAGATTGTACGCTCCCTCGATAAAAAGGAAGTCCGGGAAATAAACAAGTGGTTGCAATCCCCTGCGCACAATCAACGGCAGGATGTGGTTCGCTTGTTCGATTTTTTGGTAAAGAATCTGCCTAATGGCGACGAATCGGCAGAAAAGGCAAAAGCCTGGAAAGCGGTTTTTCCTACACAACCCTACGATGACGCTTATTTGCGGCAGGTGATGTATTTTTTACTGAAGGCGATTGAGGAATATCTAGTTTTTATGGAAATATCCAAAGACCGGGTACAATATCAACTCGCGTTGTCGCGAATTTATCGGGAGAGGAAACTAGAGAAAGCATACAAACAGGCATATCGAAGTGGCCGTGAAAATTTGGAAGGGCAGTCTCTTCGTGACAACTATTATTTGTTCAATAAATTCTTGTATGAAAAAGATTATAGCCAACTGGTCATAAAGAATGCTGCGGCAAATTTACAAGAAACTTCTGACGCACTAGAAAACTGGTTTCTTGCTGAAAAACTGCACATCGCACTTGCAATGTTAGCTCATCGTTCTGTTTATAAAACAGCTACCTATGAAGAAGGTCTATTCGAGGATATTCTAGCTTTTACCCACAAAAAAAATCTTTCAGAAATCCCTGCAATTGCGGCGCACTATTTTGCGTACATGACGACGATTACCCCATCTGAGGAACGTTATTTTGACGATTTTGAGAGAATTATTCTTGAAGGAGATGATGGGATTTTTAAAAAAGCTGAGATGCTCGATTTGTACCGAATTGCTTTAAACTACTGTACATCTAAAGTCAATCAAGGGAATCTTGATTATAGCCGACGTGCGCTTCAATTCTATCGAAAAGGGGTTGAAAATGGAGTTTTGCTCGAAAATAATGTAATAACGCGTTACACATTTGGAAATGCCGTTGCTTTTGCACTTAAAATTGGTGATTTTGAGTGGGCAGATCAATTTATTGAAAAATTTCAGCATCACCTCGATGAAAAAGAACGGAATAGTATTGTTAATTTTAATCAATCTCGGGTTTATTTCGAAAAAGGAGACTACTCCAGAGCGCAGCAACTCCTCACTCAGTTTGAGTACGATGATATGTTATTCAACATCATCGCCAAAACCATGCTGCTGAAGATTTACTTTGAAACCGATGAGTTTGACGCTTTTGAATCCCTGCTTGAAAGCCTTCGTACCTATTTGCAACGTAAAGAAGCCCTTGATGCCACTCGGAAAGCGTCCTACAAAAACATGATCAGCCTGATGAAAAAACTCCTTCAGGTCAATATTTTCTCCAGAGCACAAAAAGAGACTTTCCGTGAGTTGGTGCAAAAAACCAATCCGCTGGCCGAAAGGGATTGGTTTATGAAACAATTGGACCGGAAGTAATCTGAAAGGGGAAATGTGGCCGTTGATTTGAACGGTTACCTCAGTTTGGATGGTGGGATAATACGTTTACTAAACTTTTAAAAGTTTAGTAAACGTAAGACTCACGCCTTTTTACAACGAATGCCCACTTCGCGTTCAAAACGCATGGCCACCGAATCTTTCAAATTGGGGTTGGGCAGGCAGTAAAACTCCTCCATCGTGTCGGCGTGTTGTTCGCCAATGCCGTCCAGATTGGACAGCAGATTGTAGTTGCAGTACAGGGTCTTCAAATTGGTCAATCCTTCCAGCGGTTTCAGCGTAGTAATCTGATTTACATTGCAGTAGAGTTCCCGCAGTTCGGTCAGCGCCTCTATACCTTCGAGCGAAGTGATTTGGTTGTTGTACACAAAGAGCGAACGCAAGTTGTGTAAGTTTGACACCTCACGGATATGGGTCAATTGATGAAAAATGACCACGACCAACTCTGCATTGGGCAACCCAACGATGCCCGACAGGTCTTCGAGTTCAAAAGTCATGTTGGGATAAGGCGCATTTGGTCCTGCAAAGCGGTGATTGGGTGAGTTGAACACCGTGAGCAACATTTCGTCTCCAAGTGCTTCGGTACTGCTTCGGCGGAGGGCCACCTCGTTGAAAGCTTTTTTCCAAGGGTCGGAAAGGTTATTCCACCAATTGTTTGCGAGGGTCATTTGGGCTTCGTTGCGCAGGGTGGTTGCGGGTGATTCCATGGATGAATTAATTACATCGGTGTAGAGAAGAACTACCGGACCTTTTGATTGTGTTCAAAAAGGCCCGGTAGTCAGTAGTTTAAATTATTAGGACTGTGAAGGGTAAATCCCTACCAGGCAAATCACGTAGTTCATACCTAAATAGGGCTGCTGGATGCTCATAGGCTGGCTTTGTCCAGTGATGCCGGTAGGCTGTTCGGCCACTCCAGCGAGGTTTCCGGTTTCTCCCGCAGCATAGATATTGGCCGCTGCGAGAATATTGCCGGGTCCTTCATCTGAATTGGGCGCTGCGCTGGTTGCGTTCAGCGTAGCAATGGCTTGGTGCGTGTGCATG
The DNA here is from genome assembly GCA_964550795.1 of uncultured Saprospiraceae bacterium. Classification (GTDB taxonomy): domain Bacteria; phylum Bacteroidota; class Bacteroidia; order Chitinophagales; family Saprospiraceae; genus M3007. The sequence goes on from CAZKBH010000004.1 coordinate 145,339, forward strand.
GGGAGGTTTGCAACACTCAGTGTCAAGGCATTTGCCCCGGCTTTTTGTCCGAGGTTGTAGTTGGACAGTCCGGGTCCTTGTCCGGCACCAATCGCCGTTCGGCCTTGGAAATCGGGTAAAGCAAAATTGGTGGTACCATTGCCCCCGTAGGTGGTTCCTAACAAGGAAAACAAGGCCTGGTTTTGGTTGATTGGCAGCAATTGCCCGGCGCATAATGCCCAGTATTTAGGGGCAAAGTCTGCAGCGAAAAGCATGATGGTCGCTATTGTACCTTCCATATTATTGGATATTTTTTTGTTGAAAGATGGTTGCCATTCTCCGGCAACAGAAATAACGCGAATGCTGCACTAACCTCTGGATGGGTAAACGCCGTACATGCAGATCACGAAATTGATGCACTCATAAGGTTTTACGAGGGAGATTGGTTGGCTTCCGCCCTGGGGCGCAAGGGATGCACTTAGCCCGGCATGGGCGACAGTCGGCGTGGTGTTGGGCGTAGCGTAAATCTCTGTACTTGGCGTAGCGAGGATATTGCCGTTGGCCTCTTCCAGGGTAGCATTGTTGTTGCTAAGCGGAATTTGAACGGCTCCCGCAGTGTGGGTGTGTGCCGCCATTTGAGTTTGAAGCAACGTAGTATTTTCGAAGCCAGACATCTCTCCGAGCGCGTAATTTGCCAGACCGGGGCCTTGGCCTGCGCCGATGGCCACCCTGCTCCGCAGATCAGGTAAGCCGAAGGTGGTGGTACCATTGCCGCCGTAATTGGTTCCGAGCAGCGAAAAGAGGGCCGTATTTTGACTTATGGCGATTAATTGGCCTGCGCAAAATGCCCAGTTTCTGGGTGCGAAATTGCCCCCAAACATCATAATGGTTGCGATTGTGCCTTCCATATTGATTGTGTTTTTTTTTAATGAATGTTTTGGTAACGATGGCATCCGAAACTTGTCCTTTAACAGGGTTGAATGTTTGGCGTTGCCATCTCAGCATGCAAAACCCAACAGGGACTGTTTAGCCCCTGGATGGATAAATCCCTTCAGTGCAAATGACGTAATTGAGTGCTGTAAAGGGCTGTATCACTTGAATGGGAAGGCTATTGCCGTCAGGAAGGATGTTCACGCTTGCGCCCCCGAGGAAAGTGCCCGTGGCTGCGCTGAAGGGTGCGTAAATGTTCACGGGTGCGTTCGCAAGCGGTTTTGACGGGTTGCTGCTGCCGTCTGCATTGGAAGAACTGGTCTTCACGCTTGCCGACATCAGGTGTGAATGCGCGGGCAATTGCGCCGGTGTCATGGTTACTTGCTCGCTGCCGGCAGACTGCCCCAAACTTACATTGCTCAAACCTGCGCCGGTACCTGTACCCACAGGAATTCGACCGCGTAGATCAGGTAATGCAAACGTTTGTACGCCATCTCCTCCGTAGGTAGTACCGAGGAGTGAAAACAGCGCGTTGTACTCGCCGATGTCTAAAGTCGATCCATCGCAGAACCTCCATCCAAGGGGAGCGAAGTTTCCTGCAAAGATTAAAATGGTGGCCATGGTACCTTCCATAATATCTATGTTTGTTTAAAAGTGAAAAGTGCTGGATGCAGAGGAATTAAGGGGAGCGTACAAAAATATAGGGTGGCAGATTTACATCGCGCACCCTAGTATCTTCCTACCGTAATTAATTTATAGGTATAAAATAGAATGGTGCAAAGGTGGCCTTACTACTAAGGTTTACACAAGCGCATTAATGCGCATTTTCCAAAACCCGCATTTATGCGTGCTAAACCCCGTAAAAATACCTGTTTTGAAAAAAAAGATTGCGGGTAGGCATAGGTCAAGATTTGCCGCTGTTACATTTGGGCGAATTGCAATCATTAACTTTTTAACCAACATTTCCACATCATGTCTCAGAGTAATTATCTCATCCCGCTTCAAACAGCTGTTAACTGGACTACCGCTTGGCGCGGTGCCAATACTGGTTCCATCCGAGCCTTCAAAATCAACATGGACGAAGTCAACGACATGTTACAAGAGGCTGGGGTCAACGCAATCCGGGTTTATTTTGGCCTCGACAATGGGGTTGAAAAACTCGTACTCGTGGGAGTAGATGCTAATGACCAAGACATCATAAACCCTACGGTTGGCGGACAAACCGTCAGTGGGACTTATGATTTTTGTGCTCCTTGCCCTCCCACATGTGATATTAACAGCGTGTTGTTGACAGGGCAGATGTCCTAATCATAATCACTTTGAAAAATGTTGTTGTACTGGCCTAAATTGATCATTTCCCTGGCCTCCTATTTTATCGCCGTGCCAGCAGTGTTATCTATCATTAGGTATCGCAAGCTGGATTGGGCAATGAAAACGGTGGCTTGTTATGTTTTTTTGGGAGCATTTGTACAATCTTTTTCCTCCTACCTGAACGCGAAAAATCAAAACAATCTCTGGCTTTTGCATCTTTACACCCCCCTGGAATTCACCTGTATCGTGTGTTTTTATGGCATTGTGCTCCGGGGTTTTGTAAAAAAAACAATGATGGTGGGACTTGGGCTAGGGTTCGCGATTTTATCGCCCTTGACCCGGGCTTTCTACAGTCGGTCACCACATTTAAAACTTATGCGAGAAGTTTAGAAGGTATCCTGGTCATCCTGCTGTGCCTGATTTGGTGCTACCATACCCTAACCGAGATGAAAATTAAACGTTTGGAGCAAGACCCGGTTTTCTGGGTGAACACCGGGCTTTTGCTCTATTTTTCAGGGAATGTGCTGCTTTTTGCTTTTTCTAACTACATAGTGGACATTAACCGTGCGCTGAATCTGTACATTTGGGCTTTCCATGCATTGTTTAGCATTTTGCTATACTTTTTCATCACGGTGGGTTTATGGAAGGCCAAGTAGATATTTTTCTTTTTTTGTTTGTAGGCATGCTTGCGCTCGCGCTCCTGGCTGGGTCTGTGGTGCTTTTTTTCTTTTTTTATCAGAAAAAAATGCTGCGCCAACAACTTGAAATTAGTGAAATTCAAACCGCCCACCGCGAAGAATTGCTCCACAGCAACATCGAACAAGTAGAGACCGAACGGCACCGAATTGCCACCGATTTGCACGATGAACTGGGCGGTATTTTCTCTACTTTAAAGCTTAAAATCAAACAGTTAGAGCAAAGTAGCGATTCCGAAAAACTCCTCGCCGAAAGCCGCGAAATCATTGACTCCGGCATTGTTTCCGTCCGCCGCATCTCCCATTCCATGACTCCCCCGGCCCTCGAAATGTTCGGCCTCGCCGATGCCCTTACCAGCCTCTGCCAAAAAAACAGCAGCCCGCAACTCAACGTGGACTTTGAGTGTTTACCGGATTTCCCACGCCTCGAAGGGAAAATAGAGCTTGGCCTCTACCGTATCTCGCAAGAATTGTTAAATAATGCTATGCGACATGCTGAAGCCACCAAAATCATGCTACATTTGACCCACTTAGCGCAGGAGGTTTGTCTGGAATACACCGACGACGGGAAAGGATTCGATCCCTTAATCTTAAAATCCAGACGCGGCCTTGGCCTTAAGAACATTGAAGCCCGCGCCAACTACCTAAACGCTTCTGTAGTTTGGGAAACAGCGCCAGGCAAAGGCTTGAAAACAATAGTTAAAGTGCCTCTTTAGGCTAATCTTTCTTATGAGCGAAGACACTATTCATGTGGCCATCGCAGAAGACCAAAGGCTTTTCAGGGAGTGCCTCGTGTCCCTTCTGAACGGTTTCGATCGTATTCAGGTAGGCATAGAGGCTGCCAATGGCAAAGACCTGCTTGAGCAGCTGGACTCCGCCACGCCTACTCCCCACGTCGTGCTGCTGGATTTGACTATGCCAGAAATGAATGGTCTGGATAGCACCCGGCAGCTCAAAAAATCCTTCCCCGACATCAAAATCATCATACTCTCTGTGCACAGCGAAGAAAGACACATCGTGCACATGGTAGGGGAGGGTGTAAACGGTTACCTCGTCAAAAACTCCGAACTCTCGGAAGTTATCAACGCCGTGAAGGCTGTACATCAAAAAGGCTTTTATTTCAACGAATCCGTGATGCGGGCCATTCACTCCGGCATGGGCAACAAACACGAAAAATCGTACAACCCCAACAACCCACTCACCGCTCGCGAGAAACAAATCCTCGAACTCATCTGCCACGAACACACCACCCAGGAAATTGCAGTAAAACTGTTCCTGAGCGTGCGCACCGTGGACGGGCACCGCAATAACCTGCTCGAAAAAACAGGAGCCCGCAACACCGCCGGACTGGTCATATATGCCCTCCGCAACGATCTTTTTAACTTCGGTTGGTAAAATCTCCCCTGCTCGTCCGAGTACATTCAGAAAAATCTAAGCGGTGGTATGGCCTTCAGGCCGTCGGGACAAAGGGCGTTTACGCCCTAAATTGTATCTGCGCCATAAATGGCGCACTTCCCGACGGCCTGAAGGCCATACCACCAAGCGCCTCCCCTGCCCACTTCATGCGGCTAGACCAAGCCATCGCAGGGCCTGGATTCAGCACATTTTTACTTTTTTAGATGCCTAAAACCCTGCTCGAAAATTTTTTTTAATAAAATATTACTTTTTTTTCATGCCAAATTTTCAACAAATTGAAATCTTTGAAGCGTTTAAAAAGGGCTTTATTTTGATTTTAAGGGCGTTTTTAAAGAATAATGCTACATTTTAAACCCCATCTGCAAATCAAAACTATTCAACAAACCCATTTTTCTGTCCTTTGCATCCGGGATGAGCTGCCGCACTTTTGTACTGTCAATAAGAACAAACGGTGGCGATAGCGAAGAAAGCGGCAGAATTTATTGACCATTCACACGGAAACTTTTCATGAGATTATATACGGGAAATCCGAACGCGGCGCAAACGAGCGCCGCGTTTTTTTTTGCCCCTACCCCTACCGCATCAGCTCCTCAATAATTTTTCCGGTGGTTCCGTTTGGCTCCATAATGCGCAGCATCGCAGCCAGCGTCGGGGTGATGTCGGTGATGCTCACAGGTTTGTAGCTCACACCAGGTTTCACCTGCCAACCGTACCAGACCAATGGAACGTGCGTGTCGTACGGATAAGGGGATCCGTGCGTGGTGCCCCCTAGGAGAAACAGCCCGTCGTCTGCATGCCAGGCCGGGTCCAGCATGTACAGCAG
>CAZKBH010000004.1:150502-155589 GCA_964550795.1 uncultured Saprospiraceae bacterium
GAATGCCGCGGCGCAGCTCACTTACAAATGGATACTCCGGCGGCAACAGTTCGAGTTCCTGCCGCGTGACCACATCATACACCCCGGGCATGTTGCGCAATTGGTCGCCAATGACATGGGCTACCTCCTCGGGCTTCAGTTCAAAATCAGCCAAGGCATCCCAATTGAGCCAAATCTGCTGATTCTCAACGGCATGTATATAATTTCCCGGCACACCGAACACCGTTGCAAGCACCTTTTCCAAGGTTTCTTCCAGGGTACTTTCTGGAAAAACCCCTGCCGGGATGCGCAGTTTGTTCAGGTGCGCGGGTGTTTCAGCGCCTCCGTGATCCGAAGTGAGAAACACCAGCACATTGTTTTTGCCGAATTTTTTATCCAAAAAATCCATCAAACGGCCCAATTCCTGATCCATCCGAACATACATGTCCTCCGTTTCTTCGGCATGTATGCCAAATTGGTGGGCGCAGTAGTCCGTGGCGGAATAACTGATGCACATAAAATCCGTCCACTCATCCGCGCCTAAATCCATCGCCTCAATGGTATTCATGGCAAAATCAGTGACCATGGTATTGCCATAAGGCGTAAACCGCAACACGCCGTAATTCCCACTGGCCCTGGCCGATGCGAAATCGTGTGGGAAACCACCTCTGAGGGAGCCGTATTTGCCCACAAAGTCCCAATCGGGAATACTTTGGGTGGGCGCGTGGCCCAGTTCCCAGGTTTTGTTCAGAAACGTGTCTGGCCAGCGGCGGGCGTTGTATTCGCGCACTGATTTCGCAATTCCAAGAGAATCAGGATAATAGCTGGAAGTTATCCAGTTGCCGGAAAGGTCGTCGAACCAATAACAGGCGTTGGGAATATGGCCAGCCGGGAGAATGCTGCCCCGGTCTTTGAGACACACGGAAGCCACTTTTGAGCGAAAATTATTGCTCAAGCGTAGTTCGTCGGTGATGGTGGTGGTCAGCAAAGCTGCGGGGGAATGCTGGCCGGTTTTGAGTTCGGTTTTGGCGTTTCCACCCACGGGTTTGTAGCGTTTATCGGCGGTGCAGTACCGTTTCGTGCGCCACTCCGGGTCCCACCAATCGTTTCCGATGATTCCGGTGAGGGAAGGCGTACTGCCGGTATAAATGGCCGCGTGCCCCGGGCCGGTGTAGGTGGGCATGTAGTTAAAACGGGTGTTTTCGCAGGAAAAACCTTCCCCAAGCAGGCGTTTAAAACCTTTGGAGCCGTAATGCGCCTCATAACGATAGAGCTGATCGTAGCGCATCTGATCTACCACGATGCCGACGATGATTTTGGGTTTGGCAGGGAGCTTGTTTTGGGCAAGGCCCGAATTGAAAACGAACAACAACAGCAAGGAAATAAGCTGGAAAATGCGCATAAATTACAATTTTTAGGCAATTAAAAGGCTTTTTGGGCGGCGCAAAGTTGGGAAAAAACGGGGGCTGATAAAGCACTTCTAATGTTACCTTTGTGCTACCAACTACATTTTGATATAATGACCGACAACGAACAACTTAACCCGGACGAGCTCGAAGTCCCGGTTCCTGAAACAATTTTTCCGGAAATCCCCGAAATACCAGTTCAACCGCCACTTGATGTGGATCCCGTGATGCTTCGCGCCGAACGGGTAAAAGCTGAAATTGGGCGAGTGATAGTTGGGCAAGAAGATATGCTTGATCTCTTATTGGTTGCGTTGTTTACAGGCGGACACGTGCTGCTGGAAGGTGTGCCAGGCATTGCTAAAACATTGACTGCCAAGTTGTTGGCGCGTACTTTGCACACGGAATTTAGCCGCATCCAATTCACACCCGACTTGATGCCTGCGGATGTAGTGGGCACCACGGTGTTCAACATGAAATCCTCGGATTTTACCTTTAAATCAGGCCCGATTTTTTCCAATATTGTACTGATTGATGAAATCAACCGCGCCCCAGCCAAGACCCAGGCATCCCTGTTTGAGGTCATGGAAGAACGGCAGGTGACGGTAGATGGCAACACTTATCCACTAGAGGTGCCGTTTTTTGTAGTGGCTACCCAAAACCCCATTGAGCAGGAAGGAACGTATAAACTCCCGGAAGCTCAACTGGATCGTTTTTTGTTCAAAATTATCCTTTCTTACCCAAGTCTGGCCGAAGAACAGGCTATTTTACGCCGTTTTCGAAACGATTTTTCCGGCACGCTGCGCGAAACCGTCAATGCCGTGCTCACGCCTGCGGATATTGCCGATTGCCAAAGAATCATCGAGGAGGTGTTCATTCGCGAAGAATTATTGGACTACATCGCGGCGATTGTACACAATACCCGCAGTAACCCTGATTTATTCCTCGGTGCCAGTCCCCGCGCGTCTCTTTCCCTGATGAAATCAGCCAAAGCCGTGGCAGCCATGGCCGGGCGCAATTTTGTCACCCCCGACGATATTCGCTACGTTTCTTTTCCGGTACTCAATCATCGGGTCATCCTCACGCCGGAGCGGGAAATGGAGGGCTACACCACGCGGGAAGTGCTGGATGATATTGTGAAAAAGATTGAGGTGCCGAGGTGAGTGGAATTGATTCGATTGATTCGATTAGGACGATTGATTCGATTGATAACCAGCCTTAAAAAACCACATTGCTCATAAGCACTTTGCACGAACGTTGAGTGACCAATCACTTTTATCCTTGTTTCCACATGTCGCAATCTTCTAGCTCGCCCAAAAAAATCTCCCTTTTAACGGCCACTTACATTGTAGCGGGCAGTATGATTGGCTCCGGCATTTTCATCGTGAGTGCGGATATGAGCCGGGTGCTGGGTAGTCCGTTTTTGCTCTTGCTGGCCTGGGCGATTACCGGGGTGATGACTTTGATTGCGGCGTTGTCTTATGGCGAACTGGCAGGCATGTTTCCTAAAAGTGGCGGTCAATACCAGTATTTGAAGGAATCTTATGGAGAAATGGTCGCGTTTTTATTCGGCTGGGCCATGTTTGCTGTGATACAGAGCGGCACGATTGCGGCCGTGGCGGTGGCTTTTGCCAAATTCACGGGCGTTTTAGTCCCTGCACTCGGACCGGAAAATATTTTGGCCGATCTGGGTTTCGTAAAACTGTCGGCGGCGCAATTGCTGGCCATCGTCTCGCTGTTTGTGCTGACGTATCTGAACACCCGCGGGCTTCAAACCGGGGCGCTCATTCAAAATGTTTTGACCACGGCCAAGGCACTCTCGCTGGGACTGGTGATTATCCTCGGCTTGTTCGTGTTCAACAATGCCGATGTAGTGGCGCAAAATTTCAATCTTTTCTTTTCCAACCCGATGGCCGGCGAATCGCTGGGATTGGTAGCCATTGGCTCGGCCATTGGGGTGGCCATGGTCGGTTCCCTGTTCAGCAGCGATGCCTGGAATAACGTGACGTTTATCGCCGGGGAAATTGAAAACCCGAAACGCAATGTGCCGCTGGCCCTCGGAATGGGCGTAATTGGGGTCACGATATTGTATATGTTGGCCAATGTAGCCTATCTCTGTGTGCTGCCGTTTTGGGGCGATGCCGCCGGGGCCGACGTGATGAGCAAGGGCATTCAACACGCCACTCAGGATCGTGTAGGTACGGCAGCGCTCACGGCCATGCTCGGATTGGGCGGCGGGGTTTTGATGGCCATCATCATTATGATTTCAACGTTTGGCTGCAACAATGGCCTGGTGCTTTCCGGCTCCAGGCTCTACCAATCCATGGCGATGGACGGGCTTTTTTTTGACAAGATGAAAAACCTGAACGCCAATGGGGTGCCGGGTTTTGCGCTCTGGGTGCAATTTGCGTGGTGCGCGGTGCTTTGTCTGTCCGGAAAATACGGCGATCTGCTTGATTATGTGATGTTTGCCGTGATGTTGTTTTACATCCTCACCGTGTTGGGGATTTTCATACTCCGTAAAAAACGACCTGAATTGGAACGTCCCTACAAAGCCTTCGGATATCCATTTTTGCCCGCGCTGTACATCCTGCTGGCGGGATTGTTTACAGTGAATTTGTTGTTTACAAAACCGCAGTTTACAGTACCGGGATTGGTAATCGTCGGGCTGGGTTTCCCATTGTATTTCTGGGCGAAGGGTCGGCGGGAGGCGCGCTAAGGTGCGCTTATACTATGATCCTTCTGTGTTCATAATCACGCTGTGCGCTTAGGCGGCGATCGCCAGGTTCCGCACGGCCACAAAGGTTGTGATCGCGACGAGGATTCCCAGCTCATTTTGCTGAATTGGGTACAGTCCTGGGCGAGTACAAAGCCCTGGTGCCAAACCGAGTGCTTCCACGAGGCTATTGGGCAACATTTTGGCCGAATCCACGCGAAATCCTTCGGGCGGGAAAAATTTCGACCGGGTGTCTGTCCGCATACCATCGAAGGGGAATGCAAAAAGCAAGTTGTCGGCCAGTTCGGTAGAAATCACGGCTTTTAAATGACGCAGGTGTTGGGGTTCAAAATTGATCCACTCCGCCGGGGAGATGACGTTTACGGAACAAATGCCAAAGTGGGCACAATCCGCAGCGGGGCTACCGAGTTCGACGGAGGTAAGGATATGGGTGAGGAGGTTGGGTTGTTCCATGGTTGGTTGGGTTATAGGATTTGAGTGATACAAAAGCCTGATTTTAGGATTGTGACATTGGTGGCTATTTTATCAGTTTTGCAAACCTGTATCCAATTCCGAGTGTCACGAACAGTCCTGTTCCTGTGGATTCGTACTCAGCCGTGGGTTGCGGTGTTCCTCTATACTGATATTTCAGATACATTTTTTGATACGGTTTGAACGCATAGACCCCTTGAAAGCCAAGCATAATGTCAAGTCTTTTCCAAAACACAAAGCCTGTACGTCACTAATCGCCAAAAGTGTCACTTCCAGTTTTTTGAATACTGTATGTAAGCACCAGAGACAAAAAATTACTGCCATCAGACTCCCGTAATGTACACTCAATAGGTCTAAGGCCTACCGCTAATCCGGTTGGATGAGCGAAGTGCCAACGTTTAGGCGGCATTTTCGCACATCTGTTGTTAGCATCGTATATTTGTTTAGAACTTTGGGCATTCTGCCTTTTTCCCTTTTTTGAAAGCGTTGATTATTTT
>CAZKBH010000005.1:0-13594 GCA_964550795.1 uncultured Saprospiraceae bacterium
GTTCCAACTTTTTTCGGTGTTATCAGCGGTATCAGTAAAATTCGGTGTTCCAAACCCCTTCGGTGGTATCAGCGGTCTCAGCAAATTCGGTGTTCCAAACCCCAACCACCCGATCAGCCTACAACAACCCCATAGCCGCCAATCGCTCCCCAATCTCCGTCCCCGGCTCATGCCAGACGCCCTGAATACCAACTCGCCGTGCAGCTTCCACATTTTCGGGCAAATCATCAAAAAACATGGTTTCCTCGGGTAATATCTCGGCATCCGCCAGTACATACTCAAACGATTCCCGGGTCGGTTTGCGCAGCCGGATGAGGTGCGAAAAATACACGCCATCAAAATACCGCGATTCGTAATCTGCAATGCCGTGTTCGCGCAGCATGTAGTCCGCTACATATTGTTCGTGCAGCTCGTTTATATTGCTGAGCAAGAACACGTTATAGCGTTGCCGAAGCTGCAACAAAAGTTCAAAACGATGGCTTGGCATACCGATGAAAATAGCGTTCCAGGCATTTTCCACTTGCGTTGAGCTGAGTGGTACCGCTGCGGCGAACCGCAGTTTTTCTACAAATTCGAGGGTGCTGAGTCCGCCGGTTTCGTATAGTTCAAATACCCGTTCTCGGAGCAGCTTTTCCTTGGCGGAAGCGAAATTTGCGCCGTAATGTGCCTGTATGGTTCGTTCAAAAGCGGGCAAATCGAGGTCAAAAAGTACGTTTCCGAAGTCAAAAAGAAGGTTGCGCGTCATGTTGAGTTGTTGAAGCTGCAAATATGCGATGCTTGCCCGATTAATAGTCCCGAATTAATTGATCCTTGAAACTCCGTCTTTCAATGCAATTAAAGACATTTGCATCGAACAAACATTCCCATGAAAGTCCACTTCTACCTTCGCTACGCCACCAAATTCGGTGAATCTTTCGCCCTTTGCCTGCCCGACGGCCAACGGCACCCACTCGAATATCTTGCCGACGACTTCTGCTTCCTGAGCCTCGAATTCGATGCCGCCAAATACCCCGAAGGCATGTCTTATGCCTACGAATTCCATACCGCTGAAGGACTGATCTTACCCGAGGCCAATCCCGGTCGAAAGCTCGATTTTAATGATTTAAAGGCTTCCGACCTCGAGGTGTACGATTATTTCAACCCGATGGGACTGACGGAAAATGTGTTCACCACGCAGCCCTTCCGAACCCCACAAACGCCCGATTCGACGCAGCAGGCGCGCAAAAAATCGGGTGGCACCCACCTTTTCAGGGTCAAGGCTCCCTTGTTGAAACCAGAGGAGGTGATCTGCCTGCTGGGCCACGGAACCGCCTTGCGAAATTGGGACACTACCGCGCCTATTCAATTGAAAAACAACGGTTTATGGTGGGAATCACGCCTCGATCTTTCCGAAGAAGAATTCCCGCTCGCCTATAAATATGGCATCTGGAACACGCGCAGTAATAAGTTTCTCGGTTTTGAAACGGGTGGAAACCGGCCCATTTACACCGTGCAGCATCCGGAGCAGGCAACCACTTTGTTCCACGACAACTTCGCGCGTTTCCCGCTGGAAAATTGGAAAGGAGCCGGAGTAGCCATCCCGGTGTTCAGTTTGCGCAGCCAAAAAAGTTGGGGCGTGGGCGAATTCAATGACCTGCCGCTGCTCGCAGATTGGGCAAAATCTGTGGGACTAAAACTCATCCAACTGCTGCCGATCAACGACACCACGGCCACCCATACCTGGACGGATTCTTATCCTTATGCGGCCATTTCGGCATTTGCTTTGAACCCGATTTATGTGAATGTGGAACAAGTGGCCGGCAAAAAGCACGCTTCGGTTTTGAAGCCTTTTTTGAAAAAACAAAAGACCCTGAATGCCCTTGAAGCGGTTGATTATGAACAGGTTGTCCAAGTAAAATGGGATATCCTGCGCCAACTTTACGACCTGCAAAAAAACGACTGGATCAAAGACGCCGATTACCGCGCATACTACGAATCCAACAAACACTGGCTCGCCCCCTATGCCGTTTTTTGCTGGCTACGAGACGCCAACGGCAGTGCCGATTTTGGTCAATGGAGCCAATATTCGGTGTTTAAACCAGCCGAAATCGAGCAATTGTTGCTGCCCACCGGCAAACACTTCGATTCCATCGGGCTGCATCTGTTTGTGCAATGGCACCTGCATCTCCAGCTCAAAGCCGCTGCGGATTACGCCCACGCGCTGGGCCTCTCGCTGAAAGGAGATATCCCCATCGGCATTTACCGTTACTCCTGCGATGCCTGGGTTGCGCCAGAATTGTACGATATGCATGCCCAGGCAGGCGCTCCGCCCGATGATTTTGCCGAAAAAGGCCAAAACTGGGGCTTTCCGACCTACAATTGGGCCAAAATGAAAGCCGACGGTTTTGCCTGGTGGAAGCAGCGTTTTGAACAAATGAGTCTGTATTTTGATGCTTTCCGCATTGACCATATCCTCGGTTTTTTCCGCATCTGGAGCATCCCGATGGATGCCGTGGAAGGAATTTTGGGGCAATTTGTACCTGCAATTCCAGTGCAAGAGGCAGAATTTCGGCAGGCGGGCATTGGCTTCGATTACGAACGTTTGTGCCGTCCGTACATCACGGAACAGGTCTTGTATGCGGTGTTCGGAAATGGCGCGGCGGAAGTGACGGAACAGTTCCTCCAGGCGCATCCCGATGGCCGATATGCCCTGAAACCGGAATTTGACACCCAACGAAAAATAGAGGCCTGGTTCCAAACCCAGGATCCGGCAGCGTACCCCGAGTCCTTGCGCGACGGCTTGTTTGGCTTGATTTCAAATGTAATTTTGCTGAACTCGCCGGGCGGCGGCTACGCTTTCCGCTTTGGAATTGAAAAAACGACTTCTTTTCAGCATTTGCCAGAACACGCGAAAGAAGCACTTAAATCCTTGTATCTCAACTACTTCTATCGTCGGCAAGATGATTTTTGGCAGCGCGAGGCCATGGAAAAACTGCCCGCCCTGAAAGCAGCGACCCAAATGCTCATTTGCGGGGAAGACCTCGGTATGGTGCCCGCCTGTGTGCCCGAAGTGATGGAAACGCTCGGCATACTCAGCCTCGAAATCCAGCGGATGCCCAAGGCTACGGGCGCCACGTTTTTTCATCCAAAAGATGCGCCCTATCTCTCCGTGGTGACCCCCAGCACCCACGACATGAGTACCCTGCGCGGCTGGTGGGAGGAAGACCGCGCCCTTACGCAGCGTTTTTACAACGAAATCATGCAAGGTGCCGGCGACGCCCCCTACTTCTGCGAGGCCTGGGTGAACAAGATTTTACTGGAGCAACATTTCCACTCCCCGGCCATGTGGGCCATTTTTCAGTTGCAAGACCTGCTGGGCATGGATGCCACGCTTCGCCGCGAAAACCCGCAGGATGAGCGGATCAATATTCCTGCGAACCCGAAGCACTATTGGCGCTACCGAATGCACTTCCCACTGGAGGATTTGAAGAAGGCTGTGAATTTCAACGCTGAAGTGCGGAATACGGTGGTCGCAAGTGGGCGGAACTAACGGTCGTTTAGAATGAATACCCGAACTGAAGTGCCAAATTAACCGCATTTAATATACCTGAGGTGGATGATGATGTACCATCATTATAGTTCACCGTGCGGGTCAGTACAAACCTTTCTTTGAGTGTAGTTCGATAGTTAAAACTCAGACTGATGTGAATGCGGTCCGTTACGGCTACCCGGTTTTCTACACCTATAAGTAACATCCCCACCCCTACCTTGCGCGTGACGTCTTCCTTTTGCTCAATCACGCCTCTGTTTATGAAAATTTGTTCTGGATAATTCAGTACAGATTGCGCAAAGGACGCGCCCACGGCACCTTTGAATTCATATTTTTCCCCAACTCGGAAAATCCGATGCCTTAAACCCGCGTCCACATAATGCAAGCGTTCCGAAAACCCATATTGCCAACTGTTATCCCAGGTCCCGATACCATCTGTTCCCATGGATCGGCCTGTAGAAGTGAAGTTGTCGCCGTTTGTACCCAAAGACAAAAATCCGGATAACCGTGGAGTCATTTGGTATGCATACTGCAATTCAATGTTCCATCCCGGCGTGCCCTCGTACGGGACCCCACCAATGCCCCCGCCAAATTTCAATTGGTTTTTCTGGGCCACTAATGAAAAGGAATGAACGAGGAGAATCAAGAAGATCAATTTTTTCATAGGTATGAAATTTGTTATTGTTTGAAGAAACGAAGTTACTTGAAGGCTCAACGCAGTCCAATCACCCCCAATCCCCGGCCCGTTTGTCCGCCGCTTTTTCGGTGGGAAAAAAAGTCGCTGTCATGAACCATTGTACAAAACGGCGAGATTTCTATTTGGTTTTCGGGCACCCCGAATGCCTGCAATTGCGCGGCATTGGCTTTTTTTAGGTCCACCAAAAACTTACCCCGCCCGGCATCAAATCGTTTGAAGGTTTCCGAAAATTCTGCTGCTACTTCATCGCCAACCTCGAAAGAGCACGCGTCAATGCAGGCACCCACATAAGCGAAACAGTCCTCGCCGCGGGTCCCGAATGAGTCTGCCATGAATTGCAGGGTTTTCTCCACAATTCCCGCCACGGCGCCTCGCCAACCCGCGTGGATCGCTGCCACGGCGTTTTGTCGGGCATCCAAAACCAAAATTGGGGTGCAATCTGCCACCGAAACGCACAGCAAAATGCCCGGAGTGTTTGTCACCAAAGCATCGAATCCCTCGCTTCCGCCGGGTTCCAGGGCATGCCGAATTTGATTGCCATGCACTTGTTTGGACCAGGCCATTTGCGCAGGCTCGAAACCCAGGCCAGCACAAAATCTCCGGCGATTTTCAGCCACATTTTCGGCGGAATCGGGGGTGTTTTTGCCCAGATTCATCGAATGGTATGGAGCAGGACTGACCCCACCGTGCCGGGTACTTTGCGCCGCAGCTATATGCGTGAAGGGGGAGAACAGGGACGGGGAGCACATGAGAATGTTGAGCGTTGAGGAATTTTAAACCCTCTAAAGTCGGCTTTTTATCGAATTTTAAGAACCTTGTCTCTATTTGTAAATTTTAGCGGCACACATTGTCCTACTTTTGAAACTGTTTGGTCATTGACCACATTCACCACATTTACCACATTGACCACATTTCCACATTAAAAAAAGATGCCCTTTTCAGAAATACTCAGCATGGCTTTCCAGAACATCCGCGCAAATATATTGCGCTCGGTGCTCACCTTGCTCATCATTGCTTTTGGCATCATGGCGCTGGTGGGAATCCTGACGGCCATTGACGCCATTGCCTACTCGCTCAGTGACAACCTTTCCAATTTAGGGGCTAATTCGTTCAGTATTGAGCGGAAATGGGGTGAAGTTCGAAGCAATCGCGGTGGAAAACAACAAAAAAGAGCCGAGGCGGTGAGTTTCAGACAGGCCATGGAATTTAAAGAACGATTCGATTTTCCAGCAAAAGTTGCGGTTGGCTGCTACGGAACCGGGAATGCAACGATTAAATTTGGCGACAAAAAAACCAATCCAAACGTAACTTTTAATGGGGCAGATGAGTATTTTATGGATGTGAAGGGAGTGGATATTGCTTTGGGGCGCAATTTTTCAAAAATTGAAGTTGAAAGTGGCGCGCCCGTGGCAGTGATTGGGTCGGATATTGTAAAAACGCTGTTTGACGGCAAAAACGAAAAAGCTATTGACCAGATTATTTCAGTGAATGCCAATCGCTATCGAGTCGTGGGCATCATGGCCGAAAAGGGTTCTTCCATGAATGAATCCAGCGATCGTAAAGTGTATGCCCCGCTCATCAATGTAAAGGGCCTTTTTGGTGCCGGCGACGACAAGGATTATTTCCTAATGGTCGCAGTTCAGGATGCCATGACCATGGAGGCAGCACAGTCCGAAGCCACCGGGCTTTTTCGCCAGATTCGGGGACTGAGGCCCGGCGAAGAAGATGATTTTGAGACCTTTACGAGCGATAGCATTGTGGCCATATTGAAGGAAAATACGGTCACTTTACGCCTGGCTGCAGTAGCCATTGGTCTCATGACCCTGCTGGGAGCAGCCATCGGTTTGATGAACATCATGCTGGTCAGCGTGACTGAACGCACCCGGGAAATCGGCATCACGAAAGCGCTGGGCGCAACCCGGCGCAGCATCATGCTCCAATTTCTGACGGAGGCCATCACCATTTGCCAAATTGGCGGACTGGTGGGCATTTTCCTCGGAATCCTGATTGGCAATATCATGACTCTGGTGCTCGGCGGCTCGTTTTTGATCCCCTGGGCCTGGATGTTGCTCGGATTCACCCTTTGTATGATTGTGGGCATTGTTTCGGGTTTTTACCCCGCCATGAAAGCCTCCAGGCTTGATCCGATTGAATCCTTGCGTTACGAGTAGTTTGGCCATACCCAACTTCAAATTAACGTTTCGTTTCGCAATAAGCTTTACTCAAGCAACTACTTTTGCGGGAATTTTTACCAAAAGGATTTGACAATTCATGAAAAAACTGCTTCTCGTCGCATTGCTCCTGCCCGCTTCCTTGTGGGCGTTTCAAAAGAATCCTGCGGCTAAACCCGCCCAGGCCCCCGGAAAAAACGCCAAACAAGTCACCCTCACCTGCCGCTTATACGGGACCCAGGCCAGTGCCGACAAGGTTTTTCTGTATGAAAATATGGGCCTCGCCAAAAAAGTAGTGGCCAGTGCCGGTAAAAGTGGGGTGGACAGCGCCTACGTATTAACCATCCCTGCCGGCCCCGCTCGTTTTTACAGTGTTGGGGCAAGCGAACAATCCACCGCCAAAATTATTTTGGGCGAAGAGCCAGAGGTTACGCTTTGGGGCAACACGCAGTTTATGCACAAAGCCCGCACCGTTGGCTCTCCGGTCAACAAGGCGCTGGAATCTTTTCAGGATGAACTTTCCCTTTTTGCAAACGAAAGCACTCAAATTCGGGCACAATTCAATGCTTCAACGGGCAATATGCGCCGCACGATGGAAGAACGGGTTGCCCAATTTACGAAGCGCAAGACCCGATTCCTGGATTCGCTCAAAACCGCAAACCCGCTGCTTTGGCGTACTGCAAGCCTTCAAATTACGCCTGATTACGCCGGTCAAGGCGGAAAAGAAGCGGACTTCTACGCTGCGGAATTTTTCCGTTGGGCGAATTTGACCGATAAAGCATACGAGCAAATCCCGGATGTGTACAATGCATTCGACGCGTTCGTTGCCACGCAATTGCAACTGGGCACCTCACACGAAAAAGCAGTGCAATTGGCGGAAACCCAATTGGCTAAAATTCCTCAAGAAAGTGCCACGTACCGCATGGCTTTGGGTGGAATTGTTGCTTCGCTCAAGGCCAACAACAGCCCGCAATACCCGACCATAGCCAAAAAGTATATTGACCGATATACCTCATCGAATTTGGGTGAAATCCCTGCGATGGAAATGGAACTGAAAAAAGCGTCCACGTTCAATGCTGGTTTTGAGGCTCCGGATCTGGCGGGTATGACCCCGGATAGCAATCAGTACTCCCTCAAGCAATTGCGCGGAAAAGTTGTGTTAATTGACTTCTGGGCGAGTTGGTGCGGTCCTTGTCGCAAGGAAAACCCGAATGTGGTGGCGGAGTACAACAAGTATCACAGCAAGGGTTTTGACATACTTGGTGTAAGTCTGGACCGTGAAATAAACGCCTGGCGCAACGCCATCAAACAAGACGGTTTGCCCTGGCACCACATCAGCGATTTGAAAGGATGGCAGAGTTCCCACGCCGCACTTTACTCCGTAACATCTATTCCACAAACCCTGCTGATTGACCGCGATGGGAAAATTATCGCCCGGAATTTGCGCGGCCCGCAATTGGGTGCCAAACTGGAAGAGATTTTTGGAAAGTAAGAGCGTGGAAAATGACCTCGGAGAGGTTTAACGTTGTCCGCAATGTTAGACCTCTCCGAGGGCATTTTGGTCCGAGGTCATTTTGGTTTTCGCTCCTGATAAACCTTAAAGATATCATTTGAAGCACTAAATCGAACCCCGCAACTGCTCCACCAACTTTTCCGCCATTCCAAAACTAGTGCTGGAGGAAAGTCGGGCGCGGCGCATGGCTCCATCGATTTCACAGGCCGCGAAAGCGTGAAAATTCCCGACATGGTCCCGCTCGCAGAATACGCCGAGGGGCAGTTGGCAGCCACCTTCCATGAGCTGGAGGACACGGCGTTCCACATTGGTGCAGGCGGAGACTTCGGGATGGTGTAATTTTTTCAACAAGAGCCGGGTTTCAAGGTCGTCCCGGTTGGTTTGCCAGGCCAATACGCCCTGGGCCGGGGCGGGCACAAATTCCCGGACGGGCAGGGCATACACTTCAAAATCCTGCATATCCAAGCCCAGACGTTCAACCCCTGCGGCAGCGAGGAATATCGCGTCGAAATCGCCGGAGCGGAGTTTTTCGAGTCGGGTGGGCACGTTGCCCCGAATGTCTTTTGGCTTTAAATCAGGTCTAAAACCCAGCAATTGTGCTTTTCGGCGGTTTGCAGAGGTGCCAACCACGGCTTCCGGAACCAGTTTCAACAGTGCATTTGCGGCATACGCTTCTTTGCGAATGATGAGCAAATCCGCAGGATTATGCCGATAGGAAACGGCCGTGATGGCCAAGCCCGGTGCTTGATTCGTCGGTAAATCCTTCATGGAATGTACCGCCAGATCTATCTCGCCGCGCAACAGTGCGTCTTCAATTTCTTTGGTAAAAAAGCCCTTGCCTTCCAATTTATCGAAGCTCAAATGCTGCACCAGATCACCTTGTGTTTTGATGATAACCAGTTCACTTTCAACCCCGATTTGGGTGAGTGCTGTTTGCGTAAATTCTGCTTGCCAGAGTGCAAGTTTACTGCCGCGTGTACCTATTTTCAACATCAGGCAAAGGTCGGAATTATACTTTGCTCCAAGGTGCCGCGTCCCGTTTTTTTCCACTTAGGAAAAGATACATCGCTGGAATAACAAACAGGGTCAGAATCAGGGAGAACATCAGTCCACCCACTACGACAATACCCAGTCCAACTCGGCTGGTGCTGGCTGCTCCGAAGGAAATGGCAATGGGCAATGCCCCCAAAGCGGTTGCCAGAGTGGTCATCAAAATCGGGCGCAGACGTGCCTTGGCAGCTTCCCACACGGCCTGACTTTTGGGTATCCCCGCATCTCGTTTTTGGTTGGCAAATTCGACGATCAGGATTCCGTTTTTGGTCACAACCCCAATCAGCATAATCATCCCGATTTGAGAGAAAATATTGAAGGTGTTTCCGGTAAAGGAAAGACTCATGTAGGCCCCCGCAATGGCAAGTGGTACGGTGAGCATGATGATGAGTGGGTCGCGGAAACTCTCAAATTGTGCGGCAAGGATGAGGTAAATCAGCACCAATGCGAGGATAAATGCGAAAGACGTATTACCGCTGCTCTCCTTGAAATCGCGGGAAGGGCCTTTTAAATCGGTTTGGAATGATTCATCCAAAACCTCCGCAGCGATGCGGTCCATGGCTTCCAGACCCTCGCCAAGGGTTTTTCCGGGTACTGGGGTCGCACTAATGGTGGCGGATTTATAGCGGTTGAAGTGATACAACTGCGGCGGATTGCTGGTTTCATTAAAACGAACAATGTTGTCGAGTTGAACCATTTCACCCCGATTGCTGCGGACATAAAGTGCGGCCAAATCGAGTGGTTCGTCGCGGTTTTCACGATCCACTTGACCAATGACCTGGTATTGGCGGCCGTTCTGGATAAAATATCCAAAGCGGCGGCCCGAGAGTGCGAGTTGCAAGGTTTGGCTAACATCCAGCACACTCACGCCCAATTCAGCGGCTTTCAAGCGATCAATGGAGACTTCCAACTCCGGTTTATTGAATTTCAGGTCCACATCCACAATCGCGAAGGTGGGATCTTTTCGGGCTTCTTCGAGGAATTTCGGAATGACCGTTTTTAGTTTTTCAAAATCCAGGGTTTGAATCACATATTGCACCGGAAGTCCCCGCCCGAATCCGACGGTGATGGTCTCTTCCTGACTCGGGAACATCCGCGCTTCGGGCATTTTTTTGGTCATGGCAAGCAGTTGCTTGTAAATTTCCATCTGACTCCGTTCGCGGGTTTTGGGGTCGGTGAGCAGCAGGCTTACAAAGCCCGAGTTGGTGCTGGCCGTACCAAAACCAGGGGCCGTAATGCCAAAAACCATACTTTTTTCAGGAATCGAATCCATGACTTTTTTGGAAAGTTCATAGACGATGGTCTCCATTTTGTCGTAATCGGTTCCTTCGGGTGCGGTGAGGTTGGTACGGATAATGCTGCGATCTTCCAGGGGAGCCAATTCACTTTTTACCACGCCCTGGAAATACCAGATCAGCCCAAAACAGGCCACCAAAATGACCAAACTCAGCCATTTGAAGTGCATAAAGGAGCGGAGTGCGTTGCCATAAACCCGTTCCATGCCCCTGAAAAAAGGCTCGGTAGCCTGGTAAAAACGCCCGTTTGTGGTCACATTTCCACCTAATTTGACATTCAAAACGGGGGTAAGCGTAAGGGACACGAAAGCGGAAATCAATACGGCGCCAGCTACCACAATCCCGAATTCCCGGAACAATCGCCCCGTGAAGCCTTGCAGGAAAATGACCGGAATAAAGACCACCGCAAGGGTGATGGAGGTACTCACTACCGCAAAGAAAATTTCCCTGGTTCCTTCCCTGGCAGCCGCCCATTTGTCCATGCCTTCCTCCCTTTTTTTGAAAATATTCTCGGTCACTACAATCCCGTCATCTACCACCAAACCCGTGGCAAGCACGATTGCGAGCAGGGTTAACACATTGATACTGAAGCCAAAAAGCCACATCAGGAAAAACGCCCCGATGAGCGAAACCGGGATGTCAATCAAGGGCCGGAGCGCAATAATCCAGTTTCGGAAAAACAGATAAATGATGAGTACCACCAGTCCGATGGCGATAAAAAGTGTTTCGGTTACCTCCAAAATGGCCCGGCGCACAAACCGACTTTTGTCAATCCCGATATTCATGATGATGTCGGGTGGCAGTTCTTTTTGAATTTGTTCGAAGCGGCGGTAAAACTCATCCGTGATCTCAACCCAGTTGCTGCCCGGCTGTGGAATCACGGCCAGCGAAACGCCCTGAACCAGATTTCGCCGGGCACCGGTTTCTTCGTTATCCGGCCCCAAAATGGCCTCGCCAATGTCTTTGAACCGGATGGTACTGTTGCCGATTTGGCGGATGATCATGTTGTTGAACTCCTCCTCGGTTTGCAGGCGACCAAAGGTTTTGACCGTCAGCTCAGTTGCATCTCCGCGCACTTTGCCGCCGGGCAGGTCCACATTTTCCCGCTCGAGGGCACTGAGCACATCCTGAGCCGTCAGTCCATACGCCGTCATCTTGGTGGGGTTCATCCACAGCCGCATGGAGGGAAGTTTGGAGCCAAAAACATTGACCGCCGAAACGCCCGGGATGGTCTGGATTTTTTCACGAATTACGTTCTCGGCATAATCCGAAAGTTCCATGATACTACGCGTGCTGCTTTGGATTGGAACGAAGAGGATTGGATCGCCACTAGCATCAGCTTTGGTGACGACGGGGGGGGCGTCAATGTCTTGTGGAAGGTTGCGTTGGGCCTGGCTCACCTTATCGCGGACGTCGTTGGCGGCCTGTTCTAGGTCCACACTGAGGTCGAATTCGACTGAAATATTGCTGTTTCCGAGTGCCGAGGAACTGGAAATGGTCCGAATGCCCGCGATACCGTTGATGGCGCGTTCGAGGGGTTCGGTTACCTGACTTTCTATTACATCCGCGTTGGCGCCAGTGTAGTTGGTGCGTACGGTAATGTTGGGTGGGTCAATGGCGGGGTATTCGCGTACGCCCAAAAAAGTATAGCCCACGACCCCGAAAAAGATGATGAGAATGCTCATCACGGTAGCAAATACAGGGCGGCGGAGGGAAAAGTCGGATAGGCTCATGTATGGAGTTATACTATAATTAAGGTGATTTCGGTGCGGGAGTGTTCCGCTCCAAACAACGTTGAGTTTGCAATTGGGTTTTGACACGTTTCCTAAACTTTTGAAGTTTAGGAAACGTGGAGCGTGGATCAGCAATCTGGCATACGTTTACCAAACTTTTAAAGTTTAGTAAACGTAACCTTATCCCGATTCCTCAGATCCACATTCACCAAAATAGCTGCCGAGAGGAAAAACAGCGAACCAATTTTGTCGGTCTCGATGAAATCATTCATCAGCATCAAAATATTAATCAGCACAAAACAAAGCAGCGCCGACAACAGGGCCACCCGGGTTTCTCGATCTTTCGTACGATGGTAGGCCGCCTCGCCTTTGAGCATGACTACAATGCAAAAAACCAGGTAAAAAAACAGGCCAGGAAGCCCTTGCTCCACTGCAATCATCAGGTAATAATTGTGTGTACTCGAACGCTCGGGGTTGTCCGAAACATAAGTCCGAAAGCTCGTTACGGTGTAGTTTTTATAATAACTGTAAAACGTAGCCGGACCAAAACCCATCAAGGGCCGCTCCTGAATCATGTACGAGGCGGCAACCCAGCGATACACCCGTTCCATCGTGGAGATGTCCTCCAGCTTGGTGGTTGCTTCCAAAAGTCGGTCGAAACGCTGGTGGGTAATGGTTTTTTCAAAGTCCGGGGCAAACATTAGCCAATTATTCCGGGTGCCTAAAAAAGTAAAAAATACCGCAAAAAACACGGCTGCCGCCATCAGTGCAGCTTTCATTAAACGCCAACGGACCACCCAATATGCCCCAATCGCCAGCACCAATGCTCCGTATGCCGCCCGGGTATAAGCAAAATTAATCCCGATTAGCAATACCAATACCCCAGCTATCAGCAACCACCAGGCCCCTGAATATCGTCGGTACCAGTAGGTTCCGTACCAGACAAAAGGCAGAAAAATCGCCAGGAGGCAGGCGTACATCACGTGGTTTCGGAAGAAAGGCGCGAGGCAGCTATTGATGCTTTCGAATGAAAAATCGTAGCCCGCGTGTCGCCAGACTACGGTGATGGTGGCGAAAAAAAGCGGCACAAAAAACCACCACATCAAGGCTTTAAAATCGCGTGGATGGTTTAAAAAACGCGCAGCCCAAAAATAAAAAACCACCACATACCAGCCCTTGGCAAGCAGTGATTTGAAAGAAATGAGAAAATTCTGGGAAGTTGAAACGCTGATTGTGAGCCAAAACAAATGGGCCAACAAGGCCAGCGTAATCGGGTGCCTGAAAAAACGAACATCCACCTCCCGCCAATGCTGCGAAAACCACGCAAAACCAGCCAAAGTGAGTATCCACATCAAGGGTTCCGAAGGCAAATCAGTGGCCAATCCACCCGGTAGCGACACCTCTGTTGATAAGGGGATACAGCCCAGCATCAGGAAAAAAACTTTGCGAATATCCATCACCGCCAGCCAAATCACCGCCAGCCCCGCAGGCAGCAGGGACAGCCAGGTCATCTGAAGCCATAAACCGGCAAAAATGGCAAGCAGACTGAATGCCAGAAATGCCGCCACCAGCAGTGCTTGTGGATGCCCCTCAGGAATTCCGATGC
>CAZKBH010000005.1:13604-22937 GCA_964550795.1 uncultured Saprospiraceae bacterium
CTTTCCAATTCACATCGCGGTAAGCGTCTGCGAGAAAAGCGGCGAAAAGGGTAAAAAAGAACGCGGCCAACACCGCCCCAATCACAATAATGCTGCGTTTCGGGCGACTTTTCATCATGGGTGTCTCGGCGAGTTCCACGATTTGCAGGGCCGGAATGTCGGTGTTGTAGGCGGCCAAAATCTGGTTGTAGCGCTCCATATCAAAGCTCAATTGTTTGCGGGCCTGATTGTGCAAATCATTGGCAATAGACACTTGCCCAATGCCCTCGTTGTAATCCCGGATGCTCAAAGGACCATTGTTAGGGTTGTGCGAGAGCAGCGATTGCCGCTGGCGCATGGCCCCGCGCAGATTAGCCTTGATGTATTCGATGGTATCGAGCGGGATATGTGGATTGCCGTCCAGTACTTCCAGTCGGGCGCGGTTTCTGGCAATGTCTTCTTCGGCGCGTGAGAGTTGTTCAGAGAGTTGTTCGCCTTGAAAGCCGCCGCTGTAAATGTTGTATTTAGATTGAACCGTGCGCAGGCTGTCGCCGAGGCGCAGGAGTTCAGAGGTTTTACGCTTGATATTGGCGTCAAAAGAAGCGAGCAACTGTGATTGACTGCTTTTGGTGAGGCGTTGCGCGATCTCATCAATTTTTTTGCGGGCGGCATTGGCCATTTCGGCAGCCAGTGCCGGATCGGTATCTTCGATGCTTAGTTCAATGGCATCGTTTCGGTTTTTCTGCACGGTGTAGAGGTTTCGGAAATTCAAACGCGCCCAATAGCGACCTTCCTGACTTGCGGAGTCAATGCCATAATGTTGGAATAATTGGTAGGTGTTCAGCATGTAGTCCACCAACTCATTGCTGGCCGCGATTTCCAGCAGGCGGTCCACATCCCGGTCGTTGCCGAAATACTCGGTTACTTTCATGCCCCCGCCAAAAATCAGTTCTGGTTTGGAGAGATCCTGGTTGGAAGGGTAAAAAATGGTGGTTGCTTTAAAGTAGGTATCCATCCACAGGGCGATGCCGATGCTGCCCACAAGGGCCACCAGGCAAACGTTGCGGAGGGCTTTTCTCCATCGGTAAATCGTGCCCAAAACGCCGAGGAGATTGTCGTGGTTGCTCATATCAAAATCAAAAATAAGTGGAGGGGCGGTCAGTTTTAGTTCGGTAAAACGCGAAAGTACTGCAAAGCCGAACGAATAGGCCCCCCAAAAGGATGCGCAAAAGTAGGAAATCTGTTGGCCAAAAAATGAGTGCTGTGTAAGGCAACCATTCTTTTCTAACCCGCGTCAATGCCCGACTCATAATCCTAAGTCCGGCCACCAACTCCGGCAATTTGTTGTGTTGCATTAGTAGTTTTAGTGATTTAAGTGCTGATTTTAAATCCTCAGTTGCTTAAATCCTGATAATTGAACCTTCCTGCTTTTATCTGAAAATGACGAAGAAGAACAGCCTTCTCGCGGCAATCGCCCTGCTTTCCCTTTGCACACTCTATGCATTTGCTTACCCTGAAGCCGTGCAAGAAAATGTGTTCACGCTCTTTTTCCCCAGCGGAGAACGGCCTTTGGCGCGTGTACAGGAAGCCGAGCTGCTCCCGGAGCCTTCCCCGCTCGACACCTTTCCCCCGCTCAACGAACGCTACGACGATTTTATCAACTCAGGCAGCGGGAATCCCATAGATTTAAACGATCCAAAGGCCATTGAAAGGCAGGTTGACTACGATCCAAGCACCAACATGTACATCATCACGGAGCGTATTGGCGAGGATTTTTACCGCGCTCCGACCTACATGACCTTCGAGGAATATGTGCGCTTCCGTGATGAACAGCAACAGCGCGATTATTTTGACCGCCTGCAAGGCGTGGTTTCGGCGGGTGGAAGCGCCGATGGCACCACGGATCCAATATCTAAATTTAACTTTAAAACCTCGCTGATTGACCGACTTTTTGGCGGCACCAATGTGGACATCAAGCCGCAGGGAAATATAAACCTGACCTTTGGGTACGATTGGCAAAAAATCCAAAACCCAATCCTGACCCTGCGCCAGCAAACCAATGGCAATTTCGATTTTGACATGGACATCAACATGAGTGCCCAGGGCAAAATCGGGGAAAAACTAAACCTAAACTTTAACTACAACACCCAGGCGACCTTCGATTTTGACAACCAAATGAAGATCAATTACGACACCAAGGGCTTCTCGGAAGACGAGATTATCCAAAATGTCGAAGCGGGAAACGTATCCATGCCCCTGCGCTCCAACCTCATCAAAGGCGCGCAAAACCTTTTCGGGATCAAAACAGAAATGAAATTTGGTCACCTGCGCACCACACTCGTGGCCAGTCAGCAGCGCTCCAGACAACAAAGTATCAAAATTCAGGGCGGCTCGCAGGTGCAAACCTTTGAAAAACCCATTGACGAATACGACGAAAACCGCCACTTTTTCATGAGCCACTGGAACCGAAGCGAGTTCGAACCAGCCATGAAATGCCTCCCGGTGCCACAATCGCTTTTCAACATCACCCGGATGGAGGTCTGGATTACCAACGATAAACAGGAATTCCAAAACACCCGGGACGTTTTGCCTTTGGCGGAACTGGCAGAGCCAGATTCTGTCTCTGCTACGTGGAAACTGCCCAATCCGCCAGGTAAAGACATCAACGGAAAATCACTCCCGGCCAACCAAAACAACCGATTGTATGAGGAGATTCTGAACAGCGTCAGCCTGGACGAAAGTATGCGTTACACGGATCGGGTAGTGAGCAGACTCTCTGCGCCACCTTTCAATTTGACGCAAATCCGGGACTTTGAAAAAATGAACGCCCGCCTGCTTTCCCCGCAGGAATACACCTTTAATGAACAACTGGGTTTTGTCAGCATCAACCTCAACGTGCAGCCTGACCAGACGGTGGGCGTGGCACTTACCTATACCTACAACGGTCAGCCCTATAAAATCGGGGAATTTTCGGACGAGATACCTAAAAAAAGCTCGATTGATACCCTGAAAAGCAATGTGCTTTTCCTCAAAATGTTGAAAAGTACCACCCCCAACGTCAAGTTCCCAATCTGGGATCTGATGATGAAAAACGTGTACGCCGTGGGTACCGCCAATGTGGATCCGCAAGAATTCCGCTTCGATATTTTTTATGAAGATCCAGGTAGAGGCCAAAAACGTTTCCTCGATGGCCCACTGATTCCCGACAATCTGGAAAGTCGCCCCCTGCTTCAGGTGTTTGGCCTTGACAATCTCAACCTCCAAGGGGATCCGGGGCCGGATGGTATTTTTGACTTTGTGCCGGGTTTGACCATCAATCTGCGATCGGGACGGATTATGTTTCCGGTATTGGAACCATTCGGGAGTGACCTGTTGAAAAAAATCGAAATGGCCAACGGTCAGCCCCTCACCCCGGATGAAGTGGTAAAACTGAACAGTCAGTTGATCTACCAACAACTGTACGACAGTACCACTTTTGTGGCCCGGGAATACCAGCAGTTGAACCGCTTTATGTTGCGTGGTACCTATAAATCAAGTACCTCTTCTGAAATATCGCTCGGAACCTTCAACCTGCCTCCTGGCTCCGTGCGGGTTACGGCCGGCGGCTCCCCGCTTCGGGAGGGCGTGGATTATTCCATTGACTACAACATTGGTAAAGTACGCATCCTGAACGACGCCATCCTGCAATCCGGTCAAAGTGTAAACGTCAGCTTTGAGGACAACACGTTTTTTGGGTTTCAGGCCCGAAGCATGATTGGTGCGCGGTTTGATTATGCCTTCAGCAAGGATTTGAGTGTGGGCGCTACGTTCATGAACTTGTTTGAACGCCCCCTCACCCAAAAAGTAAACTTTGGCGACGATCCCATCAACAATAAGGTGTACGGGCTTGATTTCAGCATTTCCAAAAATGCGCCCTGGCTCACCAAACTCGTGGACAAACTTCCGTTTATTTCCACCAAAGAGCCTTCCAGTATTTCCGCACAAGCCGAAGTAGCCGTGTTGCAACCCGGGCACAACCGGGCCATCAATCAGGGCAACGATAAGGGTGGAACGGTGTATATTGATGATTTTGAGGGTAGTACGGCGAATATCCCACTTACAAACCAATTCAACCAATGGGTGATTGCTTCTGTGCCGCAGGGCGCTCCTGATGGGCAACCACTTTTGTTCCCCGAATCTATTTCATCCAACAATACGCTGTCTTTGGGGGCCAACCGAGCCGGACTTTCCTGGTACATCTCCGACCCCAGCGCCCGCGACCAGCCGGATGGGATTGACCCCTATACCCGACTCATTCAGTTTCAGGACATTTTCCCGAACCGGCAACTTACGCCCTTCGAGCAATCTAGCCTGCGGCCCTTGGATGTGACGATTTACCCACGCGAAAGGGGGCCATACAACTTTGAAATACCGGGTGGTTATGGCAGTTTCTCGGCGGGGTTGACCACGAATGGCGAACTCGCATTGCCTCAAAGCCGCTGGGCGGGCTTCATGAAAGAGGTGACTACCAACGACTTTGAGGCTTCCAACGTTGAATTCATCGAATTCTGGATGCTGAACCCATACATGGAAAAAACCGATGGCGAAACCGTCTCCGATGCCGGTACCATGTATATTGACCTTGGCTCAATTTCTGAAGACGTGATGCGCGACGGGCGGCAGTTTTTTGAAAATGGCCTTCCTACCGGTACTAATTTGGTTTCAACAGACGAATCACCCTGGGGCCGTGTGCCGATTGAGGCGCCGATCGTAAACGCGTTTGACAACAACGAACAAAGCCGCGCACAACAAGATGTTGGTCTGGATGGCCTTAGCAATGCCGAAGAGCGGACCTTTGGCGAAATTGGCGCATGGTATAATCTTATTCAAAACGATCCAAATCTTTCGCCGAATTTTAAACAATCGGTGCAAGCCGACCCCTCGAATGACGATTTTGTGTTTTTCCGCGACAATTCATTTCCACAAACTCCGGGGGGACCAGGTTTGCTGAATCGTTACCGCAAATTCAACAATCAGGAAGGAAACTCGCCTGTAAATCAGACTGACAACCAAAACCCTTCCAGCACCAACTTCCCGGATCAGGAAGACCTTAACCGCGACCGTTCTTTGAACGAAACCGAGGCCTATTTCCGGTATAAAATTCCACTCAGCAAAACATTTTTGAACGGCCAGGAAGTGATTGACGAAAATGATCCGGCCATCGCGGATTATATCACCAACACCGTTGTTTTTCCCAAAGATGGCCGAGAGTACATTTGGTACCGCTTCAAAATTCCACTCGACGACGTAGCCCGCCAAAGTATTGGTGGCATTGAGGATTTCCGTTCCATCCGTTTTATCCGGATGTTCTGGAAAGACTTCAGCGAGCGCACCACTTTCCGTTTTGCTACCCTCGAATTGGGCCGGAACCAATGGCGCCGCTTCAAACAAACCCTTGCAGGTTGCAAAAGCGATCAGGTAATTCCAGAACTCATCCCGTTTGACGTGAACGCGGTGAATATTGAAGAAAACTCAGCCCGTCAGCCCTTCAACTATACCATTCCGTTTGGGATTCTGCGTGAGCAATCCGTGGGTGCTTTCCCGGACATTTTGCAGAATGAGCAGTCGCTTTCCATCAATGTTTGTAGTTTGGCATACTGCGACTCCCGTGCAATTTTCAAAAGTCTGAACATGGATTTGCGGCAGTACAAAAACATCAGAATGTTTGCGCACGGTGAAGAAACCGACGAGCCACTGGATTCCAGCGACCTCAAAATATTCATTCGCATGGGTTCCGACTACTCACGCAACTACTACGAGTATGAGCTGCCACTTGCCATTTCAGACCCTACCAACCTGAATGGCAACCCCGACAGCCGGGATTACAAGGAAGAAGTGTGGAAAACTGAATTTGATTTTCCGCTGGAATTGCTCACCGAAATCAAAAAACAACGCAACGCTGCCAATTGGTCGCTGGCCGAGCCATTTATCGGGTTTGACCCCAATAATCCGGATGCGCACATCAGGATTGTGGGAAATCCCAACCTTGGTCTTGTCAAAGGTATCATGGTGGGGGTCCGAAACTCAGACCCCGATGAACAAAGGCACTGTGTGGAGGTTTGGATCAACGAGCTTCGCCTCAATGGATTTAATGAAAAAGGAGGGGTCGCGGGTCTGGCCCGGGTGGATATGAAATTGGCCGACCTTGGGGGCGTAGCACTCGCGGGGAGTTATACGGGCATCGGCTGGGGGAGCATTGAAGAAAAACTCGCCCAACGCCAACGCGAACAGGTGTTGCAATACGATATCTCCACCAACCTTGAACTTGGGAAATTCCTGCCAGAAAAATCGGGGATTAAATTGCCGTTCTACGCGCAATACTCCAATGTGACCCGAATCCCGGAATTCGACCCGTATGATCTCGACATCAAACGGAAAGATAAAATGCGCGAGGCCGCCCCCGCTGATCGCGACAGTATTCGCAGCACGACGCAGGACGTAACCATCGTGAAAGGTTACAACTTCACCAACGTCCGCAAAGAGCGGGTCGGTAAACCCCGCAAGGTGCCGTTACCCTGGAACATTGAAAATTTCAGTCTCACCTACGCCTACAACGAACAGGAAAAACGCACTCCATTTATCCTGAGCGATGCACTCAGACAATACAAAGGGGGGCTGGACTGGCAATACGGGACTGGGATGAAACCTATCACCCCGTTTAAAAAGCTGATTAAAAAGGACAAGTATCTGAAATTTATCTCGGAATTCAACTTCAATCCTTTACCAAATACGTACGGATTCAACTCGCTTCTGGAGCGTTTTGAAGGAATTACCACCTATCGTTTTTCGGGAGAAGACCCAGAAAGGAATACCTACTACAACCGTCGTTTTACCTGGGATCGCAACTATGACCTTGGCTGGGATCTCACCAAGGCCCTGCGATTCAATTTCGATGCAACTGCCCGAAGTTTGATTGACGAACCCCTCGAATACGAAGAGGAAGGTGGTGCGCGGATCAGTCGCCAGCAGCGGCGGGATTCGATCTTTACCAATATCAAGAGCCTGGGGCGCCCCAAAAACTACAACCATACGGCCAGTCTGAACTGGACGCTGCCCTTCAAGCAGATTCCTTTCCTTGATTTTATCGTCATGAAAGCCTCCTATACGGCTGGATATAACTGGACGGCACAGTCGCTCAAACTGCAGAACCTGATTACGGATCAAACCAATCCGTATCTCAATGTTGTAAATTCCCGTAATCTGGGGAATACCATCCAGAACAACAATACCCGCCAAATCAACGGTGATTTCAACATGGAAACGCTCTACAACAAGAGCAAATACCTGTCAAAAATCAACAAACCCGGTAAAGCACCGCCCGGTGGCGGTAACAATCCCCGACCCGGAAACCGCAGTGGCCGTGGCAACGACAACAAAAACGGCACCAGCCCAAATCCAGATCGAGGCGGCGGCGGAACACGCCCCGGTTCGGGTCTGGACCCCGGAAACAGCGGCGGTGGCAACCTCCCCGGCGGCAAAGGCAATGACGGCAACCCTCCAGTGCCGGATCGCAACGACCCAACGGTGCCGCCCCCACTTACGCCACCGGATAAAAACAACCCGGGTGGTATGACTCCAGGTACTGGCTCTCCACTACCTGGTGGGGGTATTGATCCGGTCACAGGCCGTCCAACCCGCACCAGACCCACCCCGGGGGGAGCCAATCCTGCCGATTCAGAAGGCAAGGATGCAGGCGGCAAGGATGGTAAGGCAAAAAAGCCCGCACCCAAAAAGAAAGAAGACCGGCAACCTTCTCTGGCCGAACGGGTTGCCTTGCGGCCGCTCATGTTGGTGCGCAAAGCGCGATTTACTTATTCAGAAAACAGAAGCAATGTCATTCCGGGTTTCACTCCCGAAACACAATTGTTGGGCTTAAGTGAAGGATTTGACTCCCCGGGCTGGGCATTTGTGACAGGCTGGCAAGAAGCAGACCGCGCTTATCTGGATCGCCTCGGCGCTGCGGGAAGTATCACCCACCGGCCGGAACTCAACCAGCAGGTGATGCGGAATTATACCCAAAACCTCGATTTAGGCATGACCGTTGAGCCGTTTCAGGATTTCCGGGTGGAGTTAAATGCCAACAAGCAATACACTCGAAACAGCACGGTGCTGTTCAAAGACCAGATTTTTAACATTAACCCGGATTCCGTTGGTTTTGAACACCGGGCGGCGCGTGATTTGGGTAGCTACACGATCTCGTTTCTTTCGGTTAAAACCTTGTTTAACAACGACATAGCAGGGTTATTCACTCGTTTTGAAAATACCCGTCCGATCATTTCCGAGCGTTTGGCGAGGGAAAATGGCCTTTCTGCGGATTCTTTGCACGCCATTAACGATGGCTATAAAAAAGGCTACGGGCGTATCCACCAAGAGGTATTGATTCCGGCGTTTTTAGCGGCTTATACGGATAAAAATCCAGGTACGATTGGGCTTGATATCTTCAAAACCATGCCTGCGCCCAACTGGAAACTCACGTACAACGGTCTCTCGAAACTGGGCAAACTGAAGGACATTTTCTCCAGTGTTCAGATTTCACACGGCTACAAAAACACCCTCACGGTCAGCTCCTATAACACGGATATTTTCTACGAAGAAAATGTGAACAGTGGGCAGGGGGCAGACAGGGCCGTAGAGGATTTGAGTTTCAACTACACAGCTAGGTTTGAAATTCCGCAGGTGGTCATCAATGAGCAGTTTCAGCCGCTATTTGGGTTGGATGTTAGGTTGAAGAATGAAATGACGTTTAAGGCAGACTACAAAAAAGCGCGCACGCTTTCCATGTCCTTCATTGACTATCAATTATCGGAAACCAAGACTACTGGCTACAGTGCTGGTTTTGGCTACCGGCTCAAAAACGTGAACATTCCTTTTCTGACGGGCAAAAAGAAGTCGGATGGAAAATCCAAAAAGAAGAGTAAAAAGAAAAAGCCAGGTACAGCTCCGACCCCTCCGCCAGCGAGTGGTCCAGCAGGAGGAGCTGCCAACGACATGACGTTCAAGTTCGACTTTGAGGTCCGCGATGACATCACCATTGCGCACATCATGGATAGCCCGAATGCCGCACAACCTACCCGTGGCGCGCGTACCATCAGTATCAACCCGCAGGTAGAATACACGCTGAACAGACGACTCAAGCTGCGACTATTTGCCGACTACCGCAAAACGGTGCCCAAAACCTCGCAGTCCTTCCCGATCACAACCCTCAACACAGGTGTGACGGTTCAATTCACGCTGAATTAACCGTAGTCCTGGAAGCGCAAAACCGCATCGCGGTGACATTACAGTAGCCCGAAAGGGCGGAAAAAAAAGAACCGC
>CAZKBH010000005.1:23037-28238 GCA_964550795.1 uncultured Saprospiraceae bacterium
GGGCGGAAAAAAAAGAACCGCATCGCGGTGACATTATAGTAGCCCGAAAGGGCGGGAAAAAAGAACCGCATCGCGGTGGCATTATTCCGGCGTCATAATGTCACCGCGATGCGGTTTAAAAAATAATGAACGCTGGCGCTTCTATAATGTCGCCGCGATGCGGCTTTAATGCGCTTCCAGCCAATTTTCCCCAACCCCTATTTCTGCCAAAATGGGTACTTTTAAATTGGGCAGGGCGGTGGTCATTTTTTCCATAATCAGGGGTTTCAGGCGTTCCAGTTCGTCCTTGCGCACATCAAATACCAATTCGTCGTGCACCTGCAGGATCATTTGGGATTTGAACCCGCCTGCCCGCATGGCCTCCCGGATGTTTATCATGGCCACTTTGATCAGGTCGGCGGCGGAGCCTTGGATGGGCGTATTGACGGCCACCCGCTCGCTCATGGAGCGCATCATGCCATTGCCCGAATTGATGTCGCGGAGATAGCGCCGGCGGCCCAGCATGGTTTCCACGTAGCCATGTGCGCGGGCGAACTCAACAATACTCGTCATGTAGCCCCGCAGACCGGAATATTGCCGGAAATAGTTCTCGATCAATTCTTTGGCTTCTGTGCGTTTGATGCCGAGTTGTTGGCTCAGATTGCTGGCTCCGGCGCCGTAAATGATGCTGAAGTTCACGGTTTTTGCCGCCCGTCGCTGGTCGCTACTCACCTGGTCGAGTGGTACGCCATACACCCCGGCAGCGGTGGCCGTGTGGATGTCCAGATTTTTTTGAAAAGCGTCGAGCATGGCTTCGTCGCCACTGATTTCGGCGATGAGGCGAAGCTCAATTTGTGAATAGTCGGCGCTGACAATGAGGTGCTCGGCATCGCGGGGAACAAACGCTTCCCGGACTTTCCGGCCCTCGGGCGTACGGATGGGGATGTTTTGCAGGTTCGGGTTTTGGCTGCTGAGCCGACCGGACGCGACCAGCGCTTGATTAAAAGAGGAATGGACCCGGCCCGTGCGCGGGTTCACCAGTAAGGGCAAAGCGTCCACATAGGTGGATTTTAATTTCATCAATCCGCGATGAGAGAGAATATCAGCGCAAATGGGGTGGCTTAGAGCCAATACGGACAGGATTTCCTCATCGGTGGAATATTGGCCCGATTTCATTTTTTTGCCCGGATAGGGTAATTTCAACTGATCGAACAGGGCTTCTCCCACCTGTTTTGGGCTAGCGATGTTGAAATTGAACCCAGCAGCGTTCAATACTTTTTCTTCCAAAGCCACGATTTGCACTGCCAGTTCGCCGGAATATTCCTTCAAAAAATCAGGGTCAATTCGTACACCCGCGTGTTCAATATCGGTCAACACTTTTACCAGCGGCGTTTCAACGGTTTCAAAAAGTTTCACCAACACGGGTCCGCCTTCTTCCAGTTTAGGTTTCAGCACATCGCGGAGGCGGAGGGTAATGTCGGCATCTTCGGCGGCGTAATCTTTGATGATGTCAATCGGCACATCTCGCATGGTCCCCTGCTTCGTGCCCGGCTTTTTCTTTCCAATAAGATCTTCGATTTTGACGGGAGAATAATTGAGTAGGGTTTCCGCCATATAATTCATGTTGTGGCGGAGTTCGGGTTCGAGCAGGTAATGTGCCAACATGGTGTCCCAGTACGGCCCGCGCAGTTCGCAGTCGTAGTTTTTCAGCACGATGGCATCGTATTTCAGGTTTTGGCCAATTTTTACAATGTGCTCATTTTCAAACACTTCCCGAAATTCTTCTACGATTTTTTGTGCTTCAGCGCGTTCAGCGGGAATGGGGACGTACCATGCTTCGAAGGTTCTGACCGCAAAAGAAAACCCCACCAAATCCGCCTGAGGCGCTTCGAGTGCCGTGGTTTCAGAATCGTAGGAAATGGCTTTGGAGCTTTTCAGGACGGCGATAAGTTCGGCGCGTTTTTCAACTGTGTCGGCCAGGTGATACTGATGTTCCGTGTTTTCGATGGTATGTGTGCCATGGCTATGGAAGGTCGCTGTGTGGGCATCGAGTGGGGATCCGAAGGTCTGCGCCTGCATTTCCGGCTCATCGAAAAGATTGCCCTGGGTGCCTGCTCCGGTAGCGGCGACTTTAGTCGCAGCCTTCCCTGTAGCGGCGACTTTAGTCGCAGGACTTGTACTCGACTCTCCTGCGGCTAAACCCGCCGGTACCGCTGCACCCGCCCAAGGACTTCTCAAAATCGCATCCGCCAGGGTTTTAAACTCCAGTTCTCTGAATATTTCCAGCAACTCCTCCCGGTTAAAAGGTTCGATTTCGAAGTCTCTTTCGTCGAACTGAACGGGCGCTTGAATGTCAATCGTAGCGAGCCATTTGGAAAGGCTGGCTTTTTCGTGGTGTGTTTTTACAATTTCCTGCTGTTTGCCTTTGAGTTTGTCGACATTGGCGAGCAGGTTTTCCACCGTGTCAAATTCAGCCAGGAGTTTGGTGGCAGTTTTTTCGCCGATACCGGGCAGTCCGGGGATATTGTCCACCGCGTCGCCCATGAGGCCGAGGATATCTACCACTTGATCTACCCGTTGGATGCCCCAGCGTTCGCAGACTTCTTTTGGCCCCCAGATTTCGGCAGGTTCGCCGCCTTTGCTGGGTTTGTAGAGCCGGATGTTTTCCGACACCAGTTGCCCAAAATCCTTGTCGGGGGTGACCATAAACGTCGTGTAACCCACTTTTTCAGCCTGTTTGGCGAGCGTTCCGATTACATCATCGGCCTCGTAGTTGGGCACGATGACAACGGGGATGTTCATGGCCCGCACAATTTTATTCACCCAGGGCAGGGCGAAAGTGATGTCTTCGGGTTGTGCCTCGCGATTGGCTTTGTACAACTCAAATTTTTCATTGCGAAAATTCCCGCCTTTTGGATCAAAAACCACGGCAATGTGGGTCGGTTTTTCGTGCTGCATCAAATCCCACATGGTACGCATGAAGCCTTGCACGGCCGAGACATTCCAGCCCTTGGAATTCATGAGCGGGCGGGTGATAAATGCAAAATGGGCGCGGTAAATCAGCGCGTGACCGTCGAGGAGGAAGAGTTTTTTGTCTGACATTATTTGCTTGCTTTGGCAATCCGCGTTCGACTTTAGCGAGTAAAACGGGCAGCAAGGTAGCGCGAAAAACTATTTTTTGTTTTAAAAAATGGGGATTAAGTGGTGGGGGGAGGTACCCTCCTTCGCTGAAGCTATGGCGGGTAAACGGGTAAAAAAAAACTGCCACCCCTCACTTTTGAGAGATGACAGTTATTGGGTGTCTCTAACAGTAATTTTTTAAATCTCGGCGCTTATTTAAGCAAATTAACATAATTGAAAATGAGTTGAATCGGTTAAAGAAATGATTCCAAGGAACGGGTTTTACGGTCTGTCTATTTCAACAAGACAGGCAAAATGGGGGTATTCCCGGCGATTTAGACCGTAGGGGGTAAGGGTTTCCCCGAGAAACAACTCAATATACAGCGTGGAGCCGAGGGATGGGCAACTTGGTCGGGAACGCAAAAGCGCTGGGTTTAATCAAATATCTGTGAACGATATCTAGGAGATAGGTCGTTCCCATTCGTCACGCAAAATTTTAAGTTGAGCATCAATTTCTTCGATGCTAAGCCCGGTTTTAAGAATACCAAAATATTTGTCGAATTTCCCTTTCTTACCCGGCTTGGAAATGCTGGAAGCCGATGTTTTCAACACAATGATTTCAACATCAGTGTTCTCGAAACCTTCAGGTAGTTGGACGGTCACCTGACCATTGTGGACAACCGAGTGTGTGCGGTACGCTTGCATAATTGCTTGTTTGAGTACAAAAGTAAGGTTTTTGGATCAAAAAAACCAGGCGCGGCAAAAATCTACCATTCATCGCGCATCCTGCGTTGTTCGGCTACGGCATCGCCGCGCCATTGGAGTTTGCCAGCCAGATCGGAAAAATCGTCCCCCCGCCCCCCCTCATCTCGCCACCGTCACATCGCCCTTCAAAAACACCGACTGACCATCCTGCAACAAAACCTCCGCTGACCATACAAATACACCCGGATTCATCGGCTGACCGCGGTAGCTGCCGTCCCAGCCCAAAACCGGATCATTGGGCAAAAAGCCCTGCCGCTGAAACACCTGCTCGCCCCAACGATCGAATATCTGCAAGGAACGGACCTCCAACACCCCCTCGCCGGCAAAAATCGTGAACCCACTGTTCGACTCCGTGCCGGGCAGGATAATATTGGGCACATAAATGTTGTGATTGAACACCGAAACCCACAAACGGTCTTCCGCCACGCAGCCATTCAGGTCGGTAATGCGCACCACAAACTCGGTGTGGGATTCCGGTTTCAGCCGCTGTTGTAAGGACATCGGCGCAAATTCCAGACTTTCAGGTTCCCAATCTATCCCCGCTAAAGTCACGCCATTGGGCATCGGCAGGGCATTGAGTTGCAAGCTTTGGCCCAGCACCAGAGAAGTATTGCTGGCCATGAGTTCAACGGATAAAGCGGGCGGTTCGGTCAACAGTACGCTCTGCTCCCAGCTGCAGCCAAAATCGTCGCGGATGCGCAAGACATAGTTACCCGCAGACAGATTGTTGAAGGTTGGAAACGTGGTAAACTGCTGATTGTTAATGGAATAAAACAGCGGCGGGGTGCCCCCGCTTGCATTTTGAACCACAATTTGTCCATCCTTGTCGCCAAAACACCGGATGGAATCCACGGCCAGTGCTGCCAAAATGGGAGCATCCCACTGCACCCAAATCGAGTCCAGCGCCGAGCAGCCATTTTGCAAATTCACCACCGAGTGCACATACAAACCACTTTCCACGATGGGCAACAAGAGCGCCGCCGTATCCAGGGTAATCGCGCCGTTTTCAAGCCGGGTCCATCGGTTCAAAAAACCGTTGCCCTGAGAGGAGGCCGAAGCGTCCAGCAGGGCCGAGCTTTCGTCGCACCAAATTTCCAAAACAGGCGGACCTGCTTCTGCCGTGGGTAAGGCCAAATCCTCCAGCACTTCGATTTGCGCACTCGTTTGACAGCCAAAGGCATTGATGGCCGTCACGAGATAGGTTCCAGCGATTTGAACCGGGTGTGCCGGAGCGTCGGGCAGGCTCCCGTTTGGCGCGATCCAGGTGTAGTGTAAGCTGTTTTGGTTGGCCGTAACGCCCACATTTACCATCGTTTGGGCGTTACGGCCAACCAAAA
>CAZKBH010000005.1:28248-29519 GCA_964550795.1 uncultured Saprospiraceae bacterium
CCCGTGAATGGATTTAAAACCGGAATTTCCCCATACGCGGGCACCGGTATGGTCGCGTATTCCAGACAACCGTTTGCATCGCTGATAGTCAGGAGGTAAAGCCCTGCACCCAGCGCCGTTTGGCTCGGGTCGGTGCTGGCGTTCGACCAGTCAAATTGATAGGGCGGAATGCCGCCAGCGGGAAATACGGCCAAGGTGCCATTTGCGGATTGGCAGGTATCGGCGCTAATTTGCTGGGTAAAAGTCAGTGCTTCGGGTTGGGTCAATTCAAACATCGCCTGAAGCGTGCACCCGTTTTCGTCGCTCAGGGTCAGGGCGTAATTGCCTGCGGGCAATGCGGCGAGGTCTTCCGTGGTTTGGCCGTTTGTCCATTGAAAATGATAGGGTTCCACACCGCCCAGCGTGGATAAATCAATAGCGCCATTGTTTTCCCCAAAACAAGTAACCGGGCTAACTATTGAGTCTGTTAAAAGCAACAAAGGAGGTTCAATAATTTGAAAATCAATACTTTGCGCACAAGTTCCACCCGCAAACGTAAGGGTAATGCTATAATCCCCCGGAGCCAAATTTTGAATGGCAGACGTTGTTTCGGCATTGGACCAACTGTATGCAAAACCCGGAGATCCGCCGCTGAGGTTCACCGAAATGCTGCCGTTGTTAAGTCCAAAACACGTCACGTCGGTGGGGCTGCTCTGGATTGTTGGCGACAAAAATTCCGACACCTGGGCCTGCTCCACGAGGGTGCAACCGTTGGCATCTGTAAGGGTCAATTGATAAATACCTGCGGGCAAATTGCTCAGGTTTGGAGCGGTTTCGTTGTTTGACCAAAGCAAGGTGTAGGGAGGGGTACCCTGACTTGCGCCCAAAAATGCAGCCGCGCCATTGGCTTCTCCCGGGCAGGCGGAAGCACTCGTGATTCCGGCACTCAGGAGGGCGCTTGGTTCATTCAAATCAACGGAAATCACCTCCGAGCAGCCCTGCGCATCCGTAACGGTTACCTGATACGAACCTGCGCCTACGTCGTTCAGGTCTTCTGAAAGGGCGTTGTTTGACCACAAATAAGTCAGCGGATGCACCCCGTTTTGCACCGTCAGGTCAATATCACTGGCTAAACCATGGCAAAGCACCGGATCAGCTGCGGCGGATAAAAGAATGGGGAGCGGTTCCGTTACCTGAAAATCAAAACTTTGGGTACAATTCCCGGCGGAAAACGTCAGCGTGAGCGCATAATTCCCGGGCTGCAGCGACTGGATTTGGTTCGTGGTGGCATT
>CAZKBH010000005.1:29529-36446 GCA_964550795.1 uncultured Saprospiraceae bacterium
CGAAGCTCGGAGATCCACCCGTGAGGTTCAAGGCGATGCTGCCGTCATTGGCTCCAAAACAAGACACTTCATCGAGGAGAATTTCCGTGTTCGGCGCCACATATTCGGGCACTTGAATTTGTTCCACCAGCGTGCAGCCGTTTGCGTCGCTGAGGCTTAGTTGATACGTACCCGCAGGCAAATCGCTCAGCGTTACAGATGTTTCGTTGTTCGACCAGAGCAGGGAATAGGGCGGCGTCCCTTGTCCGGCCCCTAAAAAACTGGCCTCGCCCGTGGCCAAACCGGGGCAACTGGGCAACGCAGCTAAACCGCTGGAAATCAATGCATTCGGTTGTGTCAGCGCGATATGGAAGGTATCCACGCATTGATCGGCATCCGTGACGGTCACGGAATAATTGCCCGCAGGAGCATTGGGTACATTTTGGGTTTGGCTCCCGTTCGACCATTGAAAATCATACGGCGGATTGCCCGCCTGAAAACTCAGATCCAGCGCGCCATTTTGGCCAAAACACAAAATTGGAGCCGCCACAAAACCCGAAATTTGAAGATTTCCACCCGCATCCACCCAGGTGGATTGTGTAGATGTGCAGCCCCGAGCGTTCGTGACGGTCACCGTGTACATTCCATCGGCAAGGCCGACAATACTGGGGGCTGTGTCGCCTGAAGACCAGAGAAATTGGTGCGGGGTAAACATCCCCTGTGCCGAGGCCGTTACGATGGCGGGATTTCCCGCACAGTCTCCATTTATGGTATCTAACTGAATCGCAGGGGCTTCAAAAATTTCTATTTGAATGGAATCGCGCTGTTTTTGGGCGCAAAAATCGGTGGTTTCCACCCAAAACAAACCCGCCTGCTGGGCTTCAAAAACCGCATTGGTACTGCCATCCTGCCAAAGATATTGGGCGAATCCCGGCCCGGCTTCCAGCACAAGCGTAGTGTCCTGACAAGCGCCGAAATCAGGGCCAAGCTGGAAGGGCGGTGGCGAAGCGAAGATTTCAAACTGGAAAATATTATTCAAATAATTGCACTCCAACTCCTCGGTGACGGGAAAATCCAGTGCCAGTTGGAAAGGGGTTGGCATAGACGCATCGTCGTTCACCACGCCAAACGCGATGCCGGGAATGTTGGGCACGGTAAAACTGAAAATTTTGCAGGAGTCTTTGGGAATGGCTTCAGTGGTTAACTGAACCGTTCCGAGGGGGTCAGCAACCGTCGAAGTCGGGTCAGATTGGTAAAAGGCAACGGGCGTTCCACTGGGCAATACTTTTTCTCCCGGGTTGCAAATTTCCAATTGAACGGTAACGCTATCCGGGGCACAGTTGACTTGGGGCGTAAGCGCCGAGGCATCGGGCAGAGGAATGAAGGGTAAAAAATTGTCGTTCAGCAAGGGCCGCTGCGATAAATATGTGTTCAGGGGGCGAATACCAGAACCCGCTGCAGGCAATTCCAGGTGATGCAAATCCTGCACGGCGGGAATACTCAGGTCGTCGTTGACATTGACAATGAAGTAGTTAAATTGATTCCAGACATTGCGGCAAGGCACCCAGGGGGCAGAATCGGATTCATACACCCGCAAACGCCCCCGGTAGTTGCCAAAATTGGCGGTAATCCTGCCCGTCACTACAATTTCCGTTTCCCCGTCGTTGTCCACATCGGCCACCACTGGATATTCATCCGAAGTAATGGAAAAACAGGGGGTTTTGAACCAATTTCGCTCGGCATCTACGCCTGCCGGGAATGGCGTGCCGCCGCCATAAAGAATGCGCAAATCCCTTTCATCCCGATAAACAATTTCCGAGATACCATCACCATTAAAATCATACACCGTGGAGCCGGTCCAGCCCGAAAAATCGGTAGTAGGAAGATTCCACCAATAAGGCGTGAGGGGCGTTGCCGTAGCGGCCTGCAAACTATAACAGGTCAAATTAAAGGAACTGCACACCAGCACTTCCGGCATATCCACCGCGAAACCCTGCTCGCGATCGTCGAATACATTGGCGACACAGGCCAAACTGCCGCTGTTGACTGGATTGGTTGGATAAGGGAAAAACCGAAGGAAGCCGTTTTTATTCCAGATATACATCCCATACTGGTTGGTTTGGCGCGAGGAAGTGACAATTACATCCAGGATACCATCCAGATCAATATCGGCCACAGAGGTATAGCCATCTGCGTAATTTGAATTGGCGGGTACATTCATGGTATTCAAATTGCGCTGCACTTTAATTTCATACCCATCACCATCGTTCAGATCCGTATCTATGGAATAAATGATTGGGCCTGCCACGAGTTCCAAGCCGGCACAATCCGGGTCGCCATTGCAATCTGCTACCGACAAAATATCCACGGCAGTTGGGTTGCAGGATCCTTCCGAGTACAAGGCATACGCTGCACGCCCCTGGGTGTTTGGGCCATTGATAATCTTATTCAGCGCTGGCGCTCCGGGATTTGAAAAGTCGAACTTATAAATA
Organism: uncultured Saprospiraceae bacterium; assembly: GCA_964550795.1. Lineage (GTDB taxonomy): Bacteria > Bacteroidota > Bacteroidia > Chitinophagales > Saprospiraceae > M3007. Next base: position 32,001 of record CAZKBH010000005.1, read on the forward strand.
TCGCTGCCGGCATAAACTTCCGGGATTCCATCACCATCAAAATCAGCGAGCAGGGGGCGTTGTTCTCCAAAATCCAACAAACCATTCGCTGTAATCCAGAGCGTCATGGCCTGGCCGGGTGCCTCGGTGTAATTGTTAAAAACCCGAATCCGGCGGTCGGCGCAAGCCATCAACAATTCCGGGATACCATCTCCATTCACATCGCCGATGGTTGGGCTTGGTGCTGGGTAAGACTCAAAACCTCCCGGAACAGTCAGTAACCGAGGATTGGCGGCATTTGAACCATCGCCGCGATAGAACTGGATTCGGTTGAATACAAATTGACTCCCTTCGATCACGATGATCTCCGGAATACTGTCTGTTTGAGGGTTCATGTTTGCCACCATGGGCGCTGAAACTACAGAGGGGCCATCTTGGGCTGATTGCCAGGCCAGGCGGGTTCTAAACTCGGGCGGATGATTGATGAGGGAGCAATCCTGGGCCGTTGCGAGGTTTTGCAGCAATAAAAGCGCACACCCACCAACAAATAGTAGTTTTGGTATCATAGAAGTAGGTTATTTCATCGGTACTATTCAAAAAGGGAATATCGAATTCCAGAACAGAAGCCCATTCAAATAAGGGGCAGGCTAGGGGTGCCCAAAGATAAAGTCTTCGCGACTTAAAATCACAAGATTTTGGAGCATGTTCTGGATCACAGCCGCTTTAAAAAATATTCCTTCCGTACATTCGCGCCCTGAACGCCTCGCATCGGTATTCTCAAAAAAGGCAGCAGTATGTCAAAAAAGAAACACACCAAACCCACTCCCGCAACCCGGCCCGTTCCCCCCGCCAAACGCCCGGCACCCCGTGTGCCGCGTTCCGATGTCCAAATTATGGGCGCCCTTTGGGTCGGACTCGCGGCCACCATCTTGGGTTTTCTGTTGTATGTCAACACCCTGGGGCACCAATATACCCTCGACGATTTTTCCATCATCAAGTCGAACTGGATCACCAAGGGCGGGCTAAAAAACATCGGCCTGATCTTTTCCACGGAGTACCGTTTTGGTTCCTGGAATAGTCCGGGGTCCTTGTATCGCCCGATTCCGCTCAGCATGTTTGCGCTGGAATGGCAGTTGTCGCCCGATAATCCGTTCTTGGGGCATTTGCTGAATGCCTTGTTTTATGCGCTCACGGGCTGGGTGTTGTGGAGCACCTGGCGGCGTATTTTGGTGGATTACCCGCCCGTTTTGGCGGCCATTGCCGTGCTGGTGTTCATGGCACATCCGGTACATACCGAGGTGGTGGCCAACATCAAAAGCCGCGACGAAATTCTGGCCCTGCTTTTTGGCACCCTCACGCTTCGGGCCATTTGGGAATACATTGAACGAGACGACATTAAATGGTTGGTCATCGCCATGTTGAGTTACGCGGTGGCGATGTTTTCCAAGGAAAGTGCCATTACGCTGATGGCGGTTTTCCCGCTGGCCATGTGGTATTTTTCGCCGAGCAGCGTCGGAAAAATCGGGAAAGTGGTGGCTGCGCTGTTGGTTCCGGCAGTTATTTTTCTGCTCATCCGAAAGAAGATTCTGGATGCGCAACCTTACCAGGAATCGTACTCCATTTTGGATAATTTTATGTCGGAAACCAAAAATCAGGGGGAACGACTGGCCTCGGCATTCATGATGTGCGGCCGGTATTTGTGGACCCTGATTTTCCCGCATCCGCTGGTGAGCGACATGGGTTACCCGCAGGTGAAAGTAGTCAGTTTCAGTGATTGGCGGGCTTTGGCGGGCTTTTTTGCCTATATGGGCATGGGTATTTGGGCGGTGGTGAATTTGCCCAAAAAACACATTTTGTCCTTCGCCATCCTGTTCTACCTCGCTACTTTTTCGGTGTTCAGCAATGTCTTGATGATGATTGGTACTTCCTACGGGGAGCGATTGTTGTACATCCCATCCTTCGGATTTGCGCTCGCGGTGGGCTGGCTTTTTTGTAAAATATTCAAAATTGACGACCGCAGCGAAATCTGGAACCCCAACGGAAAAGGAACAGCGCTGTGGATGGCCGTGGGCGTTTTGCTTGCAGCGTATTCACTCAAAACGGTGTTCCGCAACAACGCTTGGTACGACAGCGCCGCTTTATATGCGGCGGATTTGCCCAATTCTCCCAATTGCGCCAAACTCAATTACCACAATGCCCTCGAGGTGGTGCGCCAGGGCATGGACGAAAAAGAAAGTATGGTGAAGGACGTAGACCAAGTGCGGCGCGGCATTGAGCTTTATGATAAATGTATTCAACTTTATCCAAAATACCACGATGCGTACGGAAGCCGTGGCCTCGCGTACTTCCGGCTAGGTGAGGTGCTGAAAAACCCGGATGAGCAACGCGCGGCCTGGGACAAAGCCCTGGAAGATTACCTGGAATCGCTCAAATACCGCTACAACAACTCCGAGGTGTTGTCCAACATGGGTAAAATCTATTTCACCCGGGGTCAACCCGAAAAAGCCGAGGAAGTGTACCGGAAAGCGGTGGAATATGACCCTCGGTTTGTGGATGGCCGCCGCAATTTGGGAGCGGTGTTAGCCATGCAGAGAAAATTCCCCGAAGCCATTGAGCAATGGAAAGAAGGCCTCAAATATGCGGACAGTGCCAAATCTGGCACGCTCTATTACTACATCGGCTCGGCCTACACTGACATGGGCCAGCCTGAAAAATCGGGTGAGTGGTTTGAAAAGGCGTACGCGGTGGATCCGTCGTTGAGGAAGTGACTCCGGTGTTAGTGAGGCGGTGACTTCGAGTCACCGCCTCACTAGTGCCACAGGTGGATCCGTCGTTGAAGCAATGAGGGGTGGTGAATATCAGCCATTGCAGAACATAAGCCCAAATCGCAGTATAACCATGTCAAAAAAACTTTTGCTTTTATTCCTTTTATCCACATCCTTATTATCCTGTGTTGAACGCGCAAACACGGATCGTATAAGTAATACTGCCCCTCGCAATTACCTAACCGATATCCCTGCTTTTACCACCGATAGCATGGTAAACGTTGTTATAGAAATACCGGCGGGAAGCAATCAGAAATGGGAGCTTAATAAAATAACCGGACAAATAGAATGGGAAAAGATAAACCCCGATTCATTTAGGGTAATCAATTACCTGCCTTATCCGGCGAATTATGGTTTTGTGCCTCAAACTTTGCTGCCCAAGGCATCCGGTGGTGATGGTGACCCCGTAGATGTTTTCGTACTCGGTCCATCCATTGCGCGTGAAGAAATTGTCAAAGTTAGGATTATTGGAATAATCCACATGCTCGATAAAAATGAAACAGATTCGAAACTCTTGGCTATAAATACCAATGAACCGGGATTCGATGTACATTCTTTACAAATGTTGCAGCAGAAATACCCAGGCGTCGTTGATATTCTCCAATTATGGCTTTCACATTATAAAGGGCCTGGGAAAGTAAAAATAAGTGATATAAAGGATGAAAAAGATGCGATTGTGTATTTAAAAACAGCACATATAGATTATATCAAACACAGCACGAAATAATCATCAAAATCACAAGAATCAAAGTATATAATTAAGCCTCCTAATTGGAGTGTATGTTTAATAGATACTTAACATAGGATATTTTGGCTTTACATAAAGGTATCAATTTGTTAAAATTGGCAGCCAACTCCGCAAGATACCTTTGCCAAAAATCTAAATACAATGTTAAGATTAACTACACTTCTTCTTCTCATGGTCGTAATGACCACTCTACTCCGAGCACAGAGTGGAAACATCAGTGGATTCGTCACAGACGAAAACGGCCTCGGTATGCCCGGTGCCACTGTCTACATTAATAACCTTAAACAAGGCGCCGTATCTGATGTGCAAGGCCGGTTTTTATTGACTGGCGTCCCTACGGGTGCCCAGCAACTCAATATCAACTTTATTGGCTACGAATCTCCCGTTGTCGAAGCTATCGTGGAGGCCGGAAAGACGACTGTTGTGCGTGCACGCTTGCAACCTTCTGCCGTAATTGGTGCTGAAGTGCTCATCATTGGCGACCGTCTGCGGGGCCAAGCCAAAGCACTCAACCAACAGCGCCAGAACGCCAACATCACCAATATCGTAGCTGCCGATCAGATTGGACGATTCCCTGATGCCAACGTAGGCGACGCGCTCAAACGTGTGCCTGGCATTACGATGCAGAACGACCAAGGAGAGGCCCGCGATATCATCATTCGCGGCATGGCACCTCAGCTCAATGCGGTTACCCTCAACGGCGAGCGTATCCCATCCGCTGAAGGCGATAACCGCCGCGTACAGATGGACCTAATCCCTGCCGACATGGTGCAGGCCATCGAAGTGAACAAGGCCGTGCTGCCCAACATGGATGCCGATGCCATTGGCGGATCGGTTAACCTCGTAACCCGCTCCGCGCCAAGAGGGCAGCGGCTATCCGGCACCTTGGCTACC
>CAZKBH010000005.1:36456-43286 GCA_964550795.1 uncultured Saprospiraceae bacterium
CGGAATCAACCTCCTTTCCGAAAAGCCTATCTGGACCGGTGCCCTTATCTACGGCGACCGCTTCCTGAACGATAAACTCGGACTAGTGGTGTCAGGTTCCTACAATGACCACAGCTTTGGATCTGACAATGTGGAAGCCGTTTGGGTGGACACTGATGCCGGGGTGGTTATTGACGAACTGGACATCCGCAAATACATCGTTCGCCGGGTTCGACGCAGCGCCTCTGCCAGCCTTGACTACGACATTAATAAGAACCACAACATCGCATTCACCGCCATGTACAACTGGCGCGACGACTGGGAGAACCGCTTCGCCATGCGCGTAAGCCAACTTGAAAATGCCTTCGAAGACGGTGACTTCACCCAAACCGGCCCAGGCCGCTTCACCGCACTCGGTCGGGTGCGTTACCAAACCAAAGGCGGTATAGACAACGACCGCGTTAGGAATGCCCGCCTTGAAGATCAACGTATGGCCAACTATACGCTCAGTGGCCGACATCTCTTTGGCAAGCTCAGCACCACCTGGAACCTTACCGCAGCAAAGGCTTCCGAGGAACGCCCCAACGAACGCTACATTGCTTACCGCGGTAGCAATCAGACCGTTGACGTGGATGTCAGCAACACGCGTCAGCCATTTACATTCCTGGCCAATAGAGCTGATAACCTCAGCCTTGGCTTGAACGAAATCACCGAGAACTACAACTACACGGAAGATAAGGACTTCAATGGCCGCCTCGACTTCAGCCTGCCGTACAACAATCAGGGTGCAATCAAATTCGGTGGACGCTTCCGCATCAAGGACAAATCCCGCGACAACAACTTCTTCGAGTACGAACCCCTTGTTGGCAACTTCGACGATCTCAGCGATGTTCCCAACCGCGACGAAAGCGACCCGGGATTCTTGGCTGGAGATCAATACCAAATCGGCAACTTTGTTACACCTGAATTCCTGGGCGGTCTCGATTTGACCAACCCCGCTTTGTTTGAGGAATCAGACGTGCCTGGAGAATACGTCTCCGCCAATTACAACGCAAAGGAGAATATCTACGCCAGCTATGTCATGGCTGAACACCGGTTTACCGACAAGTTCTCTGCCACTGGAGGGCTCCGTTACGAGTACACCGACCTCACCTACACTGGCAACGTGTTTGACCTTGACGAAGAGACCGCTCGTCCCGACACCCGCAGCAACAATTACGGCAACCTCCTGCCTGGCTTACACCTCAAGTACAACGTAGATGATAATACCATCCTTCGTGCCGCCTGGACCAATACCATTGCCCGGCCTAACTACTTTGACCTGGTGCCTTATGCAGAGTTCAGCCCCCAGGACCAAGAACTAGCCCGCGGAAATCCTGACCTCATCGCCACCACGGCCATGAACTTTGACCTGATGGGTGAGCACTATTTCAAGACCATCGGCTTGGTATCGTTGGGCGGTTTTTACAAAAATCTCGACAACTTCATCTACACTCAAACCATCCAGAATTTTTCCGACCCACGGTTCGGTTCTGATCTGGAGTTCACCACACCACGCAATGGCGGGGCTGCCACGGTGCTCGGTTTCGAAGCGGCTTTCCAGCGCCAAATCTGGAAGGGTCTCGGTGTTTACACCAATTACACTTATACCCGTTCCACAACAGAGGGCATTGAAGGCCGTGAGCAGGACGACCTCAGCCTGCCCGGTACGGCGGAGCACATGTTCAATGCCTCGCTTTCCTACGAAACCAAGAAGCTCGTGGTGCGTGTATCGCTCAACTACGCCAGCGGTTACCTTGACGAACTGGGCGGCGAAAACTTTGAAGATCGCTTCTACGATAAGCAGACCTTCTTGGACGTGAACGCTTCTTATGCATTCACCCCAAGACTAAGAGCATTCTTCGAGGGTAATAACCTCACCAACCAGCCTCTGCGATTTTATCAGGGCATCCCTGAGCGCACCATGCAGGCCGAATACTACAACGCCCGATTCAACATCGGCTTGAAATTTGACCTCTTTAGCAGTAACTAATCTAATCCAAGTTTTCGCTGCGCAGGGATTCCTCCAAATATTCTGGAGAATTTCTGCGCAGCGATCCATTTTACTTTGAGTCTCCCTGCAAAGGATAAGTGATTCAAAATCAAAAGATTGAAGCAGGTTTTGGCCGTTTTTAACCCCGAATTTGAGGAACGCCTCAAATTCGGGGTTTTCATTTTAAACAAATCCCACCCTACTTCTCAATCCGCGTTTTGTACAGAACATTTCCACGGTAGTCCACGGCTTGGATCAGTAGCGATTTACCAGTAAGCGACGCACATAGGAATCCTTGAATGGACTTACCAAAAAGCGTAAATTCTGCCCGTCCGGTGGGCCGAATTTCTGAACCTGCACCGGAAATGAAATGGTGAACGGTTTTGGCGCGGTTGTGCTGCAAGTCATGTTCGTGTCCAGCGAAGTAAGCATCTACCCGATGGCGCTCGAAGATTTCCTCAAAGGAGGCGCGCACGTCGCCGGTTTCCTTGATGCGTTTGCCACCGGAATAAAGGGGGTGATGCCCGATGACGAATTTCCATTTAGCCTTGGATTCGCTCAAAGTTTTTTCTAACCACACTTTTTGCCGCGTTGTGTCTTGTGAACTGACGGCCACCCGGTAGGTGTCTTCGGTATAGTATTTTTTCTCAAAAGGGTTGGTGTCAATAAAAACAAATAAAGCCTTTTCACCAGAATCGTCGTCGAGTTGGCGCTCAAAACTGTAATACCGTGCCGGCATTCTCCAACGGCGGCTGATGTTGGAGTATTGAATTTGGGCATCTGGATTGCCCCGGTAGTCGTGGTTGCCCAATATAACAAACCAATCCACCATCAGAGAATGGTCACTGTAAATATCTTCGAAGGAACGGGTGAACTGGTAATCATCCACACTGGCTACCCCGTTGGGGTAAAAATTGTCGCCAAGCGAGAGAACGAATTCAGCGCCGAGTTGTCCGGCGGCTTCGCCCATGCGGTTGGCCACATCTTTTTGATGAAACTCTCCATTGCGGCCCCAATCGCCGATAGCGAGAAAGCTCAGGGCATTATCGGGAACCTCCAATGTGGTGATTCTTCCGCCTTCATAATTGCCCGTGCCGATGGTGTCTGGTGTTTCTGGGATAGCCGCGCCTTTTTTGAACTGAGCGCAGGAAAATGAAAATGTGCAAGCAATAACCGAGATTGCTAAAAGCGATTTTTTCATAAATATTTTAAAAAAAGTGAAAGTTGTGTTGAACCGCTCAAACATCACGGTTTAACCAGACAAGCCCTTTGAAATAATATTAAGTTTAAGATAAAAATAAGTAGGTAAGCTTCCCCGTGAAAAATGTGGCACATGGTTGGTGGGATAATACGTTTACTAAACTTTAAAAGTTTAGTAAACGTATGACACAAGCTGACGCTGAAAACTTGCAAGGCGAGATATTAAGCGGAGTTAAACCGATCTTTTTGCCTTTTCCCAAAGCACAGATTGCTGGCCACGGAGCAGGCGCACCAGCCCGGCGTACATGGCCCAGTTCATCAGACAAAAATAGTAGGGCACAAAAAGGATTTTGACCTTTAGCTTTTGACGCTCCAATACCCAGCCCGCCAATGCAGCCAGGTAAAAAAGGAATTGCGCCAAGAGAAAAAACTGATAAAATGGCTTGCCTTCCAGTGCAAGCAAAATATTGATTATCAATAAGATTGGTAAAAGAATTGGCGCCAGTGTCCAGCGCAGCACCCGATGCGAAATGTATTGAAAACTTAAAATGCCGTAGCGCAGGGGGTTGAGCAGCGGCAGCAGTCGCCCAACAGCCTGCAATCCTCCTGCGGCAATGCGCACTTTGCGCTTCATTTCTTCCGCTACCGATGCGGAGGAACTTTCTGCGGCCCAAGCCCCCGGTTCATATTGCACCCGCCAGCCCCGCTGCGCGATGCGCATGGTGAGTTGGAAGTCTTCCACCAAGGTGTCGGGCGCCACAGGCTCATAGCACTCGGTTCGGAGGGCAAATAACTCGCCCGCAGCACCCACTACGGACCAGAGTTCGGCGTCCCATTTTTTCAGGAGACTTTCATATTTCCAATAAATGCCCTCACCTGCACTGTTGGCAGCGTCTTTTTCGGCCATGGAGATGCGTTTTTCTCCGGCCACTGCGCCCACTTGAGGATCGTCGAAATGCCGCACCAGCCGACGGAGTGCCTCGGGGTTGACCCACGTATTGGCATCGGTACTGACCACCACGGGGCTGGTAATTTGATGCATGGCCCGTTGAAACGCAGCGATTTTCCCACGCCGTTCGGGTTGGTGCATGAGTTGCCATCGAACATCCGAGGGGTATGGATAATTCCGAACAATCTCATCCGTACGGTCGTCCGAGCCATCGGTGACGAAGCAAAACTGCACCAAATGTCTGGGATAGTCTAGGGCGAGCGAATTTTCTATTTTTTGGGCAATCCAGTCGGCCTCGTTGAAAGCACAAACGACGAATGTGACTTCTGGCAATGAACTAGTCTCAGGAAGGGTTTTGGGCCAAAATAAACGTTTGATGCGCACCAAAACCCACAAAACCAAGCCATAGCCGAGGTAAGCGTAAAAAACGAGGCCCAGCCCCAGCCAAAAAAAGATTTCGAGCACGCAAAAAGGATTTGAGCTTGCAAAGGTATGGCGAGCAGGCTCGAATTGGACTATGGTCGTAAAATTGGAGTATTGGTTTGAGAACTTCAGGTAAGGCTATTTGTTAACTAAAAAGACAAACACGCGAAATTCGCGCTCAAAAAACTGTGAGATAGGCAATTACTCATTGTTTAATAATAAAATATACTGTAGTCCGCGCGAATCGGGCACAACAAAATTTGTCGTCCCCCTTGCCACACGTCCAATCGGCACTATCTTTGTCTCATTCTACCAGTGCGTTCAGAATTCATCCCCCCCTCCTTCTGGCCGTTGAGGAATGTGCAAGTAAAAACATTCCTAAACTTCCAAAAAACCGGTACTCTTCGGAGTACTTAATCATTTGACCAAAATATCGATTACATTATGACCAGAAGCTTACTTCTAGTTGAAGACCACGATGGTCTTCGCAAGATTATTGGCAATTTCCTTTCCGATAAATTTGATGTTTTAGGGGCCAAAAATGGCCTTGAGGCCATGAGTTGGCTCAGTAAAGGTGTCATGCCTGACGTCATTGTCACGGACACCAGCATGCCCGAGCTGGATGGCGCGGCATTGCTCTCCAACCTTCGGTGCAGCGGACTTTGGGCCGACATTCCCGTAGTCGTGCTCGGTAGCGGAACTCCTGACGATGAAGACGCAGAAGAGCATCTTTACCGCAATTTAGGGGCCTACGACTACTTTGCCAAACCATTTAGCCCTGCCCAACTTCAAGACCGCTTGATTGATATTATTGGATAGACGTCCAAAGACCACCAACAGATCATATTGCTGGATATATTAGATAATCGAGACCTGTAAGGTTTTTGGGCACAGTATGAACGTCCAGCAGTGTGGCAACCAAAACCGATTCGCCAAACTTTTAATCATGCATCTTAACCCGCATACCTCCGATTACAAACTTGACACGGCCCGAGCATTGCTTTTTGTGGGCTTTGAAGATGGTTTTGACAGAGTCATTCATAATTTTCCGCATCAGGGCACTCAGTATCAGTATGCCATGGAAACGAGCGGATTCCGCGCTTTTTTATGGCTTAAGGAACGCGTTAAAATACTAGAAACGTACCACCTGCCTCACGCCGTTTTTTGTGACCTGGAATGGCTCATGCGCGACAACTATCGCTTGGCTCAACAGATGGCGGCCCACCCTGACTTGCGCTCTGTGCCCTTGGTCGTGTTTACCCAAAAAGGCAAACCTGCTAATAAAAGTGCATTGGCGGCCAACGGGATAGACGATTGTTATACCATCCCGGTAGATTGGTCTATGCTTGAAAATCGTTTGGCATTTCTCAATCAGTTCAAGCCCAGGGTCTTGGAGACCTCCAACCGGGTAAAACCGGAACATTTCAAATTTAAACTTCCACTGGCGAAACGTATTTTCGACATCATTGGGGCCAGCCTCGGCATTTTAGGCACGATTTGGATATGGCTGCCTGTGATGTTGGCCATTCGGATTGAATCAAGGGGGGCGGTGGTGTACAAGTCCAAACGAGTAGGGGCCGGATATCAGGTCTTTGAATTTCTTAAATTCCGTTCGATGTACGTGGGCGCAGAGGATCAACTGCAAGCCTTGCAACACCTGAACGTATATCAAAATCAAATGCCCGGCGGCAAGCCCGTATTTATAAAAATTGCCAGCGACCCACGAATTACTAGGGTAGGGCGGTTCATCCGGAAATACAGCATTGACGAATTGCCACAACTCATTAATGTGCTGCGCGGAGATATGTCGCTCGTTGGTAACCGCCCCTTACCCCTGTACGAAGCAGAAGCCCTCACCAGCGATGCCTGGAGCGCAAGGTTCCATGCGCCGGCGGGGATTACAGGACTTTGGCAAATTTCCAAACGCCGTTATCCAAATATGACCGCAGAGGATAGGATTCAATACGATATCACTTATGCGCAAAGAAAATATTCTGTGCTGAACGATTTGGAAATTGCGGTCAAAACCTTCAGTACGTTTGTACAAAGAGAAAATGTTTGACTGCTTGAAACCTGCCGTGAAAGTCTCCGTCATAACAGTCAATTTTAATGAAACTGCCAGCACTTGCGCTTTGTTGGACAGTATCCAGCGGCAGGCTTTTCGCGAAGTAGAAGTTATTGTAGTGGACAATGCCAGTCGGGAAGATCCAGGCAGTGTTTTGAAAGCGCGTTACCCGGCGGTAAAGT
>CAZKBH010000005.1:43296-58859 GCA_964550795.1 uncultured Saprospiraceae bacterium
GGTAAAGTATCTGCGCAGCGAACAAAATTTGGGGTTTGCGGGCGGCAACAACTTTGCGCTCCCACATGCTTCGGGCGAGCTCCTGTTTTTTGTCAACAACGACGCCGAGTTGGAGCCGGGCTGTATCGAAACCCTACTGCTTTTTTTTGAAAACCACCCCCGTGCAGGCATCGTGAGTCCGCTGATTTGCTATTTCCCAACGGATAAAACCGAACCCAAGATTATACAGTATGCAGGAATGACATCGATTTCGCCGTTTACTGGGAGAAATCAAGTGCTGGGCGAACGGGAAGTAGATTCCGGGCAATTCGCAACTCCGAGTATGACCGCCTATGCCCACGGAGCAGCGATGATGGTGCCCCGAAAGGTACTGGAAACGGTTGGACCTATGTGGGAGGGCTTTTTTCTGTATTATGAGGAACTGGATTGGTCGGCTCGCATTCAGCGGGCCGGATTGGAGGCTTGGGTGGAGCCACGTGCCAAAGTCTGGCATAAAGAAAGCCTGACCATTCAAAAAATGGGCACGGCCAAGATTTTTTACCTCACCCGCAATCGGATTTTATTTATGCGCCGCAACTTTTCGGGAGGACGGTTGGGCATATTCTTAGTCTTCTTCGCATTGTTTTCGGTGCCAAAACAGGTGTTTTTGTGCCTGATTAGAGGTGAATTCAATCAAATGAAGGCGTTTCTGCGGGGGGTATGGGCTGGTATTACCGTTAACTGACTATCCGCATATTGGGTACTTAATCGAATCAATCAGCTAAATCGTTCAAAATCATCCAATTCACCATGACCCTTTTATTCGGAATAATCTGTCTGCTTGCCAGTTTCCAACTCGTGTACCCTTTTGTCACGGTGTTGTTGGCGCAGCTATTCCGCAAAAGCAGCCGCCTTCCTGACCAGGCGTATCGCAGCAATCCACATTTTGCCTGTGTGATTACAGCCTATCGAAACGCGGAAATTGCCCGGCCTCTGGTGCAATCACTGCTCGCGCAGCGCTATCCGGCACGCAGCATTTATCTCGTTGCCGACGAATGTCCAGATATTGATTTTGAGCTAGAAGATGAAGCATTTCTGTTGTTGCGCCCAGAAACGCCCTTGCGCTTGAAGGCCAAAAGTTTGCAATATGCCCTGGAAAATTTCCAGCGTCCACATGATTTTATCGTGGTTTTTGATGCAGACAACCTCGCACATCCTGATTTTTTGGACGAAATCAGGCGTTTTTGCAACCTGGGCTTCAATTGTATCCAGGGCCAGCGGACAGCTAAAAATCTCGACACCACCTACGCTGCACTGGACAGTATGGGGGAGCACTACAAAAATTATATAGAGCGAGAGGTGCCTTTCCGGCTGGGTGGCTCAGCGGTCATCAGCGGCTCCGGAATGGCCACAGAAACGAGACTTTACACGGAATATCTGTATAGTCCGGAGATTGAGCAGGGTAAAAATTTGTGGAAAAAGATGCTGCAAGAGGACAAAATCCTCCAAAATTTCCTCCTCCGGCGCGGGGAAAGAATTGCCTACGCGCGAAATGCAGTAGTTTATGATGAAAAAGTCGAGACTGGCAAAGCCGTGGAAACACAGCGCAGTCGCTGGCTCTTTTCCTATTTTCAGAACGTGCCCAACGCGCTGGGCATCCTCCGCCGCGGCTTGTTGGGCTTGAATTTTAATCAATGGTATTTTGGATAGGTGACGCTCGTGTTACCCATGTTTATCCAGGTGGCCCTTGCGCTAGCCTTGGCAGCACTATCCTGGTTCATTGCGCCGGTTTGGGGCATTGTGCTGCTGGCATCCCTGACCTTGTTTGCACTGAACATCCTCTGGGTCTTGCATCTGGACAAAGCGCCGCCGGAAGTTTGGCGTGCGGTTTGGCAGGTGCCGAGGTTCATGCTCCGACAAATTATGGGCCTTTCCAAGATGCGCGACCCGAATAAAAACTTCCAACACACCGAACATCGGAAAAAAATCTCCGTGGAAGAAGTGGTTGGTCGCAACGCGGAGGTCGGTCAGGATAGCTGATTGGGCCTGATTTGGCCACAGAATCAGCGATCTCGTTTTACCAAACAACTTTTTTACAAGTAAACTTCCTGGAACCCAACCATTTGGTTTGGCGTTACGTATATAATTATGAAAAAAAGTTTGCAAAAAAATTGTTTTTGCCAATTAATAAATCTTACTTTGACCCAATAAAAAAGGAGGTATACCATGACAACTAAAATCTTTTCATTTGCGCTTGTGTTCATTGCCTTCCTCACGATGTCCATTTCTGCCCAAACAATGGCTGAAAAAACATTCAACAAGTCATTTAACACGGATGAGAAAGGCACTCTTAGGCTTGATTTACCGGGCTCCGTTGACATGAAAATCTGGGACAATCCTAGTATTCGCTTCGAAATCAGCGTCAGTCTTCCCACTGGTAACGGCCCAATGTTAGACCAATTAGCCCATATCGGGCGCTACAATCTGAAAGCAGAATCTATAGACGACGCACTCCTCATCACAGCCCCCAATCTTCAAAAGCAACTAAAAGTTAAAGGCCAGGAATTGAAGGAAACCCTCAGTTTTGTGGTGTTCATTCCAAAAAACATGCACGTAGAGCTGGTTCCCAACACCCTCATTTTGGCCGATGCTAAAAAGTGAACCCTTAACTTCTCAACTCCTGCTCCACAACAAAAATGATTTTGACCCTCTGCCTGGATGCACTTGCATTCGGGCATTTTTTTGTTTGACTACTTGCACCGACCTTTGCAAAAAAAATGAATCAAATCATGAGATTACCCCAGTGCTTATCCTTGTTCCTTTTCTTGGCATTTAGCCCCCTGGCAGAAGCCCAAATGGAACGCACGATGTACCAGGTGTTTGAGGTTGACTCGGCCCAAACGGTGGCGTTTGAAGTAGCTGGCGAATATGATGTGCTCGAATGGGCGGGCAATTCCATCTTGGTTGAAACCAATGTGCAGATTTGGGAAGCCTCCCGTGAAATCCTCAGCGAACTGATTAAAATTGGTCGCTACGACCTCACAACGGATTCCACCGCAGGCCCGGACGCCAAACACATCCGCATTTTTACCAAAAACCTCGACCGAAAACCCATCAAACGCCTCGATGGCCAACGATGCCTCGAAATTGCAGTCACTAAAATTTTCGTGCCAGATACCTTCTATATTTCCGAAGACAAGCAACGGCTGACAAGGAAAGGAGGTTAAAAAACAGACGTACAGTATTTCCTGATAAAAACGGGACACCAATCATTATGCCACAACAAGTTGAACTCGTGCTACTCCCGCACGAACGCGAGGATCAAAACCTGATCCGTCAAAAAGCCGCCCGACAAACGGGACTTCGGCTGGAGCAAATCTCGCACCTCGAAATTTTGAAATCCTCCCTGGATGCTCGATCCCGACAACCCGTTTTCCGCATCCGGGTGGAAGTTTTTGGCCCCGGGGAAATTTTTACACCGGAACCCGCTATTCTGGAAGGTTTTCGCCCCGTAAACGGGAAACAAAAAGTGATCATCGTGGGGGCTGGGCCGGCGGGGTATTTTGCGGCTTTGGAGCTACTGGAATTGGGCATTCAACCCATTGTTCTCGACCGCGGCAAAGACGCGCAACTGCGCCGCAGAGACCTGAAAGCCATTCAACAATATGGCGAGGTAAACCCACATTCAAACTACTGCTTCGGCGAGGGCGGCGCGGGCACTTATTCGGATGGGAAACTGTACACCCGCTCCCTGAAGCGTGGAAACATCCAAAAAGCCCTGCAACTCCTTGT
Source organism: uncultured Saprospiraceae bacterium (assembly GCA_964550795.1). Classification (GTDB taxonomy): domain Bacteria; phylum Bacteroidota; class Bacteroidia; order Chitinophagales; family Saprospiraceae; genus M3007. Next base: position 47,068 of record CAZKBH010000005.1, read on the forward strand.
TGAACACGGCGCCAAGTCTGATATTCTCACTGAAGCGCACCCGCATATCGGCTCGAATAAATTACCAGGCGTGGTGCAAAACATCCGCCAAACCATCCTGCAATACGGCGGCGAGGTTCATTTTCAACAATGGGTAACGGATTTGATCCTGAAAGACGGGCGCATTCTGGGCGTTCGAACGGAATCCAGCGGCGAAGGGGCATCAAGCCAGGAGTTTTTGGCCGATGCCGTTGTGTTGGCTACCGGGCATTCTGCTCGGGATATTTACCGATTGCTGCATCAAAAAGGCATCCGTATTGAGGCGAAACCATTTGCGCTGGGCGTTCGGGTGGAGCATCCGCAGCCTTTAATTGACAGCATTCAGTACAAACAAAGCCAGCGATCCGATGAATTGCCCGCCGCGAGTTACAGCCTGGTTTGTCAGGTGGGCGGTCGGGGCGTTTTTTCCTTTTGTATGTGTCCCGGCGGACTAATTGTTCCTTCAGCCACGGCCCCCGGCGAAATTGTGGTGAATGGCATGAGCATGAGTCGCCGGGATTCGCCCTTTGCCAATTCCGGGATGGTAACTGCCGTGGAGCCGGAAGACCTCGCGCCCTGGGCCAAACACGGCGTTTTCGCGGCTTTGGAATTGCAAACGGAGGTAGAACAACGGCTTTTTGCCGCCGGCGATGGTGGACAAAAAGGGCCAGCGTTGCGATTGCCGGATTTTATCGCAGGGAAAATGTCTCGGGATTTGCCAAAAAGCTCCTACATCCCGGGTTTGTATCCGGCTCCCCTGCATGAATTGCTTCCGGGATTTATATACAAACGTCTGCGGGAAGGATTGGCCGATTTTGGCCGTCAAATGCGCGGATTCTACACCACTGAAGCCAATGTAGTGGCCACTGAAAGCCGAACCAGTTCCCCCATCCGCATTCCACGCGACCCAGCCACCTTAATGCACCCCGAAGTGCAAGGACTATTCCCTTGCGGCGAAGGAGCGGGCTACGCAGGGGGCATTATTTCGGCAGCCATGGATGGGCAAAATGTGGCAAGAGCGGCGGTGAAGTTGCTACATGGATAGTTTACCAAGTGCAAGGGTTGATGCGGTTGATAAAGGTTTATCGGGTTGATATCAACCCCATCAACTGAATAAACCCTTATCAACCGCAAAAAAAATGACGACTCGCCTTAAATTCAACGAGGCACCGTTTTTAGTTTTTCCTCGATTTCGCGCAGGCGGATTTTTTTAATGGAATCCACGAGCTGAGGTAACGCGTTGATGGTCAATGCCGTACAGATACTGTCGTGTTCTTTTTGAGCGCGGGCAATCTGCGCATTGGCGGTGGAGTCAATGCGCATTCTGGTACTCGCATCGAGGGGCGTGTTTTGAGAACCGCAAGCCGAGAGCCACAGGGCAATAAAGGGTAATAGTCGAAAAACTACCTTAAACATAGCCTCGGTTTTGCGTTGAACGGTTCAAAAATCACGGTACTCCAAGTCTTAAAACTCGGCGCTGCCAGGATACCTCGGAAATGCAATCACGTCCCGAATATTGGTCATGCCCGTTACGAACAGGATGAGCCGTTCAAAACCTAACCCAAATCCGGCATGTGGGGCTGATCCAAAACGCCGCGTATCAAGGTACCAGGATAATTCGTGTTCCGGAATGTGCATTTCTTGCATGCGCTTCACGAGTCGGTCGTAGCGTTCTTCCCGCTGCGAGCCGCCTACAATCTCCCCGATACCGGGAAACAGGATGTCCATGGCCGAAACGGTCGGGCCGGGCACTTCCGCGCTCGGTTCGTCCTGACGCATGTAAAACGCCTTGATGGCAGCCGGGTAATTGGTCAAAATGACCGGCTTTTTGAAGTGTTTTTCCACCAAATAACGCTCGTGTTCACTTTGCAGGTCGGTGCCCCAGCCTTCCACGGGATATTGGAATTTACCTTTTTTGTTCGGCGTGGAATTTTTTAGAATCCCAATCGCCTCGGTGTAGGTAATCCGAACAAACTCATTGTCAATTACAAAACGCAATTTCTCCGTCAAGGACATTTCACTGCGCTGATCCTGTGGTTTGGTTTTTTCCTCTTCCAGCAATCGGTCTTCCAGGATTTTCAAGTCTTCGGCGCAGTGCTCCAGCGCGTATTGAATGACGTATTGGAGCATGTCTTCGGCCAATTGCATGTTGTCTGTCAGGTCGTTGAAGGCAACTTCCGGTTCGATCATCCAGAATTCAGCCAGGTGGCGCGTGGTGTTGGAGTTTTCAGCGCGGAAAGTTGGGCCGAAAGTGTAAATCTCCCCCAAAGCCATGGCCGCCAATTCACCTTCTAACTGACCGGAAACGGTGAGGTTGGTGCTGCGGCCAAAAAAATCCTGGGCAAAATCCACCGCACCCGATTCGTCGCGGGGGAGTTTGTCCAAATCCAGGGTGGTGACCCGAAACATTTCGCCGGCACCCTCGGCATCACTGGCGGTGATAACGGGGGTATGCAGATAGTAGAAACCTCTGTCGTTGAAGAACTTATGAATGGCAAACGCCAGTGCGTGGCGGATGCGGAACACCGCGGCAAAGGTGTTGGTGCGGAAACGCAGGTGGGCGTGTTCGCGCAAAAATTCAAGGGTTTGACGCTTGGGTTGCAGCGGGAATTCTTCGGGATTACAATCGCCGAGGATTTCAAGCTGGCTGACTTTGAGTTCTATTTTTTGGCCTTTGCCCTGGCTTTCGATGAGTTGGCCAGTGGCAGCAATGGCCGCGCCGAACTTAACCCGGGCGAGCGTAGCTTCGTCGGAATTTTCAAAATCAACCACCACTTGCAGGTTATTGGCCGTGGAACCGTCGTTGAGGGCGATGAATTGGTTGTTGCGGAAGGCTTTTACCCAGCCTTTAACGGTGACTTCTGTCCCAACGGGTTCAGTGCGGAGCAGTTCGGCGATTTTTATACGTTTCATGTATGTGAACACGACAAGTTTTTGAAAAAGAGCCGCAAAAGTAGGCTAAAACACTGATTCGGCACGGGTAAGTAGGGCGTAAATTTTGAAGGATTTGCAGGCGCTTATGCGTATCCCGGAACGCTGTTCCGGGCGTGTTTTGCGCAAAAAAGCCAGAGAAATATCCATATCGCTGACCCGGAACAGCGTTCCGGGATACATGCAAGCCCTTGGCCCGGAACAGCGTTCCGGGATACGTGCAAGCCCCAGGCCCGGAACAGCGTTCCGGGGTACATACAAGCCCTTGGCCCGGAACAGCGTTCCGGGATACATGCAAGGCCAAGCCCGGAACAGCGTTCCGGGGTACTCACTCATTCAATTTTTAATGTTTTGACCTCTCCATTGGGTGTTACCAGCATAAATTCTTTTTTGACCACGGTTTTTTGCGCCGGAACGCGCTCAGGAAGGGTGAACCGCACCACCAGATTGTAGGAAAACTGCACCGCGGGTTCAAGAATTTCTGGATTGAGGACGATGTCGTAGTCATTGGCCGGCACGGCGTTGTAGAACCGCGAAGTGATTTTGTCGGCAGTGTTCACCTTGCTGTTTTCCTCGGCATCCAGGCGCTGCGTGCTGAAGGCCTGATAGCTCTCGTACCGATTGATAGGGTAGGCGACCCAGGCATTTTCGGCGGTGATGACGTAGGCGGAATCCAGGTTTATATGAATGGATTTGTACTGTTGTTCGATCTTTTTGAGGTATTTGAAGCTTGTTTCCCGCAATTGCGCATAGATTTCCTCGGAGTTTTTGACGAAGTAATCCACTTTTACAATGTCATAAATTTCTTGCCGGGCGGCGGCGGTTACAATACGATCGAGCAGGGCCGGGTTGGTGTAGCGGATGTGCAGGTTTTTTTGCAGCTGGAATCCCTTGGGGATTTCGGTGTAGGTTTTGCGGGAGAAGAGTTTTTTGCTCACATCGTACTCGTATTTGGGCAGGAAATTCACCATGTCCACATAAATATCCGTGTCAGGGATGTCCAGAGTTTTGAGTTCAGCGAGCAGGCCATTGAGGCGGGTATTGAGCAGGGAATTGGTTTCATCGGCGGTTTTTCCGGCTTGGGTGATGCTGAAAATGGCCGTGTAAGCGCTTGCTTTTTGGTTGGAAAGCGTGTTGATGGTGATTTCCAATTGATTGTCATTGAGGAATCGGGCGGCTTTGGGCACCGCGCGGTACTGGGCATTCGGGGCGATATTTTGGTAGGTTTGCTGTTGTTCGCCGTAATTACCCATCACCTGGGCGGCGAGTGTTTGGCAAAAAAACAGGATCAGGGCAAGGGTAGGGAGGTGCTTCATAATAGACGTTTTATTTGAAAAATTAGCCCCGAAAACGATGTTCGGCGGGGCTAAATTGTCAACAGGAGTCTATTTTAGCGACTTGTACTCATCGGCAAAAATACCTCGGCCATCATGCAGCGCGCGGAGCCCCCGCCATAAGTTTCGATGGTATCAATGGGCGCGTGCAACAGTCGGGTATGGCTTTCGAGCTTTTGAATCTGCTCGGGAAGCAGTGCGCGGTAGGCCTGGCTCGACATGACGAGGATAGTTTGACCCTCCAAATTGCGCACCTGAAGCATGTTGCCCGCGAACGCGTTCATTTGCGCCAGAGAAATATCCACCACATCCTTTCCGGTTTCTTTGAATTTTTGCTCAATCATGCTGCGTTCGGCCGGGTCGCGCAGGGTGTCGAGGCAGATGACCACGAAGGTTTCGCCGAGGGCCATCATGACATTGGTGTGGTAGATATCCTGACCATTACCAGCCAGGGCGTGGAACACAACTTTTTGATAACCAATGGCTTGGCAGAGTTCTTCGAGCAACGACGCATCGGTGCGGGGGCTGAGGCAGGCATAGGCGAGCCGGTGCTGGTGGTCAAATATAATACTCCCGGTGCCTTCCAAAAATCGGTTCTGTGCCTCGTTGGTTTCCAGGCAAATTCGGCGCTCCGAGCGGTAGCCCTGCTCCAGTACCGTATCCAAAATAGCATCGTTGCGTTCCAGCCGCCGCGTGGGCGCAAACATCGGATAGGTGACAATGAAACCCTCCTGATGGAAGGTAATCCAGTTGTTGGGGAACACCGCGTCGGGCTTTACCGGTTGCTCGGTGTCTCGCCCAATGATTACATCCACCCCGGCTTCGCGCAGTTGTGCCACGAATCCATCAAATTCTTGCATCGCGCGTTCCCGCATTTCGGCGGCACTCAGTTTGCCATCGCGACTTTGGAAGGCATTGCTGGCGGCGGTTTCTTCATTAAACGCAAAATTGGCCGGGCGGACCATGAGGATATGTGGTGTGGTTTGCAGACGCATGGCAATGTATTTACGTGTTTTTCTTTGAAGTTCTGTTTGCTTGCGGTATTTCAGACAACCCTCACACAATCCGCTTGTGCCAGCTTCTACCAAACGGCACCAACCATTTTTCCGCCAATTGTGCCTTGTTTTGTACCAGCGTATCCGCAACCAGCGTGTCGTCGCTGATGGTGCCCGACTGGACTTGTTTGGTAAAATCAAACTTATGGTCAAACTGCATCTGGCCATTTCCGTCCACCCAGGCGAAACGCATTCGTTCAAACAGATCGGTGCCAATTTCCGCACCCAATTGTTCCAAAAAATGCACGGATTTGTCAATCGAACAACCACTCGCACCCGCCTGGGTTTCATCCACCATGAGTACAATGAGTTGATTTTCAAACACTTCGGCCTTCGCTTTCAAGGCGTTGTTGTGTGCAGTCCACTGTTGGCAGAATGCGTCCAGATTTTTTTGCACAAAAACAACCTCCGCTTCCGCCAGCGGGCGACTCGAAGTATAAACCCAAACGCGGGATTCTGGTGAAAAACTGGGGTCGTGGGCAAGTAGGGGAGTCATCGTAGATGTAATTTGAATTTGGGCTGGATCACGCGGATGGGTTGATGAGGGTTTATAGGGTTTATAGGGTTGATTATCAACCCCATCAACCCAATAAACCCTTATCAACCTTATTCATATTCTCACAACCTCGATAAGATCATTTCTGAAAGATCGTACACAGGAATTTGTTCATTTTTTTCCTTCGCTTTCAGGCCGTCTTGCAGCATCGTGAGGCAGAACGGGCAGTTGGCCACCACCGCAGTAGGATTGGTTTCGAGGGCTTCTTCGATGCGTTCGAGGCTGATTCGTTTTTCGCCAGGTTCGTCTTCTTTCCACATTTGTGCACCCCCGGCACCGCAACAAAGTCCGTTTTTGCGGGAACGTTTCATTTCTACCAGATCCACATCCAGGCTTTCGAGCAGGGAACGGGGTGCTTCATACACCTCATTGGCGCGGCCCAGATAGCAGGAATCGTGATACGTAATGCGCTGCCCCTTAAAATCGCCGCCCTCCTTGAGCTTGAGTTTTCCGTTGGCAATCAAATCGTTGAGCAACTGCGTGTGGTGCACCACATCGTAGTGACCGCCGAGGGCCGGGTATTCATTTTTTAAGGTATTGAAACAGTGTGGACAAGCCGTCACGATTCTTTTAACGCCGTACATGTTCAAGGTTTCAATGTTCATGACCGCCGTCATTTGGAACAAAAACTCGTTGCCTGCGCGGCGTGCCGGGTCGCCGGAGCAACGTTCTTCGCTTCCAAGGATAGCAAATTCAACGCCCGCGTGGTTCAGGATTTCGCAAAGCGCACGGGTTACTTTCTGGGCGCGGGCATCAAAAGAGCCAGCACATCCAACCCAAAAAAGGATCTCGGGATTTTTGCCTTCTGCGGCCATTTCGGCCATGGTATATGCGATCATATCGTTGATAGTCAGGTTGTTAAAGAGGAGTTGACTCAGGCGTCGCGCCAGGCTTCCCGAGGTTCACTCATCGCCCAGGCGGCTCCGGCATTTTCAATGGCATTGAACATGGGCAACCACTCCGCAGGGCCGGCAGATTGGGTCAAAATCTCGTGGCGACGCATTTCAAGGATAATTTCCAGAGGATTTATCAGGACCGGACAGGCTTCTACACAGGCGTTGCAGGTGGTGCAGGCGTGCAGTTCTTCGGGGGTGATGCGATCGAACAGCGATTTGCCGTCGTTGTACCCGACTTTGGGTTGTTGCCCGCTGGATATTTGTTGCCCGACTTCCTCGGCCCGGTCGCGCACGTCCATCATCACCTTGCGTGGGGAAAGTTTTTTCCCGGTAATGTTGGCCGGACAAACGGCGGTGCAACGGCCACATTCCGTGCAAGAATAGGCCTGAAGGATATTGAGTCGAGAGAGGGTAAACACGTCGTTTGCACCAAATTCCGGCAATTCGCCCGAAGTATTGGCCGCTTCAGCTGGCTCCTCCGTATTCAAAGGCGGCAAACCCATCATTGCCCGAACTTCCAATTGAATGTCTGGCATGTTTTCCATGTGGCCCTTTGCGGTAAGCCGCGCATACCAGGTGCTTGGGAAGGCCAAAATGATGTGCAAATGCTTGGAATAGGGCAAGTAACAAAGGAATCCGAACACGGTGATAATATGTAACCACCAGCCAAAACGTTCGACCATAATCACGGCGGCATCACTCATGTTTCCAAAAAGTGCAGGTCCCAGCCAGGTGCTCACCGCGAAATTGCCCGTTAAGGGATAATGCTCTATGCCCCTCATTTGCAGCACTTTATCGCCGCCATTCATGCTGAAGATGCCGATAAGAAGCACTATTTCAGCCAGCAAAATCAGGTTGGCATCGCGGGTTGGGAAACCCTTCATTTCGGGTTTATGGAAACGGGCAATGCGCAGCAGGTTTCTTCTGGCCAGAAATATGATGGTTGCCACGAAGGCAAGCACCGACAAAATTTCAATGCTGCTGATGACAAAGGTGTAGAACCCGCCGAGATAAGGCGCAAAGAATCGGTGGGTGCCAAAAACGCCGTCCACAAAAATTTCAATTAGCTCAACCTGAGTGACTACAAACGCCACATACAAGCACAGGTGCAGCACAGCAGGCAGCCATTTTTTGAACATTTTTTGCTGTCCAAGCGCCACTAAGATTGTATTCCGCCAGCGTTGGCTGCGTGGTCCACTTATCTTTTCGGCCTTGCCGAGCTGGATGTTTTGCCATACCCTGCGGAAGCCTTTGGCGGCAAACCAGGTCGCGGCTCCAGCCACTAAAATAAAAAGGAGCGATTGAATCATAAAAAATTCGTTTTCAGGGCGCAAAATACAGCGCGAAGACCGGACTTTTGCAAACCCGACGATTGGAATCTCCAATGTCCAAAGATACCTTTTTCATGCAAATACTGACCGACCGACAAATCCGACAAAAAATCCGCCGAATTGCCATCGAAATCCTGGAACGCAACTATGGCGAGTCCGAAATCATCCTGGCAGGACTAAACAACAATGGTCTTGGATTTGCAAATTTACTGTTGGCTGAGTTGCAGGCAGTTGCAAGCAAGGAAACCACTTTTGTGCTCACAAGAATTCGCCTGAACCCGGCTAATCCCGTGGAATACGAGCCAGAAGTGGAGCTGCCCGCCGACCGTTTGCGCGGCAAATCCATTGTCATTGTGGACGATGTGGCCAACACGGGCCGCACGATTTTTTACGCCGTGCAGCCGCTGTTGAAAGTGGTGCCCAAAAAGGTGGAGGTCGCGGTGCTCGTGGACCGGCAACACAAATTATTCCCCATTAAAACCGACTACGTGGGACTTTCGCTGGCCACCACCCTGCGCGATGACATTGATGTGCGCATCCGGGATGTCTCGGAAATGGCGGTTTATTTGCGCTAGGAGCGGGATTGCTAACGCATTCGGTAAGCCCAGATGCCGTTTCCATTGCCCACAACCAACATTTTTACATTGTTGAGTCGCCCAAATTCAAATGCCGTGTCTCCACCAAGCGGAAATCCGGGTAGGGCTTTTCCATTGCGGTCCAGCAGCCAGATACGTCGCCCGCGGGTGTCCACCGTGGCGAGATGGTTTTCGATAAAAAACGCAAGATGTTGTTTTTCAGGGAGTTGTGTTTTTAAAAGTGTGGCTGGCCCTTTGGCCGACCAAGTTCCCAATTGTAGGTTTTTGCCGTCCAGAATCGCCCATTCATGCCTTGCATCGCCGAGCATTGGCCCGAATGCAACCACATTGTCCGTTTTGCCTACCGTTTTGGCGCTGAGCTTGCCCTGCAAATCGCAAGCAAAAATTTTGCCCGCGCTATTGGCGCAATAGATGTTTGGGCTGGCTGCGCCCACATCTACGGACATCGGATCATTAAACCGTCCCTTTATTTCCGAAGCGCTATCCTGTAGAAACAGGGGCGGGAAGCGCAGGCTCCCGTCTCGTCCATACACCGAGAGTCGCCCTTCTTCGGTCAGTACCGCCAGGTAATCTTTGCCCTTGTGTTGAAAATGGAGTACGGGTTGTGTCACCCGGCCTTGGGTCGGCAAGCCGCTCCAGCCGGTCAGGGGTTTACCCAGGTGCCCAAAACCGTATATTTTTTCATTCTCGCAGGCCACGAAGTAATTGATTTGAGCATTTTGGTCAAAATCAAGCATGGTTACGCCATTGGTAGCGGGGGCGGGTAGTTGGAAAGGAAATCCTTGTACGTCGCGTCCTTTTTCATCGAGCACAAAAAGCTTGTTGGCGGTGTTGAATGCGTAGTATTTTGAGTTGTTTCCGTAAAAATGGATGCCCTTGATGTCAGAAAGGATTCGGTCGGGCAGGCTGCGATTCCAGATACTTTCGCCGTTTTCGGCATTCAGGCAGTGGAGATTGTTTTTCAAATCCTGGGCCAGTACGAGGATTTTGCCTTCAGGTTGTTCCACCAGAAATGGTCGGTTGGCAACGCGGGCCGGGAACCCCGATTTCCACAAAACATCGGTTTCCAGAGGCGGTTCGGAAAGCATTTGTTGGGTAAAAAATAGTTCCATTTTTCCGCCAAAACCGGGCTGTAATCCTACCTGCAAAAATCCGAGCGGAGCCAGCGCTGGTTCCCCTTCATCCCCCATGATATTTCGCAAGAGACTGGGCAGGTAAGCGGCGTTTAATAACAGGGATGCATGGCCTTTGTCCGTTGTTTTTTGTTGCAGTTGAAGGAAGTCAATGTTGGATGCAAGGGTTTGATTTACAAGGTATTTGTCCAACAAAACTTCGAGCGAAGAACGGTCTGGCGCAAAAACCACGTACCCGTCCAACATCGTGCAAACAGGGTTTCGGAACGCCGGGTCGTCGCCTAAAAGGGGCTTGAGTAAGGACGCATTTTGAAATCCAAACACCTCAAACATCTGATAAGACCCGGTAGCGCCGGGCAACAGACCGCGCGCTTTGCCAAAGGCCTGGAGACTTAGCAGGGCATTGGCGCTGTCGCGCACGGAAAGCAGCAGCAGCCGGTCGCCGGAAAGCGCGGGGGAAAGTGGTTCAGTAACGAGTATAGCCGCTTCCGCGCCGACCCAAGGACGTACGTATTGGTCAAAATCGCTGCTGCGCGTTTCGGCAATTTGGTTGAAAAATTCGGAGGCATTGCCTAGTCCAGTACTGGCCAAAAAGGCCGTATTGTTGGGTAAGATATTAAAAATGGCCTGCTCTGGCACTTTCCCCCAGTTTCCCAGCCCACTCAAAACGCCCTTGGATTCCGCCAATGCGCTAAGTGTTTCGCCGTCCCAGGCAATACCGGCCCATTCGAGGTTGCGGGCAAGCAAATCCGGCAAACCGCGCCAACGTTGGTGCATTTGTCCGCGCCATTGTTCGGCCAGCGCCGAGGGCCGCAGATGCAGGCGAAGGGCAGCAGAGGGCAGGTCTTTGAGATAGGGTCGGTCGGCCCACCAGCTCCGGGTATTTTCGAGTTGGGCGAGCGCATCTTCTACCAAGGTCGCTCTTCGCGAAAAAATCAAAAGCCGCCCGGAAACGGCCATTTCGAGCTGGGAATTTTTAGAAAAATAGACGTTAAAAATATCGTTTCCGTGAAACTGATGCGGAAAATATTTTGGGAATAACTTGTTGGTTTTCAGAGTCTTTTCTAACTCAAAAGGCTCTTCCAGTTCAAGCACAAACAGCGGGTGCAATTGATCCGATAGGTGCAGAGAAAATGCGGCCATTGCCTTGTTCTTGGCGAACGCCCGCAGCACCGCAGGATGGTGTTTGAGTAGTTCGATGGCCGCTTCTGCATCCTCAAAACAACGTTCAAAAAGGGGGGTGTGCAGTACCGCTTTCCAGTGAGGATCAGACGTTTTTTCGGTCAGGATTTTGGCCCGAAGCAGGCCCTCACACTCGATTAAAAACGAGGTTTGGCTCGGGATGGCCCGGTAGGCTCCGGGGTTTCGGGGCAAAAAAAGGAAAAGTAAAAAGGCCGCAATCAACAAACTTACAGCGGCAATGAGCAGGCGGCGCGATGGTTGCAAATGATTCGATTTTTGATTGATTCGATCGGTTTGATTGATTCGATTGGGACGATTGATTCGATTGATTCGATTGACACCCAAGCCCACATCGTACAAAACCACTTTGAGTTAAAATAACTGCCGATTTTTCGCAAACATTGCGCCACAAAACTGGATTTATATAGAAGACTTGGCATTTGCTTCACAACTACAAATCATCCTAATCAAGCATCATAGTGTATGACCAAAATTTCTTTCCTCCGCATGGGTGCCCTCTTCGGCGCTTTGGCTGTAGGCATCGGCGCATTTGGCGCCCACGGCCTCAAACCACACCTTTCAGAATATCAAATCGCCATTTTTGAAAAAGGCGTACAGTACCATTTTTACCATGCACTTGCACTCCTAGTGGTGGGGCTATGGCTGAAGCAATTTCCTGATAATCAATGGGTTCGACAAGCAGGATGGCTTTTTTTCGCTGGAATAATCTGTTTTTCCGGCTCCCTCTACCTGCTGGCTT
>CAZKBH010000005.1:58869-59965 GCA_964550795.1 uncultured Saprospiraceae bacterium
TCCATCCCCGTCGCCTGGGTAGGACCCATTACGCCGATTGGAGGGCTGTTTTTTATCTCTGGCTGGCTGAGGCTTGTGTGGGGAGGGTAGCGCTATAACGATTTAAGAATTAAGATTACATGAATTAAGATTTTAGATGGTTGACGCCAGAGCGAAATACTCGGCTATGGCCCCCGATCTTAAATCTTAAATCATGTAATTTTAAATCTTAAATCTTCTACCCCCTCACCAACTTCCCACTCTTTCTCCAGGATTTGCCGCGCAATTCCCAGACATAAACGCCTGCGGGCAAATGTTGAACTTGAAGTGAACCGGATTCACCCGAAAAAACCGCTTCCCGAACCAGATTCCCTTTCAGGTCGTAGAGTCGGACTTGGGTATTGTCAAATGAATAGCCGTTTATACGGAATACGGCCTGGTGCTGGGCAGGATTGGGGGAAACATTCACCGTAATTGCATTTTTGGGTTCTTTGTTGGCGGATTCAGTGCCAAAATTGGCCGCAAAAATCCCGTTTCCGTGCGTTGCAGCAACCACCAATCCATCGGCGCGCCGAACGTCCACATAATCCACCACCGCACTGCCGATTTCGTTGGTGCCTTCAAGGCTCCAAACCGTGCCAGCCTGGCCCGAAGCATGCAGTCGGAGCGTATCGGCACTGTACAGCCCGACGCTGGTGGCACAAAAATATTTAAGCGAACCGTTGTCCATCGGCAGAATACTCACCCAGCGCAGCGACGGACCAGCGCCCGTTCCTGCCAAACTGGATTCCAGATTTCCGCCCACTTTTTTCCAGCTTGCACCCGCGTCTTCGCTGAGGAAAACACTGTAAATCGCGTAATTGGAATACACCAAGACCACACGATCTGCATTGGTTGGGTCAATGGCGAGGCAGTTGACGTAGGCGTTTGCCGGGGTTCCAACGGGCGGCGTCAAAGTCGTGAAAGCAGGCGTCCCCGTGTGCGCATTGTCTATGCGATAGATTTTATTGTTCGAAGAACCTACGTACACGCGGTGTGCCGGAGCAGTTTCCGAAACCGCAATGGCCGTGAACTGACCCGCTCCAACCAAGGTGTCGGGAAACTGCGTCCAGCCCTG
>CAZKBH010000005.1:60082-106071 GCA_964550795.1 uncultured Saprospiraceae bacterium
TCCGTCGCTCGGATCCAGGGCTAATGGATTGATAAACAGGTAGTCATCTTCTGTCGGACCAATGGGATCAATGCGGCGGAAAGCCAGCACATTGCCGGCTGCATCCAGATCCACTTTGGCCACTTTGCCCAACTGGATAGAGAGTACATAAAACGATTTATTGGGCCCAATGGCTCCATACGTTCCGTCGCCGTTCACGGTTTGCACCCAGGGAGCGGTCTGTTCAGCAGCGTTGACAAAAAAGTTACCGTTGTCTTGCAAGCAGCCGATGAGGGTGTTGTCGCCCGCAGTTTTTTTGTCAATAATAGCCGAGTAAAACTGGGAAGTGATGTAGCCGTCGTTCAAATACGACCATTCAACCTCGGCTGCGAGGCAGTTTTCGGTGCGGTGAACGCCGCCGTCGCTGCCCGTGAGCATCACATTTGGGTTGGAGGGCAGAAATACGACTTCGTGCAAATCGGGGTGGTGATTCGGGTAAAGTTCAAAAAATGGCAAGGTCGTGCCCACTTTGTAGCCGCCAATTTTGGTCGTGTTATCGGGCGTTGCAAAACCATCCGTGCTGCGCCAAAGGTTGGTTCCGCCAATCACGACCGTGTTTGTTCCAGGCTGTACTTTTACCACCAAATCGTAGCCGCCCTGGGCCGCACATTGGTCAAATTCGGTGCCTGTGCTGGGTAAATTGGCCGAACGATCTTCCCATTGTCCGCCCACACCACTGCCATCTCCACCCAGGAAGGTGTATTTAAACAGACTCGTCCAGTCGTCTGAACCAATATAATTGGTATAGTGGCCGCTGCCGGGCGTGGTGCCAAAGAAGTACACTTCATTTTCGTTGTCCGGGTTAATCCCCATGACGAGCCGGTTGTATTGGTTTGGCATAAATGCCGGGGTGATGTTTACCCAGGTGGTTCCGTTGGTGCTGCGCCAAATGCCCTTTTGTGCGCCATCGCTGCTCAGCGTGGCGTAAACCACCCCTGAAGGCGTAACTGCGACATCTGTGAAGTACGAAAACGGTTGCGCACTCGCACTTCCACGCACCACTGTCCAGGTCGTTCCACCATTGATGCTGCGGAAAATGGCCCCGTAGGTGGCTGCGTACACTTCGTCAGTATTCATGGGGGCGGAGGGGTCGGTTACGACATTCCAGACGCCTTGCCATACAGTGGTAAAAGAATGTGGACTGCCCGCGTCAGTGCCGCCGATGGGTGCCCAGGTATTGCCGTTGTCGGTACTTTTAAACATCCCGTCGCCGAGGTAATAAGCGCCGCCGGCGGAGGGTGAAGAGCCAAACAATTCTCCGGAAGTATAATACCAAACATTGGTTTTCCCGGGGCGAGTGTCCTGCGAAATGCTGGTACAGCCCGGGTGCGCGTTGAGTGGGGTTTTGCGTTCCCAGCTTTGGCCGCCATTTTCACTGAGCCACATGCCCCCGGAGATGCCCCCGGCGAGCAGGCGGTTTTCATCGGTTACGTCTATGGCCAGTGCGCGGGTTCGTCCGCCCACATTCCAGGGTCCGCGCGACATCCACTGTCCGTTGCCGCCGCGTTCGACGGCTGACTGAGGGAGATTGGCTGCAAACTGACGTTCCAAAAATTGAATCCCGGCGGGTAATTCCCCGGTGGCAGGATCGGCGAGGCGTTTAAGTTGCCATTCCCGGCGGAGTTTGCCATTTTCTTCCGAGGCTCCGGAGGGCATTTTTATGCCAATTGGCTGGTTTTTTTCTTGATTTTCAAACAAAAAAAGGCCAAATGTGGCCAAAAACAGCATTGCAAGTGCGGGTAATACTTTCTTCATGGAAAAATGTTTTAGGCGGGAAAGATAGGAAATTGTCCACATTCCCCCCATTGATCACATTGTCCCCATTCCCCACATTGACCACATTGACCACATTAGCTATTTTTTCCCGGAAATTTCCGAATCAGCTTCGCTACGCCGGCCTCGATTTCCGCATAGGGCAGAGCTTCTTTGGCGATATAGCTGACCATCAAGGAGATATGCTGATCGGTGACCGCAAGTTTGTCGTACAATAACTGCTTTTGGAGGCGGTAGGCTTCCCGGATTTGGCGTTTGAGCCGGTTGCGGGCGACGGCCGTTTTGAAGTTGCGTTTGGGCACCGAAACTACAATCTGGGCTCGACTCATGGCAGCCAAGTGGGGTGGGGCTGCTTTCCAGACCACACGCAAAGGATAGGCCACGTAGGAATGGCCTCCTTTAAAAAGGCCACCAATGGCTTTGGCGCTTTTGAGTCGTTCTTGTCGGGTGAAATCGGGCATTCCCTTGTCAGGTAGCAGGTGCAGGCGCTGCTGGCAGTTGACCAACAGGCACAAAAATAAGGCTTCCGGTGCCGCAGGGCCTTCGGAAGCCTTAAATATTTTGTTTTGACCGAATCTTGCCAGTAATTGACTCCGAATGCCTCGGAATCAGCAGATTACGCGTTCGCTTTCAAGCGACGCTCGTCAGAAACGGTGAGTTTCCAGCGGCCTTGCTTGCGACGACGGGCCAATATTTTGCGTCCATTTTTGGACTCCATGCGCGTACGGAAACCGTGCTTGTTGCTGCGCTTTCTCCGCGAGGGTTGATATGTACGTTTCATCGCTTACTCTGTAAATTTTGTTCTATCCGAAAAACGGAGCGCAAAGGTAAACTTAGTTTTTAAAATTCAAAGCACAGGCTTGGGAATTTTCTGAAAATGGTTGCTGCGAGAAAATTCGGGTGCGCCGAAACCTCCGGCTGATCCGAATGATCAGTCCTGAATGATCATTTTTCCTGTGCCCACAGATTTCCCCATTTGATCAATTTTAAAAAGATACACGCCATTGGGAAGGCCTCCTTTTTTCAACTGAAAATCTGGACCATCAGCATTCATTTCAAAACACAGTTTACCTTGTAAATCAAATACTTGCAAACGAATCGGCTGATTATTTTTAAGTCCTTTGACCGTCAAAATTGCCGCATCGGAGAATGGATTTGGGGACACCAGCACCGAATATAACGGCTGCTGAGGTTGCCAAATACCTACTGTCAGGAATTGCTCGCCCAAACGATGGATGCTTGTATTGGTCACGATGGCCTCGTTAAAATCAAAGTAAATATGGGCGGTATTTTCCAGCAAGGTCTCCAGCGGCGCGTCTGCACGGTGCTGGATTTTAAATTTGACAAAGCCGTGGGAAGCAGGCTCGTTCACGTTTGAGTCGGGCAACAGGATGTTTTCGTACAAAAATGTGAGAATACCGGCGCCACTCAAATCCCAGGCATACGGATGGCTGCTAGCGCCCGGACGGAAACTCGCCGGATCGAGCCAAGCGGAAAGGCTATCCACGATGCGTACGGTGAAAGCGGTGTCGTTGCCCGTATTTTGGAACCGAATCAGGTATTCCAGCGGCGTTCCGGGTCGGATATAATGCTGGGCACCGTATCCCAAAGGAAAACCCTGCTTATCGTTGGGATCATAAGAGCCCGTGTTTGCAAGGCATTGAATATCAATGAATTCGTCGGCATCATTCAAGGGAAACTGATTGATAAATCCCGTCGAAAACGTGGGGCCAGTGGTACACCCTTCCACCGAAACCGATGGAGCCGATTGTCCGGGATGGAATGGCTCCTGCGCTACTTCCAGCCGCCAGGTGCTGCCATTGGCCGGCAGACTGATGTCCGTGAATTCCCCCGCGTCCAGTTGCACGGGTCCGCTCATTAGCATGACCAAATCCTCCACCACAATATACTCGAGTGCGGAAGGCATATTGCCAATGCCCACGTTTTCGATTCTGAAACGGACAGAGTCTGCCTGACATTGGCTGCTGATGCGCAGGCTAGCGCCCGACCATTGAGGACTGGGTAATATGCACGAAGTATCCGGGTAAATATGCGCTTCTGTGCAATGGGTTTGCCCAAAAGCTGCATCACAACTGAGTAGGGTGGTGAAATGAAACATCCCACATTGGCCCACCGCAAGATCCCCGATCTCAAACTGGATCACCCCGCCACCTAAATCGGTAAAGGGCATATTGGTATTAACGAGCGAAAGGAATGGGTCGAGTGTGACAATTATGTGCGCATCCTGGGCGGGTTCGGTGCCGTTATTGCAATAGGAAACACTAAAAAGGTTGTTGGAAAAACAGCGCCTCAAATTACCGGAAGCAATATCAACGGTGAGGAGCGGACAATCTGCCAATTTTTGAAACAGCAAATCTTCCGCTTGCAAAGTGTCATTCGAATTGGGCACTGCAACATCCGAAATCGGGAGACAATCCAACCACAAAGGACTGGTTGACACCGCCGAAACCGTATAGGTGGCCCCGGCTTTTACGGCCAATTGGTAGCTTCCATCGGCCTCCGTCACAGCGAAAAAGGTGCCCAGTGTGGATTCACCCCGCACAATCCACCCCGCAATACCAGGTTCTCCAGGGTCCGATTGGCAGTTTGCCAGGGTGTCTTCTAACACCCGACCTTGAATGATACTACAGAGTCCGGTTCCTCCAGCCACAACTTGCATTTCATCTACTGTAAAACAGCCATTTGCGGTATTGGTTACGATCAAGTGGTAGGTCCCAACCGCGTTTACAATCGGGGTTATGGTATTGATACCACTCACAAAGTTGCCATTCTGGGTGGTCCATAAATACGAAAAATTGGGGCCACCCGGAGCAGAGCCTACTAAGATAACAGCTCCACCTCCACAAGGAATTTCAAGATCTGGGCCTGCACTGACTACAGGAGCCCAAATATCTTCAACCACCGTAACCGTTGACGTACTCGTGCAGCCGTTTAGGATATTGGTCACCATCAGGGTATAATTGCCCGGTTCGTTCACCGTCGGTGTTAACGTATTGGCATCACTCAAAATATTACCATTGGTGGTGGTCCATAAGTACGTAAACTCCGGCCCTTGAGAGGAACAAAGTGCATCTAGTTGAAAGCTGCTCACAGCACAAGTTAAGGTGGGGGATGGAGAAAAACAGGCTAGGGGGACATCTGCACTTTGAGTGACAATGCCTGCGCCTGAGATGGTACAGCCGTTGGCATCGGTGACCGTGAGCGTATATAGTCCCTGCTGACCGATTTCTATCGTTGGATTCCCATTGCCGTTGCTCCAGAAATAAAGGTAGGGTGAGTTGCCTCCTGAAACCTGAGCCTCCAGGGTAGCACTTGTATTGATACAATCCAGCACTACCTCGTCTATTTGAAGTACCAAAGGAGCCGGTTGCTGCAAGACTGCATCTACAACTGCCGTGCATCCCAAGACATCGGTCACGGTGCAGGTGTAAGTACCCGCTACAAGGTTCTGGATGGTTTCGGTGGTCTCCCCGTTTGACCATAAATAGTTGTAGGGTTCCGTTCCGTTGCTGGCTAAGACAGCAATTTCCCCTTCGGGTTGTTCGAAACAAAGCAATGGGTTGATCACCGTGCTTAGTTGAACATCGCATTGGGCATGAAGCGGTTGGAAGCCCGCCAGTAGGCAGATCATCAGAGAGAGAGAGGTGTAGCGTATGGATATCATAATGAGTCGTTTTTCAAAAATGGGAAAATTGCCCATACTACTGGACATTTTTGTTTTGCTACCAGACCTATAAGGTTTCCAAAAACCTTATAGGTCTCGATTTCGGCAAATGTCCAGTAGTATGTAATTGCCTTTGTTGAGATTTGTACAGGGTGAAAGAGCTGAATTCGCTCGTATAGTCTTTTGATGTTGCAAATGTTCGGGTTAATCTCCGGTTCAGCAAAGACATTTTTTGTGATTTGTTCCCCTGTATTTTTAAAATTATTTTTTAAACAATTGATTATCAATGTTAAAATTGAATCAATACCTTGCAGCATTATTCAACAACATCTTCATTTCGGAAAATATTTCCTGCCGGGAATCAAGTTTCGGCTTCGTTGCATCCGCC
Organism: uncultured Saprospiraceae bacterium; assembly: GCA_964550795.1. Classification (GTDB taxonomy): domain Bacteria; phylum Bacteroidota; class Bacteroidia; order Chitinophagales; family Saprospiraceae; genus M3007. The sequence goes on from CAZKBH010000005.1 coordinate 65,968, forward strand.
ATGCCTGACCTGGATTTCGCTCTTTTTTACATAAAACATGGAAAAAACACTCCTTTGGGAAGCATTTTCCGCGCTTTCGACGGCAGAAGTGCGTGAGTTTGGCAAATTCGTCCAATCGCCTTTTTTTAATGCCCGCCAACAGCCCATCCTCCTGTTTGAATACCTCGATGCCTGTCGCCGGGCCGGACGGATACCCTTAAATGCAGAAGCCGCAGTGGTGCTGAACAAGTCCGAAAAAAGTGTAAAAACCCGGCAAGCCAACAGTGCCCTGCTTGGTCTGCTGGAACAATTCCTCGCCTACAAGGAAAGATATCAGGATGAAAGCCGCGCTAAAATCCGACTCGCCGCCGCTTACCGCAAACGCAAACTCGACAAACATTTCAACATCGCCCTGCGCGAAGCCCGGCAGAGCCGCGACGAACAGCCCTGGCGACACGCCGATTATTATCATGATCTGAATCTGGTGGAATGGGAGCGCTATCAATTTGATACCGGCACGCTCCGAACCGAATCGCTCAACCTGCAAACTACTTCCGATCTGATGGACACGGCTTTTATAGCCCGCAAACTGCGGCTGGCCTGTTTAGCAGCTTCGCACCAGGCTGTGTACAGAACGGAGTATCGTATCGGGCTGCTGGAAGCGGTGCTGACGCACACGGACGTAGAAAATCTGATGGAAACGCCTGCCGTGGGACTATACTTTTATTGCTATAAATTTCAGACAGATTTGCAGCACGCAGAGCAGCATTTTGAACGGTTTCGGGCCTTGCTTTTCGCGAATTCAGCCGTTTTTCCACCGGATGAACTGCGCACACTCTACCTGCTGGCCATCAATTTTGGCATTAAAAAAATCAATCAATCCGCAGAAGGCTGGATACGCGCCACGCTCGATCTGTATCAGGGAGCCTTGGCTGGCAAACTGCTCCTGGAAAACGGACAAATTTCCCGATTTGCCTTCGATAACATCATTGCTATCTCGCTTCGGGCAGGGGAACTGGATTGGGTGGAACATTTTATCCTCGAACACAAAAATCTGCTCGAACGACAATGGCGGGAAGCCACCGCCAGCCTCGGACTTGCCCGCGTGGCCTATGCCCGCCGAGACTTTAAAACGGCCCTGCTCAACTTACAACGTTCGGACTACAAAGACCTACTCAACAACTTGGCTGCCAAGACTTTACAGCTCAAAATTTTCTATGAATCCGGCGAATTTGAGCTTCTGGAAAGTCACCTCAAAGGCATGAAAAATTACATCCGTAGGCACACCAGCATTGGGTATCACCGCACCAATTTTGGCCGCATCGTGGCCTACACCCAGCAGATGATGGCCCTTGATTTCAGGAAAAACGAAGATTTGGAAGCGCTTCGGGCCGCGGTCGCAAGCGAGGAAATTCTGACCGAACGGGAATGGTTTATGCGGATGTTGTGAGCGTACAATAAAACATTGAATATCAAGTAATTGTGTCATGCTGAGTGAAGTGAAGAACCTCGTAAACCACTCGCCATACTTTTATGCTTCACTTCGTTCAGCAAGACACAACTGCTTGATATTCAAGATGCGTATCCTCAATTATACATCGGATTCTGCGTCACGCGCCCGCTTGTCAGGTCAACTTCAGATTGTGGGATGGGCAACAACTCGTGTTTGCCGGGCACAAAATTAGTTTTTCCAGCCGCCTGCATTGCCTCGGCGGCGCGGCCCCAGCGCAGCAGGTCAAACCAGCGTTGCTGCTCCATAGCCAGTTCCACCCGGCGCTCGCGGTAAATGCGTTCGCGCAACATCGTCTGGTCTGTGACCGTCACATCCGGCAGGATAAAATTGCTGGTTCCTCTCGCTCTTTTGCGCACTTGATTGAGCAGGGGCAGCGCTTCGCCAGATTTCATCTGTTCGTTCTTGGCCTCTGCCGCCAACAGCAAAATATCCGAGTAGCGAAGCACCCGAATGTTGCCCGGACCATTGTCCTGCAAACCCGGGTGCGCAGGTACCCAGGCTTTCTGGTTATACCTGGCGTTGATCACATCGGGGTTGTTTTGAACCTGTGTGGAGCCGTCGGGCAAAATTTCACCCACATAGATGATGGTCGCCTCGCGGCGCGGATCGCCATTTTCGTAAGCAGAAATCAGGTTATCGGATGGGCGGTTGAAGCCCCAGCCAAGGTTTGGAATGCCCCGCACCCCCTGCACCATATTGTAAGGCGAGGAACCCGGTCCGGCAGCTTGTTGGGTGGGTAACGCAACCGCTTGAATTTCAAAAATAGACTCCGCGCCATTTTCACCCACGGGTAAAAAATTATCCGCGTAGCGGTTCAGCAGACTGTATTGATTGGAATTGATGATCTCCTGGCACTGAATTTCGGCAGCCTCCCAATTTTTCTTGAGCATGTACAATTTGGCCAAAATCCCACGCGCAGCAGCCTTGGACGCCCGGCCCTTATCTGCGGAGGCATATCCGTCTTTTTCTGGCAACACCGCAATGGCGTCCAACAAATCACGCTCGATTTGATCGTACACCGCGGTCCTGGGCTGGCGGGTCTGTGCATAGTATTCATCGCCTTGCAAGGTGTTGGTTATCAGTGCTAAATCACCAAACCAGTTCACTAACAAGAAGTAGGAATAGGCCCGTAAAAATTTGCATTCGCCCACCAAACGATCGCGCAATTGAGCATTCATTTCCACTGTGGGAATGTTTTCAATCGCAATGTTGGCACGGGCAATGGCGCGATAATGGCCCCGGTACACAGGTGCAACGAAGGGGTTGGTCGCGTCCAGCGTAAAATTGTCAATATCATTGATCAAAGGCGCATCATTGGGGGAAGAACCCTTGTCTGCATCGTCGCTGATAATATCTGTACAGGCAATGTACGGCAACGCACAAAGATCAAAATCCCGATAAATCTGGTACACCGCATTGGTGGCCAGAACGGCATGCTCCTCCGTTTTGAAGAAGTCCTCAAAAGTCAATTCGCCAGGTGGTTTTCGATCCAGAAAATCCTTTTGGCAACTGGTTACCGTAAATAGCAAGAGTGCTGCGGTAAGGCGGAAGCTGATTGAATGGCTCATAAGTTTTTATTTTATGTACACCGGAACGCTGTTCCGGTAAGATTTAAAGTACCCCGGAACGCTGTTCCGGTAAATTTTTGCATCCCGGAACAGCGTTCCGGGGTACGGTTAAAACGTCACATCCAGACCAAACAAAATCGTTTTGGCCATCGGGTAATTAAGGTAATCTATCCCGGCTCGGAATGCGCTGTCGTTCGGAAATTCAGGCGTAAAACCGGAGTAGGCTTGTCTGGTCCAAAGATTGGTTCCGCTGGCATACAATCGAGCGCGGTTCATACGCACCCGGTTCAGCAGCGTTTTAGGCAACGAATACCCCAAAACTATACTGCGCAGGCGGAAAAACGCCCCGTCTTCCACCAGAAAATCGGACATCCGATAATTGTGGCCGCCATTGGTCACCCGCGGCACACTGTTGCTGGTCCCCTCTCCCGTCCAGCGATTCTCGTACCAAAGCGTCTCCCAGTTTGGGGTGTCAAAACGCGCTACGGCCTTGGCATTCACCACTTTATTGCCTTTTACGCCAAAAAAATCAGCGGCAAAATCAAAACCATAAGCTTCCATTCCAGCCGTAAATCCATAGGTCAGGGTTGGAATCGGACTGCCGAGATAAGTGCGATCCATGGCATCCAGAACGCCGTCGCCATTGAGGTCTGCAAAACGAAAATCGCCGGGCTTTTCGGATCCAAATTTAGGGGAAGCCGCAATTTCATCGCTGTTTTGAAATACACCCGCCACCTGGTAACCGTAAAATGCCCCAATAGGTTGCCCTACCACCGTCCTGGTCGCGAAATCACCCTGCGCTGTGCCTGCATCAAAAATCTCTGATTTGCCTTCATTGATGGCCAAAACCTTATTCTGGACAGGCGACAAAATTGCACCTATATTATAAGTAACCCTGCCTTTGGTTTCCCGCCATTGCAGGGTAAAATCCCAGCCAGTGTTTTCTACCTGCGCCGCATTTACGAAAGGATTACTCCCCGAACCGACGTATGCCGGAATCGGCAAATCACTCAAAATATCGTAGGTGAAACGGCGATACCAGTCAATTTCAGTGGTGAAACGGCCCTGAAACAGGGAAAATTCAAGACCCACGTCCACTTGTTCGGTGGTTTCCCAACGAATGCCAGCGTTGGCGTAATTGACCAAAGTTGCGCCGCCTTGCACGGTATCGTTGAAGGCGCTGTATAGTTCGTCCAAAATTTGGCCCAAAGACGGGTATTCCTGAATCCGGTCGTTGCCCGTGATACCCCAGGAAGCGCGGAGTTTGAGTCGGTCAAAAATCTGCTGATCCCGCATAAACGGCTCTTGCGAGATGTTCCAGCCCGCAGCCACCGAGGGGAAATAGCCCCAGCGATTGGCTTTTGCAAAACGGGAAGAACCATCGGCCCGCAAAGAAGCCGTCAGGAGATAGCGGTCGAAAAACGTGGCGTTTACCCGGCTCAGGTAACTGTTCATGGCCCATTCGCGGGTGATATCGCCGTTGGGCTGCAGCACCTGGTTGATGGTGTTGCGCCGGTTGAAGGTAAATTCCTGTGAAGATTGGCCCACGAGGGCGTTGACGCGTACGTTTTCCCAGGCTTTATCGTAACTCAAGGTGTTCTCCCACAACCAGTTGCGAATTTTCGAGGTGTCCTGGGTGGTGCGTTCCAGATTGTTGAGTTGTGAAGACGAGACCATGAAAATCGGCTCGTAATATTGGAAATTTTCATTCCGGCGATCAAAGCCGTAGTTCACCCGAAACTTGAAATTTTTCAGGAAAGTCCAATCCGCATACACGGTACCCACCAGGCGATTTACGCGGTTGGTTTGGTCGCTTTTGTAAAACAAATCTGCAGCCGGGTTGCCGATGGATTGCCCAAAAAAGGTCGGGTTTGTGAAATTGCCCGTACTGTCGCGGGCTGCGTACACGGGGGGCATACGGTAGGCCCCGCTGAGCACGCCGCCGCCCACGCCACTGCGGGTTTCGTTGGAATACGCCAAATTGGTGCCGACTTTGAGACTTTTCAGTACGGGATATTCTCCGTTGAATCGGCCAGTGTATCGCTCGAACGCGGTGTTTTTTAAGATGCCATCCTGACTGAAAAAATTGCCCGCGAGGTTGTAGTTCAGTTTTTTCCAAAGGCCGTTGACACTCAATTGTATGTTGCCAATGGGCGCATCGCGAAAAATTTCATCCTGCCAGTCCGTGCCAGCGCCCAGTGCTGAAGGGTCGGGGAAAGTGTTGGTATTGCCCTGCAACTCGTTGTACATTTCTGCAAATTGCGACGCGTTGGCCAGGGGTAATTTTTTCGCAATCTGTTGACTTCCATAGTACGAACTCAGCGAAAACACGGCTTTACGATCCGTAGTACCCCGTTTGGTGGTGATAATAATGACCCCGTTGGCACCCCGATTTCCATAAATCGCCGTAGCGGATGCATCTTTCAACACCTCAATGCTGGCCACATCCTGCGGGTTGACGAATGAAGCGTCGTCGAGCAACATACCATCCACTACATACAATGGACTGGCATTATTGAGTGTACCTGTTCCGCGAATTCGGATGATGGCGCCCCGCCCGGGTTCACCGCTTGCTGGAGAAACATACACCCCGGCAATTTTGCCCTGCAGCGCTTGCTCGACCGAGGCCGTTGGGATGCGCTCTATGTCCTTGGCTTTTACGGTACCAACGGCGCCCGTCACATCGCTTTTTAACTGAACCCCATAGCCAACCACCACCACTTCGTCCAGCAGGGCATCGGAAACGTTAATTGAAATGTTGACATTGGAGCGGCCATTGAGCGGCACTTCCTGCGAGGTGTAACCCGTATAGTTCACCACCAGCGTGGCGTTCAAACTGGCTACGTTGAGCACAAAATTGCCTTCTAAGTCGGTCGAAGTACCGTTGTTGGTGCCTTTTTCTATGACTGTGGCCCCGATCATTCCACTGCCATCGCTGGGGTCGGTGATACGGCCCGAGACCTGATTTTGGGCAAACGCCGAGCCTGAAAGCAGGCAAACCAAGAGGCTCAAGAGTTTGAATTGTTTGTAAAAATGCTTCATGATAATTGGTTTGAATTGTTTGTCGGATGGTATGAACTGCAGACTGGTTGAACCCCAGCATCAGCCTTTTTTATAGCTTGACTTTTACTTTTTCAAGTGCTTCGGAGTTCCCGCCCACCATAATTTCGTACTCCCCGGGTTCGGTGCCAAATGTCATATCCCTGCGGTAAAAACCCAATTCTTTTTCGCTCAGGGTAAACTTCAGCTCCCGGGTTTCGCCGGGCTGGAGCATGATTTTTTGGAAACCTTTTAACTCTTTACGGGGCGCGTCACGGAACCCACCAGGTCGCGCACATACAGCTGAACAACTTCTTCGCCAGCGAGCGAACCTGTATTTTTAACTTGTACGCTGACCCTGATTTTGGCTTGCTGGGTATTGGGCGCATCGCGCATCACCACCGTTTCCGGTGTGGCGCTCAGCCCCTTATATTCAAAGGTGGTGTAACTCAAGCCAAACCCAAAAGGCCATTGTGGGCTATTGGCCTCGTCAATGTATTTGCTGGACCACTTGGAATTGGGATCGAACGGCCGTCCGGTGCTTTTTTCGTTGTAAAAAATAGGCACCTGGCCCACGGAGCGCGGGAAAGTCATGGGCAATTTGCCCGAAGGATTGTAGCGACCAAACAGCACATCCGCAATGGCGTTGCCAGCCTCCGTGCCGAGCCACCAGGTTTCCAGAATCGCAGTGGCGTTTTCCGCAATGCGGGGAATGGCAATCGGCCGGCCATTCATCAGCACCACGACTACGGGTTTGCCGGTTTTGCAAAGTTCGAGGATCAAATCTTCCTGCACGCCCGGCAATGAAATATCCGTACGCGAAGTAGCCTCGCCGCTCATCATGGCTTTTTCACCCACTACCACGACCACAACATCCGATTGTTCGGCGGCCCGGATGGCCTCCGCAAAACCGGATTTATCGCTGCCGTCCATTTCGCATCCTTTGGCATAAAAGGTCCCGGGCGTCTGTTCCGGCCCGAAGCCTTCCAGCACACTCACACAATCGTCCACATTGCCTGCGCCGCTCCAACTACCCACGAGTTCACTTTTGTTGGCAGCTAAAGGCCCGATCAGTGCTATTTTTCGACCTTTTTTCAAGGGCAATGCCTGTTTTTCATTTTTTAATAGCACGATGGATTTGCGGGCAACATCCCGGGCAGCACTGCGGTTTTCCGCGCTGAGCAGGGTCTTTTTTTCGCGTTCTTCGTTGCAAAACTTGTAGGGATCTTCAAACAAACCCAACTCGAATTTGAGCCGCAATACACGCCGCACGCCCTCGTCAATTTGGGCCTGGGTAACTTTCCCTTCTTGCATGGATTGTTTCAAAAAACGTTGATACACAGCACCTTGCATGTCCATGTCAACCCCGGCATGGAGCGCTAATTCCCCGGCCTCTTTTTCGTTGGCCACTACGCCGTGGTACACCATCTCGTTGATGCTGGTGTAATCGGTCACCACAAATCCTTCAAAGCCCCACTCTTTGCGCAGGATCTGGTCGAGTAGGAATTTATTCCCGGAAGCAGGTATTCCATCATAATCGTTGAAGGAGGTCATCACGGTGGTTGCACCAGCCCGGACGGCGGCTTCGTAGGGTGGCAGATAAAAATTGCGGAAGTAGCGTTCGCTCATATCCACGGTGTTGTAATCTCGTCCGGCAATTGGAGCGCCATAGGCTGCGAAGTGTTTCACGCAAGCCAACATTGCATCTGTATCGCCGATTTTTTTGCCCTGAATGCCCCGCACCCGGGCTTCAGCGATTCGGCTACCGAGATACGGATCTTCGCCCCCGCCTTCCATGACCCGGCCCCAACGCGGGTCGCGGCTGATGTCCACCATGGGTGCAAAAGTCCAGTTCAAGCCTGCTGCAGTGGCTTCAGTTGAAGCTACACGGGCAGATTTTTCGATGGCCGTCAAGTCCCAACTGGCTGCTTCGCCGAGCGGGATGGGGAAAATGGTTTTATAACCGTGAATGACATCAAAGCCGAACAGGAGCGGGATTTTCAGGCGGGTTTCTTCCACGGCCACTTTTTGAAGTTCGCGCACAAACAGCGTGGTGTGGCTATTGAACAGATTCCCGCAAGCTCCACTGCGGATGTCGTTTTTATAACCTTCCCGAATGGTTGGCCCGGTGCTGCCCCAGTCGGTGGTGTAAAGGGTAAGTTGGCCAATTTTTTCGTCCAGCGTCATTTGGGCGAGCAGGGCGTTCACGCGGGTTTCAATGCCTGCGGAAGGGCGGTAAATCTGGGCGGTTATTGGGGTAAAAAACCAAACACCGAGCCAAAATAATACCGTAGAAGTAAATTTGAAATGAGTCATTTTTAGCATGAAGTAGATTCAATCTTGTGGTTATTTCGAGGTAAAACCTGTATTTTTGTCCACCTAAATTTTTTGAGTATGAAAGACGATGTTTTGACCACCACTACCCACCCGATGACCGTGGAGGAATATCTGGAATTTGAGGAGCGCTCCGAAATACGCCACGAATTCATCAATAACCAATTGATTCCAATGCCCGGAACGACTGACTATCACAATCAAATCTGCCAAAATCTATCCTTTTTACTGCGAACGTTATTAAAAATGCGTGGTTTCCGCATTTTCGTCGAAGGGGTTAAAGTCCAGATTACGAACCAGCGCGACTACACTTATCCCGATGTTTTTCTGACTTCTGATCCACGAGATTTGGAAGATCGTTACATCAAAAAATACCCCTCCGTCATCTTTGAGGTCATATCCAAAACTTCCCGCACGGAAGATTCCGTTGACAAATTTATCCGCTACAAAAACATCGAATCGCTCCAAAACTATGTTCTCGTTGATTCGGAAAAACAGATCGTCGAAGTCCGGGTCAAGCTCGAAAATGGCGACTGGGAATCTGAAACCTATCTTCCTGCAAGCGTTCGTTTTCCGGTGCCTGCCTTGGAACTTGAGTTGGGTTTTGAGGAGGTTTATGAAGGGGTTGGGTAAACCGGAACGCTGTTCCGGCACTGTAATCCGGAACGCTGTTCCGGAATGTGTATCCCGGAACGCTGTTCCGGAGTGTGTATCCCGGAACGCTGTTCCGGCACGGCCTCCCGGAACAGCGTTCCGGGTTACTTGCGCTGCGAAAACAACCACTCCAACACCGCCGGATTGTAATACGTCACATTCCAGATGTCGTGCTGCATGGTGGAATATTCGGTGTATTTTACCTTGCCACCCACCTGCTCCAAGGCCTCCACAATTTGCCTTGAACAACGCGGCAAGACCACCTCATCCAAAGCACCGTGTAGCACCCAAAGCGGGATGTTTTTGATCTTTTCAGCATAACGCGGGTCGCCGCCGCCACAAACGGGCAGCCCCGCCGCAAACAACTCCGGCCGCCGCATCAACAGATCAAAGGTGCCAAAACCGCCCATACTCAATCCCGTGATGTACACCCGATTGGGGTCTATATCCGGGTGTTCCTCGAGCATTTTTGCTACCAATTCAAGCACCATGCGACCCGGAATGGTCGGCTCCGGCTGATAAAGTGTTTGCCAGTCTGCACTGCTGCCGCCCCAGCGAACGCCCGGCGGGCACTGCGGTACAAGCAGGTAATGCGGGTGTTTTTCGCGCACCCATTCCTCACAAAAAGCGTGCACTCCATTGCTCATTTGTTCATGATTCTGGGTGCCCCGCTCCCCGGAGCCGTGCAAGAATATGACGAGGGGGAATTGCTGTTTTGCGGCCGAATTTCCGGTGCCAGATGACGTCTGGCTGGTTAATTTTGGCCAAGGCTGCATCATCTGATAAGGGAGTTTGTTTCCTGCTTCGTCCCTGTAAATCAATCTTTGAAAAAAGCCGTTTTTGTCCAGCGGGACAGCTGAATTAACTCGGACTTTTTCCCCATCGGCGAAAACGATGCCCTTGGTGAGCTTTTGAACGTCTGTTTTGTCCAGCCATCCGCCGCTAAAACCCGCGCGTTTTAATCCCTGCAAAATGTATGGATTGCGCTTCATCAAATCCCAAAGGAAATTGGAGCGATAATTCTCAATCATCAATACGATGGGGCCTTGGTCAATGCCGAGATAATCCTTGTCCACCCAAAAAGGCAGTCCAGGTTGCGCTTTTGGCGAGCGTTCTATTTCGGTAAATGTCTCGTTGTACCCATCAAAAAAACCATACTTGCCCACTGGCCAGCGGTTCCACATTTCTTCTAAAGTTGGCAGACAAAATTCCGGCGCAAAAGGCATGGAGGCAATGGCCGCTGTCGGCGCAATGGTGCCGTCGTCCTCCTGGTAATCTATGGCCACGCCTCGGGCGCCATACCCGGGACAAAAGATTTTTTTGCCTTCGTGCATCATGTCTGCATCCGGGCCATCTCCGGCCGTTAGCCCCCAAATTTTGGGGCCATAACCTTTGAATTTCAAGGGGTTATTGATTGCATATTGCCGTTGGGACAACACCGCCCGGCGGGAATTTTCAAAATAATCGAAGCCCGATTTTTTCATGTACGGATCCTGAATTCCCCGGAAATCAATCCAGCAATGGCTGTACTGATGCCCGAACAATGGGCCAAAATTCACATGATCCTGGCCATTAAATTCGGCGCGGAAATACGATTCACACCATTTTTCCCAGTTTTTGGAGGAGATTGGGTGCGTGGGCGAGCCAAGGGCCATGATATTCAGGATCATCGCCTCGTTGTAGCCGCGCCATTCTGCTGCGAGAAAGCCGTCGCGCTCAGGGAACCAGCCCATGCTCATGCGGTGCTGCTCGTTCAAAAACCAGTCAAATTCCACCCGCCGAAACAAAAAGTCGGCGGTCTGGCGAATGCTCTTTTCGGTTGGGTTATTTTGATCAAAATAGGTCATGCACGACAACACACCTGCCAGGAGCAAGCCCGTGTCAATGCTGGAAAGTTCTACGTTTTTGTAGCGCAGCGCATCTTGTGTGTTGAGAAAGTGGTAAAACCAGCCACGATAACCGGCCACGCCACTTGCTTCCGGGCCTTGGGGCAAATTTTTGAGGAATTCCAGCGTCTTCATCACCCTTTCCGCCGCCTGGGCGCGGGTAATCCACTTGCGTTCCACCCCCACGAGGTAGGTTGAAAGTCCAAAACCGGTGGCGGCGATGCTGGAAAAATGATCGGTTGGGAACCGATCGGGCACTTGAAAATTGGTCGGGTGCGCCAATTCCCAGAAATAGAGAAAATGTCTTTTTTGAACCTCATCCAGGCTAAAAGGCGGCTTTTCTGCGCCAATGGCCTGGGGCGGTTGTTGGGCGGGCACCTGCTGGCAGGCCACCCAAACGAACCATAAAAACAGGGGGATTTTTTTCATAAAAACAGTTCAGGAAACAATGCAAATGCAGAAATACTGCCCAAATTCAGGCGGTGACATTGACATCACCGCCTGAATACGCCTCCGAAGGAGCGTTTTAATTTGGCACAGTTTGCCGTGCTAAAGCGCGGCACCTAAACTTAGTTTTTCACAAACTTCGCTTTGCCCACCAAGGCTCCAGAGCGGTCAAAGCCGTTGAGCAAATACATGCCTGGAGGGAAGAGGGATACATTCAAATCCGTAACCGAATCACCTGAAGTGTTGGCAACGGCTACACGGCGACCATATAGATCGAATACCTCCAAACGAGCCACTCTGTCCATGTTTTCTACCATAAGCCACTCGGAAGTTGGGTTTGGCGAAACACGCATTGGAACAACATCGGCGGGGCTGAAGGTTGCCACAGAAAGGCAGTTGCCTTCACCAATCACAATATCGTCGAAGTAAGAAGTCACGTCTGTGCCGGTTGCATCAATCGTAAGGTCAAAAAACAGCGTCAGACGCTTGTATTCAGCGTTATCCGGTGCAGCAGAAAAATCGAAAGTCAACTCTTCCCACTGGTTAATTACGGTATTAGCGATTGGAATTTCAATAGCAGGTGCACCCGTAGCGGAACCTTCCAGTTTCACTGCAAAATTACCGATGTGATCCATGTGCACTTTTGCACGAACGGTGCGAACGCCTTTAAAATCAATTGGAGATTCCAAATCAGGGGAGGAGAACATGCCTGCAAATGGCAGGGCATCACCGGCTTTCACAAATTTACCCACCTTGCTGCTGGTGTTGATTCCCGATGCATTCGGATTGTCAATCACCTCAAACTGATATCCGGCAGCTTCAAGGGCGCCATTGGCGAAGTACTTGAAGTTCAGGGTGGTTGGCGCAGTTTCGTGATCCACAATACAGCCACTGTACGCAGCACGCGCCCAACGGATATTGTCTATGAAATAGGTGCCACCGCCTGTTTGGCTGAGTACATTGGCAAAAATGATCAACTTATTGTGCAGCGTACCTTCCGAACCACTGAAGTCAATCGTGAATTTGTGCCAGCGATTTCCGAGCGGAATGGTGTCAAAAATCTCTACCCCCGGGCCATTGCCTTCCAATTTGAATAAGAACGGAACGTTGTCAAACGGTGCCCAAACTTGCACAGACAATTGGTTGTACAAGCTCAAGTCTGGAGGCGTTGGGAATTCAAAACCAATACCGGCAAATTCAGTACCGGCACCTGCCGGGTCGGTGTATTCACCAACGCGGAGTGAACCGTTTTCTGGCGCGAGATGTGGGTTATTCACCACTTCAAGATCGCTGGCACCGTAGAAAATCTGGGTGTAGTTGCGCTGACATTCGAAATCATCCACAATGTTCAGCACTGGCACCACGCCCGCGCAGGGATCAATGGTAATCGCCGTCTGGATGAGGTTGTCATAATACCAGATTTCGCCTGCAGCCGCAGTTCCAGCGTTAAAAATGATCCTAACTTCTTGGAAATCAGTGATTCCGCTGAATGCAGAAAGATCAAAGCTGAGGGTTTCCCACACGCCTGGTGTCGTAATTTCGGCCTCTGCTTCCCGGTTGCCCTGGGTTGGTGAGTTGAGGATGAACGTTACGGTTCCGCCCGCCGCTGGGCTAAGCACGTCAAGGTTGAATTGTGGGTAAAGCGACAGATCAAAATTGTTCAAGGAAATCCCCTGCAAGGTTGAAAACGCCGAAGACCCTTTGGTGTAGCAACCCACCAATGTGGAGGTATTCACACCACCTGGATTTGGATTGGCCACCGGCCCGAGGAATATCCCGTGGATCGGCTCGATTTGATCCAACGGCTGCCAGCCAAGGCTGATCCCGTTCTGGAAATCTTCGAGCGGTGGCGCAGCGGGCGCTGCCGAAAGTTTAATATTGTCAATGTAATATACATCGCCGGGTTCACCGTTCACACCAGCGTTGAAGAACACCACAATCTTGTTGTGACCTAAGCCATTTTGTGCGCTGAAATCCACGGTGTAAGTCACCCGTTTGATCAATTCCGTCACTTGGGTTCCAATTTCAAAGGCTGGGTTCGGACCGCCTTCAATTTTGAGGAGCAAATTCCCGGCTTTGGGCGCCCAAACCTGTAAAGAAAACTGGTTGCGCACCGAAAGATCAATCGGGTCCCCATAGGCAATGGTCAGGTTAGAAAATTCCGTACCAGCACCACTAGGATCGTCAAAACGGCCCACTTTGGTTGAATTATTATCACCCGTAGGGGCAGGATTAGATACCACAGACAAGGCGCTCCAGTCTCCCGTATAGGCTGCATTGCGGTTGCACTCGAAATCATCAATGAAGTCCGGGTTTGCTACAACGCCCACACAGGCATCGGGCACTGCACAAATGTTGTCAAAATAATAGGTTTTGTCGTCGCCCGTAGCACCCGGATTGAACACAATCAAAACTTTATTGATGGTGGTAAACGCCGCCGCGGCCGACATGTCGAAGCTCATCTCCTGCCAGGTACCGCCCACAGGGATGTACTTGGTTATTTCCAGGGCTTCGCCCGAACCTTCCAACTTAAACAGCACCTTGGTAGGATTTGGCGCCCACACATTGACTTTGAATTGATTGAACACGCTCAAATCAAATGCCGCCGGGAACGTACCAAAAGCGAAGTTGAAATCCGCCGCAGGGTTGTTGGTAAAAGAACCGACCGTAGCCGAGTTATTCAGCGCATCCGCTCCAGGGTTTGCAATGGCGCCGTTGAAGGTGCCATTGAGCCCAATCCAGTTGGCAGAAGCCGCTGGCTCAAAGGTTTCGTGACAAATTTCAGCCTTTTCAGCCCGAATGTCATCGAAATAATAGGTAGCACCATCGCCCAAAACGAATGGGTTAAAGGAAATCAGAATCGTTTTCAGATTCGTCAGACCCGCGCCGGAGGAAAGGTCGAAGGTGTATTCCACCCATTGATTGGCTACCGTAATGTCCACAAACTTTTCCACTGCCGGGCCGCCGGGGCCTTCCAGTTTAAAAAGTGCCTGACAAGGCGCTGTTGGCGACCAGATTTTCATCTTAAACTGGTTTAACTCGCTGATGTCCAGGGTGTTTTGGAACGTATGCAGCGCAAAACAGAAGTCGAAAGTGCCGACATTCGTGTACGAACCGACTGTTGCGCTGGTGTTCGCTCCCGTTGGATCCGGGTTCGGAATGGCACCGTCATAGATGCCGTTCAGGCCCACCCAATTCAGGTTTGCGCCACCTTCAAAGTCTTCGTAAGTAACCTGAGCATTCAAGCCCAAGGCACCGAATACCAGCAATAAGGCTGTGATAAAGAAATTTTTCATAAGCACTTCTTTTAGAATGGTTATGTGTGAAAATGAGTTAGTTTATACTGTGATTCTTTTGATTTTGATGATTTGAGTGAGGCAAAAGCCTGATTTTGAGATGACTATGATCCTACTGTGTTCAAAACCACGCCGTATTGGCTGTAATCGTTTATTCTGCTACCAATTGCAGCATCCGGACTCCGCCATTCCCGTTGGTTATTTCTACCCAACAAACGCCTTTGGGCAGCCTCGAAATCGGAATATTTTCCTGAAAAACACCCGCCGAAAAACCCCGGTTTTTAAACAAAACTTGAAGCTCACGACCCTGTATATCCACCATCCGAGCAGTCAATTTTTGAGCATTCAGGACCGAAAATTCGAGGTTTAATATCCCATTATTCGCTGAAACCGGGTTGGGAAACAACAACACATCAAAGCCGTTTTCTTCCGCAAAAACTTCCTCCGAAGGCGAACTATCTGCTTGAAAACCAATGGCTTCCAACGCAGACGCTATTTCCGGATTTTGCATAAAAAGATCCCAAAAAAGTCCCGTTCTATGATTTTCTATCATGACCACAATAGGGCCTTGATCAATGGCTAAATAGGAAGGCGCAAACCAGTTTACTTCAAGGTTGAACGCATCGTAAAAGCCGTAAGGCCCCCACAAACGCTCGCCTTGTTCGCGGTAAAAATGACGCAGGGCGGCCATGCTTTCCTGCGGTGTATAAGGCATGTTGGACAGTGCCGCCGTGGGCGCAATGGTGCCGTCGTCGTTGGAGGGCCAAATATCCCGGGCAGAATAACCGTTGGGGCCGTCGCAGGCAGTCAACCCCCAACATTCCGCCGAGTATCCCTCGTACTGTTTTGGATTGGCGATGGAATAAGCGTGCTGAATCAGCGCGTGATTGCGGTTTCGGACAAAATAATTGCAAAAAGCGTCCTTTCGGCCACGCGGATCAAATCCCAGATAGGAATAGTGCGCAAAAAACATTGGCCCGCCCCCAAACGGCCCGCAGAATACTTTGTACCCAAAATGGCTGCTGTTGTTGGCGTAATTGGAGGAAGTCCAACCGGTTTGGTACAAACTTCCCGGCACAGGATGGGTAGGCGATGCTGCCGCGAGGAGGTACACAATCTGCACCTCGTTAAAACCACGAAGCGGAAAATTCATCTGCCACCCGTAATTCGGCGACCAATGCCAGTATAGCACCGGGCCGTTGTCTTTCCGGTACCAATCCCATTCAACATCCTCCCAAAGCCCGGTGATTACGTCGCGGAGCGCAGTTTCGAGGGGTGTGTTTTGATCAAAATAGGCGCGGACAGTGAGCAAACCCTGCATCAAAAATGCCGTTTCCACCAAATCTCCACCGTTGTCAAACTGGCTAAAAGGCACCACGTCTCCGTTTGTTCCATTCATCCAGTGAGGAAAAACGCCATGGAAACGATCTGCATATTGCAAAAACGAGGCAATCTGAATCATTCGGTTCAGCGCAGCATCGCGGGTGATCCAGCCTCTTTCCACGCCGACTAGCATGGCCATTATCCCGAAACCAGACCCGCCCATGGTTACGAGGTTCGGATCGCCGTTTGAGCGCTCGCGGGCCAGGCCACTTACCGGGTGACCATAATCCCAAAAATAACGGAAGGTGGCGCGCTGGGTCATTTCCATCAAGGCATCGTCGCTCATGGCTTGGGTAGTCGCTTCCACTGTGGTGGATTGCGCGCCCTCAATCGGACCTGCCACCGCTGCTATTCGGTATTGACGATTTACGTTTTGGCCTTCGTCGCCCGTCCAGTCGGTAGCGATGGGTTCTCTGCCCGCTTGTTTCAAAAAACTGAAAGAAGCGCCGTTGTTGGTGGAGCGGTAAATTTTGTAACCCGTCACGTTTGGCTCGGAATTTGCCTCCCAAGTCAATTCAATATGCTGTTCATAACCAAGTGCCTGCATTGCCGTGGGCACTGAAGGGGCTTGTGCCGCGCATATTGGAGCGGCCAGGAGTAGGAAAAATATGGTACGGATTTGGGTCATCGTGCTGTTGAATAGGTGCGCGGTGTCTTTTCCGAATTCAGGGAATAATTGGGACACGCACATTTTTTACAGCATGAAATTAAGGCACAGCGGTGGTAAGCAAAGAAAAATACACCTCACCACTACTACGCCATGTCCAAAACTGGCCAAAACAGCATTAAAAAGCCATGATAAACTCCGTCAGGTTCACTTCTTCGGGCAAATGCAATTTTTTGCGCAAGCGATATCGCTTGTTTTCGATGCCCCGAACGGAGATATTAAGCAGCGGGGCAATCTCTTTGGACGACAAATTCATCTTCAAATAGGCCGCCAAACGGAGGTCGCCAGGCGTGAGATCGGGGAATGCCAGCATGAGCCTTTTGAAAAAATCGTCGTGCACTCGGTTGAATGATTCCTCAAAAATTTCCCAGTCGTGGTCGCCTTCCAGGTGCGCATCAATTTCCCGAACAATCTTGCCCAGCGCGCGCGGCTCGTTTTTGGAGTCGAGCAGATTGTCTTTTAAACTTTGCAAGGCCTCGTTTTTTCGGATCAGGTTGAAGGCGGCGTTGGAAAGTTCACGGCTTTTGTTTTGCACTTCCAGCATCAAGATCTCCCGCTCCTTTTCTACTTCCAATTGCTGGCGTTGACGTTCCAGTCGGCGACGGTTAAACATTTCCAACAACCAAATTAGTCCCAAAAAAATCAGGCCATAAAACCCAAATGCCCACCCCGAACGATACCAGGGCGGCGCAATCCTGAATTCCACTACAGCCTCCTGCCCGCCCACCTCGCTGCGCACCCGGAAGCTGTATCGTCCGGCTGGCAGATTGGTAAACTCCTTATACGACACGTATGTCCAAGGAGACCAAACCTTTGAGAAACCTTCTAAAAACCAGGAAAATCGAACAGAATGTTCGTAAAATGGCTGAGCAAACTGAAATTCGAGGGTGTTTTGCCGATACGCAAACCGCAAGTTTTTGCTTGGCAGAAACGACTGCCCGTCGGCAGTATGGATACGGATCACCTCCGTCGCAGGCGGCGTTTTTTGACTCTGGGAGGCTGCGGAAGAATCTTGATTGAGGAGTGCAAACCCATTTTCCAGGCAGAACAAATACTCGCCGCTGGACAAAATTTCGACATTTTCAAAGGTTGGTACGAGCGCAAGGGGCACTTTTTGCATCCCTCCTTCGGGCCGAAAAAGCCAGAGACCACTGCCGTCCAGCGCAAAACGTTCGCCAGCTCGACCCGGGAGCCATTTTCTGGCCGGTAATGGTGCGTTTATGGGTTCAAACAGACTGCGGCCAGCCTCATTCCGCAGTCGAAACGCAGTTGGCAGCGCGTTGACCACCACCTGACTGTCGGGCAAAACACTAAGACTCAGTTGGAAATCCGTGGGCAATCCGTCCTGGCGCGTGAAGGTTTTGAACTCCCGCACCTGCGTGAGATCCTCGCTCAATCGGAGCCGAAAAAGTCCCTTGTTGGGATGCGCACCCCAGAGATTGCCCGCTGCGTCGAACACGATTTTTTTCAAAGGCTCGCTGAATCCGCCCACACGGCCCGCAAATTCCCAAGCCCCGGCGGCAGACTTTTTAAACAACACTAAACCCGTGTATGTCGCCTGCAAAATCACGCCGGGATGGCCCGGAACCCGCACGGCACACCAGCCTCCAGTGACCTCTGAAATTCGCCGCACCGCGTTTTCATGGAGCATGAATGTGCCGCTGTTGTGTCCACAAATCAATTGATTGTCAAATACTTTCAATTGCCAAACCTGTCCTTGTGAACCTTCTACCAATGAAAAATCAGCGGGAATGAGCGGCGAGGGGTACGGGGTTTTGAACACGCCCTGATTGGTCCCGATATACAGTTGTCCGTTGTGCACGGCGGCAGCATAAACGGTCCCGATTTTGCCCGTCTGGTCGGTAAAAAAAGTAAGTGGAGAGTGTAGGGCAGCAAAATCGATGCCCCGGTCAAGGCCCAACCAGAGGTTGCCATTGCGGTCTTCGTGCATGGCCAGCACGGTATTGTTCTGGAGGCCATTTTCCCGATGCAAATGGGCGCGTAGCTGGCCGGAAGGGTGCAAAATGTAGGCTCCATCCAGGATTGTACCAATAGCCCAACCTCCGCCGCGAAGTGCTGTGGCCTTGTTGAGTTGTTTTTTGCGAAAAACGTCGTTGAGCGGGTTATCCCAAGGGGTACAACGGTCGTTTTGCAATTCAAACATACCATCGCCGGAGGTTCCCGCCCAGATGCCGCCCCGTCCGTTGGGCACCAGAAATTGAACAATTTTATCTTTCAAAACCTCCGAACCCGGTAAGGCCCGGAACGTATTGTCGGGTAGTAATTCGTAAAGGCCCCGCTCAATAACCGGCAGCACTACCCGATCGTTTACGAGCTGGGCAAACATGATGGCATTGGGTGGTTTTATGGACGTAACTACCTGATAATCATATTTATATATCGTAGAAAAAGTTTGGAAAAGGACATAGTCCGGCAACACGAGGATATGCCAGATTTCCTCTTTCCCTAACTGCCCTTCGGCCAAATCTGCGCTCAAGGAAATGTATTGCAAGCGCCCGGAAGCATCTTTTACCCAAAAACCGAATTCTGCAAACCCGCCGCAGAAAATTTGACCAGCAGGGCCGATTGCAACCGACCGGACCGCTTGTTTTTCGGGCAATTCATAATGCCGCCAGCGGGTGCCGTCGAATTCCAGCAGGGTGCCGTTGTTACCCGCATACACCCAGCCTTCGGGCGACTGCGCGAGCGACCAGTTTTGGTTTTGAGCATCATAGTGGTCAGGCTGGAAATTGCGCAATCGCGGCGCACGCTGCGCCCAGGCATCAACTGCAAGCAGGCAAAAAAGCCCAAGGAGGATATTTTTGAGATGAATATGCACCGGGCAAAACTACCTAATTTCAAGTAAGCGGTGTCGGGCCGCTTCCACGAGTTCTGGGAAAAACGCGTTAAAATCTGCCGAATACAGCTCAATTTCACGAAAAAAAGCATCGGCGAGGGCCTGTGCATCGAATGGCCCGGGGATGCGTCGGCTGAATTGGTGGAGCACCCATTCCAGACCTTCGCGCTGCATGTACCCGTGCAGGAAGCGACCAGCGATCATTTTTGGGAGACGTTCCTGTAAAAAGGGCGGCATTTCCGCCGCGCGGTTTTGAAGTTGGGCGTAGGTTTTTTCGGCAAAAACCTCAAAAGGGATTTCGGAATGTTGTGCCCAATGAATGGCGAGCAGGTGATCGTACAAAATATCCACAAACGGCGGCGCATAACGCCCGGCAAAGGCTCGGATGCGCGCGACACTCAGGTCGGTCAATGAATGATTGTCAGTGAAGGAATCAATGGTTCGGTGGAGCAAAATGCCCTTTTGGACTGGCTGGGGGTATTTTTCCCAATCGCGGCCTTTAACAAAATCGCCTATAAAATTGCCGAGGAGTACATCTTCGTCGCCGAAGGAAAGAAAGCAGTGTGCGAGGTGGTTCATAAAAAACTGACTCCTTCGTACACGGCATCTAAGTTGAGTTCTACGCCCAGGGCTGGTACTGGAAATTTGCCGTCGGACATGAAATAGGTGTTTGCTTCCCACTCACCCTCAGGTGTTTTGTAGCGCACTTCTACCCATACTTTTTCGGAATCTACCAGGATATAGTTTTGCAGCGAGGCGATGTTTTTGTACCGGATAAATTTGTCTGCAGAATCTTCGATTCGGGAAGTCTTAGAGATGACTTCAAAAATCACAGTCGGATATTGTTTGATGTATTTGTTTGTCTGATCGCGAGGATCAGGAGCAATCATCACATCGGGATAAGTGTAGTCCTTTTGTGACGCAATTTGCACCTTTACACTTTCAGTATAGACCCGCAAATTTTTGATGAATTGTTTGAGGGCGTTTTTAATATTGAAACAGATTTCGTTGTGGTCGTCAGTTGTTCCGGGCATTGGGTAAAGTTGATTGTCAATAAATTCGTGTCGAATTTCCGAGCGTTCCTCGAATTCGACGTACTCCTCCACCGTCATGAGGCGTGTGTCTGCCAGTGTGTATTCTTTCATGGGTTTAATTTTTTGTGTTACTGAAAACGGACACCATTGTACACATCCGAAAAATTTAATGATATCCCCAGTATTGGAATTGGGAATTGCTCATCAGGCAATTGGAAAGTATTAGACTCCCACGCACCCTCCGGGGTTTTGTAGCGCACTTCTACCCATAGTTTTTCGGAATCTACCAGGATGTAATTTTGGAGAGATTCAATTTTTTTGTACCGGATAAATTCGTCCACAGAATCATCAATGCGGGAATTTTTGGAGATGACTTCGAAGATCACACAAGGTTGTTTAATGAAATACGCATCGTCTCCAGCCAAGTCAATGGGATCGTTGGTAACGACTATATCAGGATACGTGTAATCTTTCAATGGACTTATCTGTACTTTGACACTTTCCGCGTAAATCTGGTATTGCTGTCCTTTTAACATTTGCTCCAAGAGGCTTCTAAGCAAAAAGCAAATCGTGTTGTGAATCCGTGTAGTTCCGGGCATTGGTATCAATTGGTTGTCAATAAATTCGTGTCGAATTTCCGAGCGTTCCTCGAATTCGACGTACTCCTCTACCGTCATGGGGCGTGTATCGGTCAGTGTGTATTCTTTCATGGGCTTAATTTTTTGCTGGACAAAAATAAGCAAACGCGACGTACTCCCCTAAAGTTTTGAACTTTGCGCAGCAATAACCTTAATCGCCACGTCGAGCGGTCTAAATTCCAGTACTGCAACGGTTTCGTCCACTACTTTTGCCCACTATGTCCAACACCACCACACCTGCCCCCAAAATGCTCTGGCAACCCTCTCCGGCCCTTTTGCGCGACTGCAATCTTGCCCAATACAGCGCATGGCTGGCAAAAGAAAAAAACCTGTATTTCCAGGATTACGCCGCGCTTTGGAAATGGAGCACCGAGCAAATCGCCGACTTCTGGGAGAGCCTCTGGGAATATTTCAAAATTGCGCACCACGCACCGTATAAACAAGTGTTGTCCGGCACACAAATGCCTGATTTTAAATGGTTTGAGGGTGCAACGCTCAATTATGCAGCACATGTTTTTCGGCAAAAAACCGACGCGCGCCCGGCCATTATTTTCCAAAGCGAGCGGCATCCGCTGCGCGAAATCAGCTGGGCGGAACTCGAAAGTCAAACGGCTGCGCTCGCCCATTTTTTCCGCGAAAGCGGGATTCAGCCCGGCGACCGGATTGCGGCGTTTTTGCCCAATTCGCCCCATGCCGTGATTGCCGTGCTGGCCACCATGTCGGTGGGTGCGGTATGGTCCAGTTGTTCGCCTGATTTTGGTGCAGCGAGTGTGGCGGATCGTTTTGCCCAGATTCAGCCCCGGATTTTCATCGCCGTAGATGGCTACGCTTATGGCGGCAAAGCCTTTGACAAACGGGACACCGTGCGCGAAATTTGTCAACTATTACCCAGCGTGGAAAAGGTAATTTTTGTGCCTTTCCTCGACGAAAACGCCACCTTATCGGCAGAAAAAGAGGTCGTCTCCTGGGATCAAGTCATTTCCGCTCATTCATCATCCATCATTCATCGTTCATCATTTAACATTCATCGTTCATCATTTAACATTCATCATTCATCATCCATCATTCATCATTCATCATTCTCAGACCCCCTCTGGATTCTCTACTCCTCCGGCACCACGGGCGTCCCCAAAGCCATTGTGCATTCGCATGGCGGTAATTTGCTGGAGCACCTGAAATACCTGCATTTTCACAACGATATTCGTCCCGGGGAGCGTTTTTTCTGGTTCTCCACCACGGGCTGGATGATGTGGAATTTCACCGTCGGCGCACTCATGACCGGCGCGACGATTGTGTTGTACGACGGCAGTCCGGGGTTCCCCAATATCAATGTGTTGTGGGAATTGGCCGAAAAAACCAGGATTACCCATTTTGGCACCAGTGCGCCGTTTTTGGTCAGTTGTATGAAAGCGGGTATTTCGCCGAAGACGGATTTTGACCTGAGTCATTTGCGCAGCATTGGCTCTACGGGATCACCCTTGCCGCCCGAAGCTTTTGGCTGGGTGTACGAAAACATCAAATCCGATTTGTGGCTGTCGAGCATGGCCGGAGGAACCGATGTCTGTACCGCCTGGGTCGGTGGAAACCCGCAACTGCCTGTTTATCAAGGAGAAATACAATGTCGTTGTCTCGGCTGTGCGATGGAAAGCTGGGACGAAGCGGGGCAATCCGTGCCCCTTGGCGAGGTAGGTGAAATGGTGGTAACCGAACCCATGCCCTCCATGCCCGTGTATTTTTGGGGCGACGAGGATGGCTCAAAATACCAGTCCTCTTACTTTGAACATTACCCCGGCGTTTGGCGGCACGGCGACTGGATACAACTCACGGAACGCGATAGTCTCGTCATTTTGGGGCGTTCCGATGCCACCCTCAACCGGCAGGGCGTACGCATTGGCACGGCAGAAATTTATCGGGCCCTGGATCAGATTCCTGAGCTGCGCGACAGTCTCATCATCAACCTCGAACGCCCGGACGGCTCCGACTGGATGCCGCTATTCGTGGCGCTTAACGATGGTATTTCATTAACCGACGAATTAAAAACTAAAATCAAAACCGCCCTCCGCACGGCTTATAGTCCGCGCCACGTTCCGGATGATATTTTGGAAATTCCAGAAGTTCCGTACACCATCTCCGGCAAAAAGATGGAGACCCCGGTGAAGAAAATTTTGCAACGAAAGCCGCTCGACAAGGCTTATAATCGGGATTCAATGCGAAATCCGGAGGCGATGGAGTGGTTTATTGAAATGGCGAAGGGATTAGAGGTTTGACAACCTGAGCTCGAATCCCTTCGCCATTCTTATTTATCAGACGCATTATTGAGCACGAGCCTTCAATTGCTCGTTCTCTAAAAAGTGCGTCCCACTCAAGTTTGAGTTAGCAGCCGAAATCAGCGCCTTCGCCACCTCAGCCGCCTGGATACCCCGATATTTTTTGGGTATTATGGGCGCCAACATCACGGCCAGCCAGATGCCGATTTTCTCGCCCAGGCGAAATTCAGTCCGTTTGCCCAGCAAAAAGGAAGGCCGGGCGGATACAAAACATTCGAATCCAAGGCCTTCGATCTTCTTTTCCAGGTCGCCCTTTGTGCGCAGATAAAAATTAGAGGAATTTGCATCTGCTCCTATCGACGATACCAGCAAATACCGGCTTGCACCGTTTTGCCGCGCAATACGGCCAATTTCGTATGGATAAGTACAGTCGATGCGGTATTGAGCCTCCTTGGAGCCAGCCTTTCGAAGGGTGGTACCTAAGGCACAAAACAAATCATCGCCCACAACTTTAGAAGGGTCTGGCTGATCAAAATCAATGGTTTCCTGAATAAGTTTCGGATGCTGGAGATCCAAGGGGCGCCGGCCCAGCGATATGACCTGATCGTAATGCTCGCTTTCGAGCAACTGCTGCAGCAAATGGCTGCCTACAAGGCCAGAAGCGCCCAGCACGAGTGCTTTTTTTGATGTAGAAGGCATAAATATGTTTTTAGAAATCTGGTGATTAAGTACCGATGATTTCGTTCTGCCGTAGTGGCGTTGTGTAGAACCACCCCGTTTCGGCACAAAAATATAACATTATCCTCCCATTTTTTCCAATAGCCATTCCCGCTCAGCTACCTGTTTTTCAGCAGCAAGATCAGCGATTAAAGATGCCTTGGCGATCGTATCCTTGGGCGACAAGCGCAGGAGTCGCTGCATGAATTTTACAAAATTCAGGTTGAGTTCCTGGTGATAGCCCAGGTTTTTTTGGCGGTTCAGGTAGGCACCAAAGCTCTGCAAGAGTGACTCCAAAGCATCTTGCTCCCCCAATTCATAATAACTCCGCACCAGCATCCGGCGGGCGTGAAGGTTATTGAGCGGGTCTTCAAATTCCACCTGCTGAAGCAGCGGCATGGCCCGGGCATAATCGGCTTTTTGGAAAAAAAGAAAGGCGCGGTTGTAGCGATAGGCGTTGTCGCGTTCGCGGGGATGTAGCGCGTTGCGATACTGCTCAATAAACTGTTCGGTCCAGTCATGTTCGCCCAAAGCTGTTCCGATCCGGATGATATTTTTGAAGGTAAAACTGGATAAAAAACCATTGTCTGTCAATAAGTTGCGTTCCAAAGCCGCCCGGTATACTTCAAAGGCTTCCCGGATATAGATTTGGTTTCCGGCGTTCATGCGTCGGATACAACCGTTGATGGCCATTAGGTAAAGGCCGCGCATCTCTTCTTGTTCAAAACGGCTTTCATGCTCCAGCAGCAGGTGCTTCAAGCGCGCCAAATGCGCATCTTCCTCTGGAAATTGAAGCATTCGATAGGCGTGGTAATAGACCGCTACCGCAGGTGCTTCAAGCATTGGCCCCTGCTCCACTACTCCTAAAATGGCATCCAGCAGCTGCATCTGATAGGTTTGGCCAGCCACGGCCTGGTGCATGAGCGCGGAACACGCATGACGCAGCATTTCGGACACATAAAAAATAGTCAGCTCATCCGGCAAGGGCTGGATATTCAGGCTGGAGGAGCGTTCGCGACGGGCCTTGTGTTCCAGTTTTTCCTGGTGCAATTGATACTGGTGAAAGTGGTGTTGGGCATCGCGAACCATGCGTCGTTCCCCCTGGCCCGCGGCCTTGTTCAGGGCCTTATCGAAGAGTTTATCCATACCCCGGTTGCGGAGTGCGCGCACGAGGGTTTGTTGTTGTTCGGATTTGTCGGATTGCCATTCTACCCAAGCCAGGTATTGGCGCAAAGTGTCCAGGGAATAGGACATGGCCAGGCGCAATCGGCTGTTGTCATAAACTTCCGTGGGGAATGCGATGTCGAATAATTTTTCGGCAGCGAATGCTTTTGGGGCTGGTTTGCCCATTTGTATGGCCAAATATTCACACAAACGGGTTACTTCCGGGCGGCGATTGAAGAGCGGGCAGCGCACGAAATGCAGGAAAGCGCTGGATTCTTTGGCAGAAATTTGCTGAAATGCACGAATGAGAAGAGAATTAGTCATGATTATTGGGTGAGTCTGAGTCACGTTTTTGCATAAAAATTCTACAAATATCTATTTAATATCCTGTAAATCAATTTTTTAAGAAAAATTATTCTCTACATCGTTTGTTTTTTGTATTTGCTGAGAGAAGCACCGTTACGGACATTTGCAGCATGGATTTCACTATTAAATTCTTCTGACTTATGAAAAGGTATCTACTCGCTATAATCTTGTTGGGTTTAAATCTTGTGTTGCATGCTCAAAACGGGTATTGGGAAGAGGCGAAGGGGCCGTATGGGGGAGAGGGGCATCTTTTTTTAGCTTCAAATGGGAAACTCATTTACAGCTCTTTCGTCTCCGGAATGCGGACTTGTGTTTCATTTGACAATGGAGTCTCCTGGAATCAAATACCAAACATTGTTATTGACTCCAGTGCCACGGGGAATTTTGCAATAACAGCGGGCAATGGTGGTAATTTTTATAAGACTCTACGATATTCTAACGGAGTAGGTCATGTGTACCGATCTTCTGATAATGGCGAGACTTGGAATTATACCTTCTCGGCGGACAGCATACCTGATTTTGTAGAAACCCCAAACGGAATCTTGATTGGCACAAACGGAAACAAATTGCTTCGTTCAGCAGATGGAGGACAAAATTGGAACGTTGTTTTTGAGGGGGATTCAATCAATTCTATCGGCCCACTTGAGGTCGGAAACGGCGGTAACACTTGGGCATACTTTGGACAGGATTCTTTACTTCGATCAAAGGATAGCGGGCAAACATGGTCGAAGCTTTTTGCTCCAATAACAGGCACCGAAATACATGTTACCAATAATGGGACCATCATTATTTCTGGGACACAAGGCCTCTATCGCTCAAACAATAATGGAATTAGCTACCAAAAATTTATAATAGATACTACGTCAGGTGCACAAAAAGGCACCTTTTGCACACTCTCTTCAGGCAGAGTCCTTTATTCAGGAGATAGTTATTCAGGGACAAAAAATCTTTTTTACTCTGA
Organism: uncultured Saprospiraceae bacterium; assembly: GCA_964550795.1. Lineage (GTDB taxonomy): Bacteria > Bacteroidota > Bacteroidia > Chitinophagales > Saprospiraceae > M3007. The sequence goes on from CAZKBH010000005.1 coordinate 92,738, forward strand.
TAATAATGGCACAACTTGGTCTTCTTTGGGCGCGCCGTCGCAGGTTGTTAGACTAGCAAATATCGAACTTTCAGACGGCACTATTTTCTGTAATAGAGTTAGAGGACTATATCGTTCTACTGACGGCGGACTAACTTGGGAATTTTCCTCAAAAGGTATTCGATCTTACATTTCAAAGTTGTTTTTTGCTTCCACTGATACCATTTATGCCGGGCAAGTTGGCAATATTCAGCGGACTTTTGATGGTGGAGAAAATTGGGAAAAAATTTCACACGACTCTTTTGAGAGGGGGATAGTTTATGGGCTTTATGACGATAAAAAGCTGATTTTTATGCTCAATGAGCGTCTTTATGTCTCCCCAGACGGAGGCAATACACAGCTTGACATTACCCCACCTGTTCAAATTAGTGGCCCTAACACCAATTATGGAAATTTTGATTTTATAGCAGCTGTAAACCCTGCTACTAAAACATTTTTTGCTTCAAATCCGCTAAAATCCTTTAGATCAACCAATGAGGGCCAGTCTTGGGAGGAAATCCCGGACATAACACGATTAAGAGACATTCAATTTCACTCCAATGGATCAATTTATGCCCGGGGTGGAGACTCTGGTTGGTGGGGTGCAAACCTGTATAAATCCACTGATGATGGCTCCTCTTGGGAAATAGTGCTAGATTCCGTAACAAATATGTGTATTTCTAAGTCAGGAAGCGTATTTGCCTTCAAACAAAGGAGGCTTTTTAAATGGGATGAGATTTCCTCAACGTGGCTCGAAAAAAATACACATATGGCCTTTTGGCCAAACGTATCATCGTATATATTATCCAATAGTCAAGGCTTCTTATTTGTGTATGATGCGTCAAACGACCGTATTTTGATGAGTGTAAATGAGGGTGATACATGGCAATCGCAAACTCCTTTAAGTAGTGCTTTCAACTTAGAACAATTCCCGATCCCATTTTCCGCAGTTTGGGAAATCGGACCTGACGAACACCTTTACTTAGTTACATCTGCCGGTATGTTCCGATCCTCCAAATCCACCCTCGAAGGTGCTTTTCTTCGAGGACAAATTCACCGAGACGAAGATGATGACTGTCTAACCTACGAAACAAACTCTCCCCTCAAAAACTGGGGCGTCAAGGCAACAAACGAAGCGGATACCTATACCACCACCAATCAACATGGCGAATACGTAATGCTCCTGGATACGGGCATATACAATGTCTCCGTTGCCCCGATAAATGGCATCTGGTGGGATGTGTGTGATAGCCTCAAAACTGTTGCCCTTGAGCAAATCGGCGAAAGTGACACCCTCAATTTCTCCGCCCTACCCCTCGCCAATTGCCCGCTCATCTCCGTCAACGTCGCCACTCCCCAACTCCGTCGTTGCTTTGACAATTCAGTCTATGTGGAATTTTGTAACCAAGGCACCGAAACTGCCGATTCCGCCTGGGTGGATGTTACACTCGATCCCTTCCTGACCTTGGTCAGCACCGCCCAGCCGCATGAAGTGCAGGCCAACGGAGCCATTCGTTTCTTCATTGGCGATGTGCCCAGCGGCGATTGTGGCCAATTTCAACTCACCGTTTATGTAAACTGCGATTCCACCGTCCTCGGACAAACCCACTGCATCACCGCACGTGGATTCCCTGACACACTTTGCACCGTTTTACCCGCCTGGTCGGGCGCAAACATCCGGGCCAGTGCGACCTGCCAGGATTCTATCCTACAATTTAAACTCGAAAACGACGGCACTGCGCCCTCCCAAACCCTGGAATACATCATCATCGAAGACGATGTGGTGCTTTTTTCAGGACAAAAAAACTACACCACAGGAGAGTCCATTACCATGGAATATCCGGCCAATGGCAGCACCTGGCGCATCGAATCGGCTCAGGAACCCGGCCACCCATTCTCCTTCCTGGCACTGGCTTTCGCGGAAGGTTGCGGAGGCTTTGGAAGTTTGGGTTTCATCAACCAATTCCCTGTGAACGGCTCGTCGCCCTCCTGGCATCGAATGTGTGTAGAAAACATCGGCGCGTACGACCCCAACGACAAACAAGGCTTCCCCCTTGGAACAGGTTCAGAACACAATATCCGCCCCGGCCAAACCATTGACTACTTAGTCCGTTTCCAAAACACAGGTACCGACACGGCATTTACGGTGGTTATCCGCGATACCCTTTCAGCATTCCTGGACCCGCTCAGTATCCGCCCGGGAGCCAGCAGCCACGCTTACACCTGGAGTCTCAGCGGACAGGGCGTCATCAACTTCACGTTCAATAACATCATGTTGCCCGATTCCAACGTAAATGAACCCGCTTCAAATGGCTTTGTACAATTCAGCATTACCCCGTACCTGGATGTTCCGCTGGGCAGCGTCATCGAAAATGATGCGGCGATTTATTTCGATTTCAACGAGCCCATCATCACCAACACGACCTGGCATACCATTCAAAAAAGCCCGCTGACCAGCGCCCTTTGGTCTGAACCCCAAAAAACCGCCCCCAGTTTGCTCGTCTGGCCCAATCCATTCAACGAGCGTATCAGTGTCCGACTAAATCAAAAAACAAGCGGCTCCCTGCTGCTCAAAATTTATGACAGCCGCGGAACTTTGGTCGCGCAAAAGGCCACCAACGGTCCGGAAATCGAATTGAATGCCCGACAACTCCCAGCTGGGTTGTATTGGGCGGAAGTCCGGGATGCGCAGGGGAGCTTGCTGGGGAATGGGAAATTGGTGAAGGAGTAGCGTAAGAATTTCTGAAATTGAGGTGCCTCATAAGTGGTGGTATGGCCTTCAGGCCGTCGGGAGAAGGGGCGTTTACGCCCATTATTGCTGCGCCATAAATGGCGCACTTCCCGACGGCCTGAAGGCCATACCACCACTATGAGGCACCCTCTGAAACCAAATCAAAATATCCAAGTAAGAACGATTACTCCTTTACTGGACGCTCGTACTTGCAGCAGCCATGCAGGTCTTCGTACACGGCGTCCTCGGCGCGCACCTTGTCGGTATCGTGGCCCACTGCGGCTACGGCTTTGTGAATTTTGCCGGGTTTTACCTTGGTTGGGTCAAATTGGACGGTCAGAAACAAGGTTTCCACATCCCATTCCGCCGACGTAACGCCTTCAATGGAGGCGGCCTTTTCGATGCGTTTTTCACACATACCGCAGTTGCCGTACACTTTGAATTTGGTGGTCATGCCTGTTGTTGCTGCCGGGGCTGTTTGCGCACTGGTAGCAAGGGCGAAGCTGAAGAAGAATATGATGCTGAAAAAGAAATTGGATTTCATGTTTTTTTAATTTGAAAGTGAAAAATTAAGTTTTTACAAACCACTCGGCGACCAACGCACGCCCAAATACCCAACCTGCCGCATCATCGGCGCCCATACCTGAGAACCGTTGAAAAAGGTTGAAGCCGGGTTGTCGGCATTGATAATGGCGTGGTGCTGTTGATAGCCTGTGATGTTTTCGCAGCCCGCGTAGAGTTCGAAATTTTGGCCAATCTTGCGGGTCACCTGCGCATTCAACAGCGCGAAGGTGGGTGTTGTGGGGGGGAAATCATGGGTCAATTCGTGGGGCAAAAACGAGTTATCGGGCAGCCGCTGCGGGCCGATGATTTGCACGTAGGTATTGAAGGTCCAAAGTTTGTTCGGCGTGGTGTAATCCACTGAAACCAGCCCGCGCTGCTGCGCCACGAGGGGCAGGGTTTTTAGTATGCCGTCGGCAAATTCGGCCCGCACATCGTTCCATTTGAACACAAATTTCACGTCAAGTCCAGGTAGCGGATTGTATTGAAGGTTCATCATTACGCTGTTACTGAACGATTTACCAGTAGAGTTGTAAAAATAAACCGAAAGATTTGAGTTGATGGGGGGCTGCTCCACATCTACCAAAACCTGGCGCACAAAATCGGTCCGGTACACATCCACACTGAAGCTTGCATCCCGCGCCGCGATCTTGAAATTTTGGGTAAAATTCACCCCGTAATTCCAGGCTTCCTCAGGACCAAGCAGCTCCGCGTTCCCGCCGTTGGGCGAAGCAAATACAAAGTTGCGATTGCTGGCGAGCAGGCTGATATTTTCCGCCATGACATTCGGGGAACGGTATCCGCGCCCGGCGGACAAGCGGACAATGCTTTTTTCCGTGAAATTATACTTGGCACTCAAACGAGGCGTAGCCTGCCAACCGAAACGGCTGTTCCAGTCAATTCGTCCGCCCAGCACGACCACCAGATCCGGGAATTCAAAACGCGCATTGGGTCGGCTGAAGGTGTATTCTGCCATCACCCCGGGCACAAATTCCCGGCGATCGAGATTGCCTTCGTTCACACTTTCCTGAATGTCATCGTATTGAATCGAAGGCGCTACTTCAATGTGGTGATTGGTATTTTGGATAATCGTTTTGAACAAAGTTTGCCAATACAGCGATTTTTGGGTCGCGGCGTAGTCGTTTTGGCCAAATTGTGAACGCGTATTGTGCCAGGAAACACCCAGAATATTGCCAAGCTCGAGGAATTGTTTGCCTAAAAACTGCTCCTTCCCGAATTTTCCCCAGGCTTCTACGCGGTCATTTTGCTGATCAATTTCAAAACGTGGGCCTGCATACCCCTCAATATCCCGGAATTGCCCGCTCTGCCGACGATCCGTAAGCGCCTGCACATTGAATTGAGCGCAACCTTCAGGACCATCGTATTTCCAGCGGTACATCCCGTTCAGTTGCTGACGATTGGGAGAATCCTTAAAATTATCGTCATTCATGTCCCAGTTGTTGTCCACAAAAGAGCCATGGAGCAGGAGTCCATTTGCAGACTTTTTGCCTTTATTATTTAAATGGACGTTTACTTCGCCGCGCCCTTCCGTACTACTGAAAAGGTTGACAAACAAGGGTTTATCCACATCTGGTTTCACAATTTCGGCATTCACCTGCCCGGAGATGCCTCCGTTGCCGTTTTTTACGGTGCTGGCTCCTTTGGCCAAATCAATGCCGCTCAACCAGGTTCCGGGAATGTATTCAAAGGCAAATGGAATGGCAATTCCCGTCATGGAAGGGCGGTTTTCCACCAAAAATTGGCTGTAAATGCCCCGCAGGCCGAGCATCTGGATTTCCTTCACGCCGGTCAGGGCATTGGGATAGGCCACGTCAATCACGCCGTTGGTCTGGAAACTCTCGGATAAATTACAGCAGGGTGCCTTACGGAGTTCTTTGCTGGTCACCTGCTCCAGATTCCGAACACCGATGGTTGAAATTCGGGTGTCAAAACCTTTGGCTTCGACCGTGACGGTTTGCAATTGGGTGATGCCTTTTACTTCAATCCAAAGGTTGGTTTCTCCAGGCAAAACCTGCACTTCCGCCGTGTTATAGCCTACATAATTGACCTCCAGGGTGGCGGCCTCCGTTCGGGCGGGAAGTATGAATCGGCCTGCTGCATCGCTCACCGTGCCTTGTTTGGTATCTTGCCAAAAGATGCTGGCACCAATCAGGAGCTCTTCGTTTTCATCCGTAATAATGCCGTTAATCGTGGTTGGAGGGGTACTCGGGCGTTCCTCCTGGGCAAATACAGGCGTGTATGCTGCCAAAAAACCTAGGATTACGAGGATATTTTTCATTGCTACATGTTGCTTGTACGACGGGAATCTGCCCGTCGGGATGATGATTAGTCTCAAAAACGAGGAGTTCAGAGACAATTCAGTCGGTAAAGGCCATGGCCTAAACCCAACTCGGCACAAATGCCGTGCAACAAATTTCTAACAACGAAATACGCCCTGGCGGATACAAATCATACGTCCTGACAAGGGCGGGGGCGGTCGTCCAAAACCTTGAAAACCAACGTTTTGAACAGGCGGCGTAACTTCTACAATGGAAGCGAACGCTGGAACGAAGCCCCAGGATTTGGGGGCGTCCAATTTTTTAAACCCAATGTTTTCAACTTCAAATTCGGTTTTGAGTTGAAAAACTTTAGTGGTCTTTTTGGTGCAACCTTGCTTTTCGGAATCTGGTTTTTCGCAGCAGGATTTTTTTGTGGGAGCCGTTTTTTTGCAACAATTAGGGAGCTCATCCGGGTGGCATGGAGCCATCGGATCATTGATTTCCGCCTGACAGGCATCATCCGCTGTGAAAAGCGAAACCGTCGTTTCACCAATGCAATAACAATAAACCTGCTGGATGCTCACGCCAACGGAGGCACTTAGCAGTACCGCCATCCAGAGCCAAACGAACGATTTATTGATGTGGGAAACCATATTTTTAAAAAGCACTGCAAATGTACGGGCAAATAGGCGGCACTGCAATAGTAAGTTTGAATTTGCCATTTATTTACAACAGAAATACATTTAAAGAAAAGAGGCGCCGTCTGACATACTACTGGACATTTTTGTCTTGCTACCAGACCTATAAGGTTTTTAAAACCTTATAGGTCTCGATTTCAGAAAATGTCCAGTAGTATGGCCGTCCGATCCGCTTTTCAGGCGATGCAATATGTCTTTGGGCAAAAAAATGAAGGCTTAGCTAACAGGGGTTTGTAAGTTTGCGGCCCAAACTTGAACGTAACATAATCAAACGCATGGACACAATTGGAATTCTAGGGGCAGGTGCAATGGGCAGTGGAATCGCGCAGGTAGCCGCAGCAGCGGGCCACAATGTGGTAATTTGCGATAATTTGATCATCGCACTCACCAAGGCCAGCCGCAATGTGCAGGCCACGCTTAAAAATCTGGTGGAAAAAGGAAAAATGACCGATGCAGATTCCTACGCATTGTTCAGTCGCCTGAAATTCACCGATCACATGAGCGAATTCCGCGACTGTTCCATCGTGATTGAAGCGATTGTGGAAGATATTGAGCAAAAACAGATCGCGTTCCGAAGCATGGAGGCCATTGTGGACAAAGGCACCATTTTGGCCAGCAATACCTCCTCGCTGTCCATTTCGGCCATGGGCGCACCGTTGAAACACCCGGAACGTATCCTCGGAGTTCATTTTTTCAATCCCGCCCCGCTCATGCGATTGGTGGAAATCATTCCCGGCTTGCAAACAGACCCTGCGGTGGTGGAACGGGGCAAACAGCTGATTGACGGTTGGGGCAAAACCACGGTAGTCGCTAAAGACACCCCTGGCTTTATCGTCAACCGGGTGGCCAGACCTTATTATGGGGAAGCCCTGCGTATTTTCGACGAGGGAATTGCCGATGAACCAACGATTGACTGGGCCATGCGCGAACTCTGTGGATTCCGAATGGGGCCATTTGAACTGATGGATTTTATCGGAAACGACATCAACTACGCGGTAACTGAAGTGGTGTTCTCCAATTTCTTTTTTGACCCTCGTTACAAACCCTCTTTTACCCAAAAACGACTCGTGGAAGCGCACTATTTTGGCAGAAAAAGCGGACGTGGTTTCTACGATTACCGAAATGGCGCCAGCCTGCCCGAACCTACTAAAAACGAAGCCGTTGGCCACGAAATCGCCACCCGAATCCTTGCCATGCTCATCAATGAAGCCGCCGACGCGCTCTATCTCCGCGTGGCCAGCCGCGACGACATTGAATTGGCCATGACGCAGGGGGTCAACTATCCCAAAGGACTGCTTTCCTGGGCCGACGAAATTGGCATTGAAAACATTGTAGGAAAACTTGATTCACTCTACGTCGAATACCTCGAAGACCGCTACCGTTGCAGCCCGCTGCTCCGAAAAATGAGCCGGGAAGGGAGACGTTTTTTTAACTAAAACCTACTATTTCCTCACTAATTTAAGCAAACGCACCTTATGGCTTCTATATTCACCAAAATTGTAAACGGCGAAATCCCTTGCCACAAAATCGCAGAAACGGCTGATTATCTGGCCTTTCTGGATGTCCGCCCCCAAACGTATGGGCACACCCTGTGCATCACAAAACAGGAAATTGACTATATTTTTGATGTGGACGACGAACTGTACGCCGGGCTGTGGCTTTTTGCCAAACTGGTGGCTAAAGGTCTGAAAGAAGCCGTCCCCTGCAAACGGGTCTGCATCGTGGTCATCGGCGATGAAGTGCGGCACACGCACGTGCATCTGCTGCCTTTTAATAGCATGGAAGATGTGAAATTTAGCCCAAAAGCGAAAGTGGATCTTAGCCAGGACGAGTTCCGCGATCTGGCTGCGAAAATCACGGCGGAAGTGGCAAAAGTCTAGTAAACATTTTTATGGAACCACGTTTAGGCAAAATGTCCAGTTGTATGGTTTAGGGGTTTTATCTTGCGGGCAAATAGAAGAAAAACACTTTATGATGTCACGATTTTGGGCACTCTTAATCTTCGCCCCGCTCTTCGCAAACTGCCAGACCCCGCCAAATTCCATCAACATCATCCCCCTGCCTCAAAGTATTGAAACACGCAAGGGGGAGTTCATGCTGAAAAAAGATACCCGTATTTATGTCCCGGAAGGCCAGGCCGACTGGGAGCTTCCCGCCCAGTATTTCATGGCTATGACCGCTACCAGCACGGGTTATCGCCTGCAAAGTCAGCCGTTTCAAAAATTCAAAGCGCCCAAAGGCAACTCCATCTATTTCTTACCTGACCCCACCATTACTTCCGAGGAAGGTTACCTCCTGGAAGTAAAAACCAATGCCGTGCTCATCCGCGCCAAAACGGCTGCCGGGGCTTTCTACGCAGTTCAAACCCTCCGCCAACTGTTCCCGGTCGAATTCGGTGGCACGCACAGCTACGGGAGCGTGAAATGGGTCGCCCCGGCCTGTCTGATTCAGGATGCCCCCCGGTTTGCCTACCGTGGTATGCATTTGGACGTGGGGCGGCATTTTTTCCAGCCTGTCTTTATCAAAAAATACATTGACATGCTGGCCATGCACAAATTCAACAAGTTCCATTGGCACCTCACCGACGATCAAGGCTGGCGGGTTGAGATTAAAAAATACCCGGAACTTCAACGCACAGCCGCTTGCAGAAACGAGACGCTGATTGGGCATTACAACGACCAGCCACACCAATTTGACGGTAAAAAATACTGCGGCGTTTACACCCAAAGGGAAATCAAGGACATCGTAGAATACGCCCAAAAACGTTTCGTGACCATCATTCCGGAAATTGAAATGCCGGGCCACGCAATGGCGGCGCTCTCGGCGTATCCCGAACTCGGCTGCACGGGCGGACCCTACCAAACGGCCACTAAATGGGGCATTTTTGAGGATGTTTTTTGCGCTGGCAATGACAAAACCTTTGCCTTCCTCGATGATGTAATGGCCGAAATTGTGGAATTGTTCCCAAGCACCTACATCCATATTGGCGGCGATGAGTGCCCCAAAACACGCTGGGAAGCCTGCGAAAAATGTAAAAAACGCATGCAAAACGAGGGCCTCAAGGATGCCCACGAGCTGCAGAGTTATTTCATTCGCCGCATGGAAAAAACGCTCGCCCTGCACAATCGGAAAATTATCGGCTGGGACGAAATTCTGGAAGGTGGACTGGCCCCCACCGCAACCGTGATGAGCTGGCGCGGCACCGAGGGAGGCATTGCAGCCGCAAAGTCTGGCCACGATGCCATCATGACGCCTGGTTCACACTGTTACTTCGATCACTACCAGAGCGACCCCAGCACGGAACCAGTGGCCATTGGCGGTCTTACCACACTGGAAAAAGCGTACAGTTACGAACCAATTCCCGAAGGACTTACGCCCGAACAGGCCAAACATATTCTGGGTGCTCAGGCCAATGTTTGGACCGAATACATGCCCAAAGCCGAGCAGGTGGAATACATGGCGTTCCCAAGGGCCAGTGCGATGGCGGAGGTGGTTTGGTCGCCCAAGGAGAAGCGGAGCTGGACCGATTTTGTGAAACGGATCCAACCACACATGACCCGACTTGAAAAAGCCGGGCTAAAATTTTCGAGAAACTTTTACGACGTAACTGCTTCATTTTCAAATAATAAAGTGACGCTTAAAGCCAACGACCCCGCGCTTGAAATCCGATATACCTCGGATGGCAAACCGCCCTCGGTGAATTCCCCCAAATACGTTTCGCCCATTCCAATTACCAAAACAACCACCCTCAAGGCTGCAACTTTTGGGCGGGTAAAACCCCTTGGAAAGGCGCTGGAAGTCAAATATACCATCCACAAAGCCATTGGAAAACCCTACAACATGCCCCGCAAACCAGACCAATACACCGGCGGCGACGAACACGCCCTGACCAACGGCATTTCAGGCGGCATTAAAACCTGGAACAACTGGGTGGGATTGGTGAATCATGACATTGACCCCGTGATTGATTTTGGCGAAGCCGTCTCTTTTGGCAAAGTCTCTTTCAATTTTGTGAACGCCAAAGACTCCTGGATTTGGCCTCCAAAAGCGGCAGAACTATACGTTTCAGAAGACGGAACCAATTTTAAATTATTGACAACCAAAACCATAGATGCAGATGCCATGGATGGCGCCACGGTTGAAAATGTAGTTCTGGACACCCCGGGTGCCAAAGGCCGCTATTTAAAATTGGTGGTAAAAAAATACGGGGTAATCCCCAAAGGAGAACCCGGCGAAACCAACGGTGCCTGGCTTTTTGTGGATGAGGTAGTGGTGGACTGAACAAGAAATTCAACATCCAAATCTTAAATATTGTGGAAACAACCAACCCGCAACCGAGTAGCCGAAAATCAGACAAAAACAACCCGCGCACCCTCAAGGCCTGGGCGATTTTTGATTGGGCCAACTCCGCCTACGCGCTGGTCATTACGGTCGCAATTTTCCCCGGTTATTTCCTTCAGTTGACGGACGATACGGTCAATGTGTTGGGATTACGCATGTCTGACAGCACCTTGTACGCCTGGAGTATTGCCTTGGCTTATTTGATTATTGCCGCCGTTTCGCCCATACTTTCGGGCATTGCGGATTATGGGGGCAGGAAGAAGGTTTTTTTGCGATTTTTTACCACATTAGGTGCCTTGGCTTGTTTTTCGTTGCTCTTTTTTACCGGGATGCCGACGCTCTGGGTAGGGGTAGTGGGTTTTATTCTGGCAACCATTGGTTTTGCGGGCGGCATTGTGTTTTACAACTCGTTTTTACCCATCATCGCCACCGAAGACCGGTATGATGATGTGAGTGCAAAAGGATTCAGTTACGGGTTTATTGGAAGCGTTATCTTGCTGGTTATCAATCTGATAGTCATCATGAACTACGAGTGGTTTGGGTTTTCCGATGGACTTCGGGCGGTTCCAACGGCCTTTGTGATGGTTGGTTTGTGGTGGATTGGGTTTGCCCAAATCCCGCTGCGTCGGCTGCCGGAAGACCGACCCAGTGCCCCGGTTGAAAACCTGCTTGGTAAAGGATATCAGGAAATCCGAAAAGCCTGGCGCAACCTCCGCTCCAATCCCAATGCCATGCGCTTTCTCATCTCGTTTTTCTGCTATAATGCAGGGGTTCAAGCGGTGCTGTTTTTGGCGGCCACTTTTGCAGAAAAGGAATTGCATTTCTCCTCCACAGGGCTTATTTTTCTGGTCTTGATCCTCCAGATTGTAGCCATTGGCGGCGCCTGGGGTTCGGCCAAACTCTCGGGTAAAAAAGGGAACAAGTTTACGATTGTAAGCATGCTCATCATCTGGGCAATCATCTGCGTCGTGGGTTATTTTGTACAAACCGGACTGGATTTCTACCTCTTAGCTTCTGCGGTAGGCGTAGTGATGGGCGGGACTCAATCTCTTTCGCGCAGCACTTATGCCAAGTTATTGCCCGAAAACACCCCCGATACAGCCTCCTATTTTAGCTTTTACGATGTAATGGATAAGGTTTCGACCGTCGTGGGTACCTTCACTTTTGGTTTTGTAGAACAAATCACCGGCGGTATGCGCAACAGCGTAATGGCTTTGGCGGTGTTTTTTATACTTAGCTTGTACGTCATCGCATCCGTTAAAATCAAACGAATGGAGGTTTAGCATGAACTTCACCAGACTTTTCGACATCCTTGAATATCAGCAACTTCGCTACCCGCAGAAGTTCGCTGCAGCCGGTCGAATAGCTGGAGCCTGGCGTACCTGGACCACCGAGCAACTCCTCTCCGAACGCGACCATGTCAGTGCCGGACTCCTGCATCAGGGCTTGCTCCCAGGCGATCGGGTGGGCATCCTCGCACACTGCGGCAGTCCCGAATGGATCATCGCCGATGCCGCCATGATGCAGCTGGGCATCATTCCTGTACCGATTCATGCAACCGCTCGATTGGATGAAATTGCGCACATCGCAGCGGATGCAGACCTGTGTGCTTGTTTTATCAGCAACGAAGACATGTTGGATAAATTCGAAGCGGCTGGCCTGCGTTTGAAGTTCGTATTTTCTTTTGCTTCAAAAAACGAAGCCGCGAGTTCAACGAATGCGGAAACCAGCGCACATCCAAACCTAATCTACTGGAACGAACTCGCCTGCGAACCCGACGAACACCTCGCAGGCAAAATCCAATATTACCGCGACGGCATTCACCCCGAAGATCTGGCCACGCTGCTCTACACCTCCGGCACCACCGGATTGCCCAAAGGCGTGATGTTGAGCCATCAAAATATCGTCAGCAATGTCAAATCCGTGTTGGCCATCGTGCCCGTCGGACCAGATACCGTAGCCGTGAGTTTCCTGCCCATGAGCCATATTTTGGAACGAATGGTGTGTTTTACCTACCAGGCCGCCGGCACGCCCATCTGGTTTGCCGATAGTATGGAACGTTTGCCCAAGACGCTTTTAGAGGTCAGACCGCATTTTTTGACGGCGGTGCCGAGGGTCCTCGAACGGATGTACGAACGACTTTTGGAGGAACGAAACCGGGGCGGACGTTTGAAAAAGAAAATACTCGATTGGGCCATTGCGCTCGGGGAACGTTTCCCCTACGCTGGGGGACAAGCCATGCCCTTTGATTACCGATTGAAACGCTGGATTGCCGATTTGCTCGTTTTTAGGCATTGGAGACGGCGAATGGGCGGTCGAATTCGCTACATTGCGGTAGGCGCGGCAGCCTTGCAACCGAGGTTGGGTCGCCTGTTTTCAGCTGCACGGATCGAGGTGCGGGAGGGTTATGGACTAACGGAAACCAGCCCAGTGATTGCATTCAACCGCTTTGAGCCTGGCGGAGTGCATTTTGGAACTGTGGGCATTCCGGCTCCGGGCGTGGAAGTGCGCATTGCCGCGCTGCGCGATGAATCCGGCAACGGTGAGGTGGAAGTGCGCGGCCCGAACGTAACGAGCGGCTACCTGCATCTGCCCGAAGAAACTGCCGAGCGTTTCAGTCCCGATGGCTGGTTTCGTACAGGCGATTTGGGCCGTTTTGAGCACAAACGTTTTTTGAGAATAACGGGCCGAATCAGTGAAATTTTT
>CAZKBH010000005.1:106081-131500 GCA_964550795.1 uncultured Saprospiraceae bacterium
CTCCAGGCTATGTGGAACAACAACTGGCCACTTCCCCGTACATCAGTCAGGCGCTTGTGGTGGGCCTCAATCGGGCTTTTGTGGGCGCGCTTCTTGTACCCGACTTCCAACAGTTAGAAGCCTGGTGTGCCGACAATAAAGTGCACTGGACGGCGCCGCAGTACATGGTTTTGAATCCCAAGGTGGAAAAGTTTTTCCAGCAGGAAATTGATAAAATCAACGATGCGCGCCTGGGCACCATTGAAAAAATCAAGGTTTTTCGACTGCTTTTTGAGCCTTGGACCGCCGAAAACGGCTTGCTAACCCCGACGTTGAAGGTGCGCAGAGAAGTGTTGTCGCAAAAATTTTCGGGAGAGATTGAGGGTATGTTTGAGCGAGGTTAAACCCCTCAATCCTTCACCCGCCCCATCCCCATCATTTTTAACATCCACCTCGGCAATGGCTTCTCCGGATTTTTCCGTTTGCGCAAATCCAGGAACCAGCCGATTTTTTTGAGAATGGGCACTTTATGGGTTTCCACAAATTCAATGAGGGTCCCATCCGGGTCTTCGATATAAGAGAAATAACCTGCCGCCTCGCCCATATCGAAGGAACCGCTGCTGTCAACGGTGAAAGCATGCCCCTTCGCTTCGCAGGCCTTTTTCATCTCGGCCATTCCGGTGATGTCAAAACACAGGTGGATATAGCCCAGGTCACCCCATAAGCGGTTTTCAAAAATTTTACGAGGGGTACGATCCAGACTTTGCACCAATTCAATCTCTGTGTCGCCGAGCAGCGGGCTGAAAGGTCCCTTGCGCTTGTCCGGGTGGCGCAGCAGCACCCGGCGATAGCAACCAAAACCACCATCCACACCGGTCCAATCGTTGAAATTGTCCGTCTGGTCGTACACTACCGTCTGATAACCCAGGATTTCAGCGTAAAATTTGACTGCGCGATCCATGTCAGATACGCCCACAAAAGCACCATACACACCACCTGTGTGTAGTTTGGAGGACGTTGAAAACCAATTGTCTGCCCCCACAATTTCAAAGGTGTTTCCCCAGGGATCTTTGACAAAAAAATGCTCCACATTATCCGGGCGCGGCACCGGGTTGGTCTGAATGTTTACGCCGCGACTGCGAAGAAAGTCGAAGGTCGCGTGCACATCTGCCGTTTTGATTTTACAAATACCAATGCCCAGGTCGCCGAGCTGCGGCTGGAAAGGGGGCGGCACCGGGGTTCTTCCCGTGTATTGCCAAATTTCCATGCCGCCGCCGCCCCGCATATTGAGGGCGAGAATGGCGTGACGGGATTGAGGTTTTCCACCTGTGTAAGGCAGCATGAGGCCCGCTTCGGCGGCTTCCTCAAAGATGGGCACATCCATGCCGAAATGTTGGCGATACCATTTGAACGCTTCGTGGACGTTGCTGACGCCGATACCGATTTGTTGAATTCCTGAGATAAACACGGGGAGAGGGTTGAGATTGTTGAGAGTTTAGGGACCGCAGAATTTTGGGCAAAGGTAAAAAAGCTCGGGAGAGCTGCATACTGCGCGATTTAACTCAAACTTTACATTGTTTTAAAATTGGAATTAACTACACATTGGAATTTTGCCTTTCGATTTTTCCTTTATGCACATTTTAAGCACATCAGTGCGCCGAATAAGAATTTTGGATACAGATTTTAGTAGTTTAAAGGTTAGGAACTTTACTACAAATGCCCGGACGACGCAAGTTCTCCGGGTTTTTATTAAACCAAACTTCATATTCCCTTAACCAGTATATGGAGAGACAAGTACCAAATTTGTGCCGGTTAACAGCAACATGATTTTGCCCGCGCCCGTGTACTGCTCTCCTCTTTTTTTGCTTGTCGTTCAGTCGCCCGTTTCACCCGTTACAGGCAAAATCTTTCCCGGCGCGGGTTTTTTGAAACACAACATTCGCTTTTTTATACGGCCTTCGCCATCGGTAATTAATTGAACATGAAAAGAGAACTTGACATAGTTGTAATTTCTGATGTGCATCTGGGCACTTACGGCTGCCATGCCCACGAATTGTACAATTACCTGAAAAGTATCGAGCCGCGTACGCTGGTGCTTAACGGTGATATTTTCGACATGTGGAACTTCAAAAAAAGTTTTTTTCCGAAAGAACACATGGAAGTGGTGCGCAGATTGCTCAAAATGGCCGTGAATGGCACTAAAGTTTATTACCTGACGGGCAACCACGATGATGTGCTTCGGAAATTTGGAGAAATTTCATTGGGGCTTATTCACTTGCGCAACAAACTCGTTTTTCAAGTGGACGGCAAAACGCACTGGGTTTTCCACGGTGATGTGTTCGATCCTTCCGTACAACGAGCCAAATGGTTGGCCAAACTGGGCGGCCAAGGCTACGATTTACTCATCCGTATCAACCGAATGATCAATCGCGCCCGACACCTGGCGGGATTAAAACCGGCCTCTTTTTCTGCACGGGTGAAAAAAGGCGTGAAAGGAGCCGTCCGTTTTATCGGAGATTTTGAGGATATCGCGATCCAAATGGCCGCAGAAAATGGCTACGACAGCGTTATTTGCGGGCATATTCATCAGCCTCAGATTCGGGAAGTGTTGGCTAAAAACGGCAAAACGGTTCGTTATATGAACAGCGGCGATTGGGTAGAACATCTCACCGCGCTCGAATGCAAAAACGGCAACTGGGAGCTCTACGAATATCATAAAGCCGATTTTGCTACCCCAAACCCGCGCCTTCAGGTACCCGAACGGGAAGGTCATGGCCTACAAATGCTCCGTGAAGAAGTGATGGGAAATTCGCAAGGGGTAGCGGCATTTGAACTGGTATAAACTTTTTTAGTAACATAGCTAGGGGCCGGGAAGGACAGGTTTTAGAACATATTGCGTCCCGGCTTTCTTTTTTTTGACTTCATACGCACAAGTTTAGCAGGTTTGGTGAAGCCGAGCGAATCAAATTCGCCCGGCTTTTTTAGTTTTTTGCTACTAAGTACCGATGAAACAAATCTGCTGGAGGGCGTACGAATCAAATTTATCCGTCAGGTATAAACTTCTTCGCATAGGTATTTTATCTTTGGCGCTCCTTTTAACACCTACCCGCCTTTGCCTATGTTTTACTTTCGCCTTAATCGGATACTAATTCATTCCAATCGGCGCAAAACGCTCTTTAATCGGCGCGACAAGACCGATGTGGAGATTTATTGCTTTGTCACCACCGGCACCCGCCCATTGCCTGCACTCAAAGGGTTATCTGCCGAGTCCGATGAAAACAAAAAGATTGCCATGCTTAAAAAAGCAGTGCAACAAGCCGTCGCCTCCCGGATTTTTACACCGGTTGAAAATGTGAAAGACAATCACGTGCTCACCTTCGGCGATACAGGCTTTGTCATTTACGAAGACGATAAAATTCCCGACGATTTTCACTTTCAACTGGTGCTCATTGGGAGCCGTAACAAACAGCGCAATACTGCCAAACTGCTCCAGGAAGTGGAAAAAGATGCAGAATTTCCTGGCTTTTTGAAATCTGCTGCTCAAATTGCGGGCATCGCAGCCAATCCAGTGGTGGCATGCGGCGCAGAAATTGGCAAATTCCTTACAAAATACATTCTCCGGGTGGCCGCCGAACAGGACGACGACCAACTCGGCCTCGTGTACCAAAGCTGGAACCGCCCGGAACATTACCCACACGGCGAACGCAAACGCGACGACAATCTGGATCTTTCCGGCAATATCCGATACGATTACTCGCTCTTCGGCTTTGAAAGAACAAAGCCAAGAGCAAAACCGAAGACCAAGAAGAAAGACGAACCTGTTGGGTAGATTTGGTTCTTAAATCTTTCTGTAAAGCTTTTCGGTCTTATTCCACAACCAAAACCCCAGAAGCCTCAAAGGAGACCTCCCGTTTTGGCTGAGTAATGGCCGCAATTTCTTCCGGAGATTTTTTGGCATCTTCCGCGTAATGACGCAAAACTTCCACCGAAGTCGTTTCAACCCGCGCAAAGCCATCCACCACTACCCGCTTTCCGGAAAGATCTTTCGGCATAAAAAAAGCATAATCCTTGAAAGTGACTCGCATTTCTGGATAACCGGGCTGATCTGAAACTAGTGTCATCCAACAGCCTTTTGTCTGGCAAACTTCCTTTACCTTTCCAGTCACTTTCATCGCAACGGAATCGGAAAAAGCCATTTTTGCCATCACATCGTCGTAATCGACGGCTTGATCGGCGGTGATTTTGGCACCGAAGTGCTTTCCGTCGCCATTTGGTGGAGTGTTTTGAGCGCAGGCCGTGAAGCAGATGGAAGCGCAGAGCCCCAAAAATAGACTTTTTAACATGAGTTTAAAAATTTTACAAGTGATTGAAAATCAGAATATTGAACCCGAAATCAGGTACGCAAATGTACAAATTTGAATTCAGTTCAATACGTCTGGCACAATATTAGACTATCAAAATTGTTCTTTCGTCATATTTAATCCGCCTCGGTATTCAGTTGCACAAATTTTTCACTGACGTTTGAACCCGTTCTTCGGAGCGTGTTTAATCAATTCTGAACTACACTTTGCTTGCACCCTTCGTTTACTCGCACTTTTGCACAACATTCAAAATCTGTTAAACATGAAGGGGTTTAATCTCTTTATCCGCCTGTCTGCGCTGGCATTTTTGCTGGCCGCGACAACCACCCAATCCGCTGCACAATGTATCAGCGGCAATTGTAAATCAGGTACCGGCACTTTTCGCTATTCCGCCAGTTCCAAGTACACCGGCCCGTTCCAAAATGGCCTCCGTCACGGGAAAGGTAAAATGACCTATTCCGACGGGAGTGTGTATGAAGGGCCGTTCAACTATGGCAAAAAACACGGCAGTGCCGGGACAATCACCTACATCAACGGGGATAAATATGTGGGCCAGTGGGCCAGCGATTACCCCAATGGCAAAGGAAAGTACTTTTTCAAAACCAGAGAACGCTTCGAAGGCAACTTCGTAAACGGCGAATTCGATGGTCAAGGTACCATGTTCTACGCCGATGGCGCCTACTACACTGGCTCGTGGAAAAAAAGCAAAAAACACGGCACTGGAACTTTAGTTAGCACCAATGGCGATAAAAAAAGTGGTTCCTGGAGTCAAGGTAAGTTGGTTGAAAAACCAGCTGGTGCGCCTACTCGGCAGGAGAATTCCGTGGCCACTAACACCGGTAGCAGACCGTCCGCCAATAGACCCGGCAATACGGTCAAGCCTAACCCTGCCAAACCTGACGTCGTGGGCCTCCGCAACTGCGGCACCGCTTACTGCCGAAATGGCCAGGGTTACTACGACTACCCCGATGGCTCACGCTGGGTGGGCGAATTCAAAGAAGGTTATCCCAACGGTCGGGGCGTTTGTTACTACGCCAACGGCGACCGCTATGAAGGCGAATGGGCCAACAATGCTCCTTATGGTGAAGGACTTATGTATTTTGCTACCGGGCGGGTTTATGGTGCCGTCTGGGTGAACGGCTCGCCCATCAAGGAATTGGACTCCTACGAAATGGTGCCCAGCGACCCCATCCGCTCGGATCAAAACCGTGGCGTCAAAATTTGGGCCGTCGTAGTGGGGGTAGGCAAATACACCGCCATGCCATCGCTTAAATACACCGACGATGACGCGTTCCGATTCTATTCGCACCTCAAAAGCCCGGAAGGCGGGGCATTACCCGACGATCAAATTGCCATTCTGGTGGATGAAGGCGCTACCCGTACCGAAATCCTCAAAACCATGCGCAGTCTGTTCCTGAAAGCCGATGAAAACGACGTAGTGTTGTTCTATTTCAGCGGGCACGGCTTGGAAGGGTGTTTTCTCCCGGTAGATTTTGATGGCTACAACAATAAATTGCGCCACGACGAAATCCGGGATATTCTGAAACAAAGCAAAGCCAAGCACAAATTATGCATCGCCGATGCTTGCCATAGCGGATCGCTCAATTACAATGGATCTATGGCCGCCAAAGGCCCTGCTCCTGTATCGCTGCAACGCTATTATCAGGCTTTTGAGGATACAGATGGTGGAATCGCGCTGTTGATGTCGTCTAAACCCGAAGAACTCTCGCTCGAGGATCACGGCCTTCGTCAGGGGGTGTTCACCTACTATGTGCTGCGTGGCATGAAAGGTGCAGCTGATTCTAACGGCGACTTTATTATCAGCATCAAAGAACTGCACAGCTACGTGTACGCAAAAGTCCGCGACTATACCGCCGGGGTACAAACCCCCGTTTTGACGGGCAATTACGATGATGCAATGCCTGTTTCATTGCGCAGGTACTAACATTTTACATGCGTTGCTGGATTTTATAAAACAGTCGAAGTGCAAACAACGAGCCATCCCTAATCTTTGGGGGTGGCTTGTTGTTTTGTGGCCCGTCCGCGTACCATGGCTTTAAAATGTGGCACACCGCTGCGACCACAATAAAGGTGTGCCACACTTTCTGAACACGCGCTACTTTTAGGGCAAAATTCACCCGATTGAAATTTTATCTCAAAAACAGGCTGACCTCACTGAAAAATTCAGTTGCCCATTATGCAACACGAACAAAAAAACGCGTGCAAAGGCACCCTAAAAAGGCTGCGTTACTTGCTTTACTGCTGCTGCTTTGGCTTTGCTGTTTGCCCAGTCCCTTGTTCCAAAAGCCACTCAGCACCGTCTTGGAAGACCGCAAAGGCGACCTTTTAGGTGCGCGCATTGCCGAAGATGGGCAGTGGAGATTCCCCCCCAGCGATTCTTTGCCCACCAAGTACGAGCACTGCGTGGTCACTTTTGAAGACAAACGATTTTGGTACCACCCGGGTGTGGACCCAATCAGTCTTGCCCGAGCCTTCTGGCTTAACCTAAAAAGTGGACGTGTGGTCAGCGGAGGCAGTACCCTCACCATGCAAGTGATCCGGCTGGCCCGCGACAATCCTTCGCGGACTGTTTGGGAAAAAATCGTGGAAGCTTTCCTGTCCACCCGGCTAGAATTGACCTATTCCAAAAAAGAAATTCTCTGTCTGTATGCTTCCAACGCGCCTTTTGGCGGAAATGTGGTGGGACTTGAAGCGGCGTCCTGGCGATACTACGGCAAACGCCCCGGCTTGCTCACTTGGGCTGAAGCGGCTACGTTATCGGTTTTGCCCAATAGCCCGGCGCTGATTCACCCGGGGCGAAATCGGGCAGTTTTACTCGAAAAAAGAAACCGATTGCTTCAAAAACTATGGGAAAAAGGGCTGCTGACCGCTTCTGAGTGCGATTATGTAAAAGAGGAACCCCTGCCTGAACAGCCGCTTCCCCTCCCGCAACTCGCCCCACACTTACTCGATCGTTTCATTCTGGAGCAACAAAAGCGCCTCGGTAACAAGCAAAAAAACAGATTTAGGCACCAAAGTTCGCTCGACAAACCGCTTCAGGAACGAATTACGGAAATCCTGCGCCGCCGCCAGGAACTATACCGCGGCAACGACATCCATAACCTCGCCGCCGTGGTCATCGATGTTCCCACCGGCGAAGTATTAGCCTATGTCGGAAATGTGGTGGGTGCAGGCAAGGATCACGGGGAATCGGTGGACGTGATTACGGCACCCCGAAGCACTGGCAGTATCCTGAAACCCTATCTATATGCCCTCGCCCTCGAAAATGGCGACATTTTGCCCAATAGTCTCCTGCATGATGTGCCCACCCAACTCGGCGATTACCGCCCCGAAAACTATTACGAAACCTACGACGGGGCCGTACCAGCCCGACGGGCGCTAATTCGTTCCCTCAATGTACCCTTCGTGCTATTGTTGCAACAATACGGCCTCGAAAAATTCCACTTTGGCCTCCAGCGACTTGGACTTAGCACCCTGAACAAGCCCCCGGCTCACTATGGGCTATCCCTGATACTTGGCGGCGCGGAGGCGAATTTGATAGATATTACGAATACCTATGCCTGCATGGCCCGACGTTTGGGCAGCTTTTATGACCGCAACGGGCGATATGTGGACGATGATTTCCGTCCGCCAAGTTTTGCGGAGGTGCCTGAAACAAGGGACAGGATACAAACCAGCAGTGCGCAATTGTTGAGTGCCGGAAGCATCTGGTACACCCTGGAGGCAATGCGCGAAGTAGAGCGCCCCAACAGTGCAGGAGACTGGGAATTATTCCGCGCCAGCAGGCAGGTGGCCTGGAAAACAGGGACTAGTTTTGGGTTTCGGGATGCCTGGGCCGCCGGGGTTACCCCGCGTTATGCCGTTGGGGTGTGGGTCGGAAATGCAGATGGGGAAGGACGCCCGGGTTTGCTGGGGGTGGAAATGGCGGCCCCTGTGTTGTTTGAAATTTTCCAACAGTTGCCGCAGGAAGCAAGTTGGTTTGACCCGCCGTACGACGATATGGCGGAGGTTCCGGTATGCCGACAAAGTGGCTTCCGTGCCAGTGAAATTTGTGAGGCAGACACCGTTTGGGTGCCCAAATCGAGTTTAAAAGCCTCCGTTTGTACTTTCCACCAAATGCTTCATCTGGATCCCACCGGGCTTTGGCAAGTTACCAGCGATTGTGAATCGCCTGCCAGGATGCAGCATCGGGCATGGTTTATTTTGCCGCCAGTAGAGGAATTCTATTTCAAAGGAAAAAATCCGGGATATCAGTCTCCACCCCCCTTTCGAGATGATTGCAAAGGCTCACAGGCAGCTCAAACCCATACCCCAATGCAGCTCATCTATCCTAAACACCCCACCCGGATTTACGTCCCGGTGGATTTGGACGGGAAGCTCGGCAGTACGGTTTTTCAGGTGGCGCATCGCTCCAGAAGCGCGGAGATTTTTTGGCATTTGGATGGAAATTATCTGGGAACAACCACCGTTTTTCACCAAATGGCCCTTCAGCCACCCGTTGGGAAACACACCCTCGCGCTCGTGGACCGAGACGGGTATCGTTTGGAACAGACGTTTGAAATTGTTGGAAAAGGCCGATAGCGGGGCCACTATTGAATCGTGTAGTTGTAGGTTACTTCTGCGGGTTTTTCCACTTTTGGGCTGGATGGCTTGCTGGGTGTCACGGTGTAGGCGACCTGCATTTGTGGCTGGGCTGGTGTTTGGGAGGCCGGCACCTGTTTGGGCTTTTTGAACTGCACTTTTACCTTTTGGTGAAAAAGCACATGTACGCCCCGGTTGCGTTCTACATCAAATTTCATCAATTTTACGACGCGACAGGCCTCTTCGTCGCAGCCATGGCCAAGTCCTTGCAAAACGCGGGTAGCAATTACATTTCCTTGATAATCAATGTCATAATCAATATAAACAGTGCCTTCTACCCCTGCGTCGAACGCTTCCTTGGGGTAGCGCAGGTGCGTGTAGATGAACTTAGTCAGTTCCTTGGGGCCGCCTTTAAACTGAGGCTGATGAATAAAAACAGTCTTTTTTTCTTTTGCCATTTTACCTGCCGTAGCCTCGGCGAAGGTGGGTCTTTTATTTAAATCTTGAATTGGCCAGGGGTAGAAGCGCGACAAGGTAATCAATGCCCCGCAGGGCGCAGATTCCGCACCTGCAAATATTTATCCAAAAGTTTCAAACTCATAAAAGCCAGACTGAGCAACAGCGCGTTTTGAAGCATTGAACTGCTCAATATTCCAGTCCAATCCACGGTTGGAACTTGAATTTGTTGCACGTATTCTGCCGGGATTTCCAGATCCAAACCCGTTGAAGCAGCCGATTGGCTGAGCCAAAAAGGCACCAAAATCATCAACCCAAATGCTGCGGTGATGCTCCAAAGAATCCAGTCGCGACCTGCTGCTTTGGCCGTTGCGGGGATTTTGGCAGCGGCTTGTTCCGTGGCCCAGGCGGCCATGACTTGTTGCGCAAAACCGTTTTGGGGGCGCTCGAGATCCAGCGACAGAAAGTTTCTTTTATCGTTCAAAATCGCTTCTAAACGGGCATTTTGCGCCGGATTTTGCAGCAAATATGCTTCCACGCGCAGTTTTTCTTCACCGTTGAGGAATCCATCGGCGTAGTCCCAGAGCAATTCGTCGGTGAGCATAAAATGATTTTCCATGTTCTCTTTTTTTAGCGATGGTGTCGTTTGTTGTTTCAGCGGCTCAGCGTCAACTCCGACGCAAAATTACTTTCCACAATCCCCTTTAAACGTTGCCGGGCGCGACAAAGTTTGGTTTTGGCATTGGTCAAGGTGAGGTTGGTGATTTCGCAGATTTCGTCGAGTGAGTGTTCATACAGGTAAAACAAGGTGATGATGGCGGCATCATCGGAGGAAAGCCGCGCAATAGCTTGCTGAAGTGCCGTATTTCGATCCATCTGTTCCATCGCATGCGAGGCGTCTGGTGTGCCTGAGTCTGCAAGTTTAATCGGGTGGTTTTCATCATCCAGCGACTGAATATCCGGCACCTTTTTGCGCAAAAAATTGAGTGCCGTTGAGTAAACGATTTTATACAGCCAAGTCGAAAATTTCGCTTCTCCCCGAAAATCAGGCAGGTATCTGAACACCCGCAAAAAAGCATCTTGTGCTACCTCATGGGCATCTTCACGATTTTTCACCATCCGAAGCGCAAGGGTGAACGCATAGCGCTCGTAGCGGTTCACCAGCGTGGCAAAAGCCGCTTGCCGCCCTGCAAGTGCTTGTTGGATCAACGTTTCGTCTGAAATGGCTGCGCTCATAATGCTTCCTGGTACTCGAACTGGATCTTGGAAGTTGTTCTAACGCGAGACACAAAAATAACAAAGCAGGTTACACTTCTTCCATTTTTATAATCGGGCATTTACAAACCGCGCCAATTGCCCTGCATCTACTTGTTCTAACAGATGTTTCCCGCCAAGGAATTTTTCAAATCGCCCCTGAGGAATGGCCTGCGCCACCAATCGGCTCTCAGACTCTGAGACCACATTGTCCAAATCACCCCAGCCAATGGTGACAGGGCACTTGATTTCGCCAAAAGCCTGCGAGGGAAGCCCTTCACCATTTCCCAACGCTTGAAGAAACGCTGCAGTGCGATGACACAGGTTTTTCCAGTGCGCTGCACCGTGGTTTTTGGCGAGTGATTCCGCTAAAGGGGGGGCTTTGGCCGCTATTTTTTCGGGATCAAACATTCGACTCATTCCAGTGGCCACCTCCGGATCCCAGGCAAGTTTGGTCCCATAGGTGGTTACGCTATGCACCCGCTCCGGGTGTTTCCAGGCAAACCAAAGAGCAACGTAACCGCCCATGGAGTACCCAAAAATATCCACACAGGCGAGGTTGTTTTGATCCATAAAATGTAAAACGGCATTGGAAAAAAGAGAAACGGAGAACGGCTCATCTGCCGCAGTGCCGCCGTGGCCGGGGAAATTTAGGGCAAAAACCTTTCGATCTTCCGGCATATTTGCGCGAAAATCATCGAATTGGGACGCGCTGCCCAAAGCGCCGGGTAAAAGGAGCATCGGTTTTGTCATTACAAGCCGTATTTATCAATGAGGTAAACCAAGGCGGCCATACTGGCGGTGCCAAGTTCGAGTTCGCGTTTATTTACTTTGTCAAAGGTGTCCGTTTCGGCGTGGTGATAATCGAAATAACGTTGAGAATCAGGTGAATATCCGCTGAGCAGGCCTTTCATTCCGCGCAATGGGCTGATGTCTGCACCAGAACCGCCTTTGGTAAACCGCAATCCATAAGGTTCAAAATGCGACTGAAACGTCAATAATTGATCAAAAAATTTCCCAAAAACCGCCTCGTCTCCTTCAAACGTGAATCCCCTTGGTGTAAAACCACCGGCATCGCTTTCAATGGAAGCGAGGGGGAATTCTCCCTTACGCTCCGTTTCTGCGGCATAAGCTTTTCCACCGCGCAGGCCATTTTCTTCGTTCATAAACAGCACACAACGGATGGTGTGACGGGGTTTGTACCCGAGTGCTTTGAGTACAAACAACACGTCCATGCTCTGGACCACCCCCGCGCCATCGTCGTGCGAACCGTGGCCTACGTCCCAGCTATCGAGGTGGCCGCCCACCAGGATAATGTCGTTGGGGCGTTCGGAACCGCGAATTTCTCCAATCACATTATAGGAAGGTGCATCGGGTAAGGTCTTGCAATTCAGTTGAATAGACACTTTTGTGCCGGCATCTTCTCGGAGTGCCTTGCTCAGTTTTTCGGCGGCGATGGTACTGATGGCTGCGGCCGGGATGAGCGTGTATGCCGAATCGTAATGCATGGTTCCGGTGTGTGGCACATCGTCGAGCCGGAGCGTCATGGACCGTACGAGCACTGCAACGGCTCCGTATTTAGCCGCCCGGGAAGCACCGCCTACGCGCTGATCCACACAACCGCCGTAGGCTTCAAAGGTGCGGATTAAGGTGGCATCCATGGGGCGGTTGTAAAAAACGATTTTGCCCTTGATTGCGGCGGAACCAAGTTCGTCGAGTTGTTCCCAACTTTTCACTTCCACTACTTCGGCCTGTACTTTTCCGGGAATAGATCCGCCGAGCGCAAGCGCAGCCATGGGAAACGAACCGCTTTTTTGGGAACTCACGACCCGCACCTGTTCTTTTTCGCCGCGCACCCAGTGTGGCACCATGCAGGGTTGCAGCCAGACGGAATCCAACCCCATGGTATCGAGCATGGATTGGGTCCAACGCACTGCTTTATCAGCCCCGGTGCTGCCACTTAAACGGTGGCCGATGCGCAAACTCAAGTATTCAAGCCAGGGATAGCAACGGCTATCGGTCAGACTTTGATCGTAAATTCGGTCAATAAATGCGGCGTCGGTCTTATGTTCCTTCGTTTGAGCGAACGAAAACGTAGTTAGTGTAAAAATGGAAATAAGTGTCAAAAGCGCATTTCTGCTTCGGGCTTGTTTTGATAAACAATTTTTCATGTTGACAAAAAATAAAATTATGTTCTGAAAAGAGATTTTGAAACAGGGGGTAAATGAAATATGGTTCTGGCATTCTTTAATTTCCCAAAATCGGGATAAAAAAGAGGCTTTATCTGTTAGGGTTAGCAAATCAAGGGATTAAAAAAATTTAAAAAAAATTTTCTCGCTTGTTGTAATATTGACACAAAGTCGTTTTACCTTTGACACACGCAAAAAAACTCAGTGAAAGAATAATTTGGTTTTATTTGGTTAGGGCTGAGGTAGTGCTGTGGTGGCACTGCCTCATTTTTTTTTGCCCCAAAAACGTCCTACCTTTTCGGCAAGACCGAATCTTTATGAACAAAATACGTATTGACAAGTGGCTTTGGAGCATCCGCATCTTTAAGAGCCGGACACTCGCCACGGATTCCTGCAAGGGCGGGAAGGTGAAGGTGGCAAATGTCTCCGTAAAACCCTCTTATCAGATTGGCATCGGGGAAGTGGTGGTGGTGAAAAAAAATGGTTTCAATTTTGAATTTAAGGTCGTTACACTGATCGAAAAACGGGTCGGCGCAGCGATTGCGGTTAATTGTTACGAAGACGTGACCCCGGAAGCCGAAAAAACCAAGTATGCCGCCTGGTATGCCAATGCTACCCCTACCGCTGAAAAACGCGAGCGCGGTACAGGCCGGCCCACCAAAAAAGAACGCCGCGAAATTGACGACCTCAAAGTGGAGGACGTTTTTGATTGGGGCGACGACGAATAGCATAACCCGCTACATCAACCCGAAAATTTTGGCGTATTTCAACATTTCTCCGGGGTTGCTGATTTTTAGCTTGCCGGTCATCATGGCCATCATCGGGTTAAGGTCGCGGGCCAAAAGCTTGCTGAACGACTCCGCGCTGGTGCTCACCTTGCAGCTTGGATCGCCCGAAAGGCCTTCGGAAACCTCAAATTTCCCGTCGTCTAGTTTGACGGTGAATTGGCCAGCATCCGTAATATCGAAATGAAAAAGTGTACTAAGGCCCTCTACAACTTCCGGGGCAACTTTTTCAGGCAGGGAAAAAAGGAATTGTTTGATGTCCATGTTATGTTTGTATGGTGTAATTACTGGAATGTCTTCGCAGATAAGAAGGCACTTTTTGTTGTAAAATTAACCTAAAAAACCACCAAGCGGACGGAATTTCGGGGCAATTTCGCCCAAAGGTAAAACCACCGCTGAAATATGAAAGTCCACTGCTTCCAATTGCTGATTCGCCGCACCAATCGTCTCTCTTTTTTCCTCATGCTAACGGCCCTGACTTTCCTCGCTTGTAAAACCACTGAGAACCGGCCCGTAAAGGTACCAAGTGGTTTTGACTGGCAAGGTCATCGAGGATCACGAGGGCTATTGCCGGAAAATTCCATTCCCGCTTTTCTAAAAGCGCTGGAGTTCCCAACCCTAACTACACTCGAATTAGACTTGGCTATTTCGGTAGATAAACAATTGATTGTCAGCCATGAACCTTGGTTTAATCCTGCTATTTGCCTGCAACCCAACGGACTTGCCATTTCAGGAAACGAAGCGGAAAAATTCCTGATTTTCCAACTGACCGCCGTCGAAATACGCAACTTCGACTGTGGCAGTATCGGCAATCCACGCTTCCCGGATCAGCAAAAAGTAAAAACGTACAAACCAACCCTGCGCGAAGTGGTGGAAGCCGCTCGCCCAGTCCGGCCCAATATCCGCTGGAACATCGAAATTAAAAGTCAAGCCGCGTGGGACGGTCTTCGCCACCCGCCTGTGGATGAGTTTGTGCGGCTGGTGGTGGAGGAGGTCCGCGCGCTGGGCATTGAAAAAATGACCACTGTGCAGTCGTTCGACGTGCGTGCCCTCAATTCGCTGCACCGCCAGGCGCCTGATTTGCAAACCGCCTTTTTGATCGAAAACCTGAATAGTTTTGAATCAAACCTGGCTCGATTGAACTACGTGCCCGAGATTTACAGTCCTTATTACTTAGCGGTCAACAAAAAGCTGGTGGAGTCCTGCCGCAAACGCAACATGAAACTGGTGCCCTGGACCGTGAACGACGTCAAATCCATGCGCCGACTCATTCGGCTGGGCGTGGATGGAATCATTACCGATTATCCGGATAAAATCAGGGAGGTTGGGGAATAGTTCCCAGTTCAAACCTCGGAACGGTACAAATCTAGGTAACACTTTGCCGTGTCTGCCATCCGAAAAGGTGTGTGTGGCGTGGTCAGCAAGGGCTGGTGCAAGGCGATTTCCACTTGTTTCACAAGTTCGGCAAATGAATGCCCGACGCTTGCAAGATTTGACGCAGCTCCAACAGGCGTACTCAGCACCCGGCAGCCGTTCATCGCTGCTTCCGCCAGCACCATTCCAAAAGATTCGAAGTTGGCCGTATGTAAAAAAACCTTGGATTGTTGCATCCGGGCGAGTACCTCCAGTCTGGGCAAATGGCCGCGCAGGCAAACATTCTTGGACAAGCCAAATTGCCGGATAAGTGCCTCCAAAACAGGACGTTCCACCCCTTCCCCGATCAGTTCAGCCCGTATATCCGGCTTTGACTTTGCAATTTCAGCCACTATTTGCAGCCAAAGTGCCCAGTTTTTGAGCGGAATCAAGGCCCCGCAGCCCAGTACATCGAGCGGGCGATTTGCTGGTAAGAAGTGTGGAATCTCCTGGTCAACAACGCCCCAGGGAATGGTACGCGCCGCCTGTTTACCCGTTGTTTTTGCAAAGATTTTGTGTTGGGAATCCGAGATGGCCACCATGTTTGCGGCATGTTCGGCGCGGAGGAAATGACGATACCGATTGGTGGGTAGCACATCCTGCCCCATGAGGGTTGTAACGTGTGGTATTGCCCACTTGGTCTGCAAATACCGCCCAATCAGCCAGGCCGGGCCAAGCCAAAAACTGTGAATTACGTCAAATTTTTGTCGCTGGTGGGCTGCCTGGGCATGGCGGATTACCCGCACCCAATTGAGCCACCGAAAGCGGCCCTGGTTGAACCCATAACCGGAAACAACGGGAATCTCATGCCATAGATAATCATTTGAATAGAAAGGATATCCAAGCGTAATAATTTGTAAATCAATTTCTTGCGTGGAAGTTTCGAGCGCCAACTGCTGCAAGGGCGGAAGACAATTCAGGTCTTGCTCATCCGCAGGAAAACCGGGGCTTAGCCAGAGTACACGCATGGGAAAATTTCTATAAAGCGAGCGAATGCCAAGCTACGTACGTTTACTAAACTTTTAAAGTTTAGTAAACGTGAAACGTGAGGCCAAGCTGCGTGTACGTTTACTAAACTTTTAAAGTTTAGTAAACGTGGGGCACCTAAATTTATAAACTGCGCAGTTTTGCCGCACATTTTTCCAGCTCTTTTTGGACATAATCGCTGGGCAACATGTCAATTTTGAGTGCATTTCTCAAATCTTCCTCATCGGAAGGATGGGTGGGCAGCAATTGATTCATGCGCCGGAGATTGCGCAGGGCCTGTCCCCAAACCTTGGCTTCTTCAAACAATTCGTACTCGCGCTGGCTGATTTTAAATTCCCGAACGAGGGTCTGCCGGGCGTTGATGATCCGTTGTTGGATCAAATTTGCCCGCGCATCAATGCGGTCCGGGCGAACCCGCCAGTCCTGGTTCAAGGTATCATGGGAATAGTTCTTATTCAATGCGCGATAAACTTTTAAGGAATCCTCTGCCAATCGGTAATGCTGAAGTGCCGAGGCATAATTAGCCGCCAACATCATGGAATCTGCCAGGATAAAACTGCTATCCACCATTCGGTATGCCTGATGGAATCGTTTCACCACATCGTATTCACCGCACACATCTTTGTTTGGCGTGGAGTTTTCAAGAATCCAGCACCGGCGAGGGTGTTTAATCAAATCTTCGTAAGCGTGGTCGGCGGCGTTGTACAGTTCGTTGTGGACATAAAATTCCGCTTGATCCAGTTGGTTGCGGGCATTTTCCACATATTCATTGACAAACCAAATCGCAAAACCGAGGCAGACCAGCAGCGAGATAAAAGAAAGTGCAGCCACCGTTCGGGCCAGTTTGCGTTGCTTGCGCGTGGCGGCCAATTCGGCTTCCACCGCTTCGCGGCGTTTGGCCTCTTCCGCGATTTTTGCCTGATATTCAGCCCTTTGTCGGTCGGTTTGTTCCTTATCGCGACGTGCATTCCGCGATTCAATGACGGCTGGCAGGAGGGTGTCGTGGCTAATTTCGTAATAAAAATCATCGAGTCGTGGTTCCTTGCGCAGCAACCTGCTTTTATCCACGAGTGTATCCAGAAAATCAGCAGATACTTGATAATCGCTGATGAGCGTATCATCTACTACACTGTTTCTGCGATTGCCCGGCGTAATCAGGCTTTCTTCGATGAGTCGTCTGGCGGTATCGTGAAGCACCTGCGTGGGCATGGCCGTCAGCGATTGATCGGCCAGCGAAATGGGTGCACCTTGTTGTGATTTTAGGGCAATACGTTCCGCATACGCTTTGGGGAAAAGCGATAACTGATTCTGATAGAAATTCCGAATTGAATTGCGAAGTCCTTTCTCCCCTTCATAAAAAGGGCTATCTACCTCAAAACCCGCCCCTTTTTGGTAGTCAATGATGCGTTCCTCCACATCCTGGCAGATAATCTGGAGGTTTACCGCTTCAATCTCTTCCATTTTATTGGAAGCTTTTCCTTCTGCAGACGAATCGGTGCCCGAAAGAAAATCCAACATTTCTTCCAAGGCCGCGGGCGCGTACAGGAATTGATTGCTGGCATAACTGCCCGACTCGTTGGCGGGTTTTACAATGGCCGTCCGGGCTTTTTCCCGATCCAGCGGTTGTAGTTCATATCGGTTACGAAGGATACCGGGAATATTTTTACTAACCCGGTCAATCATGTGGAGAAAATCCGAGCGAATGCTGAGTACGATGCGGACATTGGGTTGCTGCTCCCACCACTGCATGGTTTCTACATCCAAATTTCCGTACTCAAATTGTTCTAGAAGCGTGGCCCTCAGCTCCTCTGGCATGGTTTCATTGGCAAGATCGGCCAGTTCATTAAAGAAATTTTGGCGGCTTGTTTCGGTGTGGGCAAGTGTAAAGGCCTCTTCAAACTGATCCAACACCAACACGGGAGTCGCTGGCAGACCGTTTAAATCGAACTCCAGGCGCTTCATTTTTTCCCACAAAGTCTGATACGCGCCCGGACGCAGCCCGGTTTCGTCTTTGCCGCCTACGTGTGGATTTTTTTCCAACATCTCACTTATGCCGGACAACAGCGGTCGGTCACTTCGTTCGGTACGGAGAAACACGGGTACAAAATCCTGTCGTTCCAGTTCGGGGGCACAACCCGCCTGCAAAAGGGAGGTTTTGCCCATGCCCGACTTGGCAAACAAAACGACCAATCGTTCGCGCAGAATAAGATTACTGAGTCGGGTAATATCGCCTTGCCTGCCGTGGAACACAGCACTCTGACTGCGCTCGAAGGGGCGCAGGCCAGGGTAACGGCGTGGAAGTTGGGCGGCGAGGCTGGTCATAGACGCGGGGGGAGCTTTGTTTTGTGTTTGGAATTACGACGCGAAAGGTCTAAAAAAATCAGGCTTTGAACACAAAAAAAATCACCGGACGCAAGTTGCTGCGCCCGGTGCCAAACCAAACCCTTACTGTTTTTTTTCGCCCCCCTTGTCCCTCCCTCCGCCCGAAGGCGAAAGGAGGGGTCGGTTGTGTTTATTTGCCGGGAGGGTGCCTTGGGGCGGCTAACGGGTGTTTTGCGCTCTAACTAAACATCATCCAAAATATGCCTTTACGTGTTCCAAAAACACTTCTTTTTGTCCAGCGGAAACAGTTAGGGTTACGCCATTTTGAAGGAGTACATGGCCACCTTTACCCCGCACATATTTTTTGAGGTGTTTCAAGTGAATGGAGTGCGAGCGGTGGATACGAGCGAACGCACGCTGCGGAAGCATTTGCTCAACTTCACGGAGGGTTTTGCACACCAGCACCTGCCGTTTGTCTTTAAAATGTAGTGCCGTGTAATTGCCACTTGCTTCGAGGTATGCGATGTTCTTGACCTTTTCGAAACAAAGGCCCTCCATGGTTGGAAGTGCAATTTTTTCTACCTCAGGTTCATTTTTGGACGTTGGCTCAAATGGTGGTTGAAGTTTGAGCGGCAGCGCCCGGGCAAAAGAAGCACTTGGTTCTGGCGAATCTGGGCGGCGGATGGCAATAGCATTTAACATGGCGACAGAATTTTGACTGGTGAAAAGTTGTCTGCTGAATCATTAAGGGTGGATTATTGCAAGCACTTCCCCATCTTTTGATGGATACTTAGCGTCTATATGTTCAATCAATCAACGTCTTTCTTATTGATGAGACAAAAGTCCTCGCTTGCTTTTCCTTGTGCAATCCAATTTTTTCCATAAGTCAGGTTTCTGAGGCTGTTTTTTATTTTGGTTAAATGATAAGAACCCGACAATTTTGCAACTAAATCCATTTTTCAACCATGTCCAGAACGCCATCAGACAAATTACACCGACTCGTTCGATCCCTCACTTCCAGTGAAAGACGGTACTTCCGTATTTTCATCAATGGCCGTCCGGGGCTTGACAACAAGTACTTGAAGTTGTTTAAGGCCCTGGCTGCTGCAGAAGTATTTAATGATGAAAAGTGGAAGTCTATAATTTACAAAAGTCAGGATGTAGGCGGCAAAAAATACTCAGAACTGAAGGCTTATCTCTACGAATTAATCCTAAAATGTCTTCAACAATTCGATGAGCCGCACGCCACGATCTATCGCCTCAACCAGTTGTTGCAAAGCGTCGCTGCACTTTTTAAGCGTGGGCATTATGCGGATTGCCGCGAATTGTTGGGAAAGGCGCGCAAAATTGCCGAGCAATACGAAAGCTTTGTACATCAAATTGAAATTACGCGCTGGGAAAAACAACTGGCGTACACCCAGATGGACATTGATTTTTTGCACAAAAATCTGGACCGTTTGCAGGACGAAGAGACCCGTGCGCTGGAGCAACTGCGCAATGCATCCGAATACCGACGCGCGTTTTTTCAGGCATACGCGACCATTAAAAAAGACCCGCTCCAGCGTGGTTCTGACCGCGTGGGCCGGCTCCGACAACTGATTGAACAATCGGCTTTTTCGGATCCGGATGCGGCCATTTCGCACACGGCCCGGGTGCTGTATTACCGCACGCTCAGCCTGTATTTTCACACCGCACTGGAACAGGAAAAGTTTTATGAAACGGGTAAAACACTGATTGCTTTACAGGAATCTCAACCCCATTTTTTGCGGGAAAACATCTCAGAATACATCGCCGCGTTGAGCAACCAAACGCTGGCCTGCGGGCTTTTGCAGAAATACGCTGAAGTGCATACATATTTGGACAAACTCCGTGATATTCAACCAATTACGGAGGATGACCGCCGAAAAATACACCGGCAATATTTCAGTACATTTTTTGCTTTGTGCACTTACACGGGAGAGTTTGAGGACGGGAAACGGGAGATGGTCCGTTGTCTGCAAGAGGCCGAAAACTTCGACCCGCACGACTACGAAACAGGTAGTTTTTACCTGCAATTTGTGCCTATTTGTATCGGTTGTGGCGACTTTGACCTGGCGCTCGATCACCTCAACCGATGGCTGGCGCATCGCAGGACGGTGGAGCGGGAGGACCTTCAAAGCCTGGCCCGAATGCTCTCGCTGCTGCTCCATTTTGAGTTGGGGAATTTCATGCTGCTGGATTCTCAATTGCGCACCTCCGCACGTTTTTTAAAAAGAAAAAACCGCCTCCACGAACTGGAACGGCGGTTTATGCACGGAATTTTTGAAGCGATTAGAATACCCGATTTGAAGGGTCAACGCGAGGTGTTTAAAAAGGTAAAAAACGATTTGTTGCCCAAGGCAAAAGAGCCTGAAACCAGGGCCTTGTTACAAACTTTTGACCTCTTGGCTTGGCTGGATAGCAAGTCAAGAGGTCAGTCGTTTGCAGCGGTAGTGCGCGAGAAATACTTGCGCGAATTGGAATCCCAATGAATCAGATTGAACCATACCACTAGTTACCTCCGTTGAAACCGGCCAGGGAATCCGCCTGTACGCGGGTGTCAACCATGGTCCAACGAATGGAATACGTGCGGCGACGGCCTACCACTTCTTTGCCGCCTTTCAAAGTTTGCATTTGTCCTTCTTCGAGAGAAGTAACGATGCTTTGCACTTTGAGATCATTGAGTTTGAGTTTGTCCTTTGCCATACGAGAAAGATTTGAAAGATGATTTAGACTATGATTTATCTGATTTGAGTGATTTGAGTGACAAAATGATTTGGAATGATAAATTCATTTGTGTTCAAATCAGATTTGATAATACTTCCGAGCGGAATTATTGACGGACTAAAGTTACTCACACAGCCAGAAGTGGCGTTGGACAAATTTATGGATAAGTCAGGTTTCTGAGGCCCTAAAATTTTGCGTAAAAATGTGGGGAATGGGGGGAATGTGGACAATGTGGGGAATGTGGACAATGTGGTTAATGTGGGGAATGTGGTTAATGTGGACAATGTGGGGAATGTGGGGAATGGGGTTAATGTGGGGAATGTGCTTAATGTGGACAATGTGGGGAATGTGGACAATGGGTTGCTTTACGCTTGCTTTTTATTCCACCAAAAATAGAACGGCACGCCTGTCAACATGAGTACCACGCCAAGTCCGGCTTCGCGGGGGTGGGTGAAACAGGTGATGACGATGAGTGTTGCACAAAACAACACAAACAACGCTGGAACCACGGGGTATCCCCAAACCCGGTAAGGCCGCTCTGCATCTGGTTCGCGGCGGCGCATGATGAACACGCCGAATGCGGTGGCGCCATAAAAAAAGAACGCCGCAAAAATCAGCATGTCGGTCAATTGGTCAAAACTACCCGACAATACCAGCAGGCAAGCCCAGAGGCCCTGCATCCAAAGTGCCGGATTGGGCGTGTGGTACTTGGGGTGAATTTCAGCAGCGCGGCGGAAAAACAGACCGTCTTTGGCCATGGCATAATACACTCTTGGCGGCATCAAAATGGTGGCATTGGTGCAACCAAGCGTGGTGATGAGAATGACGATAGAAATCAGGGTCGCACCAAAACCACCTGCAAAATGCCGGACTACCGCCACTGCAGCAATCTCGTTTTGGGCTTGATGAACGCCCACAATTTGATCTATGGGCAGGACATACAAATAAGTGAAATTGACCAAGGCGTATGCTCCAATGATAACCATCATGCCGGCAAACAGCGCCAAGGGGAGGTTCCGATTGGGATTTTTGATTTCTCCGCCGATAAACCCGAGCGTGTTCCAGCCTTCGTAGGCCCAAAACGCCGCGAGTAAGGCCGTAAACATGGCTTTGATAAAGGCAAAATCACTCCACTCACGCTGGACAAAAGTGGAGGCCGGGGTTTGGAAATTAGCCATACTGCCGCCGCCAAAAAACAAACCAGATACCACGATGCCCAATAGTCCCACGATGACGAAACGTGTGGCCCAGGTGCTGAGCGCCGCCGCGTTTTTCAATCCTCGGGTATTGATGAACGTCAGGCTCAGGATCAGGGCGATGGTGAGGGCTTTTACCCCCGCGTTTTCGAAGGGTTTGAACACGCCGAGCGTGATGTTTTCAATGGATTCAGGCAAATGGGGTAGGGGATAAATGGCGTTAAACGACTGCGAAAAAACGTAAGCAATGCCCGCCACTGCGGCTGTTTTGATCACCGCAAAGGTGCTCCAGCCCCACATAAAGGCCATAAAACGTCCATAAATCTTCCGAAAATACACATATTCTCCACCTGAATCGGCCATCATGCCCGCAATTTCGGCATTGCTCAATGCCCCACAGAGGCTGATAACGCCTGCCAGTACCCAAGCCCAAAGCACCAGATCAGGCGAGAGCAGTTCCGCCGACATGGGCGCGACTTTTTTGTACACCCCAGAACCGATGACAGAACTGACGACGAGGATGGTAGCGGCAGCGAGGGTTACGCTGCGGATGAGTTGGCCTTGTTGTTTTTCCATGATGGGGCAAACGTAATGAAGACTGTGGACTTTAGTGCTTGTCTAAACTTTAGTTCTGAGGCGAAAGCGAGGAAATTTTTGATTGTACAAGGCAAATTTTGCAGTCGAATGCGGGCAATTCGGCGAAAAATTTAACGCCGTACAAGCTAAAATTTGCCGCTTGAAGGCCAGAACTAAAGTTTAGACAAGCACTTAGGACTATTCGCAAACAAGTGTGACCAAAACGCATTGTGCACGATAGTCGCAAGACCTTTTTAATTTTCTTTTAATTGCCCTTTAATTCGTCGTCTCTGTTTGTATTGCCAACTTTGCGGTGCGACACCGCACAAGTGTTTTTCAACACCTCAGTTTGAACTTATCCAAATTATTATGAGCGACTACCAAAACAACGATTCTTCAGCAAGCTCTGGCGGCGAGCAAAATGCACGCATTGGCCTGATTATTACCATTTTACTGCTCGTTTTGAGCATAGCGGCAGCCATTTACTTTTGGAAAAAATCCAGCGACGCAGGGCTAGAAAATGCCCGAATTTCCGAAACTGCCCAAACCCTGGAACTCGAAAAAGCCATGATCGAGCGCAGTTTAGACAGCCTGAGCATCGAATACGGCAATTTACGCAGCGAAAACGAAGACCTTCGCGGCAAAGAGGCTGTCAGTGCAGAGCTCATTGCCCAAAAAGATGCAGCAGTCCAAAAAATCAAGTCGCAGAACAAAAGGCAACTGAACGAACTTCGGATGCAGGTGGAGGAGCTGCGCAAGCTCAAAATTGAGTACGAAACCCTCATCACCGCTTTGCAAATTGAAACCGAACAATTGAGGGCGGAAAACCAACGCCTCACAGAAGAAAACCAGCAGTTGCAGGGCGAAAACAGCGAATTGACGGATCAGGTGGGTGATCTAGCCAAAAAACTGGAAGACCAGATTCGCAAAACCCAGAGTGCAAAATTTAAAGCCACCGCTTTTAGAGTGGAGCTGGGTCGCAAAAACGACAAACAAACTCTCCGGGCCAAAAAAGCCCGCGAAATCACGGTCAGTTTTGATCTGGCTGACGTTCCCAGCGCCTACCATGGCGACCAGCATCTCTACCTGGCCATCACTGACGAAAAAGGGAAGCCTATCTCCTCTGCCAAACCAGTCAAGACTAGTATAGATGCGCCCTCCGGCAAGTTGGAAATTGAAGCACAGCAGGTAAAAGCCGTTTCTTTGGGCGAAACGCAACGACTTTCGTTCACCTACAAACTGGACGAAAAACTCAAACGCGGCAATTATGTGGCGGCTATTTACTGCAACGTGGGGCTTTTGGGCGTTTCCAGCTTTAAATTAAACTAAATTACGAGGCCATTTCAACTGCCGATTACTTAATTTCACCAACACGCTCCACAGCCATCGCATGGGAAATACAAGTGTATTGCTGATTGAAGACGAACCTAAAGTTGCCGCTTCCGTAAAAACGTGGCTGGTAGAGAATGGGTTTGACGTAGAAACGGCACCCGATGGAGCTGTGGGCCAGTTTTTGGTTCAAAACAACCACTACGACATCATTTTGCTCGACCTCAATCTGCCCTATGTAAGCGGGTATGAGGTCTGCAAAATGATTCGCAGTAATCGCCCGGAGCTGCCGATTATTTTGGTGACTGCGCTCGGGGGCGTGGAACAAAAACTGATTGGTTTTGAAGCCGGTGCCGACGATTATCTGGTCAAACCCTTTGATTTTCGGGAATTGCTGGCTCGAATGCGCGCCCTTTTAAAAAAATCAGCCCAGCCTTTATCGAACAAACAACACGAGGTGTTGCGGGTAGCTGATTTGGAAATCAATACGGGTTTCAAAACGGTATTTCGTTCGGGGAAACCCATTGACCTCACCGCCAAAGAATATTCGTTGCTGGAATATTTGGTGCGCCTGAATGGCCGGGTGGCTTCACGGCATGAAATCGTGGAAGCCGTTTGGGATATGAATTTTGATACCGGTACTAATGTGGTAGAGGTGTACATCAATTTTCTGCGCAAAAAAATTGATCGGCTGTTTGAACCGAAGCTCATCCACACCAAACAAGGGCTTGGCTACTACCTCAACGCGTTTCCGTCGGTATGAACATCCGCATCAAACTCGCTTTTTGGTTTTCAGCCATTGCGGCTACTATTCTCACCGCTTTTTGCATCGGCGTTTATTCGCTTTCGGAAAACTACCGTCAGGAGGAGTTTTTTTCCAGACTGGAAAGTCGGGGCATCACCACAGCCCGTCTTTTTGTGACGGTCAAAGAGGTGGACAAAGAGCTGCTTTACATCATTGACCAGAACTCGATTCACGCGCTTTTTCAGGAAAAAGTATTGGTTTTTGACCATCTCGACAGCTTGGTTTACTCCAGTCTGGATAAGTGGGAGCACAAACTCCCCCCCACGTTACTTCGAGATATCCGCGCTAAAGGCAAATTAGAATACGCAGTCGGAGAGGTGGAACACGTCGGCCTGACATACCAGGGGCAGCAGGGAGAATTTGTCATCGTCTCCTCTGCCTACGATCGGTATGGCCGGAGTAAATTGCAAAATCTGCGCT
>CAZKBH010000005.1:131510-144628 GCA_964550795.1 uncultured Saprospiraceae bacterium
ACTAATTATGGGTCTCCTGATCGGAGTTTTGCTCATCGTAATGGCTGGTTATGTTTTTGCCGGCCAAGCCTTGCAACCCTTGGTGCGGATCAACGAAGAAATCTCAGACATTGGAGAGGGAAACCTCAACCGCCGGGTTAGTGAGGGCAACGGCAAGGATGAAATTGCGCAATTGGGCCAGAATTTCAATAAGATGCTGCATCGTTTGGAGACGGCTTTTGGGATGCAACAGCAGTTTGTCAGCAGTGCCTCGCATGAGTTGCGCAACCCCTTGGCTGCTATCAC
Organism: uncultured Saprospiraceae bacterium; assembly: GCA_964550795.1. Taxonomy (GTDB): domain Bacteria; phylum Bacteroidota; class Bacteroidia; order Chitinophagales; family Saprospiraceae; genus M3007. The sequence goes on from CAZKBH010000005.1 coordinate 131,796, forward strand.
CAGCCAACTGCAAATGATGCTTGAAAAAAGGCGGACCGAGGAAGAATATGAACAGTCGTTAAGGTCACTTCTGGAAGATACACAGACCCTTGTGGCACTCACGAATGGGCTGCTTTTGCTGGCACAGTCGGATATTGACAAACAACGGCTGCTTTTTACCAATGTTCGCGTGGATGAGCTGCTATTTGCGGCCCAAAACGAGCTTCGCAGGGCGCAACCCAAGTATCATTTTCTATTTGAATACGATGCCCTGCCAGAAGACGAATCCACCCTTTCAATCAAAGGCAACGAGCACCTGCTCAAAACGGCCTTTCTGAACCTCATGGACAACGCATGCAAGTTTTCGCCCGACCATGCAGTCCGCATCCGCATCGGTGCCGAAAACAAGTCGGTGAGTATCAGTTTTGCGGATCGGGGCGAAGGCATTGCTGCAGAAGAACAAAGTTTGATTTTTACGCCATTTTTCCGGGGCAAACACGCCACCTCTTCCGTGCCCGGTCATGGCATCGGACTGGCACTGTGCCAACGGATCGTTCAATTTCACGCGGGTACCATCTCGCTCCAGACGGAACTCGGGCAGGGCAGTCAGTTTACGATACACCTTCCGGTGCGCTGATTACGAGCAGTTGAAGCTCATTTTAATTTTCTTTTAATGTCGGTTTAATCTATCCTCTGGACCAGCAGGGGAGATTTGTCGGCTATTCACCAAAAGCCTTTTGAGACAAAAGTTTCACCTTTAAATTTTTTCTCAAACAATTTAATCTGTTATGATACGACAAATTACACCAGCCATCCCGACTGGCAAACCAGGGTTAAAGTTTCCCAAACTGAAAGCCCTTGCTAATTTCAGTTTGCTCGTGGGAGCGATGCTTTGGCTCGTCGGGCTACAGGCAAATCCCACTTTTTCACACACCCCATTGCCAGAAGCGGGAACTGGTATGCTGTTCGATACCATCGTGGAGGCCAGTATTTGTGCGGGAGAAACCTATGTTTTTAATGGCGAATTGCTCGATATGGCTGGGGAATACGTGGCCATCTTCGTTGCAGAAGACGGGTCGGATTCAACCGTCACCTTGCAATTGAGTGTGCTTCCGCGTTCGTTTACGGAACTGGAAGCCAGCATTTGTGCGGGTGAAACCTACCCGTTCAATGGCGAGGAATTGGACCAGGAAGGCACTTATACCGCAATTTACGTGGCTGAAAACGGCTGCGATTCAATCGTGAGTCTGGAATTGAATGTGCTGCCAGTTTCGATCACCGACTTGGAAGCCAGTATTTGTGAAGGAGATACCTACGAATTTGACGGCGAGTTTTTAGACCAGGCAGGTTCTTACACAGCGACCTATTTGGCTGAAAACGGCTGCGACTCCATCGTCACCTTAAAACTGGAAGTACTTGCGCCAATCAATACCAACCTTTCGGCGGGCATTTGTGAAGGCACGGAATACCTCTTTCAAGGCGAGACACTCACCGAAACTGGGGTGTACAGCGTCGTTTTGACGGCTGAAAATGGTTGTGATTCGATTGTTACCCTGACCTTGAATGTGGTTGAGTTTTTTGAAACACCTGTTTCCGCGGCCATCTGCCCAGGTGGCACCTACGAATTTGGGGGCGAAATACTGACCGACCCAGGCGTTTACACCGAATTGCTCACCGCAATCGGCGGCTGCGACTCGACTATTGTCCTGACGCTCAGCTTCCTTCCGACGACCTCGAGCGAAATTTCGGCTAACATTTGTACCGGAGCTACGTATGATTTTTACGGCGAAATTTTGACCACTACCGGTACCTACGAAGCACTATTTGTCGGTGAAAACGGCTGCGATTCTACGGTGATCCTGAAACTTGATGTGGTGGATTTTTACGAAACGGCTCTTGAAGTTTCCATTTGCGACGGCGATGCATTGGAGTACAACGGCGAAACTTTGACCGCCGCAGGCGAATACACTTTTGAATTCACCGCAGTAGGTGGCTGCGATTCTACCGTAACCCTCACGCTCGTGGTGCTTCCACTTTCCACTGGCACCGCCCAGGCTACGATTTGTGCGGAAGGTTCGTATGAATACAACGGCGAGGTTTTGACCGATGCGGGCGACTATACCTTTGTATTCACCGGCGAAAACGGCTGCGATTCTACCGTAGTGCTTACCCTCAATGTGTTACCAGCCAACGAAACGGCCATTGAAGCCGCAATTTGCGCAGGCGAAACCTATCCTTTCGCAGGCGAAGTATTGACCATGACGGGAATTTACGAGGCCATCCTGACCGCTGAAAACGGCTGCGACAGCGTAGTTACGCTTACCCTGACCGTACGCCCAACCTCCGATTCAACTTTGAACGCCGCCATCTGTACCGGTGAATCCTTTGATTTCAACGGTGAAATCCTGACCGATGCGGGTGAATACCAGTTCGTTCTGGAGGCTTACAATGGCTGCGACAGCACGGTGACCCTCGTGTTGAGCGTAAACGAACCACAAGACACCATCGTTACAGTAAATATCTGCGAGGGGGATGCCTATGAATTCGATGGTATCATTATCTCGGATGCAGGTACCTACCTCGCTACTTTTGTGGGCGAAAATGGTTGCGACAGCACGGTAACCCTCGAGTTGGGCTTGTTGCCCCTGCAAAACACAGCGATTGAGGTTACAATCTGCGACAACGAAACCTATAATTTTGACGGCCAAGACCTTGATGCTCCTGGAACTTACACAGGTGTATTCACTGGAGAAAATGGTTGCGATTCGACGGTGGTACTGACCCTTTTGGTTTTGCCAACCCAAAGCACCTTGATCACGGCGACCATTTGCGACGGTGATGCCTATGATTTCTTCGGGATGTCACTCACTACAGCAGGCGATTTTGATTTTGTCTTTGATGCCGAAAATGGCTGCGACAGTACCGTTACCGTACGCTTAACCGTGCTTCCGGTGCCAACGACGAACATCGAAGCGAGCATTTGCGAGGGTGAATCTTATGACTACAACGGGGAGTTATTGACGGTTTCAGGCGATTACGAATTCGTGTTTGTGGCTTTCAACGGCTGCGATTCTATCGTGACCGTTCAATTGGAGGTGCTTCCACTGTCTTCCTCTACTTTGGCTGTCTCGCTTTGTGAAGGAGCTTCCTACGAGTTCAATGGCGACATTTTGACCGTATCGGGCACGTATGTGTACACTTTTACGGGCGAAAATGGCTGCGATTCTTCGGCTATACTGGTGTTGGAATTTGTCGGTTCGTTTGAAACCAACCTGACGGTATCCATTTGCGCAGGAGATTCGTATGTTTTTGGCAACGATACTTTGACCCAAAGTGGCGATTATTCCCAGTTGTTGACCGCGGAAGGCAATTGTGATTCCCTGGTTACCCTGGCGCTCACGGTACTTCCGCTCACCGAAAGCACCACGGATCTCAGCATTTGTGCAGGCGCAACGTTTAACTTCAATGGACTTGACCTGACAGACAGCGGCACCTATTCCGCAGTGTTGACGGACGAAAACGGTTGCGATTCGACGGCAATCCTTAACCTGACGGTTTTGCCCGCGATCACTACAGCACTTGAGGCCACCATTTGTGCCAACGAAACCTATACATTCAATGAATTCGACCTCAGCGATGCAGGCGTTTACAGTTTTGTTTTAGTGGCTGAAAATGGCTGCGACTCGACCGTGGTCTTGACCCTGGAAGTCCTTCCAACACAAAGCACGAGCATTGCGGCCACCATTTGTGCCAACGAAACCTATACATTCAACGGACTTGACCTCAGCGATGCAGGTGTTTACAGCATTGTGCTGGTGGGCGAAAATGGCTGCGACTCGACCGTTGTCCTGACCCTGGAGGTGCTTCCAACACAAAGCGGTAGCATTACTGCCACTATTTGTGCCAATGAAACGTATGATTTTGAGGGTCAAAGTCTCTCTGTGGAAGGTACGTACACCGCAACTTTGCTGGCTGAAAATGGCTGCGATTCTATCCTGACCCTTCAACTGACCGTATTGCAACTGGCTGAAAATGCCTTCGCTGTCACGGTTTGCGACGGCGGCACCTTTGAATTCAATGGTGAAGTGCTTTCGCAAAGTGGCATATACGAAGCCATTTTTGCAGGAGCGGCCTTCAATGGTTGTGATTCAATTGAAACGCTTTTCCTGACCATTTTGCCTGCCATCGCACCGACCAACATCGCTGCAAGCATCTGTGCTGGAGATAGTTATGATTTTTACGGCATCAGCCTCACTGCGGCAGGAACCTACTCCAACAGTTTGTCGTCTGTTTTGGGCTGCGATTCCAACATCGTGCTCACACTGACGGTCAATGCTAGTCCAACAACGAACTTGAACGAAGCCATCTGTGCCGGGGAGTCTTATTCCTTCAACGGGCTGGAACTGACGGTACCAGGTGTTTACACCGCAGTGTTCCAAACGGGTGCAGGCTGCGATTCGACGGTCGTACTGACTTTGGTGGTCAATAATGTGAACACCAATGTGTCAGTGCAAAATAACACCCTTACTGCAGCGGCGGCCAATGCAAGCTATCAATGGATTGATTGTGCCACCAATCTGCCTATTGAAGATGCAACCGGCGCGACATTCACGCCTGCGACCACGGGCAATTACGCAGTGGTGGTAACCCAAAACGGTTGCACCGCTACTTCAACCTGTGTATTTGTCCAAGTGGTTTCTACCCAGGAGCCTTTGGGCGGCGCTGCATGGACTTTGCAGCCAAACCCTGCCACAGTGTTCACCCAAGTTGTGTTCAGCGTAGCGGTTGACGAAGACCTTTGGATAGAAGTTTTGGATATGGCTGGACGTTCCTTGCTTCGGGAGAAAGTGAGCGTTGGGGCGCAGCAAATTGACCTGGACCTGAATACAATGCCTGAAGGAATCCTGATTGTGCGCTTGGCCAACGAGCGTGGGGTCAGCACCAAACGGCTTATGAAAGGATAGTAATGCGGTAAAATAAAGTGTAAACTTTCGCATAGCCCCGTTGACAAAAGTCGTCAGCGGGGCTGTTTTTTTTATTTGACTTGTTGCGGTCGTTAAAAGATAAAAAAGTGTAAAAAATGCACAACAAGCATTAAGCCCGGCCCTACTTCAAGGGGTCGGGCTTTTTTATCTGCCAACATCTCCCCAACTTGCCGCACATAACAAATGAACCCGTTTTACACCATAAGGCTCGCGTTCCTGCTGCTCGGTATCTCGTCGTTTTCGGCGTTGTTCGCCCAGCAGCAGCAGTACATATTTGAACGGCTTCAAGGGGTGTATGTACAGCCTACAACCTATACCATGGATCTGGACGAACACGGTCGTTTGTGGTATGGTACCTGGGGACGCGGGGTGTTCCGATACGACGGCTACGATTTTAAACGCTACCAGAAATCACCTTCCGATTCAAATTCCCTGGCCAACGACCGAATTTTGGTGCTCAAAACAGACCGTAAACAACGCGTTTGGGTAAGCACCATGAATGGCCTGGATTGTATAGATCGAAAAACGGGGCAAATCCGGCATTTTCAGGCGCTGGGAGATTCTATTTTTCAATTCATGTCGCTGTATGAAGACAGCAGAGGGCAAATTTGGGCCAGTGGCGCCAAGGGCGTGCTTCGTTTTCAGGAAAAAACACAAACGTTTGAAAATGTGCTGCCCAGCTCGACAAAACCTCCGCCCGCGCGTCCAAACCAGTTTTTTGAAGATTCCGAGGGGACCCTTTGGATGGGCCGGGCAGATGGCCTGCTTCGATTTTCCGCAGATCGCAGCCGATACGAGTACATTCCAATTTGGCGCAAAAACACAGAGAATCAGCCATTTAGGGTCATTTCCATCGCAGAAGACGCGGAGCAGAATTTTTGGATTGCCGGTTACGATGGCCTGATGCGTTTTGACCGGGCTACCCGACTCACGAGTCAACCGCCCTTGCCGGATTCCTTGGCTGCCGGGCGAATTGCAGACCTGCTGCGCGACCCTGCTGGAAACATTTGGATGGCTGTGCCGGAGATGGGATTGTACCGCTGGTCGCCCAAAACAGGCACGGTGCAGCGTTTTTCCCACAATGTGCTCGACCCGACCAGCTTGCCCAGCAATCAGGTGCACGATTTGTTGTACGATTCCTTCGGCAACCTCTGGGCAGGCACCGATAATGGATTGGCGCGCCTCAATCTGCTGCCTCAGCCCTTTTCAAGGTGGTTGCTGGATGTTTCAAACCCCAATTTGCCGGCCAATAACATCTTGCAAATGGCCCAGGATCCTTTGGGCGGCATCCTCGTGCGTACGCAGGGGGGAATATTTTACCTCGATCATTGGGGCGGGAAAGCCCGGAAACTTTTGCCCGGCAAAAACCACCCACCCTTTTTTGAACCCGACGATTTGGTTAAAGATCAGGAGGGCAACGTCTGGGCAAATTACGACGGGCTTTATCGCTGGAATCCGGCACTGCTTGTGTTTGAACGTCTCCCGCTTCCGCTCCCGGCAACTCGGCTAACGGCAGTGGCGCAGGATCGGGACGAGCCAAACATCTGGTGGTTGGGCACCCTGCAAGGCTTGTACCGGATGGATCTGCGTTCGGGGAGTCTGCGGCTGTTTGAACAAATTGCGCCAGCAGGACAGCCACGGGGAATCGGGAAAATTTTAGACGATGGTCAAGGACATATTTGGCTCAGCGCTGCAGCGGTTTTAACCAGATTTGATAAAAAAACAAACGAAACTGAGCAATTTTCGAGTAAAACCCCCGCGCCGAACCAGCTCGCCAACGATGAAGTACTGGATCTAAAACTTGCGCCGGAGGGCTGGATTTGGGTCACTACCTCCAGCGGGCTTACGCGGATAGACCTCGCCACGGGGCATTTTCATAACCTCTTTCTTGAACACGGTTTGCCCGATAATCTGGTGCTTTCCGCGCTGTTTGATCGTGAACAAAATCTGTGGCTGGTTTTTCCTGAGCACCTGTTGCGCCGCGATGCAAAGACCGGTGTTTTTCGCGTTTGGAACACGGCAAGTATGCTGCAAACAGGGCAATTGGCCCGTCGCGCAGGGTGTTTGTTGAACGACGGACGTTTGCTCATTGCCGCCCAAAGTGGACTGATTCTGGTTGACCCGACGCAAATGGGCGAGGTTCGGGGCAGCAGCAGTATCTTACTCACCCGTTTTGAAACCAATGAAAAAGACTGGGGAAAAGCTTCTGGGCTGGAATTTTCAAAACATTTTCAATTGGCCAGCGGGCAAAACAACCTGACCCTCGAATGGGCCGGCATTCAAACGGCACGGGCTGGCGAACTGCGCTATGAATGCAAGTTGGTGCGTAAGGGAGAAAAAAAAGATTGGGAGAAAAAAGCACTGGAAAGACAAGCGGTGTACGCCAATCTTGACCCTGGCGCATACACTTTTTATGTGCGATTTGAAGGTGGGGAGGGGCCGGAACTCCGTATAGACCTTGCCATTGCGCCGGCTTGGTGGCAGGCAGAATCCTTCAAAATGTTGTTGTTGGCCTTGTTTGCTACGGCGGCTTATCTTTTCTGGCGCAACCGGGAGGATACCCGCGAATTGTTGCAGCAAAAAGAACTTGCGGAGCAAAACGCACACTATAAATCGCGATTTTTGGCCAATATGAGTCATGAAATTCGCACGCCCATGAATGCCATTCTTGGCCTCAGCCGGCTGCTCACAGAGAGCGAATTGCCGCCCAAACAAGGCGAATACGCAGAGGCCATTCGACAAAGTTCGGAAAACCTGCTGGTCATTGTCAACGATGTACTGGATCAGATGAAAATTGAATCCGGGCAGTTTAAATTTCAGCACAAACCCTTTGATTTAGAGCTGATTGTGCGGCATTTGCAAAACACCCTTGGGTACAAGGCCGGGGAAAAAGGGCTGCAATTCGACATTAACATTGCCCCGGAAATTCAAACCCGGTTGGTCGGCGACTCGGTGCGTTTGAACCAGATTTTGACCAATTTGCTGGGTAATTCCATCAAATTTACCGAAAAAGGCGGGGTGACTTTGAATATTTTGCCGGCCAATGGCTCAAGTACGGATGGGGTAGGGGAGGTGATGATCGGTTTTCAGGTGCGCGACACGGGCATCGGCATCCCGGAAGCGCAATTGTCGAGGGTGTTCGAGAGTTTTCAACAGGCCGACGACGATATTTCAGCCAATTATGGCGGCACGGGACTTGGGCTGAGTATTACCAAGGATCTGGTGGAGCAGCAAGGCGGAAAAATTACGTTGGAGAGCGCGCAGGGACTAGGCACTACCATCACTGCATTTTTGACTTTTGAGCTGGATACGCTTGCGATAACGGCGGCGCAACTGCCTGTACACCAAAAGATCGTGTTTGAAAATCTGCGCATTCTGCTGGTGGAAGACACGTTTTTCAACCAAATGTTGGCCATGGAATTGTTGAAAAGCAGAATCCCCGGCGTAGTGGTAGAAGTGGCCGAAAACGGACAGGTGGCCCTGGAAAAAATTGACACCGATGCGCCCTTCGACCTCGTGTTGATGGACCTGAAAATGCCCGTGATGGATGGACTCGAAGCCACCCGCCGCTTTCGGGCACAGGAGAAATGGCGCAAATTGCCCATCATCGCGCTCACAGCAAATGCGGTGCAGGAAGAACTGGACAAATGCCGCGCGGTGGGCATGGATGCCTATGTGACCAAGCCCATTGATACCGATGAATTGTTCGCGACCATGCAGAAGGTACTGGGATGATTACCGCTTCCCTTCTGCCACCGCAATTTTGGAATCCCCGGCACCGTAATACATCAGCCAGCGCCCGTTGACCCAAGCCATACCTTCCAGAAAACAGACATTGGGAACTTCCCCCACCTTTTCATAATCACGCTCCGCAGTGAGCAGGTATTGATCGGAACGCGCCCGGAGTTCTTGCGGATTGCGGGCAGAAAAGAGCGCCTGCCCCACGGAATACACATCCGCGCCGATGGTTTTGTCGCCACTGCTGGCGCTGTTGGCGCTGTTGTAGAGCAGCAAAATCCCTTCTCTTTGGACGAGTGCAAAAGGCCCAGGCTCCACCAATCGGCTGTCGAACATGCCAGGGCGGGGCATCATAACCCGGATGAGATTGCCTCTTTTGTCTTCCAGAGGGCGCCAGTTGATGAGATCGTCGGAAGTCGCCATAAAGAGATCCGTGTCGCCCCAGTACATCCAGTATTTCCCCCTTATTTTTTTGGCGATGATTTGGCTGCGGTCTCGTTCGCAGACGATGGCGCCGGATTTTGACCAGAGATTGCGGTATTTGCGTTCGGTGAGCACCTGGCCGTGTTTTTCCCAACGCAGCAAATCGCGGGAGGAGGCCAGGCAAAGGCGGGCCGTTCGTTTGTCGTAAGCGGTGTAGGTCATGATATACAAGCCGTCTCTTCGGCGCACCACGCGTGGGTCTTCGCAACCGCCCTCCCATTCGAGGTCTTTCATCAGGTCGTTTTCGGGGCGTAAAACGGGTTGGGAGTTTTTATCAAAATCAAGCCCGTTTCGGCTGTTGGCAATCCCGATTCGTGAAGTTCCGAATTGATCTTGTGCGCGGTAAAGCAGCCATACGCGCTTGTCTTTGACTACCGCCGTGGGGTTAAACACGGAACGTTCCTCCCAATCTACGCGCCTTTTGCGCACGGGGCAGTAATATTCGGAGCGTTTGTCTGGCCCCAGCAGCGGGTTGCGTTTATCGAGCCGTTCGATGGATTTGAACATCCAGGCTGTGCCGCTCACCGCTTTTTGTCCGCCCGAACAGGATAATAACAAGGAGATTAAAAGGGTAAGGAAAATCAGTTTTTTCATGGATGACACCGTTTAGAAGTGGGCTCAAAAGTTGAAAGCGTTCCCAGCAAACGTACGAAATTACATTTTGGGCCCGATCAAATCCCACAAATTCCCGTACAAATCCTGAAAAACGACCACTGTACCATACGCTTCTTCAGAAGGCGCCCGGACAAAAACGACCTCATGCTCGATTAATTTGTGGTAGTCGCGCCAAAAGTCGTCGGTGTGCAGGAACAGGAAGACCCGACCTCCGGTTTGGTTTCCAACGCGACTTTGTTGATCTTCATTGGCGGCTTTGGCGAGTAACAGCGAACATCCACCGCTGCCCTTGGGCGCGACGATTACCCAACGTTTTGTTTCGCTCAGCGGGGTATCTTCAATCAACTCGAAACCCAACTTTTGGGTGTAAAATTCGATGGCTTCGTCGTAGTCGTTTACTACAAGTGCGAGATGGGCGATGCGTTGGTTCATATCATGGTGACATTTTTGAAGATTAAATTCCTCCCCTTTGTCAGATTGCCGCATCGCGACCTGACGTCGGTAGAATTGGCCGCTACGCGGCTAAAGTGACAAGGTAGCTTTAGACATTCAACCAGTACACCACTTTTAAAACTACCGCGCGGTTTTTAGGTGCAAAAACCCGGATGGGCGAGTTTGGAATCTGCTCCGCGTAAGAATTATCGGTATAGACCAAAAACATATCCGAAACCGGGGCAAAACGCCACTGAACCCGGGCATTCAGGTTAAAATTGTTGGCTTGTGTGTTGTATTGCATAAAAGCACTGAGGAACAAATCGCGCCGAAACGACACTTCCACCCGCGGCCCGATGAGCCAAAAATCCGTAGAAGCGTAAGGCGCCGGCAGCCGGATTCGATTGTAGCTGTATTGCAGGGAGAACCGCCCGATGGGCTGCCAACGATAGGCCAAAAGGCCATCGCTGCTGAATATTTTTCCGTTAAAAAACTCCCGGTACACAAACTCCACACTCCCTTGCCAATTCGTGGAAGTGCCCGTGTAATACTCCGCCAAGGCCCCGTAATTGTTGTAACCGCCCACCGGCAATTTTTCCTCCCCCGTATTGCTCGGGTCGAAGGGTTCAAACAAATAAGTGTAGCCATTGAATGCAGCCACATTCACTCCGGATTGGTCAATGAAATTCATCTGGGAATAGAGCGACACGTCGCGGTCGGTGCTTTGCCCGTTCAGTCCGAAGGTGAGTGATCCATCCGTACCGAAGGTAAAATTGGTAATATGCCGGGCTGCCCAGCCATTTTTGGGGTAATAACGCCATGCCATCCCCGGATACATTCCCTGAACGCCTGTTCTAGGCACAAAACCCGCTTCTGCAAAGTAGGTCGAATCCACCCGCCAATAACCAAAATTAATGCTGTAATCACGGTCTTGGTAGCCCAGAAAAGCCGCCGCGGTGGAGCCTCGTTGTGCTGGATTGGGCGAAAAAGAGCGGTGGTAGTATGCCTCGCCCTCCCAACGGTTGTCTGCGGAATAAAGATTGTATTCAAGCCCAGCCACGCGGTTCCAGGGCTGCCAATTGGCTTTTTGCGCATCGCCGAGATCTTCCAAAAAATTCTGTTTGTTCACCAAAACCCCGCTGATGGTGCTGCGTGCGTGTACTTTTTGTTGGAGCGTGACAAAACTGAAATTGGCCGCAGGAAGCACCGAAAGTGAATCCCAATCCCGGCGTTTGGTCTGCATATTGAGCGCTCCAATGCGAAGGCCATCGGTGAGTTTACCGCTCAGGCGCGCACCAGCCACAATGGGCACTTTTTCGTTCCGCCCAGCCACGGGATTGAAAGCCAACCCGATGCGTCGGGAGAAAAAAGGCCGGGTGCTGGGAAACCCAAACATGGCGAATAGGTCGCGGTTTTCCAGAAAAAACTGTCGGGTTTCGGGAAAAAAGAGTTCAAAGCGGCTCAGGTTTGGCACCTGACGATCCACCTCCACCTGACTAAAATCGGGGTTGAGGGTCAGGTCCAGATTCAGGCCCGGCGTGAGGCTAATTTTGGCATCGCCGCCAATTCCGCCTGTAAAATCTTGTCTTTTATCCTTGATTTCCAAAGAATTAGCGTCTCTCAAATAATCCAGTGAAGCACCGCCAATGGCATAAGGAATGAGGCTGATGTTTGCGCCGGGCTTGGGCGGCGGGCTGTTCCAAAGGAGCCGCCCGACAAAGGAAAGATTGGTATTTGAAAACTGGAAAGGCACGGGCGCCCATACGCTTGTCTCGAAGTCTTTGACTTTAGCACGGATGAATTGGAGTCCCCAGGAATTTTCGCCTTCGGATACGTTGTAGCGCAGGGTTTTGAAGGGAATGGCCATTTCTACCGTCCAATAATCCTCGAAATTTTGGGTGGCTGAATACCATTTATTGTCCCATTCCAAGGACATGACTTCACCCACAGAAATCAGTCCTTCTCGCTGCACATTGAGGGGACTTACACTGAAAATGAATCCATTGAGACCGTCTTTGCTGGGGTCGAGCATGACACTGACGGCATCGGTGCTGCCGCCTGCATAATCGCGGCGCAGGCTTTGGACGGTATAATCGGCTCGGCGCTGGTGGCACACGATGCCGATGTACAAATTACGGTCGTCAAAAGTCACGCGGGCCTGGGTAGCCCAGGGGCTGAAGGCGGTATCATTGGGAAAGCAGAGCTTGAACTGGTCTGCTTTTTCGAGGCCAGTTTGCCAGACGGGTTCATCGAGTACACCGTCGAGTTTGATGGCTTGATCAGCTTTTTTGACCCGAATCTGGTATTTCTCGGCGTTGTTTTGGCTTGATAGACAGGAAGTTAGGAGCAAAAAAAAGCTCAAGGCGAGCGCGGTTTTCATAGCAAGAAAAATTGAGCCGCGAAGGTAGAAAGCCCGTTAAATAGCTGGGGAACATTGAGGGGATTGGAGGGGGATTTGGTCGGATTTAAGGGAATTAAATCACTTTCTGTCTAGTGCGCTTCGTTGGAGTGTTTTGGAACGCGGATGAGGCGGATGCTGCGCAACTCGGATTTTGGTACGAAGAATTAATATAGTCCGATTTTTGACAACAACTTAAGCCT
>CAZKBH010000006.1:0-16389 GCA_964550795.1 uncultured Saprospiraceae bacterium
CGCAAGCGTTCACGCTGCAATTCCGGGCGACTAAGTCTGGCAAATTGAGTGAAATACTGGGCGTTTCGGGTGAAATTACCCGTGCAGAAGCGTATCCGATGACCACTTCCCAATCACCAATCACCAAACTGGGCATTGCTTTCCGTTTCGACGGCAAAACCATTGCCGGGGTAGGTTTCGAGTTGTACCAAAACCAGCCCAACCCATTTGTACACAAAACGAGCATCGGGTTCTACTTGCCAGAAGCAGCGGAAGCTACGCTTTCGGTTCTGGACGAATCGGGACGTTTGGTGTATCAGCAGCGGGGCACATTTGTCAAAGGAGAGCATACTGTTTCACTGGAACGCGCGCTTTTGAACACAACCGGCGTGTTATTCTACAAGCTGGAAACAGCTACAGACTCGGCGACCAGGAAGATGATCCAGTCGAGATAAAACTCATCTGAGATAAAATTAGGATCCACGGTGGCATGGCTTAACAGCTGTGTCACCGTTTTGACTTACCCCTGTATCCCGGAACGCTGTTCCGGGTCAACCTAGTGGAATTCAATTTATGATAAATGTGGGAGGAAATAAGCCTGAATCGGAGGCTCCTAAACAGACGGCCACGCGGCAGCCCGTCCGCTACTCAATTCTTGGAATTATTCGGGGTGCGACTTGAAGTCGCACCCCGAATAAGCTCCTCTCAATCTGCCTTCGCTGGATATGGGTTGGGCGCGTGCCTGTATCCCGGAACGCTGTTCCGGGTCAACCTAGTGGAATTCCATGTATGATGAATGTGGTAGGGAAAAAGCCAGAATCGGCTGCCCCTAAACAGGCTGCCGCGAGGACATCACGTCCGCTGCCAATCTTGGTATAATTCGGGGTGCGACTCGAAGTCGCACCCCGAATAAGCTCATTGGGTTGGTCGCGCACCTGTATCCCGGAACGCTGTTCCGGGTCAACCTTACCCCTTTTTCTTCCCCGCAACCTTTACAGCCGCCGCTTTAACCGGTTTTTCCTCTTTTACTTCCACATCGCTCAGGTTAGCAGCCGTTCCGATGGGGCCGCCTTTTTTATACCAGAAAAACAAGGCCGCAATACAAAGCAACAAGGCTATCCCGGAGGCTGCGTAAGCTACTTTTTCGCCCAAATAAAACGAGCGTGGTTCAAATCGCATCTCCAGTTTTTGTTTCGTTCCGGCAGGCAGACGCATGGCGCGGAGCAGGTAATTCGCCTTGATAAAATCCGGCGCTGGCTGTCCGTTTATATAACATTTCCAGCCCTTGGAGGGCGGGTACCACATTTCGGAGAAGATGGCCAACTGTTCGGTTTTGGCCGAATACTCATACTCCATGCGGTCGGGGTGATAGCTCGTCAGCCGGATATAATCGGAACTGTCGCGCTGGAGGTTCAGGCCTTGCAGGGAGCTGGCAAATGACGCCTGGATTACCGCCGAATCTTGTGGATTGAGGTTGCCCAGCGCATTGAGTTCCTCGTCGCCATTGATTACCGTACTGAAATGTTCCACAAACCAGGCATTTCCACACACTTCCGGGTTCGGAATCACCTGGCCTTTGTCCCCGACGAGGTATTTACCATTCATCATGCCCACTATATGCAAGCTGCGATTGAGGTCTCTGCCGAGGTATTTGTCCACCACTTCCTGAAAACGCTGGAGCTTGGCGGCGTGATAGCCACTCAGGCTTTTGTGGAAATAAGAAGAGGTGGCATTTCCGGCAATACTGCCCCGTGAAAGGTCGAGCACCCGATAATGCGGGTCAGGATCTGCCTTGATTTGCAGGTCGTAAGGCTCAGGTTGAGGCGGCGCGGTAGCCGCTTGTTTGGTTTGGTATTTGCTGGCCGGCAGGGAACGTAAACATACCTGCCAGGTATCGGCCAGGGAAAGTGCCGCGAGCAATCCGACCATCAGTGCGGCCTTTATTTTTCCGCTCAAATACAGGAAAATCAGTGCCGCAGCGGCAAGGATAAAGGCCAGGGAACGGATCAAATCGCTGCGCAGCATACTGGCGCGATCTTCTTTCAGGGCCGCCAGCAGTTGCGGGTTTTGGGCCAGCGCATCATCGTTCGGTCCGGTGCTGCTTGCACAAGCCATCCCAACAAGACTCAACAGAATAGTGCCGCCCAGGCCGAACCAGAGCGCGCGTTTCTTTTGGTCTATACTAAGATCGTTGTCCGCCAATTTCTGAATGCCCATGGCGGCCAAAGCGGCTACGCACAGCAGCCCCGGGCCGAGTGCCATGGATACTGCGCGAAATTTATTGAACATTGGGAGGTAGTCGTACAAGAGGTCGTTGAGGAAGAAGTTTTTGCCCCAAGCCAGGGTAATCATGAAAATTCCACTCGTAGCGAGCCACCATTTGACAGGCCCGGGCACGAGGAATGCACCGATCAAAAACAGGAAACAAACAATCGCGCCGTAATAAATGGCGGTTCCAACAAAGGGTTGATCGCCCGCATAAAACAAGGGGGCGATTTGGGATTGCATCTGCGCTTTGGTGGTATTCGGAGGCATTTGCCGCGACACCGCTTTAAGCAATTTGGAGTCGCCGTAGGATTCTCCGGCACCACCGCCCGCAAAATGTGGGATAAGCAGGGTCATACTTTCGCAGACGCCATAACTCCAGCCAAATAGATAATCCTTGCTCAAACCGTCGCCTTTATCGGCACTGGCCTTCAATTCAGATCTGCCACGGATCGTTTCCTGACCATATTCGTAGGTGGGCCAGAGTTTGGACAGGTTGCAGGCGAACCCGATTGCGACGGCTAAAAACCAGACAGCCACCTGTTTGCCCCAGCGTACGAGCGCTTTGTGTTTGATTGCGTCGGCCAGTTGCGCGATGACAAAAATTCCAGCAATGATGAGCGTGTAATACGTGATTTGGACGTGATTGACATAAATCTGCATGGACGTGAACAGCGCCATCAATCCTGCCCCAGCCAGCAAACGCCCTTTGAATAGGGTGACCGTTGCCGCTAAAAGTCCCGGTGCAAAGGCCAGCGCGGCCATTTTGGTGGAGTGTCCGGCCTCCAGGATGTCCACATTATAGGTGCTGATGCCATACGCCAATGATCCGAATATCGCCACCCGCCAGTCGGCACCCAAGGTGATAACCAAGAGGTACATAAACAACATCGCGGCCAACACCTGTGCCCAAACGCCCGTAACGCCGGTGCCTAAAAAAGTGGCTTTAGTGAGCGGCTTGGTCAGGTTTCCTTCAATGGGCGAATAAATCTGAAACCCGGGCATACCGCCAAATGCAGCGTTGGTCCAAAGCGGTGCAGGCTCCCCCTTTTTCAAATAATCCTGAATTTCGGTCATCATCCCGCGCGCCTTGTCGTTGTCGGGTTGTGGCAGCACTTTTCCACCAAAAAAATTGGGGGCAAAAAAAACAGCCGACACCGCAAACAGCACGGCAGCAGCGATGAGGTGGGGGAGGAATTTTTTAAAGTCCATGTGGGAAAATAATTAAAATAATGTGGTCAATGTGGTCAATGAGATCAATGAATGGAAATGTGGTCAATGTGGTTGATGAGATCAATGAATGGAAATGTGGTCAATGTGGTTAATGAGATCAATGAATAGAAATGTGGTCAATGTGGTTAATGAGATCAATGAATGGAAATGTGGTCAATGTGGTTAATGAGATCAATGTGTTCCCGCTTAAGCTTGGGTTTCGGGGATTCAGTGAAAAATGATTTTAATGGCTTGTTTGCCACTTAAACAGTGCTTCGGAGCAGAAGTGACACTTTTTAAAAAAGTGTCACTTCTACGCACGGAATTCCGTTTTCGCAGTGTTACTAAATTAGTTCTACACATCTCTCTTGGTAAAAAACTCAACCACTACCCAAAAGAGCCCAATTCTTCCAAAAGCCGCAAAGTTACAAATGCTCCGTCGCGTATCCCCACATTTACTCGCCGCAGCCCAAGCGAAGGAGGGAGCACATTGATCTTATTTGCCCAATTGACCACATTAATTCCTCCCCCCAAACCCAAGCCTAGGCGCGAGCACATTGATCTCATTAATCACATTGACCACATTAATTTATATTTTTCAACATTTCCAAAAGCGTATCGGGCAAAATCTCGTGGCCGCCTTCAAAACTCCTTTCGCCGAAGTCAATGCCGTTTTTATCCTCAATTTCCTGCACGGAGTTCATGCGATCAGGCGTGAGAAAAGGATCGTGGGTGCCGTAAAGCAAATAAAGTTTTTTGCTTGCCAGATAAGTTTTGTGTGCGGCGTAATCAAGGTCTTCCGGAGGCAATCCGGCCCAGAGCAGCAAGTCGTGAAAATGTGGTTTTTTGTTCAAAATCCAGCGGCAAATCGTGGCCGTGCCTTGTGAAAAGCCCAGCAAAATGATTCGTACATCGGCTGGTAATTGGGGGAGATATTGGTCGTAAATGCTTTGAAGATATTGTGCGTAATCCTCAATTTCCGACTGCCGGTGGCGGCGGGTCATCCAATTGGCGCCCACCGGGCCATCAAAACCTTTTCGGTAAAAACGATTGTGGCCCTCAGGGGCAATCACGAAGGTTTGTTCATTGTCCAGCAGCCTGAAATTTTCCAAAAACTCGTCGGCCAACTGGGCGTAGCCGTGACAGACTATCCAAAATTGCTTGACCTGTGGCCCGGGTGTTCCGAAGGAATAATAATGGGCAGTGCGTTGAACGGAAATGGTGTGATGCTGCATCAGTCGGCTTTGAAGCGGCCAAAGTACGATAAAGTGCAGGATGAGCCAGGCACACTCCGGAATTTATTTGAGGCCAATGCCGGCGTCAAAATTTCCAAAAAACACGAACTTTGGATTGACGGGGGGCTTTTTGGGTCGCACATTGGTTTTGAAAGCGCGGTAGGCAAAGATTGCTGGACACTGACGCGAAGCATGCTGGCCGATAATTCTCCCTACTACGAATCCGGGGCAAAATTGTCTTACACCACCCCCAATGGCCAATGGTTTTTTAGCGCGCTTGCGCTGAATGGTTGGCAACGGATTCAACGGGTGCCTGGCAACGCTCTCATTTCAGGTGGTACGCAAATCCAGTTCAAGCCCAACGCAGTGGTTACCCTGAACAGCAGTTCTTTTTTTGGCACAGACAAGCCTGACGATGCCAGGTTGTGGCGGGCTTTTCACAATTTTTATGGCATTTTCCAATTCAATCCTCAATTTGGCTTGACGATGGGCTTCGACACCGGTTGGGAGGAAAACGCCCGGGAAGGAGAAGATCCGAACTTCTGGTATAGCCCGGTTTTGATCGCTCGGTATGCCATCAATGACCGTCTGACTTTGGCTGGTCGTGTCGAATATTACAGCGATGAAAACAGAGTCATCATCGCTTCCGGCACGGAAAATGGTTTCCAAACCCTGGGCGTATCTGCAAACCTGGATGTGCAGATTCATAAGAATGCCGTTTGGCGATTGGAAGGGAAACTGTACAATGTCCCCGCAATATCCTGTGGCGGCGAGGTCGGAACCGCCACCATTTTGCCGAGCGGTGTAACCATCTCGTATGTGTACACATGATGCCGGGGGAGTGTTCTGAAATGTGTGGCACACCTAAATTCGAGTATTGATAATCAACGTGATAGTCGAGGTGTGCCACACTTTTCTGAACACTCCCCTTGCCGGAGGCGGCGGCTGCGATACGGCATTGACCCTGCGCGTTTAGCTGCCAGAATCCATGCCTTCGGGTGCCTATTTTTTGCGATTGGGATCAGAATCGGGTCATTGCTTGAAGAAAATCCACATAATAAAGTGACAAGTTAGCGGTTTTTACGTCCGTTACGCGGCCTTGAAATCAATAACACTTTGTTAGTTAGCATCAAATGGCGTGTTATTGCTACCTTTGCCGCGAACATTAAATCAACCATTCCATCACCTTTCACAAACTTTTCCAAAACATGAGCAAAAAACTCTTTTTTCTTCCAGTTCTTATCTTTGCTGCCTTTGTAATGTTCACTTCAACTTCTTGCGGTGACAAATGTGATTTCGAACAAAAAGATTTCGTAGGTCAATACAATGTGAGCGAGGATTGTTCTGCCAGTTTACCAGCTTCTTACAATGTTACAGTTACAGCAGATGGAGAAACCGGTCTTCGCCTTACTAACGTATGGGGCCTTTTTACAGGTGCTGTAACGGCTTCATTTGATTGCGAAACCCTTACCATTTCTCGCCAAGAGCCAGATAGCGACGGATATTTCATCGAAGGTTCCGGTATCATTGAAAAAAGTGGTGGCAACATCACAATTAACATGACTTACACGGTTACTGACGAAAGGGTTCCAGGTTCTATCCTGACTGATATCTGTACTTCTACGGTTTACACCAAGCTGTAAATTTTGATTACAAAAAAAATGGGCTGCCTCGCGACATTGCGGGGTAGCCTTTTTTTGTTGGAATTTGTAAGGTTAAACTTATTTAATGTTGAGTTGAATCAACATACACGGTCCCAAACGACCTCGGAGAGGTCAGACGTTTGTATGCTTTTTCAATGTTGAGTTGAATCAACATACACGGTCCCAAAGGACCTCGGAGAGGTCAAACGTTTGTAGGCTTTTGAATCAACATACACGGTTCCGAACGACTTCGGAGAGGTCAAACGTTTGTAGGCAAACAACCAACAAAAATGGCTGCCTCGGAAAGTACCGAAGCAGCCATTTATCATACTTTAAACGACAGTTACAATTAGTTTCCGCCGCCCATTTTAGCCTTTTTCTTGTCGGTATTGGCAGGAGCGCCTTCCATTTTGCTTTGCTTCTCCTCAGTTTTGGAACCACCTTCCATTTTGCTGGTCTTTGGATCTACTTTCGCTGGAGGAGGTGGTGTGACAGGCAGTGGGTCCACTTTTGGGCCACTAGTACCACTTTTTTTAACACCACTTTTTCCTTTTGCAGGAGCAGGCGCTGGAGTGGCAGCCATTTCTGCTTTCCAGGCTTCGATGCGTACGTTCGCTTCTTCTTGTACGCGGGTATCGCATTCAGCGGTCTTCTCCGTGCGAAGCATTTCAAGTTTAGCGGTCACAGCAGCCGCGATTTCTTCTTTTTGTTGGGCAAGGGTTTTGCCGTCGAACGCCGTGAGGGTGAAAAAGCCAGCCACAGCTACTGCGCCAGCCAAAAGCAATTTTTTATTCAACATAGTTGTTAAAATTTCGGTGAATGAGTTGAAAATGAATGGATTGAGTTTCAAATGACTTACTTTTTTTCAGCAGCCATTTCGGCTTCGTAGGCAGCACGAGCCTGATCAACAATGGCAGAAACGCGGGCCTCGAAGTCGGCATCGCATTTCGCGGTCATCTCTTGCTCAACGGCAGCTTTGCCAGCGTCGAAGCCTTTGGTGATTTCAGCTTGTACTTGCTCGTCGGTGAGCAACTTTTCGCCGCAAGATGCCATGGTGAACATCAGCACTGCGCCAGCGAGAATTCCTAAAACAGATTTTTTCATGTTTGAGAGAACGATTTTGAATGGTTAAAAATGTGGAACAAAGGTAGTGGTTGTAAACGTTTCGGTACTTTGAAATGAAGATTAATTGAAATCAGCAAAAATCGCTGTGGAATCAAATCTTTCGCCCTAACATTGTTTCCGAAACAACCGTACTAAGACGCAAAACACCACCAATAGTACACAAATTTTGAGAAATTTTTTTTACCTAAATCTTTTTGCGACCTTTTTCGTCGCTTTTCTCCCCTGTTTTTTGAGTGCACAAACAGACGACGAACTGCTTGAAAACTTTTTTCGGGACAATGAAGCAGCCTCAGAGTCTGATGCACAACAGTTTTTGGAGAACCTCGAACTCCTGCGCGACAAGCCACTAAACCTTAACACAGTGACCCGCGACGAATTGTTAGCACTCAAACTGCTGAACCCAATTCAGGTAGAAAATTTTATCACCTACCGAACTCGATTTGGTCCCTTTCTCAACGAGTATGAACTTCAAGCTATCCCAAGATGGGGAGTGGCTGATATTCGCAGGGTACTCCATTTTGCGCGGGTAAAATCCGGCCTCGACAACCGAAACACCAACCTGCTCGAGGGTTTTAGGCGTGGCGATAATGAAGTGTTCCTGCGTTGGGCGCGCCCGGATCCACCCAACTACAACACCAGAAATGCGCAAGGAGATCCGAATGCCTGGGCCATGCGATACCGGCATAATTTTGACAACCGACTCCGTTTCGGCATCACCATGGAAACAGATGCCGGAGAAAATTTCTTCGCCAATAATCGCATACCCGTGCGGAACGAAAATGGAGTTGTTACGGATACTATTTCAAAGTTTCAGGGCTTTGACTTTTACAGCGCCCACCTTTTTGTCCAAAATTTCAACCAGACGGTTCGGGTGGTTGCCCTGGGCGATTATGCCGCCCGGATGGGACAGGGTTTGTTGCTCCAAACTGGTTTTGCTCCCGGAAAATCCGCCGAAACAGTTTCCGTGGCACGTGGTGGCCGAAAACTGAATGCGTACGGAGCCTTTGGAGAAGCCTTCTTTTTCCGGGGAGCGGCCACAACGCTGGCATTTGGTAAAAATTTGGAAGTCACCGCCATGTATTCCCACCGCCGCCGTGATGCAAATATTCAGGAAGCGGACAGTCTTGAATTTGATTCTCCGGAGATAGAATTTTCTTCCCTTCAAACTTCAGGTTTGCACAGAACGATGTCCGAATTGGAGGATAAACGAAAATTGCGGGAACAGGTGGGTGGTATTTCAGCTTCCTGGATTGCGAAACGAGGCCAAATTACTGCCAATGCCCTGCACATTGCGTACGACAAACCCTGGAATCCCGCCCCTGCGCCTTATCGGCAGTTCGTTTTTCGGGGCAGAAGCCTGACAGGCACAAGTATTGACTACAATTATCGCTGGCGCAATCTTTTTCTTTTTGGGGAATCTGCCCGAAGCGATAATGGTGGTTTTGCAGCCGTCAATGGGCTGCTTTTTTCCGCCGACCGGCACGTGACGCTCACTGCGGTACATCGCTCCCTTGGAAAAGACTACCAGTCTATTTATGGCAATCCATTTGCGGAGGTATCTGGCGCCAGCAATGAGCGGGGCCTCTACATGGGTGCCGATATTCGCTGGGTAAGGCGCTGGCAAATCAACTTGTACGCAGACGTTTGGCGGCATCCCTGGCTGCGATTTGGGGTGGATGCACCGTCTAGTGGCAGGGAATTTCTTGCCCGGGTTTTATGGACTAAGAGCCGGAATTTTTCCGTGTACGCGCTTTGGCAGTCAGAAACAAAACAACGCAACGGGGATATAGAGAATACATTTAGCCTGGTGGATGGTCGCCGAGACAGACTCAGGCTACATTCCATTTACAAGGTCAGCAAACCGATTGAATTACGCAGCCGGGTGGAATGGACCACTTATACCTTGGGCGAAAACCAACCCTCTTTGGGTTTTGTAGCGTATCAGGAAGCGATTATCAAACCGCTCGGAAGCCCGTTTTCGGCCGCGATTCGGTATGCCATTTTTGACACGAAAGATTTTGATTCCAGAGTTTATGCCTTTGAAAACGACCTGTTTGCGGCCGTATCAATCCCTGCATTTTCGGGTCGGGGCACACGCTGGTACGCAAACCTGCATTGGCGGGTGAACCACTGGCTGCGGCTGGACGCGCGGATTGAACAAACCAACACGCTGAGGGCTGTGAGCAGCACAGGCGCCACGGGCAAAGAATGGGTTTGGAAAGTACAGACGCGGATGAAGTTTTAAGGAAAAAACGCGTTTAGTTTACCGCTTCTACCCCCAAAATCTCCGGGATCTTACTGCGGATAGTCTCTTGAATACCGGCGCGCAGGGTCATATCAGACATCGAACAAGATTGGCACATGCCCATCCAGCGGATTTTCACGTGCATATCATCCGTAACTTCCACAAGCTCAACGTCTCCTCCATCAACCCGCAGGTGCGGACGAATGGTTTCGAGGGCGGCTTCTACTCTTTCATTCAGGTGTTTCTTGTCGGAAATGTCAGTCATTATATTGAATTTGCTGCAAAAGTAGTGAATAAACACAGGTTTGCGGCAAGTGTTCTTCAACATGTCCCAAACGACCTCGGAGAGGTCAAACGTTTGTAGCTCGTGATCCGAAAAAACCCACAAACGTTTGACCTCTCCGAGGTTATTCTGAATCAAAAATTGTCCCGAACGCTTTGTTTTCCGCTGGAAGGCGCTGGTTTGCGCTCCCGTTGTTCAACTTTCTCAATCACAATACTGGTTGGACCAGCGGTGATTTTGAATTCGGTACGCCGGTTGACCTGGTGTTCTTCTTCTGTGCATTCTACCCCGTTGGTACATTTGTTCAGGGGTTGTTTTTCGCCATAACCTTTCGCCACAATCCGATCTTTGGCAACACCTTTTTTTACAATCCAATCCACAGCACTGTTGGCGCGACGTTGAGAAAGGTCTTCGTTGTAGTTGTCATTGCCACGTGAATCTGTGTGGGACGAAAGTTCGATCTTCATGTCCGGGTATTTTTGCATCAAATCCACCACACTTTGTAAATCTGGCTCTGCGTCCGGGCGAATGTCAGCCTTATCGTAGTCATACAGGATATAATCCAGACGAATGGGTTCGTTGATGCGCAGGGTATCGAATTCAGGCTCACGTTTCAGGAGACGCAGGGTCAATTTTTTCTCCATTGCAGTGGTTTTTTTAACCCCTAAAGTGTTGAATAACAAGGTGTCTGGCTTGAATCCTTCCGCATTGGCAATGGCCATGTAGGAACGTTCAGGCAAAAGCGTGAAGGGGAATTCGTTTGCTGCGAGGTTGGTTTTTTCATCCACGTTGCTCGCTATTTTCTCGGTCACATCAAGTACCGTAACGACAGCTCCTTTAAGTGCTGGATTTTCCTTCTCACCCTTGCGGCGCAGGCGGAATGTTTTAGCAGTCAATTCTACTTTGACGCGCTCTAATTCCCAGGCATAAATGTCATCGCAGCAAGTTTTGCTCTTCAGGTTGTTGGGGCCAGGGCGATTGCTTTGAAGGAATCCGGTGAATCCGTCAGAGGAGCGTGTGTAATGGAGATCGTCCACGCTGGTATTGATGCCAAGTGGCAGCATTTTTGGATCACTCCAAATGGAGCCATTCCACTGGGTTTCAAAAACATCATAGCCTCCGATGGTTGGGCGACCATTGCTGGAAAACCACAATTTACCATCTTGATAGAATGGGGAAGCTTCGTCGCCGGAGGTATTCACCACATCGCCGAGGTTGATGGGCAACCCATACACGCCTTCCGCTTTTTTAGGTGCGTAATACAGGTCAAATCCGCCTTTTCCGCCTGGCATATTTGATACAAAAAACAGCACTTTTTCACCAAAAAGTTCACCTTCACAAGGGTGTTTAGCGATAAAATCGCCGTTTACACCGGTTGCTTCCGTTGCACCGCTCCAACCGTCGGGGCCTTTTTGAGAAATGAATATTTTGCTTGTGGCCATGTCCTGACCTTTTTCAGACAGTTCTACCCGGGTGAAATACATGGTTTTGCCGTCGGCAGAAATGCTCACGTTGCCCTGGTGCCAGCCTTCGCGGTTGATCTGGGTGCCCAGGGGTTCTGGTTCGCCGTATTCGGCGCCTGACTTGGTTGTGGTGTAAATTTTAGAGTGCCAATCGCCTTCTTTGCCGTTGAGGACTACCACTTCTTTGGATCGAATGGAAGCAAAATAGAGTTCTCCGGAACTGTAAGAAGGAGAGGCGTCTGTTTGCGGGTTGTTGGCGGTTTTGCCGAGGTTGTCCACGAGGAGGTTTTCGGGCTGCTTCATTTTCCGGGCCAGTTCACAACCGGCAATTTCACGTTTGGAGACTGCTTTAAGCGAGTCGTTGCCTCCATCTGCAATATATTCGTTGAACATATCCACGGCCTCTGCGTAATTGCCGTTGTATTTCATGCTGAGCGCATACCAATATTTCAACTCAGTAAACTCAAGTTTCCGGTCGCGGCTAACCAGGCGTTTGAAGGCCTTTTCGGCTTTTTCATAGTCGCGGAGTTCAAACTGGAGTTTGGCTACCTTAGCAGTGATGAGTTTGTCCGTTTTATTTTCAGCGAGGTACTTTTCGTACAATTCTACAGCAGCGTATGGATTGCCGTCGGCCTCTGCTTCTTGAGCAGATTTAAGGTTGGCTGCAGGGGTCGAGCGGTTGAGCGGTTGTGCTTGGGCAGCAACAGTCAACAACGACGCGAATAGGAGGAGCGAAAAAAGTTTTTTCATTTTATGCCTTCGGCAGATGCCGTATTGGTTGCTAAATGATTGAATAACGAGGGTGTTTTGAAAAATGGCTTAGAACCTGGGGCAAAGTACCTTGGTTTTGACCTTGGTTGGTTTGTAAATTTTAACGATGTAATTGGCTGCGAGTTCAAAGCCGCCTCGATAATTCGTTTGGGAACTCAGTTCGCTGACATTCACATCATAAGCCAGCCCAACGCGCAGACTTTTTATTCTAGCCCCAAGCATCGGATAAATTGCATCGCCACCCGAGAGGCGGTACCCAAGGCCAAAGTTCAGATCAATGTCTTTTTCTGTATTGAAGACGTAGGATCCGAGGGCCTGAAGGCTGATTTCATCAATGCCACTCATGGTCTGGTACAGAAAGGAAGGTCCGACGGTCAGTTTATCGTTCAACTTGATGTTGAACAGGCCCGTCACCACGGAGCGGCGGTTGATTTGTGCGTTACCAGAACCTTGGGTTCCCGTTCCGGTTCCAGTTCCGGGACCACCGCCAGTGGTAACCAGTCCGTAATTTCCGCGGCTGAGGTGATACATCGCATAGCCAATGCTCATGTCCATGCGTTTGTTGAGCTTGGCGTTCAACACGATGCCACCGTCAATATCTCTCCAATCTGCTCTGGCTTCAAGGGCAGATTGAAAGTCAACTTGCGCTCCTGAGTTGTAGCCACCGGCAGGTGTTGGATTCAAGTATCCCTCTTCAAAAAAGTATTTAGAAGGGTCAACCCGTCTCCCTGCCTGTCCAAATTGCGCCCCGAAGGTGAGATAAGCCCGGCCTTTTTTGTCCAAAGAAAGGTGGTAGGAAGCGCCGATTTTGGCGGCCGTTTGCGTAAGATCTCCGGCTCCAGCCTTATCGGAAAAGAATACCAGTCCAACCCCAACCCAGTCGCGTTTGCGGAAACCCGTAATAATGGGCGCATCCACCCAAAGCGAAGGTGTTTTGTATTGACCTCTGTTGCCAATGACGCTGGCCCACTGGCCACGGTAGATACCCCCGATCCGAACGGTGCCCTCAAAATTGCCAATATTGGCCGGATTGAGGGTCATGGGCGACATGTTGTATTGTGAAAAGTGGATGTCCTGGGCCTTTAAAGCGGAGAGGCTTAGGGACGATAAAAGCAAAAGGAGTAGTTTTCTAATGTGCATAATTACGTGACGTTGGACTGATTGACATTGGATTTCAGACTTCAGACGAGGTAGAAAAATAGCCTTGAAAACCAATTTATTAGATCGAATTTCAAGCGAAGATATAACCAACGGTTGAGGCCTTTGATGTTTCTCGGCGAAATGTAGAGCAAAATCCAGAATCAGCGGCTAAGGGAGGGGATGGATTTTCTCAAAAAAAGGATTTTGGCACCTAAATGGCATTTTAATGCCTTTGTCACCCGAGTGTTTTTTTAGGTGCAACGCCACTCCACTGGATATTTTCGCGGAGATAGACTTTCCAAGTTTTAAAAACTTGGAAAGTCTGGGTGCTTGAAAAAACACTTTTCAAACTTCAATCTGCAAGGCGTTCATACACTTGAAATGGCCTTTCGGACATTGATCAAAACCGATTTTGGAACATGGTCGGCAGCGGAGGCCCTGCACCTCCACAGACGTATTCAAATCCAAACCCGTTGGGTAAAGCGGCCACATGCCAAATTTCGGGACGGTGCTGCCCCAAATCGAAAGAATGGGCTTGCGCAAGGCCGCTGCAATGTGCATCAAGCCGGTATCGTGCGTGATTACTTTGCTGGATTTTTGGGCAACCAAAGCAGACTGGTGCAGGGAAAGTTGCGCGCATCGGTTTTGTACATGCGACCCGGCGGCTTGTGCAACTCGGGCACCGACCTCCTGCTCCGTTTTTCCCCCGAGCAAAATGATGGGTTGCTGGATGCGTTGGCAGAGTTCGATGATTTTGGCTTCCGGCAGGCGTTTGGTGGCATGCGTCGCGCCAATGGCGAAGGCAATAAAAGGCTCGTTGGGCAATTCAAACGGCAACTTGGGGGTGTTTTCCGGGATAAAATAATCCAGCCCTTGTCCATCGTAGCTTACACCCAAGTGCTTGACGGTCAGCATATAACGATCCACGATATGTAGCTTCGGCATTCGATCCAGCTTAAACTGGACGAGCAGCCATTTTTCCCAGTTCAATTTGTTGAAGGAGTGGGCGGGTTTGCCCAGCGCAAATTTTAGCCGAAGGCTCCGAAGGTTGTGGTGCAAATCAATGACCTGATCGTACTGCTCGTTTTTCAGGCTGACCAACAAGTCGGGCAGCACTTCCTGATTGAAAGAAAATACACGATCCACGTATGGATTTGCCTCCAGGATGCTCGCAAAAGCGTCTTTCGTCAAAAAATGAACCTCCGCGCCCGTTTGTTTTTTCAGGCAACGCAGCACAGGCGTAGTCAGGACAATGTCGCCAATGGAAGAAAAACGAAGGACCAGGATTTTCAACGGGTCTAAACTAAAGACGGCCCAAGGCGCCAGCCAATGCAGTGAACTGGAACGGCCATGCGACCCAAATCCATTCAGGAAGCCAGATGAGAAGGGCAAGCATTACAACGGTGCTCACGATGAACATAATCCAGTCGCGGCCAGGGTTATTGACGTATTCTTCGTTCTTTTTCATGATGTGCGATTCATTATTGATGGGCAAAAGTAAAAACGTTTTCCAAAACATGGCTTAGAAAATGACAATTTGGAAGGGTTTAAAATTCTGGGCAGTCAGTAGCTGCCAAATTCTTTCCTTTGCGGCCATGATTCAAGTATTTGTTACCGGCGGTACTTTTGACAAAGAGTACAATTATCTCACAGGAGAACTTTATTTCAAGGACACGCACCTAAGCGAGATGTTCCAGCTGGGGCGTTGCGGGGTGGAAATTGACATCCGCACGCTCATGATGGTGGACTCGCTTGAAATGCGCGACGAAGACCGGGCGCTGATTGTCCACAGTTGCAGAAGAACCCCTGCCAGTCGTATTCTCATCACCCACGGCACGGATCGGATGGTGGAAACAGCGCGTCTTCTGGCCGAAGCCGATATTACCGACAAAACGATCATCCTAACCGGCGCGATGATTCCGTATGCTTTTGGAACTTCATCCGATGGGTTTTTTAACCTCGGTAGCGCTTTGGCATTTGCACAGGTATTACCTCCGGGAGTTTACGTGGTGATGAACGGGCGTTATTTCGACTGGGATCGCGTGCGCAAAAACCGACAGACGGGGACTTTTGAAGAATTGCCCAGCGGAACGGAAGGGGGTGAATTTTCGATTTAAAGGCCGCATTAACGAGTCAAAAAGTCCATTTGTCCACCCAATATGAGTACGTAAATGGCGCCTGCCACCAGCATGGATACGATGCTGAGGGCCATGATTTGGAAATATTGCCTGGGTACTTTGGAACGCTCTATCGCCTCCGAAATAAGTGCAATGACCAGCACGGCAAATACGATGGCGCCTACAATAAGCGTTAGGAGCGCCGCCAGGTAATCGTTCAGCAGCCAAAGGCAAAGCCAGAACACGGTTTGTATCAAAAAAATCTCCAATAAAGACAGGCGCAACTTCATGGTTAAGTCAATTATCAAGATGAAAAAAAGCATTTCTCTCCTCTTTCCCCTCGTTTTTCTGCTTCCCCTTACCTCTTTCGCTCAAACGCAGCAGGAAGAAGCTGGGCCGCCCAGCACAGAGGCGGAATTTGAGCAGCAATATCAGGACCGCATCCGCAAGGAAGTACTCAATGGGGTGTATATCCCGAAAAATTTAGAAGATGCGATGCTGGAACTGGACAAACGAATCAGCGTAGAAGCCCGCGTGAAGTTCAAAGAACTGCCTGAAGCGGAAGTTTGTTCGGTCATGCACAATCGCCTTGGCCAATGGATGATTCTGAATTGGGGGTTTTACGGTGGATCCAGACTATCCAATTATCTACGCAGTGCAGGGGTGACTTTCCCCGACGACATGGCTGATTTTTTGATTCTGGCGTACCACCGTCGCCAAAATGGTAAACCCGTCGGAATCAAGGAATTGGCTACCGATTTTCGCGATCGCCGTAAAAAAGCGTACCAGGAAGAAATGAAAAAAGGGAAGGTGATTCACGAGGAGGTGCGGAAGCGGAATTGAAGATACGTGACTACGTTTACTAAACTTTTAAAGTTTAGTAAACGTAATGTATCCCAAAAAAACATGAG
>CAZKBH010000006.1:16399-87000 GCA_964550795.1 uncultured Saprospiraceae bacterium
CCCCGAAGGGGTGACATCCTTATACCCCCCCCGAAAAAAACATGAGCCATCCCGCAATTTCGCGAAATGACTCATGTTTGATACGGAGTGTGTTGTTCGTTCACAGCGGTATTGTGCCGCCTATACTATTACGTAATCCAGAAAAATCATTTAATGGCTTTTTAGCCTCCTTTCCACCCTCCACTTTGCTCAAGTCTGTTTTGTTCAGGACATTCAATTCGGACTCCAGTGCGTCAAGCGAGTTATTTTTGTGTTCCTGCCCGTTTGCGGGGCGCTGGTCGTCTTTCTTTTTAAAAGGAGAGAACATAAGTAACAGTTGCTAAAGTAAAGGTGAAATGTCCCTCAAAGGTAGAGCGATTTTACCAAAAGACAATGAAACGGTACAAAATTTAAGGGAACGGTCGTTTACCCGTCAAATATAACCCGATTTTGAGAGAAGTGGCGTGAATTTTTACTGTTATAGTGGAAATATTCGAGTATTTTTCAAAAAATAGTTTGTCGAAGTTATCCGCAATATTGGCACTTTGGTCTTGTAATGGGCAAGTCTTCTCCGGGCAACGAAAACAAAACTAACTGGTCGTGTTCCTAAATAAATTTCTGTTGAAGTTTTTTTAATTAAACATTTAACAAGACTTCCTGTTTGATGACCTTTGTGGCGAACATGCAAATAAATATGGCGATCTACTCCATAAGGGATTTGGAGAAACTGACGGGCATAAAGGCTCACACCATTCGTATCTGGGAACAACGATACGGATTGGTTACCCCTGCACGTACAGACACCAATATTCGCTACTACACGGATGAAAACCTACGGCATCTGTTTAACGTCGCGCTGCTTAATAAAAACGGGCTAAAAATCAGCAAGTTAGCGCAGATGACTCCGGAGGAAATTGCAGCAAAAGGAGCCGCGATTGCCCAAAATAATCCCAATCCAAATTCGCAGATTGACGCGCTCACCCTGGCCATGATTGACCTCAACGAGGCGGCTTTCGAGCAGGTTTTTGTGGAATATGTAGGTATTCATAAGTTCGAATCTGCCATGCTGGAGTTGGTGTACCCGTTTTTGGATAAACTTCGTTTGTTGTGGCTTACCAACAGCATCAGCCCAGCCCATGAAAAATTTGTGGGCCAAATTATTCGCCGAAAATTGATGTGCGCCGTTGATCAGGCGGTACCTAAACCAGATTCACCCGTTTTTCTGCTGTATTCTCCCGAAGGTGAAATGCAGGAGTTGACGCTGCTTTTTATCCAATACCTGCTCCGCTCGCGCGGAATGCGGGTCGCTTACCTGGGTGCAAACGTCGCGGTAGGCGATTTAAGAGACGCTTGCCACGCGCTGAAACCGGAATATGTGTTCACCATTTTGCAGGAACCTCTGCCGCGTCACCCCATTCAAATTTATGTGGACAACATTGCACAAGCCATCGGCAACAGTGAATTGTTGCTCACCGGACAGCAATTCTTTGTCGGCCCAATCAATTTGCCGCCTAGTGCAACCGTGCTCAATGGTCTGCCGGGTACCTTGCAATTTCTGGAGGGTATAAAGGCAAAACGTTAAACAATTCATGTATCCATTCTTAGCTAAAACCCTTGCCGGCCTAGAAGATGTCCTCGCCGAAGAACTCCGCACGTTAGGTGCCTCCAACGTTCAACCGCTCAAACGAGCCGTGTCTTTTGAAGGAGACCGCAGCCTGCTGTACCGCGCGAACTACGAACTGCGCACAGCACTCCGAATTTTAATTCCAATTCATTCATTTTCAGCCTTTAACGAGCGCGATTTTTACGATGCCATTCGGGATATTGACTGGTCGGCTTACATGGGTGTGAGCGATACTTTAGCGGTGGACGCAATCGCGCAGGGTGAAATATTCCGCCATTCAAAGTACCTGGGACTTTTGACCAAGGATGCCATTGTGGACCAGTTCCGGGATCGCTACAACCGCCGCCCGAACGTGGACACGATCAGTCCAACCCTGCGGGTCAATGTACACGTACAAGGCGCACATGCCGATATTTCCCTGGATTCGAGCGGCGATTCGCTCCATCGGCGCAATTACCGCCGCGATACGGTGGAGGCGCCACTCAACGAGGTGCTGGCGGCTGGAATGGTGCTGCTGTCAGGCTGGAATGGGCAAGGCCCTTTTGTGGACCCGATGTGTGGTTCCGGCACGATTCCGATTGAAGCGGCGATGTTGGCCACCAATACGCCGCCGCAAATCCGGCGCGTATCTTTTGGCTTTTTTAAATGGCCGGATTTTGACCAAAAACTTTGGAAAACCGTCAAGGAAGAAGCGGATGCAAAAATACAAGCCTTTGAATTTCAGATACTTGCAGCGGACAAAGATCCGCGTGCCCGCAATGCCACGGCGCTCAACCTGATGTCGGCAGAATTGGAAGGGGCTATTTGGGTGGAAAAAACGCCTTTTGAAAAGCTGGAATCGCCCAAATTACCAGGCACCCTGATCATGAACCCGCCCTACGATGAGCGGCTCAAAATTGAAGATACCATCACGTTTTACAAAAATATCGGGGACGTGTTGAAAAAACGCTGGCCGGGTTGGTCTGCCTGGGTTATTTCTTCCAACCGGGATGCCCTGAAGCATATCGGGCTAAAATCTGCCCGAAAAATCACGCTGTTTAACGGCGCGCTGGAGTGCAGTTTCCAAAAGTTCGAGATGTACTAAAGTTTAGACAAGCACTTAGTACTCCATGTACTTTTGCATCAAGTCTTCTACTTTTTTGGTCTTTTTGCCCCCTTCCGCAGCGACCAAATCAGCCATTTCTTTGACTGCATTTCCGGTGGAAGTGCCAGCGTATTTGGTTTGAACATACGTCCAGGCTTTTTTGTATTCCTCCGTAACCCCCAGCGTTTCATAATCAAAAGCAGGGGTATTGTCGGCACCCAGGATCAGGTTGAAGAGCAAGCCCAAATAGGTATTTTTCGTTTCTTCGCTGCGTACAAAATAAGGGTTCGCTTTGTTGAAACTTTCCCACCACGCGGCCCGATCGGCCACTTGTTCGAGCGGAATGATGATGCCCCCATCGCTCCACATCTGGTCTTTTTGCTCTGCGATGGATTTTTCGAGGTAGTTTTTCATGGGCGGAGTCACCTTTCCCGCAAAAAAGGCCCCGAATTTTGACCAGTCCACTACCGGGAAAATCATGCCTTCGCCTACTTCGAGCCGGAATCCATTTTCGGCCATTTGTTGGGTGGTCGGGTATTTTTTCAGGTCAAATTTTTCTTCATAAATGGCAAGGTAATCGCTGTCATCCCATTTGATGGCCTCGGTCAGTTCATAAAAATTCCCTTCTATTTCCATGCGGAAAAGGTATCGTTCGAGGAGTATAAACGCTGCATCGGCCAGGGTGCCCTGGCTGTTTCCGAATGCTGTGGTTACGTATTCCCAGGCTTTTTTCCCACTGTCTAATTTCTTGGGATTCAAGGTTTTAAGAAAGGTGGAGAACTGCGTCAGTTTGCCCAAATCGGGGCTGGTGGCGCTGGGGCCGGCATACACAGGAACCAGCGCCGCGCTGAATGCCCAGCCGCTGTGTTGTTCGGGAGTCGTGCTTTTTACTTTGAAATATGGCTCGTTGTAAGGGATGTTTCGCAGTACCACCTCTTCTTTGTTGGCGGAAACCTCGCCGGTTCCTTCCACAAAATCGCCCTCGGCAAACTGCGTCAAAACCTTGCCGTCTTTGTTCGACTGCTCCCGGAGATTCAGCTTATCCACCGTAACCATGTACAGATAAATCTCTGGTTTGGGCGAGGGTGGGGGAGTGGGCAGGGTCGTTTCTGCGCCTGGAATCCCGGGTTTCGGGTCGTTTTTACAAGCGAACAACAACGAAGCGACTAAAAAAACGGGTAGGATGAGGGCAGTTTTGGATTTCATGGTGTGGATGTTTAATGATTAAATCAAACCATAGACACTCCCGGGCGCAAGGCTTAACAAGGCAATGAGCAAAAGCCCAAGCATAACTGCCCAACGCACACTTACCGGAACCAAAATTTCACCAGCCTCTTCTTCGCGCACAAAGTACATGGCAATCAGCACCTTGAAGTAATAGTAAATGGACACCGCCGAGTTGATTACGGCCAAAACGATCAGCCATGGGTATTTTTCAAATGCTGCGGTGAACAGAAAATATTTGCCAAAAAAGCCAGCCAAAGGTGGAATGCCCGCCAAAGAAAGCATCGAAAGCGCCATAACGGCGGCAAGCAAGGGTTGTTTTTTGCCCAATCCATTGAATGCGGCAAAGCTGCCATTACCGCTCGGTTCTGCCACAGCGATGTAGGCTCCAAAGGCACAAATGGTCGCCAGTGAGTAGGTGAGCGTGTAGAACAACAGCGCGTTGTCTGCGCCTGCTGTGCCGATGGCCAAAACGGCGAGCATCAAATATCCGGCATGGGAAATACTCGAATAGGCCATCATCCGCTTGAAATCTTGTTGGAAAATGGCGGTGAAGTTGGCCACAGTCATGGTCAATGCGGCAATCATTGCCACGGGAACACACCAGAAACCTTCCGCACCGGGGAAAGCAATTGAAAACAGGCGGAAAAAAGCCGCAAAGCCAGCTGTTTTGACCACCGTAGCCATAAATGCGGTGATGAGATTGGGACTTCCCTGATACACGTCGGGTGCCCAGAAATGAAAAGGGACCGCCGAAACTTTAAAGCTCAAACCCGCAATAATGAGCAAAATGCCCACTTTTAACATCCCGGACATCTCCGCTCCGTTGCCAATCGCGCGACTGATGGACGCAAGGTCAAAACTGCTGGTCGCACCATACACCAGGGTCATGCCGAAGAGCAGAATGCCAGTGGCAAAGGCGCCCATCAGGAAGTATTTGAGGGCGGCCTCGTTGCCCGCAAGGTTCTCCCGGCGGCTACCGGCCAAAACATACAACGGAATACTGAGGATTTCGATGCCCAAAAACAACATAGTCATGTTGGTGAATGAGAACATGACGAGTGCTCCACAAAGACTGAATAAAATGAGTCCGTAGTGATCGCCCAGGGTTGCGTTCAGGTTACGGAAACCCCAGCCGGACAATCCGATAATCAGCGCGGTAGCCAGAATGGCTACCCCCGAAAAGGCATGCGCAAATGGCATGAACCGAAACATGGAGGCATATTCCTGGCCCCAACCAAAACCAGGTCCGAACAAATCGTATCCCGTAGCACCGAGTGCCAGCAGGGTGCCAAACAGGGATAGCGGCTGCAACCAGGCGCGGTTTTTTAGCCCGGCAAACAAAACGGCAATGGCCGTGAGGAAGAGTATAATTAGTGCGGTCATCTTCGGATGTGGTGATTAGTAGATTGGGGATTGGTATACTGGTTTATTGTTTACCCGCCGTAGCCTTGGCGTTGGAGGGGTTTATTCAATGGTTATCTTTTGTTTTTGGAACTCGATTATGTCGCCTGGGCGGAGTTTTTTGCGTTTTTGTAATTCAATGGTTCCGTTGACTTTTACTTCGCCTGAGGTGATTCGGACATTTGCTTCACCGCCTGTTTCCACGAGGTTCAGGACTTTTAAGAGGTTGTTGAGCGTGATGTGGTCGTGGTCTTGAAGTGGGAATTTCATGATTAATAACAAATACTTTGTTGAGTGATTTTCACCAGGTCTTTTTCCCGCTGAATCGAAAAACAATTACTGCGCTTAGGAACCAATCCTAGGCTTTTTGCTAGCATGAACATGTCAACGTTATTACAACCCAGGCACCCTGTTTGGTTATCCAAATATCACAGTCTCCATTATCATCCAATGATTTGAAAACGATCTTATCGACGCCAGACTCCATCAAATAACTTCCTTCAAATAGCCGAAAACCAAGCATACAGCCTTCTTCAAAAGAAATATTTTTGACTTTCACTTCCCGGAAAGCAGCTTTTGCATCGTGCCCAATCCTAATCCGAATCAAATCAGGCTTTCCAGAATATTCCGTCCAGGCACTTTCAGTTTTCTTATTGATCAATTTTTCAGGGCTCAATTTCAGGTCATGTTTGGCCCACGATTCAAGGAGGCCAAATTTGTCGCTGCCTGAAGACTTTGTTTTTACTTTTGACAAATAACCATCAAAAACATAGCCTACCGTCCCATCAAAATTTACTTTGACCCAAAAACCATTGAGGTAGAAAGATTCATATTTGGCTCCATTTTCAGCGGTTTTAGGTGTAATTGCTTGATGCTTGAAGGCCACTTTTCCAATCTCATCATCCACAATTACTACCGTTGATCCATACGCCACCCTCCCAACAATTTTGGCATTTGGATCAGGACTTTCTCGCAAATTCAAACTGGATGCCCAAACAAATATCGAATCGCCAAGTGCATATTTTTTGACCTGTGCCTCTAGCTTGAAGCTCAAGACCAAAGAAAGCATCAGCAATGCGACAACTTTATTACTCATTCGGAATTCATTGTCAAAACTGCACCGCGCCCAAAATCCGATCCACACTGATCTCGCTCAGTCCCAAAATAGATTGTGGGAAAAAGCCCAGAACAATCACCAGACCTGCTATGATGCCCAAAACCAGGAATTCCCGGGTGTCCACATCCTTAAAATTGGCTGTTTCGGCATTGGTTTCGCCAAAAATCACGAGTCCATAGGCGCGGAGCATATACACTGCACCCAAAATAATGGTCAAACCAGCCAGCACGCCCAGCCAGAAATTATAGTTCCAAATCCCGTTCAACAACAGGAATTCTCCCGGGAAGCCATTGGTCAGCGGCACGGCCACCGAACCCAGCACAATAATCAGAAACAAGGTGGCAAATTTTGGGGCTGATTTGGCAATGCCGCCCATGTCTGCCAGCGAACGAGTGCCCAAACGGCGTTCCAACAAATCAACGATGAAAAACAGCCCCACGACATTGATACCGTGGTTAAGCATTTGAATGATACCCCCTTGTACCCCCGCCTTATTCCAGACCAAAATACCTGCTGCAATCAATCCCACGTGCGCAATGGAAGAGTAAGCGACCAGGCGTTTGATATCGGATTGTTTTACCGCAATGATACTGGCGTAAATAATCCCGAACACCGCAAGTGAAATGAAAAGAGGCGCGAACGTGTGCATGGCCTCCGGCGCGAGCGGCACCATCCAGCGAATTACCCCGTAGGTACCCATTTTGAGCATGATGCCTGAAAGCAGCATCGTGCCTCCGGTGGGCGAAGTAACATACGTGTCGGGCTGCCAGGTGTGGAACGGGAATACGGGCATTTTGACCGCAAAAGCGAGGAAAAAGCCGACCAGCACCCAGTTTGCAGCATTTGGAGAAAGTTGCACCGCAACGAGATCAGACCAGGCAAAAGAATGTTGCCCGTTCACATCGGTCTGCAGATAAACCCAAAGCAGCGCGACCAGCATGAACAAGGAGCCGATGAACGTGTAGATGAAGAACTTCAAGGTGACCCGGATACGATCCTGACCGCCCCAAATCGCGCAGATGAAATAGATGGGAATGAGTGCCAATTCATAAAATACGTAAAAAAGCAAACCGTCTTGCGCGAGAAAAACCCCGTTTAGGGCACCGAGCATGAGCAATATTAGCCCATAGTAGCGCGGCGCGTTGTCTATCGGGCGATCCCAGGTAGTGAGCAGGATGAGCGGGGCCAGCAGATTGGTCAGTACCAGCATGATGAGCGTGATACCGTCCATACCGAGGCTAAACGAGATACCGGCTGATGCGACCCAGGGTGCCGAAAAAGTGCAGTTCATGCCCTGGCTGTAGTCACAGCAGAGGCAATAGGCAGTTGCAGCGAGGTTGGCCAGGGATGCAACCAGGGCCAGGTGCCGCGAAAGACCCACCGGGCGAAAGAGCAGCAGAATCGCCGAAGCGATAAAGGGTATGAGTATGAAGATCAGTGACATAGACGTCGGTTAGTCGTGTTGTTGTGGATTTGGGGTGGTGCTGAGTTTTTGTTCGGAGGGATCAATTTCTACAACGTGCTGGAAAATCGGTGGCTTCCATGCTCCAAAATAATTGGGCATATTGACATCCAAAAGGTATTTGACCATAATATCAAGCAGCTTTTAGAATAGGGGTAAACCGAAAATCCCCCAACATTTTTGCAGCAAAATCTAAACAAGCGTCAATGTCCTCCGACTCCAGCCAAGGATAACCTGCCACAATTTCTTCTTTGGAATCCCCTGCGGCCAGATACTCCAAAACAGTCTGCACAGTGATACGCATACCCCGAATGGTTGGCCTTCCGCCACAGAGATCGGGGTCAGAGGTGATTCTTTCAGTCAGGTATTTCATCGTTTGATTCAAATTTAATTCTTGAATACCACATTGTTTTTGCAAAGGTATTTGGAATTTAAAGGTTTTAAACCCAAACAGTCAACATCAGCAGCACAACACCTAACACCATCCCAAGCATGTAATATTCGATGTTTCCGTTTTGAAGTTTTCGGAACTGCGCGCCCATTTTCTGGACGCCCGCTCCAACACCATTGACGATTCCATCAATGCCTTGAATATCAACGTAATAGTGGAACATTTTGGACATTTTTTCCACAGGACGTACGAAGAGAAAATCATAGATTTCATCCACGTAGAATTTGTTGGCTACCACCCGTGTCCAGCCAGTTTGGGCTTCATCGGCTACGGGCAAATTGGACTTTTTGCCGTAAATGAAGTAGGAAGCCACGATCACAAGCACAGCCAAGGTCGTAGTAGTGGCCATCAACACCCACTCGGTGCTGGCATCCAGGTGTATTTCATTGATTGGAATAACGGCAGAAAACCACTGCGCCAACCATTGGTCATTGCCGAGATGCAGGAAGTGTGGGGTATTGAGAAAACCGCCAACGATGGAGAGCGCCGCCAAAATCATGAGCGGAATCGTCATCGAACGCGGACTTTCGTGGAGGTGATGTTCCTGTTCGTGGGTGCCCCGGAATTCGCCAAAAAACGTGACGTACAACAAGCGACACATATAAATTGCCGTTAACAATGCGCCCAATCCCACCAACGCCCACCAGATTCCGCCGCCATTTGCGTACGTAAAGGCAAAAATTTCATCCTTGGAAAAGAAGCCCGACAACAGCGGAAAGCCCGAAATGGCAAAGGTGCCGATGAGAAATACCCAGAAAGTGATGGGCATTGCCTTGCGCAATCCGCCCATTTTGCGAATATCCTGTTCTCCGCCCATGCCGTGGATGACACTGCCCGCCGCGAGGAACAAAAGCGCTTTAAAAAAGGCGTGGGTAGTGACGTGAAACATCGCACTTGCATACGCGCCCATGCCGAGGGCCACGAACATCAAGCCCAATTGCGACACGGTGGAATAGGCCAGCACTTTTTTGATATCGTTCTGCCGCAGGCCAATGATGGCGGCAAAAATGCAGGTAATCAAACCGATGATGGCCACAAAATGCATGGCATCCGGGGAAAGTCCGTAAAGTGGATTGCAGCGAGCGAGGAGGTACACACCCGCGGTCACCATTGTTGCGGCGTGGATAAGGGCAGAAACGGGCGTGGGACCTGCCATGGCATCGGGCAACCAGGTGTAAAGCGGCAATTGCGCACTTTTACCCATGGCACCGATAAAGAGCAGGATGCAAATAGTGGTCACCACACCTGCCTCAAGGCGCATGGTTGGCAGTGCCGTGAAGATTTCTGCGTAATTGAGGCTGCCAAAAATTTGCAGGATCATGAACATCCCAAGTAGCAGACCCAAGTCGCCAATACGGTTCATAATGAACGCTTTACGCGCGGCCTTGCCATATTCTTTGTTGGTGTACCAAAACCCAATGAGCAGGTAGGAACAAAGTCCCACACCTTCCCAGCCAAAGAACAACATCATGAAGTTGTCGCCCATGACGAGCAGCAACATGCTGAAAATGAACAAGTTAAGGTAGGCGAAAAACTTCCAGAAGCCCTCATCCTCGTGCATGTAGCCGATGCTGTACACGTGGATCAGAAAGCCTACACCCGTTACGATCAACATCATCCAGACGGAGAGGTGATCCACCAAAAAGCCAAAATCAGCGCTCAGGTTGCCCACGGTGAAAAAGTTGTACAGGGTCACCTGAATGGAGCCAGTTTCAGCTACCTGGTTAAAGCACATCACGCTCAAAATGAACGAGATCAGCAGGGTGCCCGAGCCAATGACGCCCACGGTAGTCTTACTCAAACGTCGGCCAAACAAACCGTTGATGGCGAAGCCAAGCAGCGGCAGAAAGGGAATAAGTGGTATCAGAGAATTCATAATTAATTCTTCAGGTTGTCGAGTAAGGAAATATCCGTGCTTTTCGTGTTTCGGTAAATCATAACCAAAATGCCCAGCCCGACCGCTGCTTCCGCTGCGGCCACCACCATGATGAAGAACACCATAATTTGACCCTGCGCATCAGAAAGATAGGTTGAAAAAGCTGCCAGGAGCAGGTTCACCGCGTTGAGCATCAGTTCAATGCACATGAGTACCACAATTGCGTTGCGGCGTGATAGCACCCCGAACACCCCGATGATAAAGAGGAGTGTGCTGAGGTAAACGTAGTAGTCAATGGGGATGGAATGTATTGTTTCTAGCATTGGAAAGCTAATTTTTCTGTTTTGCGCAGTTGTTTTTGCTGTTTTGGCATCCCAGCCAAGCATAAGCAGCATTAAAATATTTCAATTCTCAGCCAGCGTGTTCACGCTTTGGGGCGACGCGCTGCTGTCTTCAGTTCTAGGCTTTTAAATCCCGTTTTCCTACCAACACTGCTCCCACCATTGCAGCCAGGAACAAAATCCCTGCAATTTCAAATGGAACCACAAAATCGGTAAACAGTACCAAGCCGAGGTTTTCTACCAGCCCGACCTCTTCGTTGACATTTTCAGGAGTATTGACCGATATGCTGCCGCGCATGGCACCGACCATCGTGACCAATAGCATACCAGCGGCAATGCCGGCGCTGAGTTTCCAGAGGGAGGATTTTTGCGGTTCGGTGTCTTTGTTGAGGTTGAGCAGCATCAGTACAAACAGGAAAAGCACCATGATGGCACCCGCGTACACGATGATGTGCACGACTGCAAGGAATTGCGCGTTCAGCAAAATATACTGCCCGGCGATGGCAAAAAAGGTGAGAATCAGGTACAACACGCTGTGCACGGGGTTCCTGGACAGAACCATTAGCAGCGCGGTGGTCACGGAAATAACTGCGAGGGTTAGGAATATAGGTAAAACCATGTTGGTCAGTCGTTTAGGCTGGTACGAGTCGGTGTTGATTTAGATGTTCTGGGCTAATGGCTCCGTGAGATGCTTCTGGCGGACGGTCACGTCTATCCGCTTTTCGGGCTCAACACCTTCTACCAGCATGTCTTTCCCAAATACAAAATTCTGGCGAACGTAATCACTTGGCACAATGCGGTCGGTGAGAAAAATAGCCTCTTTTGGGCAGGCTTCTTCACAGAGTCCGCAGAAAATGCAGCGAAGCATATTGATTTCGTATACAGCCGCGTATTTTTCTTCGCGGTAGAGGTGTTCTTCACCCCGTTCGCGTTCGGCGGCTTCCATGGTAATGGCTTCTGCGGGACAGGCCACGGCACAAAGACCGCAAGCAGTACAGTTTTCCCGGCCTTGTTCGTCCCTTTTCAGCACGTGCCAACCGCGATATACGGGGGCAAAATCCCGGGTTTCTTTTGGATAAGAAACGGTGTTTGCTTTCCTGAAAAAGTGCTTGAGCGTCGTCCACATCCCC
The DNA here is from genome assembly GCA_964550795.1 of uncultured Saprospiraceae bacterium. GTDB lineage: Bacteria > Bacteroidota > Bacteroidia > Chitinophagales > Saprospiraceae > M3007. The sequence continues at coordinate 28,092 of CAZKBH010000006.1, forward strand.
TTCGCAATGGCGGGCAAATAAATGCGCTCCAGGAAGGTCATTTTTTTATTGGCGACGTTTTTCGAACGTTGTGTGAGTTGCATTTTCTTAATTTGCTAATGGTCAATGGGGCGGAATGTTGTTAATGTGGTCAATGGGGGGAATGTGGTCAATGTGGTCAATGGGTTAATTGCCAAACCACAGTATTCCTGCACCGGTCAACATCATATTCAGAATCGCCAATGGAATGAGCGATTTCCAGCCCAGGTGCATCAACTGATCATAACGGAAACGCGGAAGCGTCCAGCGAATCCACATGAAGACAAAGATAAAAAAGAAGGATTTGCCGAGCAGTACAATCGGTCCCATCAAACCGCCAAGCCAGCCTGGATCAAGTCCGGGGAAGTGGTAGCCGCCAAAATACAAGCAGGAGATGATGGTACAAGCGATAAACATATTGATGTACTCGGCGAAAAGGAAAAAGCCAAGTTTCATCGCGCTGTATTCCGTGTGATAGCCCCCAATCAATTCGGTTTCACATTCTGCCATATCGAAAGGCGCGCGGTTGCACTCGGCCAGAGAGCAGGTCAGGAAAATAATAAAACCGAGGGGTTGGTACACCACGTTCCACATATCAGCCTGTTGGTCCACAATGGTTTTGATGCTCAAAGATCCGCTCAACATCACGATTGCAATGATCGAAAGCCCCATGGCCAGTTCGTAGGAAATCATCTGAGAACTGGCGCGGATTGCCCCGTAAAGGGAGAATTTGTTGTTGGAAGCCCAGCCCCCGAGCATAATTCCATATACTCCGAGCGAAGCAATTCCAACAATATACAAAATTCCGATATTGACATCAGCAACTTGCAGATTCCAGTTTAGTCCGCCAAGCGTGAGCGTGGTACCCCAGGGTATCACCGCTGAGGCCATAAGTGCCACAAAGATAAAGGCGCCGGGAGCCAGGATATAAAGCCAGCGTTCGGACTGATTGGGAATAAAATCTTCTTTTGTGAACATTTTCACCCCATCGGCAATGGGCTGGAGCAGTCCCCAAGGGCCAGCGTTGCTTGGGCCAAGTCGATCTTGGAAAAAGGCCGCAATTTTACGTTCGCCATAGGTGGCATAAGCTGCTACCCCGAGGGTAATGGTAAAAAGAACCAGGATAAGTACGGCTTTTTCAATGAGGAAGCCGAGGCTGATGAGAATGAGTGCGGTCATGTGTAGCAACGCGGTTTAGGCGTAATTGCGCTTTAAAACGCGGATTTTTTAGATTTCAAAAGAGCTTCTAGCGAACTGTCAACTCGCCGTGTTCGTAGTGGTTCTGGGAAATAACGGAATGACGGTCTAGGTCTCGCGGACCTTCAATGGTCCAATCGGTTTTGGCTTTTTTCTCGAACCGACAGGTGTTGCAAATGAATTCGTGTACCTCTCCGTATTTATCTTTTCGGGCAGTAATGCGGTAGATTTCGCCGCCGTACATCCAGGCCACCACCTTTCCGCTGCACTTTTCGTTCTCGCAATTGCGGTGCGCATCCATCGGATTGAGGAACCAAACCCGGCTTTTGAATCGGAAAGTACGGTCGGTCAATGCACCCACGGGGCACACATCAATCACGTTCCCGCTGAAATCGTTGTCAATAGCTTTCTCGATGTAGGTACTGATTTCCGCATGATCGCCGCGGTTGATGATGCCATGCACGCGTTGTTCCGTGAGTTGATTGGCCACATACACACAACGGAAGCACATGATACAGCGCGTCATGTGGAGTTTGATGTAGGGGCCAATGTCAATTTTTTCGAAGGTACGGCGCTCAAATTCGTAGCGGGTGCTGGCTTTTCCGTGCTCAAATGCGAGGTCTTGCAGGTGGCATTCGCCTGCCTGATCGCAGATGGGGCAATCGAGCGGGTGATTGATGAGCAGGAACTCCGTAACCGCCGCCCGGGCTTCCGTCACAGTAGAATCGCTTTTGCTGGCCACTTCCATGCCGTCCATGACGGGCGTTTGGCAGGAAGCCACGAGTTTGGGCATGGGGCGGGGGTCTTTTTCCGAGCCTTTGGTGACACGCACGAGGCAGGTGCGGCATTTACCGCCCGAGCCTGCCAGCGAGGAGTAATAGCACATGGCAGGGGGCACCAGCTCCCCGCCAATTTGACGTGCGGCATTCAGGATGGTGGTGCCTTCTGCGACTTCTATGGTTTGTCCGTCTATGGTAACTTTTGCCATTTTATTGCGCTGTGTATTTTGCGAGGGTCGTTCTGAAAAATTCGTTCAGTTTTCCGGTGTCAGGTTGTTTTTTGACTGCGAACTGCTTGACATAATTCGCATAATATTGAATTTGCTCTTCCAGAAAATCATTGATTATCTGGATTTTAGGTTCTTCTCCGAGTTCATCACCGCTGCGTTTTCTTACAAGCAGTTTTTCAATCTCATTTTTCAATGCTCCGTCTTCAACGGTATCAAACAGTGTTTGAAATTCCGTCGGGGCCATAGTATCCGTCCGCTCGATCCATTGACATGCCAACACCGGGCGGATTACATAGAAGTATTTCTTTGTTCGTACTAGATCACGCTGCAAATACTCCCTGAAATTGCCCTCAGCCATGTGCAGGTAATGGTGCAGGCACGACTTTGGGTTGAAGTATTCTGTCATCAATCCACGAAAATGTTCCACTACTTCAGGCTCTTCATGATAAATAATGGGACTATTCAACCATTCCAACAGCGGCGGATTTGATTTTCTGAACAATTTCAGTGCTTTCCGCATCTCCCAACCGCTCAAATCAAGGTCATTTGGTAGCATTATTTCAACGCTGTCTTTTTTCTCGTCAATCGAAAGATACCAGTCTTTCTGGTGAATGTAAATGAACCGCACGTCCCAATCGCTATCTTTAGAAGCAAATCCCCAAGCCCGGCTTCCACTTTCTACGGCGTAGAGGATTTTGATATTGAGTTGGTTTTCGAGGTTTTTGAGTTCGGTTTGGATTTGGGAGGTCATCTTAACAAATTTGCTTACCTATTTGGGATTAATTATATCCCCGTTACTTTTAATGCACTTGATGTAAGTGCTATAAACACCTGTTTTGTCAGCATCAACATCATAGTTAAACAACCTGACCCTGTAAATTCCACTTGATTTAAGCGCTCCCGCATTTAAAGTAATGCTTCGGACCGTTTCATCTTTAAACATAAGATCCGTTGGCTCTTCTGTTACAACAGCTTGATTGTCAGCGTCAAAAACTAGCGCCCTGATTTTCAAATCATCGTTGATTGGCACAACCATAACCTCAAACATATCCCCGGCATTCATGAAAATCTCGATGTCCTGGGTCTCCTTACCGTCCTTGAATTCACCCTCCAGGGTATCCCCACATTTACCTTCCATGACAACGTTTTGTGCATTAGCAAGGTAGGGCAGAAGAGCCAAAATAAGGAGTAAGAATGGTTGATGTTTCATGGTTGAAGTTTTAATGAATTCACGTATTGAAGGTCTTGCACTTATGCTACTCCCCTAAATCCTGTTTTATTTTAAACAAAAAATTGTCACTTACCCAAAAGCCTGCAATCGTTCGAAGTTCTTCAATTACAGCAATAACTGATGTAATTAGTTTCAACTCTTTTGCTTTGATAAGCATACCAATCACTCCAATGGGATGGAGCCCCCAGCTCTCTGCGATTTTGGTGCCTGCTCTTTCGTCAATCAGAATCCAATCAGCAGATACTTCTTGTGCAAGCACGATGGCTTCGGATTCTCCTTCATCTAATGTTTTTAGCAGCTCTCTGATTTTGACTGATTCTGCACTGTCCTCACCCTAATCCAATCTGATAGTAAAAAATCATTTAAATCAATTCCGAAAGATTCAAGTTCCAAAATTTCCGCTTGAACTTTTAACGGAATAATTACCTCGCCGAAGACTTCATGCAATAAATCCAATCTGCCAATTTGGATCAAATTAGAAATAGGCGAGGTGTCAGAAACTACTATCATGGCATCGATTTGACCGATTTCAAATCCCGTTCAAAATCTTCCTCCGTATAATGTGCCGCTATTTTGCGCTTGCCCAATTCCTTCTGAAATTGCATTTTATGCAAACCTGCGACTTTAGCGCATTTTCCAAGCGACACTTGCTTTTCTTGAAAAAGCCAGATGGCTAAACCCAACCGCACTTCTTCAAGTGTCAGGTGCGAAGTAGCTACGATTTCTTCTGAAATTTCTAATGTCATGATGTTCAATTGTTTAGTTCGATAAAGGTAAACTTTCTTGAACTATACCACCGCCGCCATCGGCTCCCGCACCAACCCATAATTCCGCTCCAAACAAACCCTCGGCTCATTCACGTGCCACTCAAATTCCTCCCGGAAATGACGAATCGCCGCACTAACCGGCCAGGCTGCTGCATCGCCGAGCGGACAAATGGTGTTGCCTTCAATCTTTTTAGCCACATCCACCAGCAGGTCAATATCACTCATTTTACCCTGACCGTTTTCCATGCGGTGTAGCACTTTTTCCATCCAGCCTGTGCCCTCACGGCAAGGTGAACATTGTCCGCAGGACTCGTGGGCGTAAAAACGCGCAAAATTCCAGGTGTTGCGCACAATGCACTGGTCTTCATCATACACGATAAAACCGCCGGACCCCAGCATCGAACCTGTGGCAAAACCGCCATCGGCGAGGCTTTCGTAGGTCATCAGACGATCTTCGCCCGCTGCTGTTTTGCAGACCAGAAAGTGGGGGAGAATTGGCACGGAAGACCCTCCAGGTACACATGCCTTGAGTTTTTTACCGTTTTTGATCCCGCCGCACCATTGATCGGAGTACAAAAACTCTTCCACGGTGATGTTCATCTCAATCTCGTACACGCCGGGTTTGTTGATGTTCCCGCTGGCAGAAATGAGTTTGGTGCCCGTACTTCTTCCAATGCCTATTTTAGCGTATTCGTCGCCGCCGTCGTTGACGATGGGCACCACCGCTGCGATGGTTTCCACGTTGTTAACCACCGTAGGACTTTGCCAGAGGCCTTTTACGGCCGGGAATGGCGGTTTAATGCGTGGGTTTCCACGTTTGCCCTCAAGACTTTCGAGCAGGGCCGTTTCTTCCCCACATATATACGCGCCCCCACCGATGTTGACAAACAGATCGAGATCGTAGCCCGAGCCAAGGATGTTTTTGCCCAGCCAGCCTGCAGCGTATGCCTCCGCAATCGCTTTTTCGAGGATGAACAAAATCCAGGAGTACTCGCCCCGGATATAAATATAGGAGGTGTTCGCGCCCAGTGCATACGAGGAGGTAATCATCCCTTCGATGAGCAGGTGCGGGATTTTCTCCATCAGGTAGCGATCCTTGAAGGTACCGGGTTCGCTCTCATCCGCATTGCAGACGAGGTAGCGCGGCACGCCCTCGGGTTTGGCGAGAAACGACCATTTCATCCCGGTCGGGAAGCCTGCACCACCACGACCACGGAGGCCGGATTTTTTCACTTCTTCAACCACGGCATCAGGTGACATGGTTTTCAAAGCCTTCTCCACGGAGCGATAACCGCCGTTTTTGCGGTACACTTCGTAGGTGTGAATGCCCTCGACGTGGGCGTGTTCTAAGAGTAATTTCCTTGCCATAGTTTTGAACCGCAAAGGCGCAGAGACGCAGAGGGTGATATCTCTGCGCCTTTGCGTCTCTGCGGTGAATCTTAAAGGTTATTCACAAATCTTTTAAATCCATGTTTCAAAAGCGTTGCGTTAAAATTGATCAGTAGCCCGACTTTTTTGTCTGCTAGTTTTAGATAACTGATGAGTTGAGCATCAAAAACAGGCAACATGACTACGACTGACTTTAATTCAACAATGACCGTGTCTTCTACTAACAAGTCAATTTTGTAGTCTTTTGAAAGCAGGAGTCCTTTGTAAACCAGGGGAATGGATACTTGACTTTGTACCTTTAAACCTCTGATTTCAAGTTCCCTTTTGAGACAAAGTTCGTAGACTGACTCTAGCAAACCGGGCCCCATAATTCTGTGGACAGTGATACTTGCATCAAGTATTTGTCGGGTGATTTCATTGATTTGAGTGTTTTCCATGATTTTTATATCCTTAAAGCGTGATGGTTTAGATATAAAATTAAGGAAAACTTCGCGACTCTGCGTCTCTGCGGTCTAAAAATTATCGACCAATCAAATCAGCCATATCTGTGGTTCAAAAATTATCGACCAATCAAATCAGCCATTCTGTGATTCAAAAATTATCGACCGATCAAATCAGCCATTCTGTGGTCTAAAAATTATCGACCGATCAAATCAGCCATTCTGTGTTTCAAAAATTATCGACCAATCAAATCAGCCATCAATTGTCCCGGCTCCACAATCGCACCCTCGAAGTGCGTATTCGGGCAAACCGCGATCATAGCACCATCCTCGTCCAATTCCTGGAGCCATTCCAGCAATTCTTCCATTTCAACTTCCTCAATTTGATGATCCTTAAATCCGGCGGCCTCGCGGAACACTTCTGCGAGCGCGGGATTATGAAAAAGAGGCAAAATATCGGTGTCGTCATTATCGCCGAGCAGAGCCCAGCCTTCCTCATCGGAAATGCCGAAAACCGAGTTGTTTTTGGCAACTGTTTCGATGAAAAGTGCCAGGCGTTCTTCGCCAGATAGTTTGAAAACGGTGATGATTTCTGTAGGTGTCATTTTGTATGTTCCGGAACCCTATTCCGGCTTTTTTGTACATCGGAACGCTGTTCCGGTGTTGTGTATCCCGGAACAGCGTTCCGATCTCTTGTTACTCTTCTTTGGCAAATTCTGCCTCAAAATCCTCCCGTACAATTTCAGGGCGCATCACAGCACTTTGAAAGTTGGGGGTTGGAAATACCGCCACCCGCATTTTCTGTACTTCAAAATCCTCCAGCCACTCGAAAAACTCATACAAATCCAGCGGCTCCACCTGAAACTCCGAAATATCTCCTTCCTTCTGAAAAATTTCCGCAAACTCAGGATTCGGGAACACCGCCAAAGCATCGCCTTCCTCGCCTTCAATTTCAAGCATCAACCAACCTTCCTCATCGGCCAATCCCCACACTTCTTCCTCGGCAGCTACGGTTCGGATGAAATATTTGTAGCGGCTTTCGGGCTTTCGAGCCAAAATTTCTTCGATCTCTTTTCTGGTTAGCTGCGGCATAACTATTGGAATTTCAAGAATTTACCCAATACCCAAGCCGTTTGACCATTGCTGCGTTGCACGTTAAACCAAGTGGCATAAATAATGGTTTGAGTTGCTTTTGCATCAATTTCAGCCGTCAATCTCCCTTTTTTGGGATCTTCGTAGGTCACCAGGTATGTGTTGGTACTGGGCTTGTAATCTTCGATGACGACTGCTTTGCCCTTGGGTAATTTCACCGTTCCTCCACTCCCTTTAACCGAAATAGGCTGGCTTAGGATCGCTTCGCCTTCGTTTTCTACGTTTTTGGATCCCAAAACAGATACAGGTTCCTTGTCTTCAAACGCACCTAATTTTTCTGATTGAATCGAAGCGTCCTTCCGCATGGTCACATTAGTTCCAACAATATTGGCTTTCCCCATGCCAACCAGCTCGGATTTTGCAACCTCCATGATACCCGAAGGAACTGTTACACCTTCTGGGACGGATACAGCTCCGGGGGTAGGGGTGGGCGTTTGGGTAACTTGCGGCGAATCGGGAGTTTTTACCTCCGGAGTCTCCTGGCAAGCGACCCACGTGAACGTGGCAAAAAGAATGATTAGCAGGTACTTCATAACGTTTAAATAGTTGTAAACGAATTATTTACGCGGTTCAAAGCGGAAAAGCATCAGTGCATTTTCCAGGTGCCCTTGTCAATTTTTCCCGCCCGACAAGATTCAATGAATAAATCCATCTTGTCCTCGGTCAGGTGTTCGTGGTAAAACTCCCCAACTTGCATCATGGGGGCGTACCCACAAGCTCCAAGGCATTCTACTTCTTTAATCGTGAACAAACCATCTGGCGTCGTTTGGTTTTTGCCGATGCCCAATTTGAGTTTGGTGTATTCAATCAACTTTTCTGCACCTTCAATGGCACATGGGCCGGTATGGCAGAACTCCAGGACGTATTTGCCCACTGGGTTCAAATTGAACATGGAATAAAAACTTGCCACCTCATACACCTCTATCGGCGTGATGCCGAGCGTGGCTGCCACCTCATCCATCGCTGCTACGCTGAGCCAACCCTGATTTTCTTCCTGTGCGATGTGCAGGGCACGGAGAATGGCACTTTTTGCGCGACCTTCCGGGTATTTTTTCGTCAGTTCCTGCACTTCTGCGAGGGCGGCTGGAGAATATTTGAACGGCGTTCCGTTTTGCGTTGCTGTGTGCATGGTATCTTCTTGGTCAGAAATTTCTGAATTATACTATGATTTTTGGTGATTTGAAAGGCACTAGGCATCCAATTCGCCGGCAATCACATTCATCGAACTCATCGTCAAAATGGCATCAGAGAGCATAGAACCCTTAATCATTTCGGGATAAGCCTGGTAAAAAATAAAGCATGGACGGCGGAAATGCAGGCGGTAAGGCGTGCGACCACCATCGCTGACGAGGTAGAATCCGAGTTCGCCGTTGCCACCTTCCACACTGTGATAAACCTCGCCAACCGGAATCGGTGTTTCCTGCATCACCACTTTGAAGTGATAAATAAGGGCCTCCATTTTAGTATATACATCCGGCTTTTCGGGCAGGTAAAAATCGGGTACGTCGGCGTGATATTCTCCCACAGGAAGATTATCGTAAGCGGCGTGGATAATTTTAAGCGATTGACGAATTTCTTCCTGCCGAACCACAAAACGATCATACGTATCACCCTGAGAACCAACGGGAATAGTGAAGTCAAAATCTTCGTAACTGCTGTATGGCGACATCACCCGAACGTCATAATCCACCCCTGCTGCGCGAAGGTTTGGCCCGGTAAACCCGTAAGCCATCGCGCGTTCAGCTGTAATGGGCCCTGCGCCGATGCAACGATCCATAAAAATGCGGTTGCGCTCCAACATTCCGGTGAATTCCTCGAAACGAGCCGGGAAGGTTTTCAGGAAATCCTTGAGTTTTTTGTGGAATGTAGGCGTGAAATCGCGCTCCATCCCCCCGATACGGCCGATGTTGGTCGTCAAACGCGAGCCACAAACTTCTTCAAACAGTTCATAAATCCGCTCGCGCTCCTGGAACATATAGGTGAAACCCGTGAGGGCACCCGTGTCCACACCAATCACTGTATTGCAAACCAAGTGGTCCGCGATGCGCGAAAGTTCCATGATAATGACCCGCATGTACTGCGCGCGCTTTGGAATTTCGCAACGAATGAGCTTCTCGACGGTCATGTGCCAGCCCATGTTGTTGATGGGGGAGGAACAATAGTTGAGCCGATCCGTGATCGGAGTGATCTGATTGTAGGGCCGACGCTCCGCAAGTTTTTCAAATGCCCGGTGGATGTACCCGATGGTCGGCTCCGCACTCACGATCCGTTCGCCGTCCATTTTCAGGACGTTCTGGAAAATGCCGTGCGTGGCCGGGTGTGTAGGCCCTAGATTGAGGGTTGCGAGTTCTCCGTCGAGGCTGTCGAGGGAGGAAAAGTATGATTGGACTTGCATTTCAAGTATTCTTCAACTGATTGTTTGATTAGTCAAAACTCTGACCCACATGACCATCCCGCCCAAAAAAGCGATCATCTTTATCCGTCCGGGTGCCGTCTTCAAGTCGGTACTCTTTACGAAGCGGGAAAACTTCCATATCGTCCACATTCAAAATGCGACGCAGGTCGGGGTGTCCGGTAAAGTTGACCCCAAAAAAATCGTACTCCTGCCGTTCCATCCAGTTGGCGGTAGGCCAAAGCCCGGTTGCACTGGGCGCGTGTGGATCAGCAATGGGAAAAAAGATTTTGACCCGGATCCGCACGTTTTGCTGCCAATTGTGCAGGTGATAAACCACCCCCAATTCCTGTCCGACATTTTCCGGATAATGAATGGCGGAAAGCGAGGTCAGAAAATTGAACCCAAACGTTGCGTCGTCGCGTAATAATTGCAACAACTCAATGATCTGCTCGCGGGTACTGTGGAGGTTGAGCATACCATCGCGGGCAATTTCCGAGGACAGCACTGCGCCGGGCATTTTTGCTTCGAGTTGGGAGAGGATTTGTTCGCTATCCATATTGAAAAAAGGTGGTCGATGGCTTTGATGGCAAAGATTGCTTCCAGCGGCAATGTTTGCAGGTTAATTACCCGATTTGGTATTTCTCCAAAAGTTGCTGGTATTCTGGAGAATTTCGGCGGCGAAGTGGTTCGTTTTTGACCAATTCCTGAATTTTCATGATTCCGTCAATGATTTGCTCCGGGCGCGGTGGGCAACCTGGCACGTACACATCTACAGGAATCACCTTATCAATACCCTGAAGCACTGAATAGGTGTCAAAAATCCCCCCCGAGCTGGCGCAGGCACCTACAGCAATAACCCATTTGGGTTCAGCCATTTGGGTGTACACCTGTTTGAGGATCGGGCCCATTTTTTTGGCAATGGTACCCATCACCATCAGCAAATCGGCTTGACGCGGGGAAAACGACAGGCGTTCCATCCCGAAACGGGCCAAATCATAGTTGCTGCCCATGGTGGCCATAAACTCAATGCCGCAGCATGAGGTGGCAAAAGGCAAAGGCCAAATGGAATTTGAGCGGGCCAAACCTACGGCTTCCGACAATTTTGTGGCGAAAAAACCTTCTCCGCCAAGCCCTTCTGGCATGTCTGCTGTAATAATTTTGCTCATGATCTTGAACGCTGAAATATGAAATGTGAACGGTTTAATGTTTTGATAAACAACATTTTACGTTCAAGGTTCGTCGTTAGTGTGTAAGATTTTATTTGGGCGAACAATTACTTGTCCCACTCAAAAGCGCCTTTGCGAAGCACGTAATAAAAGCCAATCAGAAATACTGCCACAAACATCAACACCGCGAAAAAACCCTCAGTGCCCATGGCCCGGAAGCTTACGGCGTAGGGGTAGAAAAAAATCACCTCAACATCGAACAGTACAAACAAAATGGCCGTCATCAAGTATTTGATTGACACCGGAATGCGCGCATTGCCTTGGCTTTCGACACCACATTCAAAATTCTCATCTTTCTTTTTGCTGCTCCGGCGCGGGCCGAGCTTTGGCACCACAATAAGCACAAGCGCCACAAACCCCAATGCGACCAGGGATTGCATGACTATCGGGAGGTATCCGTATGATTCCATTTCTAATGTGAACGGTTTGTGAAAACCAGGCATTTGCCTAGCGCGGCAAAGGTAGCCAAATGCACCTGACTTTTAATCGCACTAAAACGTAAGAACTACACGAACGGAGTCTTGTTTAGAATTTTTCAAGCGCAGGGTTTTTCAAGAAAAGCCACCTTTGTCCAAAATTTATGAACCATGGACAGAAATACACTCCTCGGATTGGCCGTCGCATTCCTCGTGCTCGTATTTGTTTTAGTTGAAAAAACAGACGATGATAGCGCTCAAAATACGGTAAAAAGCCCTGAAAAACAACAATTTGTCGCCCAATATGGTTCGCCACTCTTGGACGGAAAAGCCGACGATGCCGTCTGGGAAAGTGCCGAGTGGCTGCCGCTCGACCAGGTCTGGATCGGAGATCAACCGAGCCCAGAAGATTTTTCTGGCCGCTATAAATTACTTTGGGATGAAAACAATCTTTACGTGCTGGCTGAAATTGTGGATGATACCCTTGTGGATATCCAGCCCAACGGCCTTCTAAACTACTGGGACGACGATTGTCTCGAAATTTTTGTGGATGAAGATGCGAGTGGCGGCAATCACCAATTCAGCTACAACGCCTTCGCGTACCACATTGCGTTGGATGGAAAGGTGGTAGATATTCGACCAGATAAAACTTTTGCCTATTTCAACGAACACTGTGTTACCCGGCGTACCACGAATGGAAACACCTCCGTTTGGGAAGTAGCGGTCCAGATTTTTGATGGAAATACATTCGAATACGGTGCCGATAACATTCCCAGATTGCTGCAATCCGGCAAAAAAATGGGCTTTGCACTCGCTTATTGCGACAACGACCACTCGCCAGAACGCGAAAATTTCATCGGCTCCGTGCAGGTAGCGGGCGAAGACAAAAACCGCGGCTGGATTGATGCGGGAATTTTTGGCTTACTGACTTTGCAAGGGAAATAAGCCAACGAGGCCATTTACTAATCCGGTTTTTTCCCGCCTTTGAGGAATCCCTGCACAGATTTGAGCGTATCCCACTGATCATTAGAAGCCAGATTTGCTTGCGAAGGCCAGGTGCCAGGGTCGTGCATGGCAAGTTGTGGACCTGCGGTAGCGAGGATTTCCTTTATTTTCAACACATCGGCATCGGCCAATTGGCGATAGGTGGAAATACCATATTGGTTGAGCAGCATCTGAATTTTTGGTCCAATGCCTTCCACGACCGTTAAGTCGTCTTTTTCTGCGGAGTTGGTTGGGGCGGGAGCGGGTTCTGCGGCTGGCGCAGAGGATCTTTGTTTAGCAGGTTTTTCTGCTTTGGTTTCAATCAAGGCCACCGGTTCCACTAAAAATACGGGTGGTGTGGGCATTTCCTGTGCTTCAGTAGGTACATCAACAAGGGGTTCATCCGCTGGAGTTTCAGGTTCGTAGGATGGTTCTGGAGCGGGCTGCTCTACAACCATTGTCTTGATTTCCAAGGGGATATCATCGGCAATCGGGGTGTCGGGGGTGTATGAAAGTCCAAGTTCTGTTTCTACTTGGCGGTTTCGACTTTGAAGATCCGCCAATTCAGCCTCAAGATAAACTGCTTGTTCGCGCAGCGAAATATTATCCCGGTTAAGCCCTGCAATTTGAGTGGTAAGGTTACTATTGTCACTCTCCGCAACAAGGGCGCGTGTTTTCAGGGTTTCCAATTCTATGCGGAGGGCATCCAGGGTGACAGTGAGGCTTTGGTTTTCCACGCGTAATTTATCCAGTTCCACTTTAAGCCTGCCCCAAAGCACCCAACCTAGCCATAGGCCAATTAAAAATGCCCCGAGGAGTATGACGAGAATTTCAACGGTATGCGTTGCAAATGGGTTATTTTCAAACATATTTTTTGACTTAACTGGTTAGTAATGTGTTTGTGTATGGGCCGATTATGGCCAAACGGGGCTTATGAGACGCACCTTTAATTACCTATCCGAATTTCTGCCCGGCGGTTCAGGTAGCGTCCATAAGGCGTGTCGTTGGTGGCCTGGGGTTTGCGTTCTCCGAAAGATTTACAGATGATTTGCGACTTTGGAACGCCTTTTTTGATCAAAATATCCCGAATTCCGTAAGCTCGGCGAAGTCCAAAATTGTAATTAATGCTGTTCTCACCTACAAAATCGGTGTGCCCGTGGATGCTTACTTTCTCACCTGATTCAATCAGTTGTCGGGCAAGGCCGGCCAAATAGGCATCAATGGCGGCATTGTCTTCTTTTCGGGTGGACTGGTAGGGGAAGTGAATCACCATGCGGTCTTCGACGGTCTCCATTTGCACTTCGTCCATGTTAGCTGGGGAAACAGGCTTGCTTCCGGGGGCATCCATGGGCTGAATTTCGGGCGTTTCGACGTTTGGGGAGGCATCGGGTTCGTCTGTCATAGAAACGACGGCTTCGGTGGTTTCCTGGGTGTCGCCGCAGGCTTGCATGATTCCACAGACATACCACCGCCAACAAAGGACGCTCCAGGCGGCAAATACTACCAGTACGAGGGTTTTTGAATTCATAAGGCGGAAAATGATTAGCGGATATGCGGTTAAGGAACGTTTGTGGAGCTTATTCCACGCTGCGATTCAGTTTCGCGGGGCAATTATCGCACACATTTTCAGGTTTTTATAATAAAAAATAAAAAAGCCTGACTTTTGCCGCGTATTTCTAAAGAAGTTTGTCGCACAATCAACGGAAACCAGCATAATTTTTCCGAATGTTGCACCCTCCAGCTCATCCCTTTTGTAAATCTTGAACTACTGCCCGTGCCAAGTATCGTCCAACTCACCAACGCTGACATCCGCCAATCGGATGGAAGTACCATTCTCCAAAACATTAGCCTGAACATCGGCGAAGGAGAATTTACCTATCTCATCGGCAAAACCGGGAGTGGAAAAAGTAGTCTGCTCAAAACGATTTACGCGGCACTGCCCCTTGAAATAGGCACCGGCCAGGTAGCCGGGATTGACCTGAAAAGTATCTCCCGCTACAACGTACACGAACTGCGCCGCAAACTCGGAATTGTTTTTCAGGATTTTAACCTCCTGACAGACCGAAATGTGGAACAAAACCTCGAATTCGTGCTTCGCGCCACGGGCTGGACGGAATCCGAGGCCATGGAGAAAAGAATCAGCGAAGTACTCGGCGAGGTTGGACTTTCCGGAAAACGCAAAGCCATGCCCTACGAACTTTCCGGGGGCGAACAACAGCGTGTAGTCATCGCCAGGGCCCTGCTCAATAAACCCGCGCTGCTATTGGCCGACGAACCAACTGGCAACCTCGATCCAGAAACCAGCGATGATGTGCTCACGCTTTTGCGCAACCTCGCCAAACAGCATAATACTGCGGTGCTTTGTGCTACGCACGACTACCGTATTCTGCAAAATTTCCCGGCTCGTATCATCCGAGTGCTCGGTGGTAAGTTAATTGATGATGAAGGTTCCGCATTGCGGTAATATTTCAGGTTTCAGGCTTTGAAGTATTCCCAGGCTTCGTAGTTTTGCCCGGTTTACCCGCCGAAGCCCTAGCGAAGGAGGGATTCCACATTCACCACTTTACCCGCCGAAGCCCAAGCGAAGGAGGGATTCCACATTAATCACATTGCCCCTCATTGACCTCATTAATCACATTGACCTCATTAATCACATTGACCTCATTAATCACATTGACCACATTGACCACATTAATCACATTGACCACATTAATCACATTGACCACATTAATCACATTGACCACATTCAATTTACCCACATTTCTAATTTAATATGAATCTTCACGAATATCAGGGCAAGGAATTGCTTAAATCTTACGGGGTGAAAATCCAGGAAGGTATTGTAGCGTACACCGCTGCGGAGGCGGTCGAAGCCGCCAAACAAATCAAAGAACGGTACGATTCCGGCTGGTGTGTGGTCAAAGCACAGGTACATGCAGGCGGTCGTGGAAAGGGCGGCGGTGTCAAATTGGCCAAAAGCCCCGAACAGGCCGGAGAAATTGCCGAAGCGATGATCGGGATGCAACTGATTACCCCTCAAACTTCTGCAGAAGGTAAGTTGGTTCGGAAGGTTCTGGTGGCACAAGATGTTTTTTACCCAGGCGCTAGCGATCCTAAAGAGTTCTATATCAGTATTTTAACGGATCGTGGACGTGGCTGCAACGTAATCATGTACTCGCCCGATGGCGGCATGGACATCGAAGCGGTGGCACACGATACGCCTGAGCGTGTTTTCTTTGAATTTATTGACCCCTTGATTGGTTTGCGCGCGTTTCAGGCGCAAAAAGTGGCTTTTAACCTTGGTTTGAGCGGCGTTGCGTTCAAAGAAATGGTGGATTTTGTAATGAAGCTTTATGCCGCGTTTATCGGCGCAGATGCTTCCATGTTTGAAATCAACCCCTGCCTCAAAACTTCCGACGACCGCATCATTGCCGTGGACTCGAAAGTGACCCTGGATGAAAACGCCCTGTATCGTCACAAAGATCTGCTTGCACTTCGCGATAAAGACGAAGAAGATCCAGCGGACGTAGAAGCGCAGGAAATGGACCTGAACTACGTGAAACTCGACGGCAACGTGGGTTGTATGGTAAATGGTGCCGGCCTCGCTATGGCAACCATGGATTTGATTAAACTTTCTGGCGGCGAACCCGCCAATTTCCTGGATGTGGGCGGTACCGCAGATGCACAACGCGTTGAAAATGCCATGCGTTTTATCCTGAAGGACTCGAACGTAAAGGCAATTTTGATCAATATTTTTGGCGGAATTGTCCGTTGTGACCGCGTCGCACAAGGTGTAGTAGATGCTTACAAAGCAATCGGGACGATTCCAGTCCCTGTGATTGTGCGTTTGCAAGGTACCAATGCCGACATCGCCAAAAAAATCATTGATGAATCAGGCCTCGAGGTCATGGGAGCTACCGAATTTCAGGAAGCTGCCGATTTGGTCGCGAAGGTTTTGGCTGCCAAATAAGGAGAAGTTTAACGCATTACTCCAATCATTAAGGGATTAGCAATCCGAAAAAAACTCATCCTGTAGCGATTAAAGCGAGCTTAGAGAAGTGACACTTTTTTAAAAAGTGTCACTTCTACGCTCGGAATCCCGTTTGAGCAGTGTGAAGGACTCCACTATTGCTTAGGTGTATTTTGTGTGTCCGGCTTTTTTTCGGTAAGCATCTCATCTGCTTGTTTCACGATGCTTTCCATGCGCGATAAATCTTTCGCGAGGACGCGAAGGTCGTTTTCATATACTTCCAACGTAACTCCGTGTATTTCAAACACTTGTTTAAAATACACGTGCATCAAACTATCTTTCGTGTAGCCGCTCAGACCGCTGGTAGCTGCATCCGCAACACTCAAATCCGCCATAATCCGGGCAATTTTTTCATCCGGAGTACTGGGCTGTACGGGCGGATTCATTTCGCAGGCACCAAAAATGGTGAGCGCGATTGTGCATCCTAAAGCATGTAGTTGCCGACGCTGGTTAGGTAAATTCATAACACTTCTTTTGGGAAATAGCAGGCGGCAACCTTGGCGTTTCCTTCGTAGAAGGACTTCCAAGTTTCTGCGGAAGAGGTGATTTTCACTACGCCACAAGTCGGGACGTTTTCAATTATGTTTTCCTCTGAAAAAAGGTTTGCCACATCGGTGAAAGTCGGGTTGTGGCCAAAAAGCAGCACCGTGGTCGCGGATTCCGGTAATTCGCTGATGATGCGCAGGATTTCCATTGGGCTGGCCTCGTAGATATTCGGGTCCCGGTGAATATCCTCGGAACCAATATTGAATGCATCTGCAAAAAAAATGGCAGTGGTAAGGGCGCGTTTGGCGGGGCTGCTCACCAATAAATCAGGCGTAACACCCGAGTTCAGGAGCAATTGGGCCATTTTAGGCGCATCATGAAGCCCTCGGGCATTGAGGGGGCGGTCATGATCCCGAAGGCCAGGGTTGTCCCAACTGGATTTGGCGTGGCGGACGAGGTAAAGCGTTCTTTTTATCATTTTTATTGAGCGTGTTCAGATGCAAAAAAACTTCTAGACTTTGAGCACATATCCTTGCCCGAATTGGGTGTGTATGAGTTTTTGATCAAAACCTTTGTCTAGTTTATTGCGCAAGTAATTGACATACACTTCAATCACGTTGGTTCCGGTGTCGAAATCGACATCCCAAACCTTTTCCGCGATCTGCGATTTGGAGAGCACTTTGCCTGGATTACGCAAAAAGAATTCCAAAAGTGCGAATTCACGCGGGGTTAGCATAATGTCTTGACCCGCTCGGCGCACCGTTTTGGCATCCAGATCTTGTTCAACATCATGAATGCGCAAGATGTTTTCAGCGCGCGCTGAAGGGGCATGTCGCCGGGAAAGCGCCTTAATTCTGGCCAGCAGTTCTTTGAATTCAAATGGTTTTGCAAGGTAATCGTCTGCACCGGCATCTAGTCCCGTCACTTTGTCGTCCGTGTGGTTGAGTGCTGTGAGGAGCAAAATGGGGGTATTGATGTCCTGCTCGCGGAGTTTTCGGCAAAGTTCCAGCCCTGTCATACCGGGCATGGTAATATCCGAAACGATTACGTCGTAGTCACTTTGTTGCGCCAGCCTAAGCCCTTGAAGTCCGTCTGTGGCCGTATTTACCGTCCAGCCGTGCTCGTCCAAACCCTGCCGGAGGGACTGAAGGGTTTTGGTCTCGTCTTCTATGAGTAGGATTCGCACGCTGCGAAAGTACGAGAGTGCGGTAGTTATTTTGATCGTAATTGCGTAATTTCTACACAATCGGTTCTGGCTATTCAGGGTTTTGCCGACCTTCGCCGTTTCAATTGTTTCTTGTGCTCAGTTTTTTTCGCAGCAACCAATTTTTCGTCGCTTTTCTGCTGGCTCTGTATGTTATTCTGATTCATTCAGGGGCATTGCTTGGGCAGGTGCAGCCTATTGAGGCGATGCCTGAAGGCGGACTCTTGTATAAGCTGTGGTTTGCCTGGACTTTGGACAAACCATTTTATTCCGCTTCAATCGCGGCATTCCTGGTATTCATTCAAGCAGTTTCGGTGAATGTTTTGGCAGATGAATTTAGGTTGATGGGTGAGCGGAATTGGTTTCCCGGGCTGTTTTATGCCTTGATTGCCAGTGCATTGCCTGAATTTTTATTTGTGTCGGCACCCTTGGTAGCGGCAACTTTTATCCCCTTCTCTTTGCGGCGTATTTACCATGCTCACCAAAAACCGAACGTCTTGGATGCAATTTTTGATGCAGCACTCTGGATATCTGTCGCGAGTCTTTTTTACCCTCCCGCCTTGTTTTTATTGGTAGCGGCTTTTACGGGGGTGGGCGTGGTGCGGATATTTCGGTTGAAAGAGCGCTTTGTTCTTTTACTGGGCGCTTTTATTCCGCTTTTCCTCGCCTGGCTTTGGTTTTTTTGGGCCGATACGGGCGCTTCTTTTCGCGATTTGCAGTGGGGATACCTGTTCCAATGGTTTCAATTTGACATTGTTTGGGACACTGTGCAGATATTGAAAATAGCACTTATGGGTTTGTTGATTTTAGCAATTTTGATCGGTTTGGTGGCGAGTTCAGGGCGTAAAGGGAACCAGATCCAAAAGTTTATAGCTGTTTTGTACTGGTTTTTGCTCATCGGGGTGCTCAGCATTTTTTTGCGCAGCGAATGGGCATGGCAAAATTTGCTGCTTTCAGCCGCTTCAATGGGAATACTGCTCGCCCAATCGTTCCAAAATGTTCGAAACAGGCTATGGGCAGAACTTGGGCACTTGGGCATCCTGCTGTTCATCTTGTTCATTCAATTTGCAGATTTTTTCTTAAATGTTTCATATTCAGTGTTCTAGAGGCGGTTTTATTCGTTAATCTTAGCACTCAATTGTTCACTTTTTCACATTCCAAGACATGAAATTCGGTGTTATAGTTTTCCCAGGTTCCAATTGTGATGATGATATGGTGCATGTTCTAGGCGACGTGCTGGGCCAGTCGGTGGTTAAAATTTGGCATAAAAACCGTGAACTTCCGGAAGGTTTTGGTCCTGAAGACTGCGTGGTGCTCCCAGGCGGGTTCTCGTACGGCGATTATGTGCGCGCCGGAGCCATTGCCCAATTTTCGCCCGTAATGCAGGCGGTAAAAGCCCATGCAGCTGCGGGTGGCTACGTTTTTGGCGTATGCAACGGCTTCCAAATCCTGTGTGAATCAGGTTTGTTGCCTGGCGTCTTGCTCCGCAACAGTGGCCAAAAATTCATTTGCAACAATGTCTGGATCAAAACGGTGACCAACCAATCGCCCATTACCGAAACTTTGGAAATCGGACGGGCACTCAAAATCCCCATCGCACATGCAGAGGGCCGATATTTTGCCGATGAAAAAACGCTCGACGAACTGGAACGCAACGATCAGGTGCTTTTCCACTACTGCGACGCGCAAGGCAACGAAACGCCCGATTCAAATCCCAACGGCGCTTCGCGCAACATCGCGGGAATTTGTAATGCACAGCGCAACGTGTTTGGCATGATGCCTCACCCCGAACGCGCCAGTGAAAGCATTTTGGGGAATACCGACGGTCTGGGGCTGTTCGAGTCGCTACTCGGGCTGAAGCACGCGTGATTTTAATACATGAAAAAACTCATCGTCATCGGCGGTGCCACGGCTACTGGTAAAACAGCCTTGGCCATTCAGCTGGCGCGACATTTCGAGACCCAAATTCTTTCGGCGGATAGTCGGCAGTTTTATCGCGAAATGTCCATTGGGACAGCCAAGCCGGGGGCGGTTGAATTGGCGGCAGCGCCCCATCATTTCATTGATTTTCTGTCCGTTACGGAAGATTACAGCGTAGGCGACTTTGAGCGGGATGCCTTGAAATTGCTCGAAAATATTTTTCAGGAAAATGACTTTGCCATTCTGGTGGGTGGCTCTGGCCTGTACCTCCGGGCGGTTTGTGAAGGCCTGGACCAATTCCCGGACATCCGTCCGGAAACGAAATTAAAGGTGGAGGAAGGCGAAAATTCCGGCGGGCTTCCCTGGCTCCAGCAAGAACTCGCCCGATTGGATGCGCTTCAATTCGCCAAAATTGACCAGCAAAACCCCGCTCGCTTGCGTCGCGCTTTGGAAGTTTGCCTGGAAACCGGGCGTCCGTACTCGTCCTTTTTGAATCAGGGCAGCAAAAATCCACGCCCATTCCAGCCCATTTATCTCTTGTTGAATCTTCCACGCCCCGCACTCTATGCGCGCATTGACGCTCGGGTGGACCAAATGGTGTCTGCCGGACTGGAGCAGGAGGCACGGGATTTGCTCGCGTATCGCCATCGTCCTCCCTTAAAAACGGTGGGATATGAAGAGTTTTTTGATTTTTTTGACGGGAATACGACGCGCGCAGAGTCCATTGACAAAATCAAACAACACTCGCGCAATTACGCCAAACGTCAGGTGACCTGGTTTTCAAAACACGGAAATTGGGAAACGTTCAGTCCTGAAATGGTGCAAGAAATGATTGACTTCGTGCAGAATATATAACCAAAATAAAGTCTATGCTGAAATGAGTACACAAACGTTCAAAACCAACTTCCTCTTCTGGCTGCACCTGCTTTCGGTCATCGCGGCTTGGATGATTCCATTTTTGATTTCCTGGAAAATCTGCGTGGTGGTGTATGCCGTGGTCATGATTCAGTTTGCCATCTGGGGCAAATGCCTGATGAACGAACATCACGGCCTCGACGAGTCCAATGGTCGGATTTTTTACACCGAATTGCTGGAAAAAATCGGATTTCAACCCAATCCATACTGGGTGAAAACCATCGTCCGCCAATGGCTCTATCCATTTTTAGCCCTGGTTTCGGTGGTTTGGCAGCTGGTGTTGGGCCATGCGCCGCTTTGGTTTTGATTTCCTACTCCTTGCCTTCTACAAATCCATTGTAGCCCTTCATCAAGGACTGGTAGAAAAGTTTGCCTTGTAATGCATACCCGTATTTGGTGTAATGCACTGAATCTGAGGTCATTAGATGGTGCGATTTCCAAAAGGTTGACGAGTTTTTTCCACCTGAAAACTCGTATAAATCCCAGAGCGCGAAGCCTTTTTCGAGCGTAAATTCCCGAATCATTTTGCTTGTTTCGGCCATGTGTGGGTTTAAACCGCGGCCTCGGAGGTAAGAATCTGCCGGGGTCGTAATCAGGATTCGTGTCGATGGGCAACTTTCCAGAATCTGCGAAGTCAGCGTTTCCATGGTGTGGCGCATGTATTTCGGCTCCGTACTTCCCTGACTTTCGTTGGTGCCAAAAGAAAGGATCACCAGATCCGGCTCAAGGTCGGCGACCTGCCTTGCAAAGTATTTGGCGCGGGCAAAGTCCATAAATTTGGCTCCGTTTACGCCGATGGTATGATAGACCACCCCACTTAGCTCGTTTTCCAGCGAGATCCCGTCCAGCGTCAACGTTTTTTGTTGCGGACTACTTTTTTTAGCGGCAATCGTGACCGATCCGACTGGCCGATCAAAGTAGTACGAACGCGCGTAGTCGTCTTCAATAAAAAGTTGGGCTTCTTGATTGGAGGTTTCGTCGCGGACCGTTAGCTCATATTCCAGGGCATTTTTGCGCTGAAAAACGGTTACTTTAGTGAAGAATCGACTTTCCGAAGTGGCAGTGTCCCGAAGCCGGAACGTGAGGGCGGCATCTGGATTGGTCGTGGTTAGTTTAAAACCGGCCGCCCCAAAATTGGTTTCTGGAGAAAGATCGCGCTGGCAATTTGCGCCCGACCATTTAGTATTGGTCTCTACCAAAAAGTCTTTTGCGCCGTTGGAATGGGCCAGTTTGTACGGAAAAATCAAGCCGCGGCCGGCATCCCCAAACTCGCGTTGCAAACGTTCGCGCACCTCGCGGGTCAAAAAATCACCCAAAATGTGTGAATCCCCAATGTGGACTACACTGATTTTTTTTCCGCCCTGTGTGCGCTGCGTAAAAAGTTTTTGAAAAACAGGCTCCAAATAATCCCTGTTTTCAAGCTCATTTGCTTCCTGACGGATAAACGAATACCCTTTGCCAACGGTATCCATATCCAGAATTTGTACCTGTGGCGGGCGAAACTGCGATTGGCATTGACCAATAAATAGGATTACAAAAGCCGAGCAAGCCAAAAGGCGAACGCGGGAAAAATAGGGGGACAACATAATTAAATCAGATTGGGCGCTTTTTGGGGCTCGAAAGCAAAAGTACACAAGCACTTGCTATTGAAGCTTTCTGTTTGAACGCCAATTGGCCTGTTCCTGCAAAAATAACTTGGCAAACATGAGGCCCACCACTTTTCCGCCATCGTGCGTGAGGTGGGTATAGTCGGTGTTGGCCAATCGGGGCCGTTGATGTGCAAACTTGAACATCGTATTAGGTCCGCCCATACCCCAAAACAGATCGTAAAATAAAAATCCGTGTTTCCGGGCCAGGCTTCGTTGCATTTTTACAATCTCGGAAACTCCGCGCATCGTCAGGATTTCAGTGCCCACTTTCCCGCCGCGGTCGCCGACACTCACAATCAGGATGGGTTTGCCGGGAAAACAAAGTCTGAGGTGTTTAAAAGTCCGCTCCAGTTCGGCTTCGTACCATCTTATATTGTTCAAGGAATTGGTCACCGCGTTCAAACCGACTTGCAACACAATCAAATCATACTGCTGGATGGCATCGAATTGGCGGATAAAATCGGGAGAAATCAGTTTGAGTGGGCCACCGCTGTTGCCGCGCACCGAAAAATTGTCAAGGTACACGCCCGGGCCACTTTCCAGGGTAGCGCCGTATGCCAACAATCCCTGCGGTTCAGGGAATCGTATGGCAAAAGCATCCGTTCCGGTAGGCGAACCATCCCATTTCCAGGTGCCGAGTCTGCCGGGTTTGGCGGGAAGTTTTTCTTGCTTGGGCGCTTCATGGTTAGCCTGCCAAACAAAATTGCAATCGTTGTTGGCCGTGTAAAAAAGACGCACCTGGCTCCAGCGCTGCGTGTTTTTGAAATAACGGGTTCCTTCGTAGTGCGCTTTTGCCTCTGCTTCCGGACGGTAAGCGTACCCGTTCAGCCCAAGCGCAGGCCGGTTTTCCGACTTTTTTACGATAGAATAGGCCGTCCACCCACGAAAATTGTGCTTCAAAGTTCTTTTAAACTGCGCTACTTCGGAGGTAATGGGGACAAATCCCACCCCGGCACCGCCCCAGGCCGTTTGCAGGGAATCGCGGAGGTCGCCCACCAGAATATCCCCTTCCACGAAGGAGTCGCCGTACCAGGCGATGCGCACCGTTCGGCCTTTCTGGATGGAATCTACGGCAGCAAAAAAGCGTCTAAGTCCTTGTTGATCAAAGGAATAATCCTCGATAGTTTTGCCAAAAAATACAGAATCTTTGGGCGGAATCACCCGCATGGAATCTGCCAGAGCGGCCAATGCAGCCGAGTCAACGCCCGACATTACGAGGCTGTCTGGCATCAAAATTTGCATGGTATCCTGAATTGGAACTGCGCTTTGTTCCAGCGTATCG
The DNA here is from genome assembly GCA_964550795.1 of uncultured Saprospiraceae bacterium. Taxonomy (GTDB): domain Bacteria; phylum Bacteroidota; class Bacteroidia; order Chitinophagales; family Saprospiraceae; genus M3007. The sequence continues at coordinate 51,802 of CAZKBH010000006.1, forward strand.
GCCTCTACCGTTCGGCGAATATCAGCGAAGATGTCCATTTTGCGCAGCTCAAAATTTCCCAATTTCATTCCAGCCGGCAGCAATGACAAGGCGCTGAGCAGCACTAAAACGAGGGCTGAAAAAGAGAGGACTTGTACGGTATGATTTTTTTCCATGAAAGGGAGTGCCTCAGGAGATATGCGTTGGGGAAAGATTCGCGACTTGGGTGTGCGACTTTTTAAACATTTCTGTAATACATCAAAATGGCACCAAATGCGGTAATCAAGACAATCAAAACCGAAGCCATTTTGATGGAGTATTTCATGTGGCGCACAAACGATTCGATTTCGGCGCGGAACTGCGGGTAACGGGGCAAAATTTCCGTTTCAAGTTTTTGCCGGTTAAAAATATGCGCTGCTCCGAACTCCACTTTGTTGCGGACCAAAACTCCATATACCTTGAGTACTTTGGCTCGAAAATATAAATTTACGAACAACATAGCCACAAAAAGGCCGATTACGATGGATAGAAGTAGGTTATACATGGCGCAAAGGTAAAGCGAGGAGCGCAGCCACTTTAACTTTACCCAACTTTTACACGTCAATTCTGTTTGAGTGCCGAAATTTGCGCCCATCATGCAGAAAGAATCCGAAAATACCCGCCCCAAACTTACCCGAGAAAGTCTCAGAGAAGCCCTCAAAATTTTCGTTTACATCCGCCCGTATCGGGTTCAGTTCATTTTTGGACTGATCCTGCTTTTTCTGGGAAGCAGCGTTTTTTTGGTGTTTCCGGCCATGATTGGCAGGTCCCTGGATGTAGCGCAGGGCAATATCCCGCAAGATTTGGACCTGTTTGAAATCGGAGGCTGGCTGGTGGCCATCTTGATATTTCAGGGCATCGTTTCTTATTTGCGGGTCATGATGTTTGCGCACGTCAGCGAGCGCGGTACCGCCGATATTCGGGTAGCCCTTTACCGACACCTCATTTCGCTCCCCATTGTTTTTTTTGAAAAAAGCCGCGTCGGCGAACTGGTCAGCCGGCTCACCAACGACGTGGAGAAATTATACAACACCTTTTATTTTGTGCTGGCGGAATTTCTGCGCCAGATCATCATTCTGGTAGGTGGCATTGCGGTGCTCTGGTGGATGTCGCACCGATTGGCTTTTGTAATGCTGGCCACTTTTCCCATCATTGTCATCGGGGCCATGATTTTTGGCCGCTGGGTGCGCAAATTGTCCAAACTCCGCCAGGATAAACTGGGCGAAACCAATACCATTCTGGACGAAACGCTGCAAAGTATCCACGCGGTGAAGGCGTTTACCAACGAACTTTTTGAAAGTAAACGTTATGGTCGCTCCAACGGGGAGGTCGTAAACGTTTCCATGCGCTACGCAAAGGGCCGGGCAATTTTCGCGGTTTTCATCATCACGATGCTGTTTGGAGCCTTGTTTTTTGTGATTTTGTATGGAATGCACATGGTGCAAATGGATGCTGCGCTGCCAGTAGGAACCCCGGATAAATTCACCGGCGGCGATCTTATCGCCTTCATCACGTACACTGCGGTGATTGGGGGCAGCATCGCGAGTTTGGGTAATTTTTACACCGAATTGGTGGGCGCTGTTGGGGCAACGGAGCGGATTCGGGAAATTTTAAAAACCTCGAACGAAGCGCAAGAGCGTACCAGAGGCGGTGTGCAGGCTGGCCGCATGCGCGGTAATATTTCCTTCCAGCAAATTCAGTTTTCCTATCCAACCCGCGCCGATGTTGAAGTGCTCAAAGGCGTTAGTCTGGATATTCCTGCGGGAAAAAAAGTGGCGATTGTGGGACAAAGCGGCGCAGGTAAATCCACCATCATGCAGTTGTTGTTGCAATTCCATTTTCCTACTTCCGGGAAAATTCAAATGGATGGCCGGGATATTTACGATTACGAATTAGAATCATACCGTCAGAACTTTGCCATTGTTCCTCAGGAAGTTATCTTATTTGGCGGCACGATTCGGGAGAATATCCTGTACGGAAAACCGGAAGCCAGCGATGCTGAAATCGAAGCTGCGGCGCGTCAGGCCAATGCCTGGGATTTTATCTCGATGTTTCCGGAGAAACTGGACACCGTGGTAGGGGAGCGCGGCATCAAACTTTCCGGCGGTCAACGCCAACGGATTGCAATTGCCCGGGCTATCCTGCGGGATCCGAGCATTCTTTTGCTGGACGAAGCCACTTCTTCGCTGGATGCCGAGTCCGAAAAAGTAGTGCAGGAAGCCCTCAACCGGCTCATGATTGGCCGAACCAGTATTATCATCGCACACCGTTTGGCTACGATTCGGGAAGTGGATTGCATTTATGTGCTGGAAAATGGGCATATTGTGGAGCAGGGCACGCACGAGGAACTTTCCGCCAAAACGGACGGCGTTTATTCTAGTTTGGCAAAGCTTCAATTTGAGTAGTGTGTGGCTGTGTCAAAAGTCATTCCGAAAATTTATTGTAAAATAAAATGTGGCGTTTGAGGCGAATGAAACCTATAAGGTTTTAAAAAGCTTATAGGTTTGCGGAAAAATCCAAATGAAATTCTGTGGAAAAGTTTCGAGCTTTACGTTTGACACTACCACACTTCCTTGAACATAACCCTTCTACCTTAGTAAAATTCAAAAAAAGAATGGCAAAAACGACCGAAAAAGCCCCCTTACAGGCCAAAAAAGTCTCCGAAAGCAAAACCGTGATGACCGAACTCATCATGCCCAACGACACCAACCCCATGAGCCATTTGATGGGCGGCTACCTGATGCGTTGGATGGATATCGTGTGCGCAATTTGCGCTGGAAAACACTGCGAAGCCCATGTGGTGACTGCGGCGGTGGACCATATCTCGTTTCAAAACCCGATTTTTTTGGGCGATGTCATCACCCTCGAAGCTTCTGTGACGCGGGCGTTCAATACTTCCGTTGAAATCTATGTTCAGGTGTTTGCCAACGATATCAAAGGACAAAAACCTCGTCGTTGCAACCACGCCTATTTCACTTTTGTGGCCTTGGACGACAAAAAAAAGAACCCTGCGCCAGTGCCACCGGTGCTTCCCTTGTCGAGCGAAGAACAGCAATTATATGAGGGAGCGGCGCGTCGCCGGGAACTCCGACTGATCCTTTCTGGCCGCATCAAGGCAAAAGATGCCACCTTGCTTCGACAGTATTTCACGGATATTTAGATAAGTAGTTTGTAGGCGCAGCTCCGGCCGTAACATTTCCTGTGTTATTGGCCGAAGAGGACGCTGCTGCTGATTACCTTCGCCCCATGTCTGGTACCATTCGACCCTCTTTTTTATCCATCGTTGGCGTGTTGCAGTCGCACCGGGAAGTGCGCGAATTGTCGGCTTGGTTGAGCGGGCTGTACATGGAATTGTCCGAAAATTTCAGCCATTACGAGTTTGTATTGGTGAACAACGGGTGTTCACTGGCGAGTATTGAAGATGTCGTTCAGCCGCTGCCGGAAGATTTACGTAAAAACATATTCCTGTTGAACCTCAGCACCCCAGTCAACCGCGACAACGCTATTTTAGCGGGTTTAGACCGGGCAAATGGCGATTACACGGTGGTTTTTGAATTTGATTTTGCGGCAAAACCGGAACTTGTTACACAACTTTGGGACAGTACCCAAACCGGAAAAGACATCGTATATCTCCGGGCCAAACAGCGCAATTTGCCCCTGTCGCAACGTTTGTTGTACCAGTTTTTTTACTTCATTTTGCGTCGGTACTCGCAATTGCGCATTGATCCGTGGGCGCATCACACCCGTATCATCAGCCGTCGCGCGCTCAATTCCCTGCTCCGTTTGCGCGAAAACAGCCGCTATTTGAAAGCCAACTACGCTTTGGTGGGCTATTCGACGGGCAGTATCTCCGTTGCGGAACCCATGCACCCGGATCCGGTGGCGAGTTTTGGAGAACAGGTGCGCACCGCCATGGTGGCCCTCAGTTCGTTCACGACTTTTTTGCGAAGCCTGCTGTTGTGGATATTTTTGTTTTCGGTGCTGGTAGCTGCGGTCGCCATTTTTAACGCTGTGAAGGTCAAACTCACCAATGTGGATATTTTTGGAGAACAGGTTGAAAGCCTCTCCGGTTGGGCGTTTTTGGTGGTCTTGATCTCCTTGTTTTTTGCCCTCACTTGCCTGATTCTGTATGTGATGTCCATCTATTTGTCCAATATTTACAGTGAAATCAAAAATCGCCCGCTCTACATCATCGAATCGGTGCGCAGATTCTGAACCGGACAAGCTCGAAAAGTCAAAGTCAAATGTTTTCCCCACGCGAAATTCTTCAAAAATACTGGGGGTATGATGCGTTCCGGCCCATGCAGGAAGACATCATACTTTCGGTGCTGGACGGGCGAGATACCCTGGCTTTGTTGCCTACCGGCGGCGGGAAATCAATTTGTTTCCAAGTGCCAGCCCTGTGCCGCGAAGGGATTTGTTTGGTGATTTCGCCCCTCATTGCCTTGATGAAAGATCAGGTGCATAACCTGGATCGCCGGGGGATTTCGGCTGCGGCCATTTATTCGGGCATGAGCCATCGGCAAATTGACATGGTGTTTGAAAACGCCTGCAATGGGCAATACAAATTCCTCTATGTCAGTCCTGAACGTTTGCAAACCCCCATGGCGCGCGAACGGATTAAACGGATGAATGTCAATCTGTTAGCAATAGATGAAGCCCACTGCATCAGTCAATGGGGCTATGATTTTCGCCCGCCTTACCTGAAAATTGCTGACTTACGTGTCTTGATTCCGAAGGTGCCCGTGTTGGCACTTACGGCGACTGCAACCGCAGCGGTTCTGGAAGATATTCAGGAAAAATTGGCCTTTAAGGCAAAAAATGTCTTTCGCCAAAGTTTTGTGCGGAGCAACTTGTCTTACTCGGTGTTGTACGAGGATCGGAAGCGGGATAAACTGCTTGATATCCTGCGGCGCGTGCCGGGAACAGGCATTGTGTACGCCAGGAGTCGTGGTGAAACCAAGGAAATTGCCCATTTTTTGAGGCAAAACGGCATTCAAGCAGACTTTTACCACGCCGGTTTGCCCGGCGAAGAACGGAGTGCCAAGCAGGAAGCCTGGGTGGATGGTAAAACCCGGATCATCGTGAGTACCAATGCTTTCGGGATGGGGATTGACAAGCCGGATGTGCGGATTGTGGTGCACCTGAGTTTGCCGGATACGCTGGAGGGATACTTTCAGGAGGCAGGGCGCGGCGGCCGAGACGGACTAAAATCATACGCCACCCTCTTGTATGCTCCCGGCGACGGTGCTGCTTTGCGCTTTCATTTGCAGGCCGCTTTTCCGGCGCTGGAATTGGTGCGCAGGGTGTATCAGGCGCTCGGAAGTCATACGCAAATTGCCATTGGAGCGGGCGAAGGCGAGAGTTTTGATTTTGATCTGTCCAATTTTTGCCACCTATTTAAATTCGATCAGGCGCCCACCCATTCCGCGCTGCGTTTGCTGGAACTGGAGGGCTGGATATTTATGAGCGATGCCTCTGCTTCCCCCGCCCGGGCGCATGTGACGGCTACAAGGGAAGTAATGTATGATTATCAGTTGCGCAACAAACAGGCTGATACCGTGCTGAAAACGCTGCTAAGGGCGTATCCCGGCATGCAATCCGATTTTGTGGACATCAGCGAAATGGTGATTGCGAAATACGCCAAATTCCCCGCCGAAGTAGTACAAAAAGTTTTACAAACCGCTCATAATGAAGGGATTCTGTTGTACGAGCCGCGCAAGGAAAAACCACAACTGACCTTTACCCGCGCACGGGTGGCTGCTGAAAATCTCACGATTGACCTTGAAAAATTCAAACTGCGCAAACAACGCGCAGAAGAACGGCTCGATCGCGCCATCCGTTTTGCCGAAACCCGCCAATGCCGAAGTCAGCAACTTTTGGTCTATTTTGATGAACCCGACAGCCAAACCTGTGGCATCTGCGATGTCTGTACCGGGCGGCACAAGGTGGAACTGACTACCTCTGCTTTTGATAAGTACGAGAAAAAAATCAGGGAAGTGTTGCGCGACGAGGCCTTGCCCCTGGAAGAAATTTTAGCGGCATTTTCTCCAAAACGTCAGGCCGAAGTAGCCAATGCGCTGAGTTATTTATTGGACGAGGGGAAATTGACGCTCGACGAAGCGGGAAAAATAGCACTGGATCGCTGAGCTTAATTTTGTCCGTCTAATATGTGTTCCAAAGCTGCCAAAAACGCAGCATTGGAGGTTTTTTGCGCCAAAATATGCTTTGATTGCAGGTAAAACGGCTTTCGAGCCTCCAGTTTTTGCTCGATAAAATTAGTCAGATCCTCGTTTTTTACCGCCGATAACAGCGGACGAATTACTTTGTCCTGCGCCAATCGTTCTGCCAGTAGGGTAGGGGCGGTTTCCAAAAAAATGGTGGTGCCCTGGTCGTTCATCCATTCCATGTTGTCAAAAAAACACGGTGTTCCGCCGCCTGTGGCAAGGATTCCAGCAGGTAAATAGAGGGTGGAGTGCAATGCTTCCCGCTCCAAAACACGGAATCCGGATTCGCCCAATGCTGAAAAAATGGTAGCGATGCTTTTACCGGTGTTGGAAACAATCAGCTCGTCTAAATCGTAAAACGGTATGTTTCTTTTTTGGGCTAAAATCCGTCCCCAGTAGCTTTTTCCGCTACCCATGAATCCAAGCAGGAAAATATGTTGGGAGGTTTGCATATCGTTTTGTCGCCGGGACGTTTTGTGCAAAGGTAGCTATGTTATCTTTGCGACTCAACACACAAAAACATCCATTTATTTATGAAAAACACGTTATTATTCTTCGTTTTGATTGCTTTGGCCTGGACATCTTGTAAAAATGATTCCGGTGGCGTTCAGGAAATTCGGAGCGGTGGCCCGAACAGCGAACTGGTGCGCAATCCGGCTACAGCAAATATGCCCACCGATACAAATATGCTTGCCCGAATAAAATTTGACGAGCCTGAGTTTGATTTTGGAACGGTAAATGAAGGACATATAGTGGAACACACCTTCAAATTTACCAATACCGGGAAAGTGCCCTTGACCATTTTGAATTGCCGTTCCTCTTGTGGCTGCACAGTGCCAGAATGGCCGGAAAATCCAATTCCACCGGGCGGAACGGGTGAAATCAAAGCGAAATTCAACACCGATGGTAAAATTCGGGAACAGAAAAAATCGATCACGGTGAGCGCTAATACCTATCCGAACGACAATAAAGTGTTGCTCAAAGGGCTGGTGTTGCCGGTAAAGGGGTAGTTTGCAGAAATTGAAAACGGGACTGATCTTTCGACCAGTCCCGTTGAGGGAGGATGAGGGGTCTCGAACCCCCGACCTTCGGAACCACAAACCGACGCTCTAACCAACTGAGCTACAACCTCCATTTTCGCTTAAGCGGGTGCAAAGATAGCAGCCCATTTTTAAATTTCACAAATACCCAACGGGGTAAAATTGTAAAAAGTTTCAGGCTGCCATTTCAGCCGCTTCTTTTGGGGCTTTATTAGGCGGCTGCCAGCCTTTAAGTTTCTTCAATAACTTGTATAATTTCAGGTTTAGGGAAGGATTTGCGGTAAAAAAATGGCCGTTTAGCGTGAGCCATTCTTTTTCTTTTTTTAAGGTTCGGATTTCCTTGTACAGCAATTTTCTAGCGCGATCAAAGGGCGCTCGCCAGTAGATGGCTCTATCCGTCATGGCAAAACCTTCCTTGCAGGTTCCTTTCAAGGAAAGATCCCCGATGAAAAACACCTTTTCCCCCCGCTCGGCAAACAAGAAATTTTTACAGGCATTGGTCAGCAATTCGCTGCGCATGGAAATGAAGTCAAAGTGAAACACTTCCTGCTCCCGTTCAAAATCCAGAAAATCTTGAATCATGCGCCAGGTATCGGTTTTGCCGGACTGCGCTTTTTCGTACTTCAATATTTCCGGCGGCAAAATCACGCCGTTCAAATCAGGGCAATATTGAATGATGAAAAAATCCAGTAGTCCTTCAAACGACCGGCCAATCCGTTGGTCAATTTCTGGCAAACCCTCGCTCCCAAATCGCTCCCATTGAATTAGGGCGTCTTCTCCGATTTGCTCTGCCCTGAGTTCATAAATTTCCCTAAAATGCGATTGATAAAAACGCTCCACGTAGTCGCTGTATTTAGCAACATCGTGCTCTTCTTCCACCCGGCGACGCAAACTCCTGAAAAACAAGGCTTTAACTTGTTCCGTCAGCGTGTCTGGATCAAAATCAAGCGCGTAAATGGGTTCGTAACGCTTTAATTCCACGCGTTGTTTCCCTTCAAAATGGAAGCCGCAGTGGTGGCAAAAAACAGAGGGCAGCGGACTCTGCTCGTGGCAGGCCGGGCAGGGTTTCATGCGTTCGGCAATTTTATCACCGCAACGATTGCAGAATTTAGAGCCGGGTATAATGTCGGCAGCGCAGTTGGGACAAAGATTCATGGCTTTTAATAAAGTTGAATCGTGGAATTCACGCTGCAAATATAAAACAAATAGTTTTTATTGTTTGAAATAATTTGTTTTTTTTGGCTTATTGCTGACGGCTTCGTCCTGCGTATCCCGGAACGCTGTTCCGGGCGTATTCCCGCCCCCACGCCCGGAACAGCGTTCCGGGATACATTTACACGGAACAGCGTTCCGGGATACATATTATTTCAGCAAATTAGGGAATTGCGCTTTCATCCGGTTTAAGCGCGGGATGGAAACATTGCGCACATAGCCGTTTTGTGGGTTGTTTTTTTCGTAGTTCTGGTGGTAGGCTTCTGCCGGGTAAAACACCTTGAACGCCTCAATAATGACCGCAATGGGTTTTTCATACTTACCCGATTCGTCCAACTGTTTTTTGTATTGCACGGCGAGGCTGTGCTCGTTTTCGTTTCGGTAAAAAATCACAGAACGGTAGGAATCACCTTTGTCGGGGCCCTGGCCATTCACTTGGGTGGGGTCTTGTGAAGCGAAATAAACCTCCAGCAGGGTCTGGTAGGAAATGATGTTTGGGTCGTAGTACACTTGCACGGTTTCAGTGTGGCCGGTGGTGTGGGTACAAACCTCTTCATAGGTCGGATTTTCGGTATGACCGCCCGAGTAGCCGGATTCGGCCTCTTTAACCCCTTTCAGACTTTCAAAAATGGCTTCAACACACCAAAAACACCCGGAAGCAAATACGGCGGTGTCTAATTTTCCATACACCGTTGTATCTGGGTGAGCGGTATCGGCATTGGCTTTTTCAACTGGTTTGCCAGAAAATACGTCGCAGGAATACAACAATGCAGTGAGGGTGAGCAGGGAAAAAATGATTTTTTTTGACATGGTTGGGTGATTTTTAATTTCGTGAAGTTGATTGCACCGTGCCCTTAAATAAAAGAGTGTTAAGTGGGCAAAATCGGTTCTCTGGCAGGGGTTTGTCACTACGCTCCTTTCTGGTACTGTTCCCACAGATCGGGGCGGCGGCTTTGGGTTCTTTCCAAACTTTGCTCGTAGCGCCATTCGCCAATGTTTTTTTCATGGCCGGAAAGCAGGATTTCTGGTACGGCCATTCCTTCCCAAACTGCCGGACGGGTGTACACCGGAGGTGCCAGCAAATCATCCTGAAAACTGTCGAAAAGTGCCGAGGTTTCATCGTTGAGTACCCCGGGAATTAGCCGCCCCACGGAGTCCACAATCACCGCAGCCGCCAGTTCACCACCCGAAAGCACGTAATCTCCGATGCTGATTTCCAAGGTAACATATTTTTGGCGAATGCGTTCATCAATGCCTTTGTAATGTCCGCAGATGATGATCAGATTTCCCTTCATACTCAATTGATTACAAAGGTTTTGCTCAAGTCGTTGACCATCGGGACTGGTATAAATAATGGCATCATAACTGCGTTCTGCGAGCAATTTTTCGATACAGGCGGCTAAGGGTTCCGGCCGCATCACCATACCAGCGCCGCCGCCAAATTGGTAATCATCCACCTGACGATTTTTACCCAATCCAAAATCACGCAATTGGTGCAAATAAACCTCCAGCAGGCCTTTGTCTTTGGCGCGTTGCATGATGGAGTGATTAAGCGGACTTTCCAGAAGTTCCGGGAGCACAGAGATAATATCGAATCGCATAGTGGGGCGAAGGTCGGCAAAAATGCCAATTGGCGGTGGTGTACAATATTCTGAAACCTTATAAAAAGCGCGCCGCGCACTCAGAAGAGTACGCGGCGCGCAAATATTTGCTATCGGATGATTTGTCCTGTTCGGACATCTCTGCGATAGATTTAGGTATGAACCTTAGCTTAGAAGTTCAAACGAAGGCCCAACTGTGCCTGCCAAATCGAGCTAATAATACCTGATTCGTCAATGTTCCAAACCGTATTGGTTGGTTTTCTGAACGTGAATTCAGGATTTCCAGTGCTTGAGTTATTGCCTTTGTAGGTGATCAGGTTGTAATTGTCGTTTGAAACGAAGAAACGACGACCCCAATCAGCTTTCAACATATTGCCGAAGTTGAAGATGTCCAAAGAAATTTGAACACCACGCTTGCGACCACCCATTTCGATGTTGAATTCCTGCATCACTTTCACGTCGAAGATGTTGGTGAAAGGAGTCCGGCGGGCATTGCGTTCAGCGTAGTTGCCGCGATTGGCTTTCAGGTACTCATCCCCTTCGATAAACTCATTCAAGGCAGACCACTGTTCAGCAGCAGTACCCAAAACATTGTCATTCACCAGATTGATATCAGACAGTTGTTCAGGGATGTAAATCAGGTCTTGACCGTTGGCGTTGCTGTTTCTAACCAGATTGCCAGAATACGTGTAAGAGAAACGTTGTCCAGATTCGCCTGTGTAGAACACGGAGAAAGTGGTTGCGCCACCCATTTTAGAACCGTAACGGATGGTTTTAGACGCGAAAGCGATTACGCGTGAACCCAAATCGAAATCAGAGTACGAGAGTGGCAAGGTGTTTTGACCGTTTACACTTTCGTTGAATAACCAGTTAGAGGAGTTCTGCGAAGAAGTACCGTCATTGATGGTTCTGGTTTGGCCGTACGTGTAGGCCAAAGAACCTACCCAGCCATTGGTGAATGGCTTTTGCAGTTGAGCGGTAAGGCTGTAAGTATTGCCCTGGTTAGTGTTGTAGCCCAAAATCGCATCCGTAAACTGATTACTGATGAACGTATTTGGGTAAACATTGCGATTATCAGGACCACCTTGCAAAGTGGTAGTAGGTTGAGTACGGTTGACATTCTGGTAAACGATGTTGTTCAAGGTTTTGGAGTAAATACCTTCCAAGGTACCAACCAAGCCTAAAGGCAACTTAGCGTCGAGTGCCAAGCTGGTACGGAACGTTTGTGGGTATTTAAAATCCTTGGCGAACAAGTCAATCTGCGCTGCACTGGCAGTTTTACCAAAATCTTCGTTCGTGTACTGATTGTTGATATCCGGAGAGTACACGAAATCTGGAGTATTGTTAATGTCAGTAGCAGTAGCGGTTACCGATGCCAACAATACGCCGTTGTTGGTGAACATACCACCTGGCCATACGAAAGGAATACGGCTGGTGAAAACACCTGCGCCACCACGCAACACCAGGCTGCGGTCGCCATTTACGTCAAAATTGAAGCCCAAACGTGGGGAGAACAACAACTGTGTGGCTGGAGACTTGCCTGCAACTGCGCCGCGGAGATCATACCCTGCAGCAGCCATTTTTTGTCCTTCTGTTTCATTAAATTTTGTTGCTTCGGTTGGATTGTCCAGGAACATTGGAATATCTACGCGCAAGCCCAGGGAAGCCGTGAATCTTTTGCTGAAGGAGTACTTGTCTTGTGCGTAGAAGCCCAACTGAAGTGCTTTAAAATCAGCTGCTGCTTGAGCACCGTCTTCCGCGATATCGCCATCAATCAGCGAGTAGGTGCGGTTGTATAGGTTTGGCCGTTCTCCGTTCAGGAATGCATCCAGCGTGCCGTAACGATACACACCATAAGATTGACGAATGAACAAATTGTACATGTCAAAAAACTCATTGTGTGTACCAAAAGTCAATTGGTGTTTGCCTTTGTAAATGTTGAAATTGTTGGTCAGGGTGAAAATCTTCTGCTCCAAAATGTTTGCAGTCGAAAACTGTTCACTACCTGCCTGGATAGAGCCAGCGCCGTCAATGATATTGAGGAACGGACGTGGAGAACCCACCGGATCACGGTCGTCATTCACATTTGTGAAGCTGACGATCAGGTTGTTCGATTTATTGCTTCCCACCACACTGTTCAATTCAACTGCAGTCGAATTGGTAACGGATGGGAACATAATCCCTGCATTTGAAAAGCGGAGCAGGTTGTTGGAGGAGCTTTGTGATCCAAGTGATTCGCCTTGCGTGTAGCTGTGGCGAACCATCAATTTGTGGTTTTTAGACAGGTTGAAATCCAGGCGAGCAAGGATTTTTGCACCATTCAGTTTATCTGTTTTTTCGAGATAATCTCTGCCAGTGTAACCAAGTGCGTTCAGGCGATCTGCCAACTGCTCAATTTTTGCCTGATCTTTCGTGTTGCCGTTGTAGTTGGCAAAATCGAAAGGTTGTGGCGTTTCGTTGCGCTGTATCTCAGCGTTTACGAAGATAAATACCTTGTTTTTAACAATTGGTGCGCCAATCCGGAAACCAAAAGTATTGGCTACAAAATCAGGCAATTTGCGCTGTGCTCTTGAAAGGGTGTCGGGCAAAGAAACTTTCAAGCCAGACAAGTTTTCGTTCCGGGTGAAATAGTAAACAGAGCCTTCTATTTCATTGGAACCGCCGCGGGTTACCGCGTTGATACCACCACCGGAGAAACCGCTGAGTTTTACGTCATAAGGAGCAACTACTACGTTGATTTGTTCGATGGCGTCTGGAGAAATCGGGGAAATACCCGTTTGACCACCGTTGGTACCAGAAGCAGCCAGACCAAATACGTCGTTGTTTACAGCACCGTCAATGTAGATCGAGTTGAAACGGTTGTTGGCGCCAGCAATGCTGATGATATTGTCGCCACGGATACTCGCCTGTGGTGTCAAACGGGCGTAGTCGGTCAAATCACGATTTACGGTTGGAAGCACGTTGATTCCCTCTTCGCTGATGTCCGTAGAAGCACCATTTTTTTCAGTGTTCAACAGGCTTTTTTTAGCCGTAACGAGCACTTCGCTGAGGATTTCAGCATCGTCGTCCAGTTTAGATTCGTACACATACGTTTGCCCCAAAGAGAGGTAAACGTTTTCCTTAACTTGCTCCTTGTAGCCTGTGTAAGCTACCCGGATGGTGTAAGGGCCGCCGACGCGCAAACCGTTCAGGTTGAACCGTCCGTCCGCACGCGTAGCGGTTCCGTAGGTTGTTCCAGATGGTTCGTGTTTGGCGATTACGGTTGCACCGATCAGTCCCTCTCCATTGGCATCCGTGAGCAGGCCAGCCATGGCGGAAGAAGTTGAACCTTGTGCAAAAATTTGATTGGTAGCAAGCAGCGTTAGGATAACGCTCGCGACCAGAATTTTGGAAAAATTCCTCATACGAAATTTGATTGGTGTGAATAAGTTGAAATTTCGGCGGCGAAAGTACGCCATGCATGTTAACAGACGATTAAGTTTTGTCTGTTTTTGACAAATGTGCATATTATCTGCCCTTCCCAGTCGGCGAGTTTTAGCTACTTTTGGGCCGGAATAACGCAATACGATTACAGATCATAGAGAATCATAAAATTGCGTATTCTGCCAAAATGTAAAGTGTTTTGGGGTTTCTATAGCCAACACAGAGTGGTATTGAACACAGCAGGATTATAGTCACCTCAAAATCAGGCATTTGCCTCACTCAAATCATCAAAATCAAAAGAATCACAGTATAATGACACCAAAGTCAAAATTTTAAAGCATGAAAAAAATTATCCTGGCCCTACTGCTCTTGATGAGCATCCTGACTTCGGCAAACGCCCAAGTAATCATCACTGAAATCATGTATAATCCTCCAGAAAGCGGAACCGACTCGCTGGAATACATCGAACTGCACAACTTCAACAACATGCCCGCCGATATTTCCGGCTGGACCTTTACGCAGGGGGTCACGCACACCTTCGCTGCGGGCACGATAATGCCGCCTGGTGGCTACCTCGTTCTGGCCAAAAGTGCCAGCGCGTTTCAATCTGTTTTTGGTTTTGCCCCTACCGTCTGGGAGAGTGGAGCGCTTATTAACAGCCCGGGTGAAGACATCGAACTGAGCAATGCGGCTGGTGCGGTAATTGATTATGTGGACTATAAAAACGCCGCACCCTGGCCCCTTGAAGCCAACGGCATGGGTTCATCGCTCGTGCTCTGCGATTTTAATTCCGACAATTCTTTGCCTGCAAACTGGCAAGCAGCTTCCACAGGGACTGGTATCATTATCAATGGTAATGAGGTAAAAGGCAACCCCGGCGCAGCATCTGGATGTACTGGTGCAAATGAAATAACAGCAGTGGATGATACATTTTCAGTTCCATCAGACGTGCCAACATTTCTTAATGTACAAGGCAATGATTTGATTATCAACGCCCTTACGCAGTTTATTATCGTAACGCCTCCTACGCAGGGCAGCGCAACGGTGAGCGGCAGTGGAATTACCTATCAGCCAAACGCAGGGTATTGTGGCGCGGACGAGTTTACCTACCAAATTTGTGATGCAGTAGGCTGCGATGAGGCCACCGTTACCATCAATGTGAAATGTTATCCTGCCCTCAGCATCGGAGAAGTGACGGGTGAAAACCAAGATGGTACGGCTACTTCACTCAACACAGATTGTGCACTTACCGGCACGGTGTACGGCGTGAATCTTCGTCCAATTAACAACAGTCAACCTTCGCTGCTTTTCACCATCATTGATGATAATGGTGATGGAATTGCAGTTTCCACGCTCGGCGGCACATTTGGCTACACGGTGCAGGAAAAAGATAAGGTAACGGTGCGCGGAAGCATCGGTCAGTTCAATGGCCAAACAGAAATCCGCCCGGATACAATCCTTAAAATTTCTTCTGACAACCCGCTTTTGGCCCCAAGCGTTGTAACGGCTTTGTCGGAAGCAACCGAGTCTAAACTGGTTAAAATCAATAATTTACGATTCGTTGATCCTGCGGAATGGACCACGGGTTCGGGCGGCAGCGGCTTCAACGTCCGCGTGGTATCTGACAATAATCCACAAGACACCATTTTGCTTCGTATTGACCGCGACGTAGAGACTTATGATGCTCCGGTGCCTGCAGAGCCTTTTGACCTCACAGGGATTGGTGGCCAGTTTGACCCGACAAATCCGTACACTTCCGGGTACCAAATTTTGCCACGGTACAACCCGGATATCAGCACCATCACCATTGGAACCAAAGAGGTTGATTTTAGCCGCTTTGTGCTTGTTTCACCCAATCCGGTTACAACCATGCTCAACGTTGAGATGTCCACCTCGTTTGATCGCTTGACCCTGTTGAACCCAAAAGGGCAGTTTGTCAAAACGTACTACAAGCCTGGGCCTCAGCAGAAAGTGGATGTTTCGCTGTACAAACCCGGCATTTATTTTATCCGTTTTGAAAAAGGCGGTAAAACCTGGACGACCCGTTTTGTGAAGCAGTAATTGTAGGGAGGCACCCCTTGTTCTGTGGGGATATAATGTTGATGGGGTTTATTGGGTTGATAAAGGTTTATAGGGTTGATGAAGGTTTATAGGGTTGATGGTTTTTGCTCAAAAAGGTTAGCATTCGCCTCTTTTAGCACAATCTCATCAACCTTCATCAACCTTCATCAACCCTATAAACCTTCATCAACCCTATAAACCTTCATCAACCCTATAAACCTTCATCAACCTTCATCAACCTTTAAAACGGATACCCTACAGCCAGGTTAGGATTAAACTTCATTCTGCTAAAAAATTCGCGCACCCAATATCCATTCCCATCGGCATCGGCATACGGGCGGCGAAGGGGGGTGCCAAAATCGAGGCGTAACACAAAATAATCCAGATCCATACGCACCCCAAATCCGGTGCCGATGGCGATGTTTTTGTAAGAATCCCATCCAATTTGGGAACCGGGGCGAGCCTCGTCGTATTTCAGCGTCCAGATATTGCCTCCATCCACAAAAATAGCCCCTTTTAGCCAAAGGAAGAGTGGGAAACGCAATTCCCCGGCAAATTCAAATCGAAAATCAGCCGCCTGATAAAACGGCTGCACGTTGACGGGGCGCGCTTCATTGGTAACAGGGTCGCGGGGGACATATCCGCCCGGACCCAGTTCACGGATGCGCCAGGCGCGAAGGCTGGCCGGGCCACCTACAAAAAACTGTTTTACAAAGGGAACCGTTTCGGTATCCCCGAACGGCACGGCCACGCCCGCTCCAACCCGTATAGCACCAACTAAGTCCTTGTTAAAATTTCGGGTATAAACAGCTTCCTGGTCGAGCCTGAAAAACTGGGCAAAATCCAGATCGCTAATGCGCCAAACAGGTTCGTCTTTGCCTGTAATCAGAGACCATGCCCGGCTGGCCCCAAGTACCTCCAAACCACTCAATTCAGTATTAAAACGATAGTTCCATCGCTCGCCAAATCGGTTGGGACGCGTAGCAAAGGTGTAGTTGAACGATCGAAGGAAAATCCCGGTGAACAACTGATTGCCAAAACTACGGCGCAGGAATTCGCCCGGAATCAACAAGGAATCAAAGCGAGGCCGCAAAATATCCAGCCCCACGTGATCCCAGTTATATTGGTGCTCCGGGTGCGAGCGAACCCGGTATCCGAAAGAGATATTAGACAGGTGATACGAGTAGAAGTCTGTAACATTCAGGTAGTTATAATTCAAAGAAAGGCGCGCCTCTCCATCTGAACGCAATCGCTCGTAGAAGCTTTTGGTAACGAGCCGTTTTTGACCAATTTTCAATTTATTTGCGCTACGCCAGAAATTGAAGTAATCAAAAAATCGCGGGAAAAGCAGCTCGTTCTGGAATTTGAACTCCTGCGAGAACACCAGTTTGGGATTGGCGATATCAAATTCAATGTTGTAACTGACACTACTCTGGATATGTTCGGCGCCTGAAAGCAAGTTTCGGTTTTGGGCGGTGAAAATCGGCGAAAGACCCAAAAGGCCATTGCTGATAGAATTTCGTGAGTAGTTGAGGTCCAGATCTCCTCCAATTGGGAATCGTTTGTTGGGCGAAAGGTTGACCGTGACATTTATTTTACCTTCTTCCAAACTATCCTGCGTAGGCCGCAGGGATACAAATCGGTACACCCCCAGTGCATTCAAATTGCGCAGCGTTTGGTCAAAATCGGACTGCTTAAAAAGTTCGCCGGGATCGAGCAATATCTTCTTGCGCAGCACAGTAGGTTTGATCCATAGCTTGGCTTCCGCAGCAGCAAAATACACCCCTTGAATGGTGGTATCTCGCCGCATAGAATTGATATTTGGGACAATTCCCGACAGCACCTCCACTTGATTGATGGTGTAAGTTTGGTGCATGGTGCTGTCATTAAATGGAAGCACCTCGATGATAATATTGGCTTGTGTTCCGGTACTGTCGCCCTTGAATTGTACGTATTGCGGGATGAAATAAGCGTATCCCCGGTTTTTCAACGCGGTGGTGATACGCAGTTTTTCAGCATCAAAAATTTGAATATCGAGGGGAGTGCCTTGTTTGATCAGCGATTCGCCGGCGGTTGCGTACAAAATTTGGAGTACCTGAGAGTCCCTACTCGAGAATTGGGCATAATTGGTGTAGTACCGCGGACCGAGATCCAGATTGTACACCGCTTTTGCTTTGTATTTACCTACTTGAATGGTTCTGTAATCACACTCTGCTTCAAAATAGCCCCTTTTTCGCATTTGGTTCTTAAAGTTCAACGCGGTTCTATTTACCAACAGAGAATCGAACAACACGGGCGGCTCGGCGATTCGTTTATTGACCCACTTGGCAAAATCCGAGCTGCGCTGCTTGTATTTGTAGTGAAACCACAGTCGCGTGTAAAAAATGCCCAGGTTTCGGCGGTTGGGTTTTTGGCGATAAAATGGGGCTAATTCGCCAGCCAAAGCTGATTTTGCAGACACCGCCAGGCGTTTCTCCGCTTTTATATTCAGGGAATTTTTCACCAAAAGGCGCTCATCCTTATCCGCATCCAGATGTTTCGTCACGTTGCAGGCGCACAGCGCAAGTAAAAGCATCAGCGACAAAATGCGTAGCGCGGGCGACTTTTGAAATTTTGACATTCTGGGAAAGCAAATGCTACTTGGAGAAAAAAACATGGATGCGCACTTAGTAGCGCAAAAGTCGTTAAAAAATTGTCGAGCAAGGGGGCATGAACCGCTCATTTATACAAAAGCCTCAAAATCAAGTGATTCATTGGGGTACATTTGCTGCCGCTAAATGGATTTTGGCCTATAATCTGCTATGCTTTCAAACAATCAATCCAAACACCTGCGCGCCCTCAGCGTTAAAAAATACCGGCTGGAGCACGGAGAATTTATCGTAGAAGGCGATAAAATGGTCTCTGAACTGCTCGGGCAATCCTCCATGGACATCGTATTCATTTTCGCGCTGCAAAGTTGGGTGGAGAAAAATGCCCGGCCCTTGCGCCGGTTTTCAGAAAATATCCACGCGGTTTCGGAAGCCGAGCTGACTAAAATTTCTGCACTTAAAACGCCCAATCAGGTGCTGGCGGTGGTGAAATTACCCCAAACACCTTGCTCTCCAAGCCTCGCGCTGGACAATATGTGTTTTTATCTGGACGGGATTCAAGACCCCGGAAATATGGGCAGTATTCTCCGCGTGGCAGATTGGTTTGGATTTTCAGCGGTTTTTTGTTCGCCCGATTGCGTGGATGCTTTCAGTCCAAAAGTGGTGCAGGCGAGCATGGGTGCATTGTTCCGGGTGCAAACTCGGGAAATTGAACTACCTGAACTGCTTTTGGAACATCCCGATATGCCAGTTTCAGGTGCGGTACTTGATGGCGAAAACTTTTTTAATGCCCAGCTTCCGTCCACTGGGCTGCTGGTCATCGGCAATGAAGGCCGTGGCATCTCACTACCAGTTGGCAGCCTGCTCAGCCACCGAATCAGTATTCCACGCCATCCCTTGGGCGGTGCAGAATCGCTCAATGCGGCCATTGCTGCCGGGATTTTGGCTGCAGCGTTTCGTCGGTGAAAAAGGGTACACTGGCCGTATTTTCCCGGATGCACATCACTTTGTCACACCAACACTGCGCCAATCTGTTTACTTTCGCCCATCAAATTTTCAAAACAAAACATTCAAATTCAATTTTTGATACTATGACAGACATTCGCAAATACTTGCCCATTATTTTGCTCGGCCTGGTGGCCATGTTGGTTTTCAGCATGTGTGGTTCCTACAACACGACCGTTAAAAAGGATGAGGGCGTAAAAGCTGCCTGGTCGCAGGTGGAAAACCAATACCAGCGCCGCGCCGACCTGATTCCAAATCTGGTCAATACCGTTAAAGGCTACGCAAATTTCGAACAACAAACCCTGGAAGCCGTTGTACAAGCACGTGCGTCGGCGACTCAAATGAGAATTGATCCTGAAGATCTTTCTCCAGAAAACATTCAGCGCTACGAACAAGCGCAACAGGGCCTCTCGGGTGCATTGGGGCGTTTGCTTATGGTGACTGAAAATTACCCGGATTTGAAAGCTAATCAGAGTTTCCTCGATTTGCAAAAACAACTGGAAGGGACCGAAAACCGGATTTCCGTTGAGCGTAAAAATTTCAACGAAGCCGTGCAGGATTTCAACGGGCACATCCGACGTTTTCCCACCAATTTGCTGGTGGGCATTTTTGGATTCTCGCCAAAGGGTTATTTTCAGGCCCAACCTGGTTCACAACAGGCACCCAACGTTCAATTCTAACGATGGACTCCCATGTTATTCACAAAAGAAGAAGAGGGGCAGATTGTTGCGGCCATTAAAGCTGCCGAACGCGGTACCAGCGGCGAAATCCGACTCTATGTGGAGGATTTTTGTCTGCGGGATCACCCCGTGGAGCGCGCAGAAGAGTTGTTCCAGCTTTTTGGGATGTTCAATACCAAGGCGCGAAATGCGGTACTGATTTACATTGCCGAAAAAAGCCATCATTTTGCCATTTGGGGAGATGCGGGCATTCACGCATTGGTTGGACTTCAATTCTGGGAGGCGGAGAAAAAACTCATGCGCGAACATTTCATCCGCGACGAAGCTGCACAAGGCATTAGCCAAGCCATTCAACTCATCGGTGCGCGTTTGCGCGAACATTTTCCTTCCGATGATCACAACAATGAGAATGAACTTCCAGACGACATCATTTACGGTTAAATACAATCCAGGGATTTTTCGCCATTGGGCAAGTTTTGTCATCGGGAGCTTCGTGCTGCTGGCAATATTGCTCCCGCTTGGTTTGAATGCGCAAAAGGACGCCCAGTTGTTCCCTGAAAAACCGGAGCCAGCCGTGTACGTTCACGACTATGCTGGATGGCTCCAACCGCAGGAAATCAATGCGTTGGAGCAAAAATTACGGGCTTATTGGGATAGCACCAGCACACAAGTGGTGGTCATGATACGTCCAGACATTGGAGATTACGACAAGGCCGGTTACGCATTTGAATTGGGAAATCGTTGGGGAATCGGACGTGCGGACAAGGACAACGGGGTGGTCATGCTGGTCAAAAGTGAGCCGCCGGAAAGGGGGATTTTCATCGCCACTGGCTATGGTACAGAAGGGGCTTTACCCGATATCACGGCTGGGCGGATCATTCGCAACACCATGTCCCCCTATTTTCGCAATCAACAATTTTACGAAGGCATCAATGCGGGCGTGGACGACATCATTCGCGCGCTTGAAGGGGAATTCACGACCGCTCCAAGAGAAAAAATACCCGCCTGGAAAGCGATGTTAGTCTTGCTAATTGTCGTGTTGATTTTCTTCACGATTATTAGGGTAATGGTACATCAGATGCGCAATGGTGGGAAATGGATCACCCATGACGGCAAAGGCAGAAGCCGCAGGAACCGCGACGATGATGGTTTTGGTGGCGGCTGGTGGATTGGTGGTGGTGGTTTTGGTGGCGGTAGCGGTGGCGGCGGATTTGGCGGCGGCGGTGGATTTGGCGGCGGAAGTTTTGGAGGTGGCTCCTTCGGCGGCGGTGGGGCCGGCGGTGATTGGTAAGGATTTAAACTCAAATAATTTCTTCCAACAAATGCACTGCCGAGATCGGGTAAGCCCTGGAAATGGCTTCTAAACGATTGGCGTGCATTTGTTGGAATACTTGGTTTACCTTTTCAAGCATTTGATTGTCAACCAGTTGTTGGATATTTTCCAGGCTGGCAAAACGTTCATCGTCGCCTAGTTTGAACGTTTGTTCGTAGAGCGCCGTTTCGAACTTGACCGAGGTGCGGCCATCGTTTTTGAATACAGAAATTTTCAGGCTGGGATGCTCAATGAATCCAATGATGCGCATGGTTTAGCGATTGTATAAGTGATTTATTTTTGTTATTTGTTTCCGAACGGCTTGCCGTTTAATAGTCCAACTGGAGCACTTGCAGGTCTTGCATATAGGTGCCCGCTCCCAATTTCACCTTCATTTTTTCGCCTTCTTCGGTGGTCACGAATTGCCCATCTGATAGTTGAGTGCCATATTTGACTACCGACATGGCAGCGCCATAAAGTGTTGCGTGCACTTCTGCCTCAGCGTAGGTCGAATTGGCAATTTCCATTTCGGCCAATCCGAACTCTGACAAGCCATAAGTGAACCCTCCCCCTTCTCCAGGCCGACCAAAATACACCCAGCAGTACAGCGGGATGGATTGGTTTTGCACCATGTTTTTAGCTGCGGCGATAAAATAATCAGGAGACAGTAATAGATACTGACTTCCCAAAAATATACCAGCAGCAGGCGCGGTTTCGAGCACAGCGGCAGCGGTCTGGGTGAATAACTTGTACAACTCAAGGGTTTTATTGCTTGCTCCGATCACCGAAATAATTACTTGTGCCTGGTGATTTGCAGTCTCTTCATGTGCCGTTCGCCAGAGCCAGGAAAGCCGAGCGCCCGCTCCCACCTCATCGGGTGCCGCCGGATAATCCAAGTAAGCAATCATGACCGTCGCACCGCCTAAGATATTGATAACCATCGTTTTTTCAGCAGTATTGATAGAATCGGTTTTCAATTTCCAGGTGTTTTTTAAGGCAAAAATCAGAGCCTTTGTATTGAGCGCCGACTTTGTTTTCAAGAGGACGGTGCCACTTACTACTTTCTGCTCGTCGGTTTTTTGGGCATAAACCGTCGCGGATAACAGGGTAAATCCCAATATAATGAAGCATGATGATACAATACCTAAACGCATGAAGGGTGGATTTTTAAAAGTGAAGGTCAAAGAACGGAAGTCTTTGGTGAAAGCGAAGCATTTAACCCGAGGATCAAGGTTGAGCGGGCAAGTGCAGGAACGTTTTTTAATCCATGGCATGCATACTTGGGGGCAAAAAAATACGAATTTGCCTTAGAAAAGCTTAGTGTTGAAACATCTAAATATTTGGTAAAAAAAGTTTGAACAGCTCTTTTGCATTTTATTTTCTTTCACTTTTGTTAAATAATTTTAAGAAAAGGTTTTGAAAACAAATGACAAGTTCCGAAATTTGAACCGAAAAAAGTTTACCTACTCCTAACAAACGCCTCACAATTGCGAGCCGCCGCAATATTGGGTTCGTTTTTATTGTTAGTACTACGTTCCAAAGTCAAAAGAGACTTTGATTTCAATCCAAAAACTGATTAATATCCTACCCGTGATTTACAAGATTAAACTAAAAAATGCGGAAGAAAGCGTATTGCTTGACGACCGCGTGTATGAGTGGATTATCTCCGACCCATACCTAGTCAAAATTGATATCCTCAACAATCTCCGGCTGCACTCCAGCGGATGTGTCGTTTTCCAGAAAACATGGAAAAAGGCAGAAGGGGGCTTCAAGACTGAAACGATTTACCTGCACAAGTTGATTGCCGAAAAATTTCTGGCTTCAGACAAAAGCAAGGTTTGTCGGCTTGTTGGAACCAAAAATGGTGACAAACTTGATTGCCGTTTGGATAATATCGTGTATCGTTCGAGGGCCACTGCCAGTCGGATGCGTAAAACCAGTA
Organism: uncultured Saprospiraceae bacterium; assembly: GCA_964550795.1. Taxonomy (GTDB): domain Bacteria; phylum Bacteroidota; class Bacteroidia; order Chitinophagales; family Saprospiraceae; genus M3007. The sequence goes on from CAZKBH010000006.1 coordinate 74,911, forward strand.
GCAACACTGGCTTTACGGGCGTATATCGCGAGCATCGGCGGTTCCGTGCGGTGATTTCCCTGGACGGGAAAGCCAAACATATCGGTATGTTCGATACCGCAGAAGAAGCTGCCGCCGCTTACAACAAAGTTTCGAAGGAGCACTTTGGAGAGGAAGGCAAGATTAACAAAGTGAAAGGCTGGGGTGGTTCTAATTAGAAATTCTATGGAAGCTTAGGTCTTCTCTAAAGTGAATCCAAACGTACTTCCTTGGCCAACGCTGCTGCGCACATTGATGGTCTGCTTGTGGGCCTCTATGATGTGTTTTACGATGGACAATCCCAAACCTGTGCCGCCAGCTTCCCGGGATCTATGCTTGTCTACCCGGTAAAAACGGTCAAACACGTGGCTCAGGTGTTCAGGGGTAATCCCGATTCCGTTGTCGCTTACTTCCACGAGTACATAAGTTTCCATATCATAAAAACTTATTTTGGTGAGACCACCTTCTGTGCCGTATTTGATGGAATTATGCACCAAATTCATCAGCACCTGACGAATACTTTCTTTGTCAGCCCGAACACGGAAGTGTTGGTTCGCCCCTTCTTTGTAAGTTAGGCGGATGTTGCGTTCATGCGCACGCATCTCCAGGTCTGAAAAAACATCGTCGGTGAGGGTACGCAAATCAAAGTCTTGTAGGTCCAGGATCATCTGTCCGGCCTCCAGTTTATTGATTGTCTCCAAATCTTCAACAATCGTTTGGAGCCGCTCTATGTTTTTAGCAGCGCGTTGCAGGTAAAGGAGATTCACTTTGGGGTCCTCAAGTGCCCCATCCAACAGTGTATGAATGAAGCCCTGAATATTAAAGATCGGGGTTTTTAATTCATGTGAAACATCCCCAATAAAACGACGGCGATAGGTAGCCAGGCGTTCGAGTTCGTTGAGTTCGAGTTCTTGTTTTTCGGCCCATTCGCCCACTTCTTTTTCCACGTCGTCGAGCACATTTTTGGTCATGTCGAGGTTGGTGGCTTTGAATTCGGCGGGAAGTTTTTGGCGGTGTATGATTTTGTAAATCAACTTAATACGCCTAAAAATAAAATATCGAACCAGATAATAATTCGTCAAAAAAGCCACCCCAAAAGCCAGAAAAAACAAGCCCAGAACTTCTGGCCAAGTCACTGCTAAAAAGCCTGCAACCTTTAACAAAAGCAACATCATGGCAATCGCCCCGGCCGATATACCTGCAATAAAAAACGAAAGTTGCTGCGGCGTCTGGTTCTTAAACATTAAAAATCAAATTTGTACCCGATGCCCTTCATGGTCTTGATGTAAGTTTCACCAATGTGTTCCCGCAATTTTCGGATGTGGACATCAATGGTACGGTTTCCAACGATTACGTCGGCACCCCAGATTTTGTCAAAAATCTCCTCGCGGGTAAACACCCGTCCTGGTTTGGAAGCCAAGAGCCAGAGGATTTCAAATTCTTTTCTCGGCAACTCAATAGTCTTATCTCCCTTGAATACCAGGACTTTATCTTTGTCAATAATCAGGTCATGAAGGCTAATTGACCTGCTTTCTTCCTCCGTAACACGCCCACTTCTGCGGAGCAGGGCATTGATTCGGCTGACGAGTACGCGAGGTTTGATTGGTTTGGTGATGTAATCATCGCCGCCCACGTCCAAGGCCGCAATTTGGGAAAAATCTTCATCCCGGGCGGTTAAAAATGCAATGGGGGTGTCGTCAAATTCTTTCCTGGATCGAAGCACTCGGCATGTTTCTACGCCGTCCATCTCCGGCATCATGATATCGAGCAGGATTAGATGCGGTGCCTCCCGTTCGGCAACTTGAATGGCTTGCACGCCATCTGGAGCGGTTACAACTTGATAGCCTTCTTTTTTGAGGTTGTATTGTAGGAATTCGAGTATATCTGGTTCATCATCAACGATGAGTATTTTCTTCGAGAGGGAAATCTCCTTCATAATGCAGTGATTTTTCGCAAAGGTAGACGCAGGTTGAGCCGGGGCGTTTTAATGTGGCGGTTAAGTCTGTGTAAAGTTTTATTGAGATGCAGTATTTATTTGGTGGTCAATGATTATCCCGAATAAATGTTCGGAAGGCCTGATAATACGCATCTTGTTCTTCAAAACGGTGTGCGCTTTTTTCAAACAACATTTTTTTCTTGTCAGAGGAGCCGAGGCGAGCAAAAAAATCGTCCCCAAGTCCTTGAGGACACACAAAGTCAAGTTTCCCATTGCAAACTAATACTGGTACGGTCACTTGTGCTAATGCATCAGAAAACTTGATTGAGTTGAGGGATTTGTTAAATTTTCGGCGCCCAGCGTTGGTTCGACCCAGCCAAAAATTGGTGAGAGGAATATGCTCTGACACTAAATTCTGTTTAATCACATCATGCTTGTATGGCTCAAGTCCCTCAATGAGTTCTTGGGCATCCCAGGCTAACTTTGTAAGCCGCAAAGATTGTTCAAAGGTAAAAGGCCCAGGTGGATTACTTTGACAATAGGCCACAATAGGCGCCCAACCAGCCGTGTTTTTTCCTTCCGCTATGTGCCTGGTACCTTCATCCAGTAACATCTGATAAGTCAGGCTGTCGTTCAGCCCAATGTTATGGGTCGCATTTGCAAAAATCCATCCCTTTACTAAATGCTGATTGTTACCTTGGGTCATAAATTGTGAAGCAACCAAGCCTCCAAAACTTTTAGACATTAAGAATATTCCAATATCGTCTCCATACCGATGCTTTAATACCAAAATAAGGTCATGCAGGTCTTCGGCATAAGTAGGCAAGGTGAAATAATCTGAAGCCACATTGCCTTGGGATCCCCCTGAATTGCGTTGGTCAAAGTAAACGACAGCATAGTCCTTCTCTACGATTTCTTTAATTTTTCGGGTTAGATAGAGATATCCACTTGCCCCCGGCCCACCATGTACAATGACCATGAATTGTTTGCTTGCCGTGTTCCCTCGCACCAGGACATGCATGGATGCATCTTCATGTTTGATAAAAAAGGAGTCGTGCGCATCTTGGCTAATAGTAATCCGTTCTTTGTAACAATGAACGAAGAGCGTACTCCAAAGCAGGATTATTAAGAGGTATTTCATGCCTTATGGCCTTTTAATTTGGAAACATTTCTGATGGTTGCCTTCAAGAAATTTACCGGCCTCCAATTCAAGCCCAATTCAATGGTTGGTCGGAGATAAACGAGGTTGTTACTCGGAATCATTAATAATATGCTATTTCGCATAAAAGCAGATATTTTAGAAGGAAGGGTGTATCCAAAGCCCCCGCCTACGGCGAATAAAAGATAATTATAGCCTGAACACTTTACGAGAGAGATATTACCATTTGGGTCCACCGTATATGTTTCACTACCCAAAAATGTGCGACTAAAACCCATCCCGGACGAAAATTCTTTGAAATACCTGTTAGGATGATGTCTGCGTGTTCTCCAACCTGTTAAAAAATAAATATTATCATGAAATGTTGGGTGATGATAGTAGCCCAGTTCAGCACTCAAATACCTAAATTTAGAATAGTGGCGATCTGGCCGACGCCCCCTGTATTTAGTCAGATATATCCGGTTGATAGGATATTCTATTCCTCCGCGCAGCCCGGGATAAAGGATACTGGCATTGTATCCGAATGATACGTTAGATGAAACCTTTAAGGGCTCTAGTGGTATGTCTTGAGCCGAAACGCTCCTGACAAGCACAAGCGTAAGAACAATAACTCCAAAAATCCGGGACATGATTTTTTGTCAGGGCTAAGTTATGATTTATCGGGGATATATATTCGTGCAAATAAATGAAGCATTTTTGAATGTTAGTGACATACTAGGAAGATTTTAATTTCTCGGCACAAAGTATCCAATTCCCCTTAGTGTCAATGGCCCAGGCATCGGGGAAAACGTTTTTAAACCCGCGTTCAAAAAAACGTTCCGTGACTTGCCGCACACTCACATCCTCTCCATGCAGTCGGTTAAACAGCAACAGCCCGCCAGGATTCAACATCGAGGCACAAGTTTCCAGAAACTCTTCTGTGCAAAACTGGGGAGGGGTTATTTCATCCTCAAAGATATCAATAATGAGCAAATCGTACTGTTCTTCGGTCACTTCCACAAAAACGGCTGCATCCGCAGTGATGATCTCTACAGGACTTTCCAATCTGGAAAGGGTGTACTTCACTGCAAGATGTGCCACCGTTTCATCCCATTCCACCGCCGTGTAGTGATAATCTCTATGAAAAACTCTTTCCAGCATGAAAGGAATGGAGCCTAGCCCGAGGCCCAGCAAAAGCACATTATCTATTTTTCGCTCGTCAATCTTTAAAGTGTCAAACGCAATCAAGAAATTCCGGTACAAATCATCCCAGGAGTAAATGGCATCGCCACTTAACAACTGTACCCTGCCTCGCGACAGCACCACACTCAACTCTGGATTTTGCTCCGAAACCGCTTCCTCTAGCGTAATCGGCGTTAGGTGCGAAATCCACTTTTTCCAAAAAGGTATATGCATAAAATACTGCGGGTCATTGCCTTTTGTGTATTAGGGTTTATTAGGGTTTATAAGGGTTTATGGGGTTGATATATCAACCCCATAAACCTCATAAACCTCATCAACCCCTGCACAAACTAGCCGATGTGAGGCATAAAATCTAATTTTTCTTCTTTTTCTTGAACGGGTCAAAGTTGTTCAATTTGTCCTTTACATCGTCTACTTTTTTCTGGCCTTCTTCTCCCAGCACATCGCCCGCCTTCTCGCCAATCTTATCTTTGGCCTCTTTTGTCGCCTTGTCTGTTGCTTCCTGCATCTTCTGCTCCGCCACTCGTTTTAAGCTGTCCGTAGCTTTTTGCGCAGCATCTTCGACTTTCTGTTTGGCCTTGTCCACCTCGCGGTCCACCACGTTGGTGAGCGAATCCTTGGCTTTTTCAAATACTGCCGTAGCCGCGCCAACCGCGGTTTCCTGAATACTGCTCTCCCCATCGGATCCCAGCACTTTCATGCCGACCTTGGGATTAAACATGGTGCCCGTAAGGTCAAAACGAACATTGATGAACTCGCCCTGAGCAATATTGACGCCCACTTTGGAAGCTTCGGAAGACAACAGGTTCAGCCCGGAATTCGCGGCAGAACCCAGTGATTTACGCGGCACTTTAGAAAGAATCTGATAATCCATATCGCTGGAGATACCGTGCGAACCACTGATAAGCATGGCCACGTCGCGCACCTGTGTGTTGAAAGGTTTTACCATTACTTTGCCATCTTTAATCTCGAACCAGTTTTTGGTATTTTTCAATTCCAATTGCTTCAAGTGACTTATATTCAACTTGTCCGCAATGTTATTCATGGGTTTGAAATTATTAAAAATCGCGGAAATTGTTTCCAAAAAGCCGGCTGCGGAAAGGGTGGTAAAATCGGGCATCATGTCTTTGCCCAAAATCCCACTCATAGAAAGGCTGGTGTTAAATTTTCCATCAATCAATTGGGCCACCGGAGCGAGTGCTTTGACGGTTGCAAAGGTTTGGAATGCTTCCTTGAAACCCATGTTTTGCAGCGCCATGTCCATGTTAAACGTGGGCTTGGCCAGATTCTGAGTGTTGTAATCGCCCGTCAAACCAATTTTTCCGCCAATCACATCCGCCGTACAATCCTGCAACCTGGCCACGCTGTTTTTGACCACAATCTGGCCATCCAGGTTATTCAAATCATAGGTGGTGTATTTGATTTTGGCAAAATTGGCATTGATCGTCATGTCCATATTTTCGGGCACCGGGATAATTTCCTCTGCTGGGACTTCCGTAGTTCCTGCCTCTGGCTCGGTCATGAACTGGTTGAGGTCAAAGTAATTGGATTTCAGATTGATAACCCCTGCAACGGTTTGATTATCAAACAGATAGTTCCAGGCATTTAGAATTTGCCCGTTGCCGCTTAAGTCGCTGGTGCTGCCCAATTTGAGACCAAAATTTGAAATGTCCATCTTGTTTGGCGTGAAATGCCCCGCCGCAGTCAGGTTGGAAATGTCGTAGGTATCGTATTTTAATTTCCCAATTTTACCATCCATCGTGAAATCCCAGCGATCAAAGACGGCTGCATCGGCTGGGTCTTCCACGTCGTTGGGAACCACGCCAACCTCCTCGGTGCTCGGTTCCATCCATTCGTTTGCATCAAAATAGGCAGAGGAAAACTTCAGGTTTCCGCGCATGGTTTTGCTCGTGCTGAAATACGCCAACGCGTTGTCAATACTGCCCGAAGCCTGGAGGTCACTGTTGCCAAGTTTTGCATCAAAGGTTTGTATATCAAGCCTTTGTGGCGTAATCGTTGTGGCAAGGGAATTGATTTTAACCGCAGGCGTTCCGGCAGATTTGTAACTGATTCCACTCATGCCAAAGGTGCCCGCCATGTTTACCTCGTCGTATTTTCCCTGGTCAATTTGGCTCATGGCAGCTTTTACCGTCATGTTAGCTTTGATGATACCGACCAATTCTTGCACCCCCTCCATCGGGAAGGCTTTGGAAAGTTCGCCGAGATTGAGCGTTCCGTTGAGTTTCATGTCAACGGTTGGGTCGCTTTCGGGTGTTTTGAGGTTAAAATAGCCTTCCAGCGGGTTGGAACCGATTTTCAGGCCGAATTTTGGCACCTTCACCGTCAGGTCGTTGAGTTTTGCACTTGGCAACGCGATGGAGGCGTCCACATTGATATTGCTCACGCCCAAAGGCAGGCTAGGATATTTAAAATCAGCATTGCCGACCTTAAAATCTAATTTAAAAGCCGGGTATATTTTTTCGTTGTAAGTTCCTTTAGCAAAGCCCTCAAATTGCACTGTCCCATTGGCTTGTACCCCCGCATAATCCTTCGTGTAGGCGCCGGGGATGATGCTCAGCAGACTCTTGAACGTGTTTTCCGGGGTTCCAAATTTGAGATCCATGCGAATGTCTTCCGAGTTTTCGGGCATTTGCACCCAGCCATCAAGCATCAGTTTTAAATCGTTGACTTTCAGGTCGTTTTCTTTAAATGTGAACTTCATGTTGGTCATGTCCGCTCCCATAGTTGCTACCCAATCGGCTTTCGCATTGCGCAGATATTGTACCCCGCCGTAGTTGACGGAGAGCTTCTCGACGGCGGTTTTCATGACCAAATCATACAGCGTGGAGGTGAACTCGCCGGAACCCGTGTGGTTGACGCCCTCCATATCGGCTTTCATGTCCAGACCACGGTCGTCGTAAAGTATTTTTCCGTCTTCAATGCCGTATTGTTCGAGTTGGACGGGCGCAGCTTCGGTTGTGCCAGTTTCAGCCGCGTCATCGGGTTTGGTAATGTCGTAATTCGCTTGCCCGTTGCTGAGGGCATACACCCGGATATTAGGTTTTGTAAGAAAAAGTCCATTAATCACGACCTTATCCCCAAAAATGGCGGACCAGAGGTCAACGGCGACATCAAGCCGCTCACATTGAACCAGTTTTACCCCTTCAAATGGGCCGGGACCATTGGTGATTTCGAGGTCTTTTAAGCCAATGGAAAGTTTTGGAAAATGCCGAAAAATGGAAATATCTACATCGGAGAATTCCAATGTAGCGGTTAGGCTTTCATTGGCGGTGGTTTTTACCTGTGCGATGATTTCATCTTTAAACAGATAAGGAATTGCAACCAGCGCACCTAGCAGGAGGAACAGAAAAATGGCTAAGCCAAAAAGAACTTTTTTCATGGTATGGATGGAAACGAATTGGATAATTTACTGGGAATATTTCGGGGAAGGATGCAAAACCTAGCGTCTTCTACACAAATATTGGTTAAATTAGTGAAAGCGGCATGTTTTGATCAAGGTGATAAATCAAGGCTTTGGTTGAATCGAATCAATCCCATCAATCAACAGTTTCTTTGCAAAGGTACGGACGCAAGGCACGCATTTTGCATGCTACGTTTTTCATTTTTGTTTTCTTGACTCAAGCCTGCTTACCTTTGCTGCCCTATGAATCTACCCGTACATTTCCTTGAAAACCAAAGCGACTTTGATCGCGTGATGGACGACCTCGCCACAGCCCACTGGATCGGCTTCGATACGGAGTTTGTGGGTGAAAAATACTACGTTCCTGTATTAGGGCTTATCCAGGTCGTTTCTGAAAATGATATTTATCTCATTGATACCCTTCGGATTAAAGAACTTGAAAAGTTCCTCCAAATTGTATCCGATCCGGCTATTCTAAAAATCACGCACGCGGGCGACAACGATTATCGCCTGCTTCACACGCTTTTTGGCACGGTTCCGAGCAATACGTTTGATACACAAATTGCCGCTGGCTTCGTGGGTTACAATTACCCCGCGGGCTTTGGTAAAATTGTGGAAAAGGAGCTTCGCGTCACCCTCGCTAAAAGTCATACCGTAGCAGATTGGGAGGCGCGGCCCATTGATCCTAAAGCGCTGGATTATGCGATTGAGGATGTAAAATACTTGCCCGCATTGCACGAAAAATTGACCAAAAAGCTGCGAAAACACAACCGCGAAACCTGGGCGCGGGAAGAAAACCGCAAGTGGGAATCGCCGGGTTTTTACACCGTTTACCCGCATAAAGAATTGTTTGCCAACGATTTAGTGCACCAAATTGATTTTCGGGAAAAAGTATTCCTGATGCGGCTTTACCGTTGGCGCATCGAACGCGCCATGTCGTCCAATATCCCAAGAGAAACGGTACTGCAAAGTCGCCACATCAGCACCATATTGCGCTCCACCAAGGGCGGTCCGAACGCTTTTAAGTCCAACCGGACCATGCACGAAGGCGTCTGGAAAAAGTACCTGGATGTTTGGCAGGAACTCTGGAAAGCACCTGCTACAGATGCGGAGCGCGCATTACTGGATTCCATTCCAAGGCCCTTGCCGGAAGATCCGGAACGCGAGTGGACTATGGAATTGCTGTATCATTTCATGAAAAAACAGTGCCTGGAGCACGAAATCAGCGCAGCCTTACTTTTCCCCAAAGGCGATTTTAACCGACTCAAGTCTGGCAGTGATGATTTCGATCACGGCTTGTTGCAAGGCTGGCGGGCTGAATTGATGGGGCAAGAGTTGGTTGGATGGATGCAAAAAGGCGGCAAGGTGAATCTGGAATGGAGTGAAGGTGCCTGCAAACTGAGTATGTGAAACGGCCGGTTAGTCGGGAGTGTTCAGAAATGTGTGGCACACCTAAATTCGAATACTGATAATCAACGTGATAGTTGAGGTGTGCCACACTTTTCTGAACACTCCCGTTCATTCAGGGTAAAGCAGATATTGGGCCCGAATTTTACGGTACGCATCTAAATCTTCTGCCCAGGTAGCCCGGATTTCAGCTTCGGTTTTGCCCTCTATAATTTGATGTTTCAAGGTCCGCGTGCCCGAGAGCAATTCTATAAAATTGTCTTTCCGAAAAAACGCCGATTTATCAGGGAACTTGGCATAAAATTCCAACAACCAAGCGATGTTCAGCTGATCTTCTTTGCGCAGCGAATCCACCGACAATTTGCTAAAATCCCAGCCTCCGCACAGCCAACCCGAGTGTAAGGGGTTTTTGTTGCCAGCATTTGGGCGCGGAACAAAATAGAAGGAATCGCAGGGAAAATCTGGGTGGCCGACTACCTCAAAGGGCCATTCCGTCCCGCGTCCAACACTGCAATTCGTGCCTTCAAACAAACAAAGAGAAGGGTAAAGTAATATCGAACGATTGCTTCTCAAGTTTGGAGAAGGCGGTACGGGAAGTTCGTAAGGCGTTGAATGGGTGTAATGGAGGCAGGTAATGACCTCCAGGCGCAGACTTTCGGGCTTGTAAATCCAAAATTCGCCTACAAACAATCGGGCCAACTCCGCTACCGTGCAGCCGTGCACAATGGGCAAGGGTGCAATGCCCACAAAGGAAATGAGCCGCGAATCCAGCACGGGGCCATCCACATAATGTCCATTCGGGTTGGGCCGGTCGAGTACAATGGCCACCTTGTCCTGCTCCGCGCAGGCCTCCAGTACATAAAATAGGGTGCTGATATAGGTGTAAAATCGCGCTCCAACATCCTGAATATCAAAGATGACTACATCGGTACCTTCCAAATCCTCAGGGCTTGGTTTTCGTCGTTTTCCGTAGAGCGAAACCACCGCCGCCCCTGTTCGTTGGTCGTAGTCATCCTGGATATGCTCCCCGGCATCTGCTTCTCCCCGGAACCCGTGTTCTGGGGCAAAAATGACTGTAATACAAACCCCCAGACGGTGAAGTGTATCGGCTAAATGGGTGTTGCCAACTAGAGAGGAATGATTGACCACCAGCGCAACTTGTTTCCCGTTCAACATAGGGAGTAGCACATCCAGCCGTTCGGCACCTACAATAACGCTTTGATTGTCAGGATTTTGTGCAAGAACGGACAGGTGAAATAAAAATATTGCAAGGAAAACGAGCGGCTTACTGTTCCTGCGTTTGTGCGTGCTTGTGTATCGGTTGCTGCTGATTTGTTTTTTCATGGAATATCTGCTGCAAAGATTCCAAATACTCCGCCAACTTTCCTTTTTTTTGTGCCTGAATCAAAGCCGATCCAATAATGGCTACATCAACCTCCGTGGCCACCAGCCGCGCCTGCTCCGGGGTGGAGATGCCAAATCCGATGCCAATCCGCGGTGTTTTTTGCTGCCTAATGCCAGGCGTTTTGATTTTTTGGATAATGGTCTGAAGCCGCGGATGCAGACTAAATTCTCCCCCGGTGATTTTAAAATCTGACATCAGGTAGTAAAAATCAAAGTCGCTGCGAAGCAGATCGTCTAGACGGTCTGCGGAGGTATTGGCCGCAAGCACCGGCACCATTTTTACCAAGGACGAAGTTGTTCCCAAAAAAGAGGCAGCAAGGTCTGCGGGCAAATCCGGCACGATCAAATTGCGCACGCCCAGGGCATCCATTTCTGCTACAAATGCTTGAAAGCCATAGTGATAGATTCGATTCAGATAACTCATGACCATGATTTCCTGCGCCGGAAAACGGGTGTGCAGGTCTCGAATTACCTCGATACAATCTTGCACAGAAACCCCTTGCCGCGTGGCTTCCTGACAAGCTTCCGTGATGACTGGGCCATCCGCCGTCGGGTGCGAAAAAGGGATTTGCAATTCCAGCATTTCAATGCCCGCTTCGATGTAGCGTTCAGCAGTGCGGACACTTTCTGAGCGGGTAGGGTAGCCAATGACCAAATGCGCCATGATCGGCATGGGACGGGGAGTGGAGGTGTTTTGGTTCATTGTTGAAGTAAATGTTGCGCGTAGGTTTTTAAACTTTCTGCCTGAAAATGCCGCATGGTAATAAAAAGGTCTTTTTCACCGCGCCCGCTGGCGTTCACCACGATGATTTTGTTTTTTGGGAGTTCGGCGGCCAATTCAAAGGCATGGGCAAAGGCATGCGCCGATTCCAAAGCGGGAATAATACCCTCCGTCTGAGCAAGTCTTTGAACTGCGGCCAAGGCAGCTTCGTCGTTGGCGGTTTCGAATTGAACCCGGCCTTCGTCTGCCAAATAAGCCAAAATCGGACTCACCCCACAATAGTCCAAACCTGCGGATATGGAATGAGTGGAGGCGATATTTCCGTCCTCGTCTTGCAAAAAATAGGCGTGATAGCCTTCAAAAATCCCCCGTTTTCCGTGCTTGATTTTTGCAGCGTGTTCGCCGGAACGGGTGCCCTGACCACCGGCTTCTACGCCGATTAATTGCACCTCCGTCTCATCCAAAAAGTCATAAAACATCCCCAAGGCATTGGAGCCGCCGCCTACACAGGCCACACAATAATCCGGCAAGCGCCCAGTAGTTTCGACGCATTGCTGTCGGATTTCTTCGCCGACCACTTTTTGAAAAAAGGTATTCATGGCAGGGTAGGGGTGCGGGCCCACCGCCGAGCCGAGCAGATAATAAGCGTCCGGATTGGCCACCCAATCTTTAAAAGCGGCAATTACCGCATCATTGAGCGTCTGACTGCCTTCTTCCACCGCCACCACTTTGGTACCCAATAATTCCATCCAATACACATTGGGGCGCTGACGCTCGTAGTCTTTTTTGCCCATGTACACCGTACAATCCAGTCCAAAGCGGGCGCAGACTGCGGCAGTGGC
>CAZKBH010000006.1:87010-116962 GCA_964550795.1 uncultured Saprospiraceae bacterium
TCCGTGTTGTCCGGCACCAGTTTCGGCGATAATACGCTGTTTACCAAGGCGTTTTGCCAATAGAATTTGTCCAATACAATGGGTGATTTTGTGTGCTCCGGTATGGTTAAGGCCTTCATTTTTCAAAAAAAGCTGCGCGCCACCAATGGCCTCGCTCAGTCGGGGTAAGGGGGTAAACGCAGTGGGCCGACCAGAAAAGGAGCGCAGCGTCTCGGTGTATTCAGCCAAAAAATCCGGGTCAAATTTGAAATGATCGAATGCAGCAGCGATTTCCTGCAAGCCTGGTAAAAGGACTTCCGGGACGTAACAGCCTCCGTAGGGCAATCCGGAGGTGGAGGCAGCCATAAAGGTCCCTTTGCTGTGCAGTATCTGCGATTGGTAACTGGTTGCGGTGCGTGGCATTATTGAATTTTATATCACTGTATCGGTACGGTGATGCAAAGATTCAAAAAAAAATCCCGGTGGCGCAAGGCCTGACCGGGATTTTTTGAAAAAGGTGGAAAATAGAGTTTACCAGTGCAGCAATTTTTGCACAAACACCCCTTCGTTGGTTTCGAGTGAAACTAGATATACGCCCTTTGGTAAACGACTGGTGTTTTGGATCAGTCCGACGTTCGATTGTTCTAATAAGAGCGATCCATTTAAATCATAGATTCTTAAAACATTGACAACCAATGGTTTGTCTAAGATTAGAAAGGTTTCTCCCATAGAGGGATTCGGGAAAAGATGGAATGCTTGGGCTGCGTCACCAGGTATTTTTGTTCCGACACTGCCTTCTTTCACGGTGAACGTTTTGGAGAATGAGCCAAGTTGATTGGAAATGGTGACGCTGTACATCCCCGGGGTATTAGCTTCAATCTCCGCTGTGGTCTCCCCCGTACTCCATTGGTATTGAAAATTACCCAGATCATTGCCAGAAAATGTCATAGACCAGTTGAGCAAGGAGCCGACCAGTCCTTGCTGGTCATCTATGACCCCTAGTTTCCAGGTTCCATTGACAGGCGTCCCCTGGATGTCGCTCCACAAACCTTCTGGTTGAAAAGTTCCCGTAAAAGGCGCTGATGAAGCAGGTGCAAAAGGTAAACCCCCTCGGATGGATTCGGCTGCGCTGGGTGAAAAACAGGTGTTGATATAGTTGCTGCCATTTGCGCCATTGTCAGTACTGAGTTCCAAAATGGTATTGTTGGGGGCAATCAAGTAGATATCCAAGTCTTCGTTTGAATCATGTTGTAAGTTAATACAGACCGATTCAAGGATGGATAAATCGTTCAGGATATCAAAGGGGGTAGCGACTGAGATTTCAGAGGTAACCATCGAAAAAACAGGATCAATACTCTTTGAGAGGTTGTTAGAAAACGTCCAAGATTTATTTGATATGCCAGTAGGAGCAATGGAAAGTTGGATGGTTCCATTGTTCAGGAAAACGACACTGTCGCCCGACGAATAGAGGGAATCGGGGTCAGCGATGTACAGCTCGAAAGTTTGCGTGAAACAGTTATTACTTCCAATTCCTAACACCTGAAAAACAACTGTTTCAAGCTGTTCCTGCAAGGTGTCTTGAATTGGTTGAATTAAAATTTGGATGTTTTGGCCGGGTGCATTTACCACAGTAATTGAATCAACAGCTTGATAGTCAATGCCATTGATGGCAGTTCCGCCGATATGAATTTCCAAGGGAAATAAATTCGTTGGCACGGCACTGAAACCAAATTCAATGGTGTCTGCAACGAAGGTTTCTGGAATGACAGCTCCGCTCGAACCCAAAGTGCTGCTAATTTCTACAAGACTTTCCAAACTTTTGGCTTCCAGCATTACTCCAGAATCAAAAGCACCGTCGCCAACATCCGCAATAGCTATGACCATTTCGTAGGTGGCACACGGCACGACACTGGCTTCGGCCACAAACACATCTGTGAAACCATCAAAAACAGGCTGCTGATTGGATCCAAGATTGTCATGGTAAAACTGTTCGTTTTGGGGCGGACAACCGATAGAAGCCAAATTCAAGGGATGTAGGTTGTTGATGGATACAGCAAGATTCGTTCCTGGAATTAGTGCGATATTTTGATCCACATAATTCCCGCCAGCCGGGTTTGGCCCACTGATAAATAAGCCAAAAATATCATTAAAAGTAGTGCATGCATACTCTGGGTACTCCTCTGAAGCAAAAACATACCGAAACTTCAGGGAATCACTGTACGGTCGAAAGGTGATTCGGAAATATGCCACATCATTTAGAGGACCGACTGCAAGGGGCTCTAATTCGGCGAGGGTATCGCCATTTAAATTATCGTCAGAGGCCTGATAACTACCAATTCCCTGTATACTACTTGAAAAACCCGTGCTCAAAACCAGCCCGCGTGATAGTCCTATGGCTGAATCACCATCTGTAAAAAAGCCAAAACTCCGTAGATCGGTACTTGAACTTACATCCAAAATCTCGACTCCCGACCCCGTGAAGTGATTTTTAATGAGTGCCGTCACATCGTTAAAAGGGGCTTGATTAGAGGGTGTTATGGAAAGTATTTGCTGTGCCGTCAGTGGAAAGTGAGCAAATAGGGAGAGTAAAACTGCATAAAGTAGTTGGTTTCGCATAAAATGTAAATTTGTATTCCTCAAAAGTATAAAAATCCCAAAAAAACACCTGGGTTTTAACAACCGCGGGTGTACAAGAGAAAAGTGAGCAAACTTAGCAGGCTACCGTTTACTCTTCAATCACATACCGATGTATTCTTTCCAATTCAGTTCCGCGGTTATCTCTTGCCCAGAGTCGGAATTCAATGACATCTCCTTGTCCCAAACCACCTGGGTCGGGTAGTGCGAGGTTCCCGATAATAACTTCGGCATCAAAAAACAGGGAGTTGGTTTCAATAAAATCGTCGCCGCGCAGGATACCGCCGAAGTTGTTATTCACGAAATAGGAAAAATCCCATTCCACAATAAATTGACCGTCTGAGTTGGGGTCGGTGGAATTGATTTGCACCCCAAAAGTCAGGGCATCTCCGATGGTTTGGGTGCCGGAGTTGTCATCGTCGTACCAACGAACATCAAAGGTTTGGAGTTCAAGCGGGTAGGGGTCTTGGTCACAGGAAGAGAGGGAAAGGGCGATCAACGCAATCAGTAAAAAGATTTTATTTTTCATGGCTTTAAATTTGTCTGCAAACGTAGGATAAGCCAGCAATCCCTCCCAAATGATGTGGCTGTTTTAGGCTGATTTTAACCTTTATAGGTTGAGCCGATTCAATAACGATACTTTCCCTTCCAATCTTCCCGCATTTTTTGCCGCACTTTTTCTTCTGCCGGGTTTTTGCCGGGTTCGTACAAGACGGTGCCATCAAGGGCTTCAGGGAGGTTGTTTTGTTGCACAAAATTGCCCTCAAAATCATGGGCATACTGGTAGCCAGAACCGTAATTCAACTCCTTCATCAACTTCGTAGGTGCATTGCGCAAGTGAAGTGGAACGGGCAAAGAACCAGTCTGTTTTACCAACTCCAGGGCCTGATTAATAGCAACATAGGAGGCATTGCTTTTGGGCGAGGTAGCGAGATAAATGGCACATTGTGAGAGGATTATCCGTGCTTCGGGCATTCCAATCATGCGGATGGCATCCATGGTAGTTGTGGCCAACAACAGGGCGTTTGGATTCGCCAAACCCACATCTTCCGAAGCCAGGATGACCATACGGCGGGCAATAAACTCAATATCCTCTCCACCATCCAGCATTCGAGCCAACCAATAGACGGCCGCATTGGGGTCGCTGCCGCGCATACTTTTGATAAAAGCGGAAATGACATCGTAATGCGCTTCCCCGCCCTTGTCGTACAAGGCCGCATTTTGTTGGATGAGTTCGCGGACCAGATCGTTGGTGACGCGCAATGGAGTGCCGGGCTGCCGGTAATTGGCAATGAGTTCCAGCGCATTCAGCAGTCGCCGAGCATCGCCGCCGGAGTACAGCAGCAGCGCGTCGTACTCGGCGATTTCGATGTCTTGGGCCTTCAAAAAATCATCTTCCTCCAGGGCCCGGTTGACCAATCCGATCAGTTCATCTTTGGTTAGGTGTTGAAGGACATACACCTGACAACGCGAAAGCAAGGCTGGAATGACCTCAAATGAGGGATTTTCCGTCGTTGCACCGATTAGCGTGACGACTCCTTTTTCCACCGCACCCAACAGGGCATCCTGCTGGCTTTTAGAAAAACGATGGATTTCATCAATAAACAAAATCGCCCCTTTTTGCTGAAAAAGGTTCTGTTTGTCAGCACTTTCGATGGCTTCCCGAATATCCTTTACGCCGGCATTGATGGCCGAGAGTTGATAAAAAGGTTTGTTAAGCAGTTTAGCAATCAGCTGGGCGAGGGTAGTTTTCCCAACGCCCGGTGGTCCCCAAAGAATAAAGGAGGGGATTTTGCCACGTTCTATGGCTTGTCTAAGCACCGCGCCTTCGCCCACCAGATGCTGCTGACCAACATAGTCGGTCAGAGTCTGCGGGCGCATCCGTTCTGCAAGCGGTGTCATGTTGGAGCTTATTTGGAGGAGAATCGGATCAGTTTTTGATCAGTTTTTTGAGATCAAGAACTTGTTCATCTTGTTTCAGCATGACAAAATAGATGCCTGCGGGTAATCCGGCTCCTACGGTCAACTGCCCTTTTTCTCCTTGCAAGGAATTGGTTTGAACCGTTTGTCCTGCTCCATTAACCAGCGCAAGCACAGCCCCTTCTATGGCCAGTTCGTATTCCACCACCGTTTCAGAACTAAATGGATTCTGATTGATTTTCAGGAAGTTGCGTTCAGGGGAAAGCCCTGTTCCAGTTCCATCCCGACGGTAAGTGCTGTATAATTCAATGGTAAGGTTGGTGCTGCTGGTGATGGATTGTTTGGAAAGCATCCCAAGGCTCAAATCCGGGGCGCTCGCTGCGAAGTCGTACAAACCTGGTGCGACGCCATTGAACTGAAAATTGCCCGATGCGTCGGTGGTGGCTGAGTTGAAATTTTGGCCGCCGTACATCCAAACCGTTGCATTTTCCACAGGTAGGCCGTCCTCAAAACGAACGACGGTTCCAGTCACATTGATCGTTCCGGTTGGATACAGTGCTACATCTAGCGTAATGACCTCGCCGCGCTGCATGTAAACGTAGGTCTCAAAGGGTTGGAATCCAGCCCGCGTAACGAGCACCTTGTAGTAGCCTTCTGCTTCCAGCCCCGTTTTGTAATTTCCGTTGTTGGCACTGGCTTCTTGTACCAAGGGAGTACTTCCTTCGAGCTGAATTTGAGCGTTCAGGATTGGCGCACCGGTCACGGCATTTGTGACTTTTCCCTCCAGATAACAAGCGCGGACGTAGTTGGGCGTCACAATCCAAAGTTCACCTTTACCGCCCACATTGATGTTGGAAGCAATGATATTTCCACTGGGAAAATCGTGGTAAACACCCCAACATCCATCGCTACCACCGCCAGAACCGGGATATGTGTCATGGTTGCCCACCTGCACAAGGTTGGCGGGCCGCGTAATGTCCACAATGGTGAAACCGTCTCGGTACCAGGAGGTTATTGCCCAGTTTTCGCGAACATAGGTGTTATGCACCATGCTTCCGCTGCCTGGGTTGCTTTGAATTTTGTCCAAGAACTTGATATCGGTCGGATCGCTCACATCCCAGGCGGAGAGGAAAGAATTATTGACCTCATCGGTTGCGAGAATCGTATTTCGGTCGTCGGTAATCCAGGTGTTGTGGGTAAATGCGTTGGAAGTGCGTTGGGTATTGATGAGTTCCGGGGAAGATTTATCGGCCATGTTCACGATGGCGAATTCTCCCGCGTAGATATGGCAGCTATACATGGTATCATTGTCCACATATCCATCGTGAATATACCCCTTTTCATCAAATTTGCCCACATAAACCGGGTTCCAAGGATCCTGTTTGAGGTCAAAAATTTTGGCGCCACCGCCGAATAGACCTCCACCCCAGGCGTATAGATACCCTTTTGTTTCGTCAATATGGAGGGCGTGTATGGTGTTCAGTTGATTCAAAATAGCCCCGTCGCCCCGGTAAAATTTACTCGGCAAATCTGCAGAAGGCAAGTTTTCCAACTTCACGATTTGAATGCCTTGGCCTCCCTCACTTACCACGTATGCATGCCGACGATAGGTTTTAATTTCTTTCCAGAGGTTGTCGGGGCCTGGAATTTGCACGATTTGCTGGGGCTGGTCGGGATTGGTAATGTCCACAATAATCAGTCCTTTTGAGCCGCCCACCAAGGCATATTCATGGCCTCTGGAAACGTATCCCCATACGTTGGCGAGGGTCTGGCCGGGGTATTCCAGTTTGGATCGGAAAGTGGTGTTGACGTTTTGGGCATCCATCGTAATGGTGGCCAATAAAACAACAAGTGTAGTCAAGGTTTTGGCGGGGAGTAATGCGGCCATTCTGGCAAAAACTGCAGGTAGGATCATCGTAAAAATTTTGTGCGAATGTACGTTGTCTAAACCGAACGCCACGTGTGCAGCGGTCTGCTAAGTTTGTCAACGATATTCATTTAGGTGATTGTGCGCTGGAGGCAAGGCAAGCAAATGATTACAACTTAAAAACGTGGGGCGTGTTGCAGTGGAATCCGTATTTTTGCGCTTAAAGGTTTCTCAATGGTTCTTCAGGATAAATATATCAATCCCTTTACAGATTTTGGATTCAAAAAATTGTTTGGCTCAGAGCCAAATAAAGATTTGTTGATTGACTTTTTGAATCAGGTGTTACCTGTAAAGCATCAGATTAAAGAGCTTTCTTACGCTCGGACGGAACAACTTGGCAATACGGAAACGGATCGCAAAGCCATTTTTGACCTATATTGTATCGGTGAAAACGGTGAGCGTTTTATTGTAGAAATGCAGAAGGCTAAGCAGAATTTTTTTAAAGATAGAAGCGTGTATTATTCCTCTTTCCCCATTCAGGAACAAGCCAGGAAAGGTGATTGGAATTACCAATTGGCCGCTGTGTATATGGTTGGTATCCTTGATTTTACATTTTCCGAGGATGAAAGGGAGCGGGAAGTACGTCATGAAGTGCAACTAAAGGATCAAAAATGCCGAGTTTTTTATAATAAACTAACGTATATTTATCTTGAAATGCCCAATTTTAGCAAAACAGAAGGGGATTTGCAAACCAACTTCGACAAGTGGATGTATGTTTTACAGCAGCTTCCATACCTGCAAAACCGACCAACAGCCTTACAGGAGCGCGTGTTTCATAAATTGTTTGAGGCAGCTGAAATCGCTAAGTTCAGCCCTGATGAAAAAACAAAATACGAGGAGAGTTTAAAGTACTACCGCGATTTGAAAAATGTTGTGGATACCTCGTTTGATGAAGGTAAATCAGAAGGTTTTGTGGAAGGTAAAGTCGAGCAAAATCGCGAAATTGCTCGACAAATGAAATTAAAAGGTATGGAAAAAGTCCTGATTTCCGAAATCACAGGGCTTTCGATTTCTGAGATTGAACAGTTGTGAGCGCTTCCCCGCCCGCATATCCGTTCAAAAAATCACGGATTAACATCCTTTTTTTGCCTTCCAACTGCAATTCCAGCACCGAAATAAATCCATCTGAGGTGCTACAATAGAGATAGTTTTTTCCATCGCTGAATAAATGGCCAGGACTTAGGTCTGACCCAGCTTCCGGTTTCCATTCTTCCTCCGATACCAGTTTTGAGCGCAAAATTTTCAAGGTTTTTCCCTCCAAGCTGGTCCAGGCGCCCGGATACGGACTCAGGCCACGGATAAAATTATGCACTTGCACAGCAGGTTGTTCGAAGTGAATTTTACAGGTTTCAGCAAAGATTTTTGGGGCATGGGTGGCTTCAACATCGGCCTGTGGCAAGGGGCTGGCTGTGCCGTTTTCGAGGGCCTGTACGGATTTTAGGATGAGTTTGGCCCCGATTTCCATCATCCGGTCGTGCAATTCACCCGCAGTTTCGTCCGGGCCAATGGGGATTTTTTCTTGAAAAAGCAGATCGCCGGTATCAATCTCGTGCTTTAGCAGAAAGGTCGTAACCCCCGTTTCTGTTTCGCCGTTGATGACCGCCCAATTGATCGGTGCTGCCCCCCGGTATTTGGGTAAAAGTGATCCGTGCAGGTTCATCGTGCCGAGTGGCGGCATGTTCCAGACCAGCTCGGGCAGCATCCGAAATGCCACTACAATTTGTAAATCTGCCTTCAATGCCGCCAATTCAGCTAAAAAATCAGGATTTTTGAACTTTTCGGGTTGTAAAACTTTCAGTCCTTTTTCTACGGCAAACTGTTTAACCGCCGATTGCTGAATGCCCTGCCTGCCCCCCGGTTTGTCGGGAGCTGTGATCACCGCCACGATGTTGTAATGGTTTTCAAGCAGTATCTGGAGAGAGGGCACGGCAAACGCTGGCGTGCCCATGAATATAATACGCATGGGGAATGATTCGCTGGTGAAAATAAATGTGCAGTTTTTAGGTTCTGGATCGTTTAGGGACTCGGCTGCTTCATATCCAAGTTCCTGCTACTTTTGCCAAACAAAATGGATGGTCCATGATAAAAAAACATTTTTGGGCGCTGGCACTCCTGCTTTTCAGCGCTTGCAATCCTTTTTTAATCAAAGCTCAAACGGTGCTTGAAGGTGTTTTAATGGATGCGAAAAATCAGGTAATACAGCAGCCTGCAAAGGTGTCGGTTTTTGAAGTACCCAGCCAGATTTTGCGCGGGGAAACGGAAACGAGACCTGATGGACATTTTGTATTCGAACTTCCTGAGGGCGTGTACCATATTTTGGCCGTCGGAGACCTCTTTTTTGAAAAACAAGATACCGTTACGCTCGGCAAAGAAAAGGTTTTCCTGAAAATGAACGTGCTACGTCGCCCCGGGCAAATCATCGCACAAGAAAATCTGGAGGAAAAGAACCAGCAGCAAAATACGAAGACAAAGCGGCTCAAAGAGGCCAATAATTCGGTTCCTTTGCCTTAATTAACGCCGAGTAACACTGAACATTGACTATGAACCAACTACACTGGAAAAACGCTCAAGGCCTACAACTTTTTGCGGCACATTGGCCCGTAGAAAACCCGCGTGCAGTGATTGCGCTCGTGCATGGACAAGGGGAGCACATTGGCCGTTACGAGCATGTTGCCAAATGGTACAATCAACGCGGCATTGCGGTACTCGGATATGATCACCAGGGTTACGGACGCAGCGAAGGCAAGCGGGGCCACGCCAAAAATCTTCAGGTTTTGCTCGACGATATTGGGCTTTTGCTGCAAAAAACGCGTCAAATGTATCCGAAAACACCCCTTTTCCTCTACGGACACAGCATGGGCGGCGGATTAGTATTGAATTTTGTAACGCACTACGAACCCGAAATAAGTGGCGTGATTGCCACCGGGCCATGGATCCGACTTGCGTTTGAAGCCCCGGCATTCAAGGTAGTTGCAGGCAGATTTTTGCGGCGTTTTATGCCAACCCTGACCCTGCCAACTGGTTTAGCCGCGCATTTTATTTCGCATGATGAAGCAGTGGTAAAGGCTTATAAGTCAGATCCGCTGGTACACAACAAACTCAGTGCTGCAGGCGGAATTGCCCTGCTGGACTCCGCAAAATGGTTAGATAAATGGGCGGGAACATTTAAAGTGCCCGTGCTGCTCCAACACGGCGGCGGGGATAAAATTACCTCCGCTCCCGCCACCCGGCGTTTTTTTGAGCGCGTCAAAGGCAATGTGCGCTACCACGAATGGCCAGGCTTATACCACGAAATTCACAATGAAAAGGAACAGGATGCCGTGTTTGCGTACACACTAAATTGGTTGGAAGATGTGCTGAAACATGCGTAAAGTCGGCGAGTGTTGGCGTGGCGTTGCTGGTGCGTCGCTGGCGCAAGGCTCTGCCTTGTGTCAGTTATTCCGTCGGCTCTGCCGACAGTTGGCAGAGCCAACCTGATAGCAGACACAAGGCAGAGCCTTGCGCCAGCGACGTCAGCTATTAACCCCCAATTGCCTGCCGAAAAAAATGATTCAGGTCTTTACCCGCCTCAAAATATTCGGCCACAAAATCCGGGAAATCAGGCCGCAGACAATTTTCTGGGTCCAACTCAGTCATGAAATAGAACTGTTTATGCGCCAAAAAGGGTTCGTTTTTGGCGGCTTCTTTGAATTCTGGCGGGAGCACCTTGTTCTTTTCGCCCTTGATTTCCCCAAATTTTTCAACAAAATCATGGTCCGTCGCGATGGCCCGAAAACCTTTAGGGTCTTGAACGATGGCCCGACGTGCTTGTACAAGTGGTTCTTTATCAAGGAAATACGCGCCGCCGCCCAGCATCAGCGTACCAAATCCAATTTGCAGATAATAGCCAGGCACATGCATCTTCTGTTTCCCCATTGGGGTAAAGACTGCGGAGACATGGGTTTTGTAAGGCGTTTTATCTGCCGAAAACCGCGTATCCCGGTAAATGCGGTGAATACAATCTTTAGGCTGGATTTGAAAGCTCGGTTCAAAGGCGCGTATCCGCCCGATCAATTCCCCGACCAAGGCTTCAAAAGGCTTTTTGACAGTAGCCTCGTAGCGTTTTTTATTTTGTTCAAACCAGGTTCGATGGTTATTTTGGCTGAGTTCGTAGAGGAACTGAAGGAAATCGGAATGTAGCATAAGTGCGGTAGCTGGTTCGGGCAAAATTAGCAAAATTTCGGGGGGCATTTAATCTGGTAGTCACCCAGTTCAGCCTTATTTATAGGGTCAACTCACGAAGTTGAAGACACATGCCTCCTGTGGCTGGATTTCTAGTGGTACCTTTGGCAGACAAATAGAGGGCACTATCACACCCAATTAGAATCAACCTATACCATTAAAGCAATACGTTGCACCATGTGAATCGCTTAGCTTATGATAAAAAACGAACATAAAACAGGAGTTTTTCTTTGCCTCTATCTGACATTTTTCGCAGCGTCGGCACAAAAGTTTGATTACATCTGGGTAACGGGTGACAATAACCAGATTTCTGACACTACCTACGGAGGAGGGCTTCTGGATTTCAATTTCAGTCCACCTAAAGCAAGCTATCATTACCGGGAACACAATATGTTTCTCACGAATTCGAGTATTTGTGATTCAACAGGTAACCTGCTTTTTTACACAAATGGGTGCGTCATCGCTGGTGCGGATGATGAAATTTTGGAAAATGGAGAGGGTATTAATCCCGGTAATGCACATTCATTGTGGTGTGATCAATATAATGATGGCTATTATGGAGGACCAGGCAACGCCCTAATTCTCCCAGTACCAGATTCATCGGGCTTATTTTATCTTTTCCACAAGCGTTTCACTGTTTACGCGGCTCCCCCTGATGCAATTTATGATAAACTTTACTACTCTGAGGTTCGTATTGTCACGAACCAAATCTTTGAGCAGGGGAAAGTTTTAGAAAAAAATGTAGTCTTAATGTCAGACACATTGGCAAGTGCTGATTTAGTGGCTGTAAAGCACGCAAATGGCAAGAATTGGTGGCTGATTACACCCCGACGGAACAGCAACCAGTTTTATATCTTCACGTTCACCAGCCAGGGAATTGTGGATACCTTTAAACAGACTATCGGCACTCTTCCGGATCCGCAGGGAGAGGGATTTGGCCAGATGGTCTTTTCACCGGATGGTAGCAAATTATACCGAACTAATCGGTTCAATTCTGTTATGGTGTATTCCTTCGACCGGGAAGCAGGGGTGTTTACCCAGTTTGACACTATCCCATTTGATTATGGTGACCAGCTACTTGGGGAAATTGGCTGTGCCGTCTCCCCCAATAGTCGTTTTTTATATTTAGGATGCCGAAAATTTTTATACCAATTGGATTTGTGGGCGAGTGATATCAGCGCATCTCAGACCACGGTGTCTGAATGGGATGGTT
Source organism: uncultured Saprospiraceae bacterium (assembly GCA_964550795.1). Lineage (GTDB taxonomy): Bacteria > Bacteroidota > Bacteroidia > Chitinophagales > Saprospiraceae > M3007. The sequence goes on from CAZKBH010000006.1 coordinate 98,905, forward strand.
ATGCGAACCCATATCCCACTATGTTTTGGCAGTGTCAATTAGGCCCAGATTGCAAAATATATGTGATTCCTGCTGGCGATACCCGTCATTACCATGTCATCCACAACCCGGACGAGTCAGGACAGGCTTGCAACGTAGAGCAGCGCGGGGTTCAATTCCAGACTCCAACCGGAGCCTCCATGCCCTCTTTTCCCAACTACCGCCTTGGCACCACAGACGCTCCCGGAGTGCCTTGCATGGCTACGGTGAGCGTTTCGCAGCCGGTCTTAGCTACTGAAACTGGCCGAGTGCGGGTTTGGCCGATCCCGGCTTCGGATATGGTGACGGTTGAATATAAAGGCATGGATGGTATGAACCATCAATTCATGCTTTTCAATGCATTGGGGCAGCTGGTTCGGTCTGTTATCCTGCCGCAGGGCCGAAGCAGCCTGCAGCTTCCTCTGGGGAATTTGTCCGAAGGGATTTACTGGTACGTCATTCCTGGCGCTCCAGATGCTTCCGGCAAACTTGTTATCAGCCGTTAATCAAGATCAACCCTGAATCGCCTGAATCCCGGGCAGATCCTTTCCTTCCAGAAATTCCAGCATCGCGCCACCACCGGTGCTCACGAAGCTGACTTTTTTCGCCAATTTTAGTTGGTTAACCGCGGCTACGGAATCTCCGCCTCCCACCATGGTAAACGCCCCTTTTTTGGTTGCAGAAGCACAGGCTTTGGCCACCACTTTGGTACCTTCGGCAAAGGCGGGCATTTCAAAAACACCCATTGGGCCGTTCCAAATGATGGTTTTGCTTTTTCGGATGACCGAAGCAAACGCTTTGGCCGCAGAGGGACCAATATCCAGTCCCATCCAACCGTCGGGAATTTGATTGCTCGGGCAAACCTGTACGGCAGCATCTGCGGCAAATTTGTCGCCACACACGGAGTCCTTGGGGAGCAACACTTTTACGCCCGCGACTTTGGCTTTTTGCAGGAATTCCTTGGCGGTTTTTAATTTGTCGGCCTCCACGAGTGAGTTTCCGACACTGCCTTTTTTGGCCAAAAAGAAGGTGTACGCCATTGCTCCGCCGATCAGGATATTGTCGGCGTAGTCGAGGAATTTTTCAAGCAGCATGATTTTGTCGCTGACCTTGGAGCCTCCGGTCACGCAGGTGACGGGCTTCTCGGGGTTTTTCATGGCCCGGGTAGCGTTTTCTATTTCGCGCTCCATGAGGAAGCCGAAAGTTTTGTGGTTTTTATCAAATGAATGGGCCACCACGGTGGTGCTGGCATGGGCGCGGTGCGCGGTCCCAAAGGCATCGTTGACATAAATATCGCCCAATGCGGCCAGTTTTTGCGCAAAAGCCGCATCGCCGGCTTCTTCTTCCGGGTGGAAACGGGTGTTTTCCAGCAGCAGCACCTCGCCAGGCTTAAGTGCGGCGGCCTTTTTAACCGCCATTTTGCCCACACAGTCGTCTGCAAAATGGATTTTGGCCTTTAGTTTTTTGCGCAGGTGTTTTACCAGGTGTTGCAGGGTGAATTTCTGCGTATTGATACTGCCATCCGGGTTGCGTTTTTCCAGCGGACGGCCCAGGTGGGACATCAAAATGACGGAACCGCCTTGATCGAGAATATGGCGGATGGTAGGCACAGCTTCGCGGATTCGGGTGTCGTCCGTGATATTGTATTCCTTGTCGAGTGGCACGTTAAAGTCCACCCGAATGAGGGCTTTTTTGTCTTTAAAATTAAGTGTCATAGTAGAAATAGGGCGTTTGAGTGGTAGATTGGAGCGTTTTCATGAACATGAGTCACCCCGAATTTTACAACAAGGTAAATGCGGGAAATTGTTATAGTCTTCAGGTGCTGTTGCTCGAAAAAAATGGAGGAACAGAGTCCGCTAAAAAATCTCGTCCTGTAGCAATTAAATCGATTTTAGAGAAGTGACACTTTTTTAAAAAGTGTCACTTCTACTCACGAAATCCCGTTTTGGTACTGTTACAAAATTTGGGGTGACTCATGTTCAATATCTCAATACGCTACACCATTGCGCACAAATCGGCCAGACGAGCTGAGTAACCAGCCTCGTTGTCGTACCACCCAACAATGCGGACGGTTTTTCCATTGACCTGGGTGAGCGGTGCATCAAAAATAGCAGAATGCGTGTTTTGCACGATATCACTGGACACGATGGGGTCCGTATTATATTCCAAAATGCCCTTAAGATGGCTTTCGGCGGCGGCTTTAAACACGGCGTTTACTGTTTCCACCGTGACGTCATTTTTGACCACACACACACAATCTATGATGGAGCCCGTTGCCACAGGCACCCGCATAGAGTGCGCTTCGATTTTACCTTTCAAATGGGGTGCGACCAAAATAACGGCTTTCGCTGCTCCGGTGCTTGTGGGCACGATGTTCTGTGCGGCAGCACGGGCACGGCGCAGGTCTCTGTGCGGCGCGTCTTGTAAGTTTTGGTCGGCAGTATAGGCATGAATGGTATTCATGAACAGTTGTTCTACACCGAAGGCCTTGTCGAGGGTCATAATCATCGGGACAAGGCAGTTGGTGGTGCAACTCGCGTTGGAAATGATCAGATCAGTGTCTTGGATTTGATCCGCATTGGCACCGATGACGAAAGTTGGTACATCATCGGCTTTAGGTGGCGCGGATAAAATAACCCGTTTTGCACCCGCTTGAAGGTGTAATCCAGCTTTTTCTTTATCAAGAAAGATACCAGTGCATTCCAACACAACGTCCACTTGCATGGCGGCCCAGGGAAGTTCAGCTGGGTTGCGGACTGAGAGTCCAGCGATTTTGCTGCCATTTACGGTGATACTATCGTCGTCGGAGCTTATGGTTCCGTCAAAGCGGCCGTGCATGGTATCGTACTTGAGGAGATGCGCAAGGGTGTGATTGTCAGTTAAGTCGTTGATAGCGACTACTTCGACGTTGGGGTTTTGAATCAGGTTGCGGAAAGTGAGGCGACCAATGCGACCGAAGCCGTTGATGGCGATGCGTTTTTTTGCCATGGTTATGGTTTGTTGAAACGTTGATGGTTAGTAGATACGGTTCTACTGGTCGAAAGGCGCCGCAAAAGTAGCGTTTGTGTAGGAATAAAAAGGCAGCCATCCGGCATTATACACAAATTTAAAACAAAAAAAACAGCGCCACGAAGTGTACACTTTGTGGCGCCGTGCAATTATAGCGTATCGAGGAAATGACATCCTTCCAAATCGGGCCGTTGTTATTTCATCTGTACTTGACAGGAAAGGGTGCTGTTTACAAGCCCCATGCAAGTCCTACATTCAGGCTAATATTTCGATTGAACGCTTCTCCATTTTTCGCAATATTTGTAAAACCGTGGGCGTAAGCCAAATCAAGGTTGAGCCAAGTGGCTGGAGCAATGCGGTAGTTGAAACCAGTTCCAAACAGCAAACCGAGGTCAACCTCTTCATAAAGATCTTTAGAGTCAACTTGAGCAGTTCCAGAAGGTAAAAAGAGCCTTGTTTCACCGCCAGCTAAAATACCCAAAGATGGTCCCACGTATAGTTTTGGCCGGAAATCATTTCCAAACTCATTGAAAAAGTAAATCAATTTCAATGGTATCCGAACGTAATTCAAGCGGGTATTTGCGGTTTCATTGCGAAGCTTGGTTCTCACGCCTTCGCCGGAGTACTTAAGATCAAGCCCTACGCCCCAATGTTCTTCGGTGCTGTACACGAGTGTAAGGCCGGCATTAAGACCGAGCAGGCCTTCGGTGTCACCTGGGACATCGTCTATCCAAGAGTTGTTTAGGCCGACGGTTGGCCCCAGTGAAAATTCCTGGGCGCTCGTAACGGAAAGGAAAGAAAGAAAAAGAACGGTCGTAAATAGTAAGTTTTTCAAATTGCAGAAAATTTGTACTGGTGATTTAGATGATGAATGAATCGTGTTTTGATAGCCACAAAGGTGCGCCAGGCCATTTTTGAACGCGTTACACAATTCAGTAAAGAAATTACATCATTCACACACAAAAGCGATTTGAAAAAGAAAGTGCGCAATGGAATAGCATTTTTTGTAGAAGTAAGAAAGGTTTGAGCGTAATTTCCTCATTTTTGCCGCCTCAATCCTATAGACATGAAAGGACTGTTCGCGCTCATTTTACTCTTTCCGGTGCTGCTCCCGGCGCAAACCTATCTGATGAATGGTACGCCGATCACCGGATGCAGCGGGACATTTTATGATTCCGGGGGTGCTGCTGGCAACTACGGTAACAATCAAAATCTAAGCACCACGATCTGTTCGGATGGTACAGGCGGAACACACGTACGCCTGAGTTTTTCAGGGACAGATTTACTCGCCGGCGACGTGCTTTGTTTCTATGATGGCCCCACGGCTGCTTCGCTCTTGCTTTCTTGCTCCTCCGATTATCCAGCAGGACAACCATTTGTAGTGCAGGCCACAGCGGCAAACCCGAGTGGCTGCATTACCGTTACGTTCCAATCCGATGGCGCGGGTACAGCGACAGGTTGGGCGGCGGCACTTTCCTGCGTCGCTTCCTGCCAAACCATCCTTGCAGACTTAGTGTCCACCAATCCCGCAATTGTACCCTCCGATACGGGCTGGATTGATATTTGTCCGGGGCAGCGCGTCTTTTTTACGGGCGCGGGCATTTACCCGCAGAACAACATTGCTTACCAGCAATCAGATTTTACCACCTCTTTTGAATGGAATTTTGGAGACGGAGGCATTGCCTACGGTCCCAATACCTCGCATCGTTTTGATCAGCCAGGCGGTTATTTTGTGCAACTTGCCCTCACGGATACCCTCGGATGCCGCAACAGCAACCTCATCAGTCAACGGATTCGGGTGGCACCCAGACCCGATTTTAACCTCACGACGCCTGCGCAAATTTGTGCGGGGGACACCTTGAACCTCAATGCAACGGTGGACACAAGTGTTTCAGGCACAACCGTTTCTGCATTTCCCATTACCTCTAGTTTTGACATCGAAGGCAGCCGGGCAGATTCGCTTCCCTTGCCCGATGGCACTGGAGAACTCTACGAAACCAGCATTCTTTTAACGGAGTTTTCACCTGGCCAGGTCCTGGTAGACGCCAGCGATCTGGAGCAGATTTGCATCAATATAGAGCATTCCTGGATGCGCGATATTGAAATCACACTCACTTGTCCGAGTGGGCAAACCATCATTTTACACGATCATCCGGGCAATTTTGGCGGCCAGGTTTTTTTGGGAGAGCCCAATGACAACGATAATTTTAACCCCATACCGGGTATTGGTTATGATTATTGTTGGACCCCTAACGCAGTCAATCCAACCTGGATCACGTATGCCAATTCAACCGGGGTCGGAACGCTTCCGCCCGGCGATTACAGCACGTTTGATCCAATCAGTGATTTGGTGGGCTGCCCGCTCAACGGAGAATGGACCATCGGCGTGACCGATTATTGGGCCGCAGACAACGGCTATATCTTCAATTGGTCCATCTTGTTTCAGGAATCCCTGTATCCCAATATTGAAACGTTCGCGACTCAATTTGTGACCTGGGGCTGGAACAACCACCCCTCGGTTTTTTTCTCCAACATGGACAGTTTGGCGGCTGCCCCACAAAATGCCGGGAATGCCGGCTATCGTTTCTCCGTCACCGACGATTTTGGATGTAGTTGGGATACCTTGGTAAACGTTCCCGTTTTGCCGCCCACACACCCGAATTGTTATACCTGTGCTACCAATTTCCCGGTTTTGCAGGATGCTACAATCTGCGCCGGGGAGCCTGCCGTATTCAACGCGACTTCGCTTTCGCCAACGACGCAAGAAGTTCGTTTTGAGACCTACCCGGACTATCGTTTGGGCAATGCCAACCACCCACACAGCAATCCTTATCTCTCGCCAGTTTCGGTGAATAGTTTGGGGTTCAATTTTTTGACCAATCCCATCCAGCAAATTACCTCAGTTTGTATGGACATCGAGACTGATTTTGCCTCCGATTTGAATATTTTACTCCGGGCGCCGGGTGGGCAGCAACTCGTTTTGTCCACAGGAAATGGAGGAGCGGGAGATAACTACAAAATCACCTGTTTTTCACCTTCAGCAACCCTTCCAATTATTGGGCAGGCAGCACCTTTTAACGGTACTTACATTCCAGAGGGCAACTGGAATAACCTGTCCGGAACTCCGGTTACGGGCAATTGGAGCCTGGTTGTTTCGGACGGTTTCGCCCCTGCTCAATTTGGGAAAGTCGTCTGGTGGAGCATCGGGTTTAATACCCAGAATACAGTGGCCTATAATTGGTCCAACGCCGCTACACTTTCCTGTAACAACTGTTCCATTCCTACTGCAACTCCATCTAATACAACGACTTATGTGCTGACAGCTACGGATACCTACAACTGTATTCATACCGATACGGTGGTGGTGAATGTCAATAATTTTTTCCCGGCACCCACTGGATTAAGTGTTTTTCAGTTGGGAGCAAACTCCATGACCTGGGTTTGGAATGCCGTTCCGGGAGCACTCGGTTACGAAGTAAGTGTCAACGGCGGTCCTTGGGAAATGCCCAACAGTGGCACGCTTTCCCACACGGTTTTTGGGGTTGGGGTGGGCCAAACCGTGGATATTTCGCTGCGCGCAATCAGCCCATCGGCTTGTGTACCGGAAGTTGAAAATGCGAGCAGTGTCTTTCCGGATTGTATTATGTTTGGCGATGTGTTTTCTACCACAGATGTGCTCTGCGCCGGCGACCAAACCGGCTCTGCAACGCTCTCCGTTTCCAATTCCACTTTCCCGGTACAGTTCTTTTTAGACACGATTTCGACCCCGTTTCCCAACGGAGATTTGCTAAATATTTTAGGCGGCGGAAACCATAGCGTCATTATTTTGGATGCTTTAGGTTGTCGGGATACCGTGTTTTTTACCATTAATGAGCCAGCACCCATTGTGATTAATACTTTGGGAACCAATGTTTTATGCAACGGGGACGACTCCGGCCAGGTTTCTGCTACCGCAATGGGCGGCACCGGAGGAATTGCTTTCAGCTGGCGAGACTGCTTAGGTGGACCGACCCTTGGTGGCGCTGTCCAGAACAATCTATTCGCAGGCTGTTACGCCGTGACCGCCACTGACGGCAATGGCTGTACGAGCACTCAATCCGTTGTTTTGACAGAGCCTCCTCCTTATGTATTTGACCTTACCCAGGATTCTGTTTCCTGCAATGGTAGCAGTGATGGAAGCGCGTCCATTTCGGTTTCGGGTGGTACGCCGGGATATACTTATTTGTGGGACAATGGGCAAATGACGACCACGGCATCCAATCTTGATGCCGGATTTCATTTTGTAACGGTCACGGATTTGAACCTATGTGCTTCCACTACTTTGGTGGAAGTGTTAGAACCGGATGTCTTGGGAATCAGCAACATTTTGGCTCAAAACCTGAATTGTTTTGATGGAAATAACGGTTCAGCAACCGTAGTGGCCATTGGTGGAACACAACCATATACCTATCTGTGGGATGATCCGACGGGGCAAATTACCCAACAGGCCACTTCGCTCACGCAGGGTTCCTACACGGTGCTTGTGACGGATTGGAATGGCTGTACGGCACAATCCGGGGTCAGCTTGAGCGCTCCACCGGCCCTGCAACTAACTTTCGCCAATATTTCCAACGAAATCTGCGCTGGCGATTGTCTTGGGCAAGTCACTGCGGTCGGAGCGGGTGGGGTAGGGGGCTACCAGTTTGACTGGCAAGACAGCAGCCTGCCTGATGTCGCCCTGGCCATCAATCTTTGTCCCGGAACGTATGCCCTAACGTTGACAGACGCCAACGGCTGCACGGTTCAAAATCAGGCAAATATTGCCGCGGCAGCGCCTATTGTTACACAATTGCAGGGTACTGCCCCATCCTGTTCCGGGTTTCAAGATGGAATGATAAATGCCATAATTGCGGGCGGTTCAACGCCATATCAGTTTCTTTGGAGTAATGGAGGCACAAGCGCAGCGCTTCAAAATTTGCCCTGCGGGCCAATTGCCCTGATGCTTACGGACGGGGTAGGTTGTGTGCAAAATTATGCTGCTACCCTGGATTGTCCAGAAACGATTCTAGTGCTGGGGATTACGGTGCAAGATGCCCGTTGTTTTGGCAGCTCAGATGGGGCGATCACTGTGGAAGCACAAGGGGGGGCTTTGCCGCTTAACTATTTGTGGAACGATGCGGCGGCGCAAAACACCCAAACGGCGCAAAATTTGCCCATGGGACCATACACCGTTACGATTACAGATGCCAATGGTTGCAACATCAGCACCACTGCAACGGTATCTCAACCAAGCCAACTGACGGTCACAACTTCCCACACCGACGCATCTTGCCTGAATTTTTCAGATGGCAGCGCAACGGCAAATCCCGTCGGGGGTACTTCTCCGTACTCCTTTAGCTGGGGCGCAACAGGTACCAATCAAACCATTTCGAACCTCACGGCCAGCACCTATTTTGTAACGGTTACGGATGCCAATCTATGCACGGCCACCGCTTCAGCAACGATTGCACAGCCAAGCACGGTTGTGATGGTCACGGCCACCCAAACAAGATTTGCATGTGCGGGAGAAAGTGATGGGGAAGCCTCCGTTTCGGCCAGCGGTGGCAATGGCGCGACATTTATGTTTCAATGGAGTACTGGCCAGGTGGGTGGTGGCGCATCGGGCTTAGCTACCGGGCTTTACACGGTAACTGCAACCGATCCCAAAGGCTGTACGGGCACACAAATGGTTGCTATTCAAGCACTTGACAGCATTGAAGTGTTCACAGCATACACCCCACCCACTTGTGCCGACGACGCAGACGGATTGGTGGTCGTCGTACTCATCAAAGGCGGCTTGGGGATGGGCGACACCACCCAATACCAGTATCAATGGAGTCTTGCAGGGGCACCCAACTCAACCGTGGTGAATGGTTTTTCTGGAGGCAAGTATTTTCTCACCGTAACAGATTTACAAGGCTGCACCGGGAGTACGGAGATCAATATTGTGGCACCTGCTCCGGTTTTGGTACAATTGACGTCAGAAAATTTATCGTGTTTCGGAGCATTTGACGGCGAAGTAGCAGTCAACTCGGTCCAAAATGCCGTAGGTGCAGTAACCTATCAATGGAACAATGGGGAAACAACGGCGATGATTGACAATTTACCTGCCGGGTTTTATGCCGTTACGGTTACCGATGAAAACACCTGTACTGCCGTGGCGCTTGCGCAATTACAACAACCCGAAATGCTTGAACTTACTTTCCAGATTCAAGCCTTGGTGTGTGCCGGGGATAGCAATGGAGCGGTTTCAGCCTTGGTGACAGGTGGTACCCCGGGCTATGATTTTCAATGGTCGAACGGGGCGAATACCTCCAATATTGCCAATCTTGGTCCGGGCAATTATATTTTGCAAGTGATTGATTCAAACGGCTGTCTGGTGCAGGGCAGCGCGCTGGTGACGCAACCCGATCCGATTCAACTTTCGACTGTATTAATTGAACCTACCTGTTTTGGTGGGCTGAATGGGCGAATAACCCTGAACGTTTTGGGCGGCCAACCACCGTTTCGGTATAGTCAGAATGGCGGACCCTTGGGCGGCAGTAACGTATTCATTGCTTTGGGGGCAGGTACCTATAATTTGTTGGTGCAGGATGCCAATGGCTGTACCGCCAGCACTTTGGTTTCGCTTGGCCAACCATTGCCTGTGGAAGTTCTGATTGGCATGGACACCACCATTGGTCTGGGCGACAGTGTGTTGCTTTCTCCGGTGGTCAACAACGCTTTTGGCACGACTAGTTTTGAATGGCAAACGGTGTTATCGGACACCTTTACCTGTGTTGGGCTGCCTGAATGCGAGGAAATTTGGGCGAGTCCGGAATTTTCCAATACCTATCGCCTGAAAGTAACCGATGCCAACGGCTGTATGGGAATTGCAGCAGTAAAAATTTGGGTGGAAAAACCGCGTGGCGTCTATGTGCCAACAGGATTTACGCCCAATGCCGATTTTTCCAACGATCTCCTCGTGGTACATGGAAAAGAAAAAATGGTGCGTAAAGTGGTAAATTTCAAGATATTTGACCGTTGGGGTGAATTGGTTTACCAAGATCAGGATTTCACCGTCAATGACAGCACACGCGGCTGGGACGGCACCTTCCGAGGTCAAGAATGCGACCCTTCGGTGTTTGTTTGGGTCCTGGAAGTGGAATACCAGGACGGTTATATTGAGTTGTTGAAAGGCAATGTTACCCTTATTCGATAAAGTCATGCGAATAACCCTCGTCCAATCCTCCCTATACTGGGAAAATCCCGAATCGAACCGAGCGATGTTCGCAGAAAAACTGAGTGGTCTGCAAGGAAAGACTGATCTGGTGGTGCTGCCTGAAATGTTTACCACCGGCTTTTCCATGCAAGCCGCGTCCCTCGCTGAGCCGATGGATGGACCTACCATGCAGTGGATGCAAGAACAGGCCAATGCCTTGGGAGCGGCGATTACCGGCAGCTTCATGTGCGAGGAAGAAGGGCGTTTTTTCAACCGTCTCGTTTTTATGCGGCCGAATGGACAATATGACAGCTACGACAAAAAACATTTGTTTTCGCTGGCACAGGAACCGCAACACTTCACGGCTGGCCGCAAAAGAATTACGCTGGAATGGATGGGCTGGAAAATTTGCCCCCTGATCTGTTACGACCTTCGTTTCCCCGCCTGGAGCCGAAATACGGCTGGGAGCTTTATTAACGGCCTGGTCTCGTATTACGATCTTTTGATTTACGTTGCCAATTGGCCTGAACGCCGCGCCCATCATTGGCGGTCCTTATTAACGGCAAGAGCCATTGAAAATCAAACGTTTGTAGTTGGTGTAAACATTGCGGGTACCGACGGCAACGGATTGATTTACACGGGCGACTCGGCTTTGATTGATTTCTCCGGACATACGCTGCTACAAATTTCAGAAGGACGCGAAGACCTGCAAACCTTCGACATTACCCTCGAGGAAATGCAGGTTTATCGTCAGCAATTTCCTTTTTTGGCGGATCGCGATGTGTTCGAGTTCAAGGGTTGAAGTCGTCCTCCGTTTGGTGCACGCGTTTTTTTATTGTGAACGGCTTGCTTCTGCGTCCGTTTTCCAATCCATTTTTTACCTTTGCATCCCGTAACAGTTTAGGGGCTTTGGAGGGCTTGCTATTGGGAAAGTCCAAGGGCAATTGACCAGAAATCCAGGGTCTCACCAACATTCTATGACAAAATACATCTTTGTTACGGGCGGCGTTACTTCCTCGCTCGGAAAAGGCATTCTTTGTGCCAGCCTCGCCAAACTGCTTCAGGCACGCGGCTTCTCCGTCACCATCCAAAAGTTTGACCCCTACCTCAACGTAGATCCCGGTACCCTCAATCCCTATGAACATGGCGAATGCTATGTCACAGATGATGGCGCGGAGACGGATCTCGATCTTGGGCACTATGAGCGGTACCTTAATACACCAACCTCGCAGGCCAACAACGTGACTACCGGGCGGATTTACCAAACGGTCATTGAGCAGGAACGCGCTGGGGCTTTTTTGGGTAAAACCGTGCAAGTAATACCGCACATCACCGACGAGATTAAGCGGCGAATGCTGCTTTTAGGTCAATCGGGTCAGTACGATATTGTATTGACCGAGTTGGGCGGCACCGTGGGCGATATTGAGTCGCTACCATATGTCGAATCTGTGCGCCAATTGCGTTGGGAATTGGGCCGCGAACACTCTCTGGTGATTCATCTGACCCTGGTTCCGTTTCTGAACGCGGCTAAGGAACTCAAGACAAAACCCACGCAACACTCTGTAAAAGAACTACTTAGCCTCGGTGTGCAACCAGATATTCTGGCCTGCCGCACTGAACATCCGCTGAATATTGACATCCGGCGCAAACTCGCACAGTTTTGCAACGTGGAGACTTCCTCCGTCATAGAAATGATAGACGCGGAGACCATTTACGATGTTCCGCTGCTCCTGCACAAGGAACGATTAGATGCGGTGGTGATTTCTAAACTTCATCTAAAAGACACCAAGGAGCCCAACCTGACGAACTGGAAAAGTTTCCTGGGCAAGCTCAAAAATCCGCTCCACGAGATCAAAATTGGCCTTATTGGCAAGTATAACGAGCTTCCAGACGCTTATAAATCCATTTATGAATCCTTTGTGCACGCCGGTGCAGTCAATGAATGCAAGGTGCGGGTACAACCCATCCATGCCGAGGCTTTGGAAGGTAGTTATAAAGACGTAAGCAAAGCGCTGGAGGGACTTCATGGGATTTTGGTGGCGCCTGGTTTTGGGGAACGGGGTATCGAAGGCAAATTGACGGCCATTCGGTATGCCAGAGAGAAAAATGTACCATTTTTTGGGATTTGTCTGGGTATGCAAACCGCTTGTGTTGAATTTGCGCGGAATGTTATGCATCTAAAAGATGCCGCGAGCACAGAGGTGGATCCCAATACTACCAACCCCGTCATTGATATGATGGCCGAGCAGCAGCACGTCACGCAGAAAGGTGGAACCATGCGTTTGGGAGCTTATGCCTGCACGTTGAAGAAAAAATCGAAGGCCCAAGAAGCTTATAAATCTGTCCAGATCAGCGAACGGCACCGGCACCGCTGGGAGTTTAACAACCGTTATCTGGCTGATTTTGAAAAGGCTGGGATGGTTGCAACGGGTGTCAATCCTGAGACAAATTTGGTAGAAATAGTGGAGTTGCCTGAACATCGTTGGTTTGTAGGCGTTCAATTTCATCCAGAATTGAAAAGTACCGTTGAAAACCCGCATCCGCTATTTGTGGCGTTTGTAAAAGCATCGATGGGATAAAATAGTGCTTTTGCAAAATGTGCGTGCTGTAATTGGACTGTTGTTGAAATTTTATCTTGTTTAAGTGTTAAATTTAACGAGTTCATTGGCAAAAATTCCGAAACGTACTGTTTTTGGTCTAATTTTGCATCGAATTTAAGGCTGGCACAGCCTTTGCAACAATAAGCCCAAAACTCTGCCGTTTCTACGCGCAAAGATTTAAAACCATCGTCATTCATCAGAAATCAAGCATCAATTATGAAAAATTGGCAAAAATTCATCGCCCTCGCCTTTGTGGCGGCACTTTTCCTGCTCGAATCTTGCCACCGGGGCTATGGATGCCCAGGTGCTGACCTTTAGTCTTTTTATGGCACTTCATTGGATCCCGCTCGAAACCATCGCTGGAATTGAGCAACTCAAAGCCCGCTCGCACGAAGTTCCTTGCCTTATTTTCAAGCACAGTACCCGTTGCAATATTTGTACCATTGCAAAGTATCGGCTCGAAGATGACTGGGATTTTGGACCAGCCGAAATGGAAGCCTATTATTTAGATGTGGTGCTGTTTCGTCCGGTTTCCCTTCAGGTAGCGGCAGATTTTCAGGTACATCATGAGTCGCCTCAGGTGTTGTTGATTGTACGAGGAGAATGCATTTATGATGCGTCTCACTTGGATATCACGGTTGAGGAACTTCAGGAAGGTCTGGCCGCGGAAAATTAAAAAACTGATAATCAAGTCTCTATAACCGATTTTGAAAGGTGCCTGCATTTGTGGGCACCTTTTTTGCATAAGTGTGGCACACCTCCAAGGTGTGCCACACTTCCCAATATTTTCAGACCTTCGCACCGTGAAAACGCTCCGGCTTCTGGCTCGGTTGCTCTTTTTTGTAGGGTACACGAGCCTCATTGTGTTAGAAATTTGGTTAAAAAACCGCTTGCAGGGACCGGATGTCCGGCGTTCCATGCGCATTCGGCGGCGATGGGCGCGAAACCTGCTTCCTGCATTGGGAATTTCCATCGAGCAAGCGGGCAAAGTCCCGGATTTCCCCTGCATTTTGGTCAGCAATCACCGCTCCTATCTGGATCCCATCCTTCTGCTGCGTAAGGTAGATGCATACCCCGTTGCAAAGGCAGAGTTGGCCAAATGGCCGATTATCGGGAAAGGCGCAAAAATGGCGGGTATCCTGTATCTGCGCCGCGAAAGCGCGGGAAGTAGAACAGGGACTTTACGCCAAGTTCTTGAAAAAATTGAAGCTGGATTCTCCGTGATAATTTTCCCGGAAGGCACAACTTCGGCTTTAAACGGAACCCTTCCATTCAAAAAAGGCGCATTCAAATTAGCGGCTCAGGCAAATATTCCGGTTGTGCCAGTCGCACTTATTTTTGCAGACAAACGAGATTATTGGATCGGGAAAGACACCTTTTTAAGCCATGCCTGGCGAAGATTTGGTGTTCCAAAAATTGAGATAAAGTGTTGTTATGGACCCGAAACCCGGAGTTCAGACCCGGAAGAACTGCTTTTGGCCGCTCAAAGCTGGATCAATAATGCGCTGCAATCCAATGGATAACGTTTTTAAAATTCAGGATAAAGTTTTCCACTGCAATGGAAATTAGGTACTAAGGTTCATTGCTACATTTGCGGTCCGAATCAACCATGAATTGAAGCTTATGAATACACTTCCTTCTTCCCAACACATTCAAGCCCAAACATTTAGGCACAAAAACATGAACGCTAAAAAGTCTGCTACCCGCTGGGGTATACTGGCCATATTGACGGTAGTACTGCTCGGCGGTGCTTATTTCGCCTGGCAACCCATCAAAGGTTTTTGGTTCCCCGCGGTGCCATCAGAACTCCCGGATCCATACGTTCACATTCCTACAGGGGCAGATTTTGAGGATGTGGTGGTGATTTTAAAAAGAAATGGCTTTTTGAAGGACGAAGTCAATTTCCGCTGGTTGGCAGAACAGATGAAGTACCGGAAAGACAAAATGCGATCCGGGCGTTTTAAAATTGAACCAGGTTGGACCAATCGCCAGCTCATACAACACCTGCGAAACGGCGAACAAGCCCCTGTAAAAGTGGTGCTCAACAATGAGCGATTGCTAGAAGAAGTGGCCGGTAAAGTATCCCGGTTCATCGAAGCAGATTCATTTGTTTTGCTGAAGGTTTTTCGGGATAAATACTTCTTGCAGAAAATTGGATACACCGAAGAAACCCTCCTAACTGCTTTTATTCCAAACTCTTATGAAATGTACTGGAATACGGACGCAGAGGGGTTTGTCAACAAAATGCTCAAGGAGCACGCGATATTTTGGGATAAAAATGACCGCCGCGCGAAAGCCAAAGCACAGGGTCTGAACGAAAAACAAGCCTATGTGTTGGCCTCCATTGTGGAGCGCGAGACCAATGCCAACATTGAAAAACCGGCCATTGCAGGGGTATACCTCAACCGGTTGCGGATTGATATGAAACTGCAAGCCGACCCCACCAGTGTGTTTGCTACCCGAGATTTTACCACACGCCGCGTGACCGAATACCATACCCGTTATGATTCACCTTACAACACGTATGTGTACAAAGGTTTGCCGCCAGGGCCCATCAGCATGGCTTCAATTCCGAGTATTGATGCGGTTTTGAATCCGGATAAGCATCGCTACCTTTATTTCTGCGCAAAACCCGACGAATCGGGTACCCATGCGTTTGCCGAAACTTTTGCTGCGCACAAGGTGAATGCGGCGCGTTTTCAGGCGTATGTGAAGACTAGAAAATATTGAGTGGTTTCGGCCTACTTTTGCCCCTTTGGAAACATCGGTTTCACCGTAAAAAGCCCAATCGCTACGGCTTCAAATTCACTTTCAATGAACTACAGCAAAAATATCCTCGAAACCATTGGCAACACGCCGCTGGTAAAACTCAACAGCGTCGCCGCAGACATTCCGGGACTGGTACTGGCTAAGGTGGAAACCTTCAATCCAGGCCACAGTATCAAAGATCGCATGGCCGTGAAAATGATAGACGATGCCGAGGCGCGTGGCGACCTGAAACCCGGCGGAACCATCATCGAATGCACTTCTGGAAACACGGGGATGGGCCTGGCCCTCGTCGGCTGCGTTCGGGGCTATCGTTGTATTTTTGCGACTACCGACAAACAAAGCAAAGAAAAAGCAGACATGCTCAGGGCCTTGGGCGCTGAAGTGATCGTGTGCCCGACCAATGTGGAACCAGACGACCCGCGGTCCTATTATTCGGTGGCTGAAAGGCTCAGCAAGGAAATCCCCAATTCATTCTGGTGCAATCAATACGATAATCTTTCCAATCGGCAGGCGCACTACGAAAGCACGGGGCCGGAGATTTGGAAACAAACCGACGGCAAAATCACGCACCTCGTGGTAGGTGTGGGCACCGGGGGCACCGTGAGCGGCACAGCCAAATATTTGAAGGAACAAAACCCCGACATTCAAGTGTGGGGCGCGGATGTGTACGGTTCGGTGTTTAAAAAATACCATGAAACGGGCATTTTTGATCCCAAAGAAATTTATCCATACGTTACGGAAGGCATTGGAGAGGATATTTTGCCTGAAAACGTGGATTTCAGCCTCATCAATTTGTTTGAAAAAGTAACCGATAAAGACGCTGCGCTCTGGGCGCGACGCCTGGCCAGGGAGGAAGGTATTTTACTCGGCTACTCTGCCGGGAGCGCCATGGGTGCACTTTGGCAATTGCGCAACAAACTCAAAAAAGACGATGTAGTGGTCATTATTTTCCACGACCACGGCAGCCGGTATGTTGGAAAAATCTACAACGACGACTGGATGCGCGAGCGCGGATTCTTAGAAGATGAGCTGAAAATCAGCGATTTGATTTCCAGAAAAAAAGATAGCAGATTCTTTGGCGCACAGGTAAACGATTCGGTGCGCTCGGCTTTTGATTTAATGAAATCGCATGACCTGAGCCAGCTGCCGGTAATGGACGGGGAGGAAATTGTTGGATCCATCACCGAAACTCAGGTATTGCATTTTTTGCTGGAAAACCCCTTGAATAACGCTGAAAAAACACTGCGTCAAGTGATGGGCAGTGCATTTCCAGTGGTAAAAGACGATTTGCCCATCAGTCAACTGAACCGGTACATTTCTAAGGAAATTCCAGCCGTTATTGTTACAGATCGCACGGGCGTAAAGCATGTGGTGACACAGTACGATTTGATTCAGGCTATCTGAACTGTGATTTTTGCTGTCTGAACTATGATTCTTGTGATTTATGTGATTTGAATGATTCAAAGGTGCATCATTCAAGCATTTCGCTCATCTTTGCCTTTTACTATAATCCTTGCCCCAAGCAAGCCTGCCCGTACTGATTTTTTTAGAAGCTGTACAACACACTGTTAATCATCTTTTCGGGCGAAAGAAAGTGAGGTTCAAAACGTTTTTGCGTCCGGCAAAACCAAAACCGAGTTTCAATGACATTGAAAACACACACACCGACCAATTCTAAATTCCCTACCAACCTCTTTTTTGTACTTTTTTTCTTCCTGCCGTTCCTACTTCAGGGACAGGCAGTAGAAGATTGCAACAATGGCATTGACGACGACGGCGACGGCCTCATTGATTGCTTCGACACCGATTGCACCTGCACCGGGCAGTGTGATGATTTTTACTACACCACTTGCAATCCAGATTGCTACTACCTGCCGCCTTGCGGACCCGTTTCTTTGGCTACCAAATGGACCTCGAATGCGGAAACAGGCACTTATTCGCCGCTCGTGGCCGGGGATTTGGATGGCGATGGCATTCCGGAAGTTGTGACGACCCGGGTGGAAGAGGCAGAACTTTACATTCTTGATGGCGCTACGGGACAGATCAAATATCAGGTCAACAACCCCAACACGGTTTGGCCCGGCGGAACCGCTCCCGCCATTGCGGATTTGGACAATGATGGATTTGGCGAGATTGTCATCGTCGGTTTTGATCGAAGGATTTATTGTTACGACCACACGGGCGTCTTGCAATTCGTCAGCCCCGGGCTGGTTGGGTACGATTTTCGCTACCGTTATGCGGTGCCGAACATAGCGGATTTTAACCACGATGGATTGCCGGAAATTAACCTTGGAGATCAGGTTTTCAGCGGCCAAACAGGTGCCTTGCTGGCTTCAGGTGGCGGATTTTTCTCCGACGGCGAGCACCCCGCCCGAATTGCAGTGGGCTACTCTTTTGCTTCCCCGGTGGCTGCGGATGTATTGCCTGACAATTTTTGTTTCAG
>CAZKBH010000006.1:116972-123714 GCA_964550795.1 uncultured Saprospiraceae bacterium
TGGTTTGGAAATCGTGGCCGGAAATCAGGTGCTTTCTGTGAATTTTTTTACAGGCATCGCCTTCCCGATTGTGTCAGCCCCGGCGGGTTATTCGGATGGGTTTACCAGTCTTGCTGATTTTGATGGCGATGGAGATTTGGATGCCATCGTTCAAGGGCAAAAAAATGGCCAAAACACGGTGTATGTTTGGGATATTCAAACGTCCACCGTCCTGCGAGAATATCAATTGCTCAACAACTGGAGTGAAGGTGCCTCGAGGGTTAATGTGGCCGATTTGGACGGCGATGGTCTGTTGGACATTAGTTTTGTAAGCCACCCCTGGGTGTACGCGCTCTCCAACGATTTTACGCCCTTATGGATTAACCCCGTTTTTGACCCTTCTTCCATTACCTGCACAAGTGTTTTTGATTTTTGCGGAGATGGTTCCGCAGAGGTTGTTTACCGGAGTGAGCAAAAATTACAGATTTTAGATGGCGCTACTGGCGGTGTGATTTGGGAAGATGATTGCCTCAGTTTTACCCACATCGAAAACCCACTGATTTTGGACGTGGATGCGGATGGGAAAACCGAAATTCTAATTGAATGTGGCACGGGTGGAAGTCCGTTTACAGGTACAGTAGTTGCCTACGAGGCGGTCGGCGCGCCAGATATTACAACGCGGAAAGTCTGGAACCAACACGGTTATTTTAATACCAACATCAATGAAGATCTGAGTGTGCCGCGTTTTCAGCAGCAACAACACCTGGTCGGGGATGGATTGCGCTTGAATACGTTTATGAACCAGTATTTCAATCCCACATTTCCTTCCCCCGACGCCATTTTAACGCTGCTCGATGCGCCCGTTTGCGACATAGATTCCATTGAAATCAGGGTCGAAATCTGCAATGTGGGTGATAATATCTTTCCAATAAACACGCCCATTTCCGCTTATACAGGCAATCCTCAGACTACCGCTGCCACTTGGGTGGGCATTGTGGCGGTTTCCCCTGAAATAGCTCAAGGCGGCTGCGATACCCTCACTTTTCGAATTCCACGCATCGCAAACGACTCGGTTTTTCTGGTTCTAAACGACGATAATTCAAGCCTCCCGCCTTTCAATTTAAGCACCGATTTTCCCGTAACGACCATAGGAGAGTGTGTGTTCACCAATAATATTGTTTCGTTTTACTTTGATTATCAGCCTGCTACACTTTCGCTGGGGCAAGACACTTCCATTTGCGACTTGAGCGTGATATTGTTGGATGCAAGCGGCCAGGATATTGTTGGATGGGAATGGGCCGATGGCTCGAGCGATTCAACTTTTACGGCAGTTGGGCCAGGATTGTATGCGGTCATCACGACGGATATTTGCGCTATCACGCAATCCGATACATTGGTGGTTGATTTATACACCGCAACGACCGTTGATCTTGGCATGGACCTCGGGGTTTGTCCGGGAGATTCAGCCATCCTCACGATCCCCGGTTTTGACTCCTACACCTGGGATGCGAACATCGTTCTCAGTTGTACCACCTGCTCTACGGTCTCACTCGCCCCGATTGGCACGACCGTGGTGACGCTGGAGGCTGCTTACGATTATGGTTGTTCGGCGCGTGATACCCTTGTCATTACATTGTTTGAAACGTTTGATTACACGGTTGACACAGTGATTTGTTACGGCGGTTCGGTGACCTGGAATGGCCAAACCATTGAAGCGGACAGCAGTCGTCTTTTTGACCTGCAAACCATTCATGGTTGCGATTCCACGGTGTTGGTGCGGGTGCTTGGTACGGGCGTAGGGACGTTTAATGTTACCGTTGATACGGCGGTATGTCTTGGACAAACGCTCAATTACCTCAATACTACCATTGATCCGGAAACCCAACAGACGTTTAACCTCAGCGCCAGTACAGGCTGCGATTCTACGGTGCTGGTGCGGGTGGCTCCACTGGACACCTTTTACCTGATCGAAACCCGCGTGATTTGTTTTGGGGAATCCATTGATATTTTTGGAACTACCCAGACTACGGGTGGTGATTATGTGGGGCGATTTACGGCCTTGAATGGTTGTGACTCCACGCAGTTAATCACCTTGTTTGTATACCCCGAAATTCAATTAGAAGTAGATGGCACGCTGGCCTGTTTTGGGGAATCCAACGCATCTCTGACCGCCAGTGTAGCGAATGGAGTAACACCTTTGACCTACACCTGGGATTTTACCCCCAACACTGCTCCCCAAATCAACAATCTGCCTGCCGGCGATTATGCACTTACGGTAACGGATGGCAACGAATGTACTGAAACAGAACAATTTACAATCGAAAGTTATCCTCAAACGACTTTTTCAACCACGGTTGATTCCGTGCGCTGTTTTGGCGAATCCAACGGCTCGATTTTAGTTCAACCCGATGATCCAAGCCTGCTTTTTCAACTTAATGACGGGCCGTTTTCCCAGCTTTTGGAATACCCTGATTTACAGGCAGGAACTTATGTTTTGGTCAGTCAGGATATTTTTGACTGTCAGGATACCGTGAGTATTACCGTATCCGAACCGCCTCAAATTTCCGTTCAACTGCCCGCCGATACAAGCATTCAATTGGGCCTCTCTTTGCCCTTGAACATCGTCCTCAGTGGACTGACCCCCGCGCAGTGGATCTGGACCGATACGAGTTACCTAAGTTGCCTGACTTGCCCCAATCCGGTGGTACAAACGCCCTTGGAAACCACGCGCTACACCCTCACCGTGCTGGACGAAAATGGCTGCTCGGCCAGCGATGATATGTTGCTGATGGTGGAACAACTGATTGGTGTGTTCATTCCAAACGCGATGGGCGGCTCTGGCGACAACGCCAATCTGGTCCTGGGCTTTAATCCAGCGGTGCGGCAGATCAATCTTTTCCGGGTTTTCGACCGTTGGGGAGAGTTGTTGCATGAAACCAGAAATGCCCTGCCCGGAGATGCCGCCCTGACCTGGGACGGTCGCTACCGGGGCAAATTGGTGAATCCCGGTGTGTACCTTCTACAAATTGAAATTGAACTGGTGGACGGCTCGGTATTGAAAAAAATAGGCGATTTGACGGTGATTCGATAAGTGCAAAGAACCATTTTCTTACAATGGCCTCGCTGGGAAATTCCCATCGAGGCCATTGTTTTTGGCCTTTGAAAAGGTTTTGAAAATATTTCAAAGGTTTCGTTAAACCGAGATGCAACCCTTTGGTCAAAACGAAAACCTCTTTAGTCAATCTATTCATTTCCACATCCAGCTTTCCTAAACTATGGCATCACTTTCTCCTTTGACAGGTTCGTTGGGACACCGTCGCGCGGCACATTTGCTTCGGCGGACGAGTTTCAACTACACCAAACCCAAGGTGGACCAAATGGCAAATCAGACGGCGGCACAAGCGCTTGCAAATTTGCTTCAATTGAATCCGCTACAACTGAGTCAACCCATCTACAAAGACTTGGCGGTACAAGGATCGTCTATTGAAACCTGGTTGCTCCCGCTCCCGGGTACCCCACAGGCTAATTTACCTGCCGAAGACTTTATCCTGCGTCGTTGGAATCTGGTTTGGTGGTGTAACGAGGCCCTGCAAGACACCGGAATTGGCCATAAAATGCAGTTTTTTTTCCACCAATTCATGCAGACATCTGCCAGTATGGGGCGGAATTCAAGTTTTTTTGATTACCTGCAATTGCTGCGCTGGGGAGCCTTGGGTAATTTCAAAAAGCTGGCCTATAAAATCGTCACGGACAACAGCATGTTGTTGTACCTCAACAATACCCAAAACACCAAAAACAACCCAAACGAGAATTTTGCCCGCGAGTTTTTTGAACTCTTCACCATCGGCAAAGGCCCGCAGATTGGCCCCGGGGACTATACAAACTTCACAGAAGACGACATCGTGGAAGCATCCAAGGTGCTGACGGGATTCCGCACCCGTTTTAATCGAGATGTAGTGGATGCAGAAACCAATATCCCACGTGGAGATGCTGTTTTCGCACAACATGATACTTCCAGCAAAACATTTTCCAGCAAATTTAACAACACCGTTATTGCTGGTGCCTCGAACGCGGCTGGCATGTGGGTGGAACTTCAGGCCTTTGTGGACATGATTTTTGCGCAGCCTGAAACGGCTAAAAACCTCTGTCGCAGGCTTTACCGCTTTTTTGTAAGCCGTCAGATCACCCCCGAAATTGAAACGGATATCATCGTTCCATTATCCAATACGCTCATTTCCAATAACTTCGAGGTGAAGCCCGTGTTGCTGCAATTGCTTCAAAGCCAACATTTCTTTGATGCGGACGATGCAAATAATATGGACGAAATCATTGGCGGAATGCTAAAATCGCCGCTGGAACTCAACTACCACGCGATTTCTTTCTTCGGGTTGCCGCTGCCCGATCCGATGACTGCAACAGGCCCTTATTTCCAGTTATACGAACGCGGAATGTTGCAACGCGCTTTTGCCACCGCCAATCTACCCCTGTTTTTTGCATCCGATGTGGCAGGTTATCCCGCCTATTACCAGGCTCCCGATTACAGCCATCAATGGTTCAATTCCAGCACCATCATTACCCGATATAAAGTGCCGCAAATGTTGCTTTCGGGCACGCTCACCATTGGCACACAAACGGGTCAGCCGCTGGGAACCAAACTCAATATTGCGGCCTGGGTCCGGAATAACGGGGTCATTTCCAATCCGCTGGATTCTCAGGTATTGGTAGAAGATTTGTTGAAATATCTGCTGCCCGAAGAAGTGGATACCGACCGTTTCAACTATTTCCACATCTCGGTTTTTCTCGACAATTTGCCACCGGCAGATTGGACGTACGAGTGGGAAAATTACCTCACCACCAACGATGCGACCGAGGTTACCCTTGCACTGGAACGGCTCATCAAGGCCATTTTATTCTCGCCGGAATACCAGACTTTTTAGGAATTCCGGGGCTTTTTTGATTCAACAAATCAATTACAACAATGAAACGTAGAAATTTTCTCAAAATATTCCCTGCCGCAACGGTTACTCCGTTCGTGGTAAATGGCCATGCCCTGCGCCCTTTTGCCAACACAAAAATGGCGCGTTTGCTCAATAGCTGCGAGGGCGTAGAGGATCGCGTACTCGTCCTCATCCAACTCAAAGGCGGCAACGATGGACTCAACAGCATCATCCCGCTCAACCAGTACGACGCCTATGCAAATCTCCGTCCCAGTGTCGGAATTCCTGAAAACGACCTCGTCCAATTGGATAGCACATTGGCCAATGAAGATCAGGTTGGGGTTCACCCTTCTTTGCTGAAATTCAAGGAGTTGTATGAAAAAGGATGGGCTACGGTGGTGCAAGGCGTCGGATATGAAAGCATGAACCAGAGCCACTTTAAAGGCACCGACCTCTGGCTTTCCGGCGGCGATGGTACACAAGCCAACAACAATATCAAATCCGGCTGGATGGGCCGCGCCTTGCAAGCTTTCTACCCCGATGTGGTAGGCGTACCCACTTCGTCCATGCCCGATCCGCTCGGTATTCAGGTGGGTGATCCGACCACTTCAACGGGTTTTCACACCGAAACGGAGCACCAGAACGTCATCAACATGAGTGGCCAGGATGCGGCCGGGTTTTACTCGCTTATACAAACCATCGGGGGCGCGCCAATTGCCAATATTCCTGACTCTGAACATGGTGAAGAGCTGGCCTATGTCATGGGCGTGGAGCAAAGCACCAGCTTGTATGCACAGCGAATCACGGAGGTTTTTAACGCCGGTACAAATCACCTGAGCACCTATCCGACCACCAACAACAGCCGATTTGCACCACAACTTCAGACCGTTGCCAGGCTGATCAAAGGAGGCTGCAAGACTAAAATTTACCTCTGCCAGCTCGGTGGTTTTGATACCCACAACGCGCAGGTGAACGGCGGCAACCCGACCCTTGGCGATCACGCCAATCTGCTGCTCGACCTTTCTGAATCCGTCAAAGCATTTATGGACGATCTCGAAGGAATGGGTTTGGCGGATCAAGTGACCGCTTGCACATTTTCGGAATTTGGCCGTTGCGCCAAAGAAAATGGCTCAGACGGAACGGATCACGGCACCCTTTCTCCGATGTTTGTTTTTGGCAAAAACATCGCGGCCGGTGTGCGTGGTACAAACGTGAACCTGTCCGATTTGACCAATGACAACCAGTTGAAAAATGCACAATTTGACTACCGTCAAGTATTTACCACGCTGCTCCAGGACTGGCTCGGTGCCGACGATCAGGTGCTTACGGAGACCATGTTTGATGGCTATTCCAAAATAGCGCTGGTAGATACCGCTGCCGTAGTCAATCCAGATTGCTACCTTCCGATGACCGTGAGTAGCCACGATAACTACCTGACAGAGAAGCCTTTGACTATTTTTCCGAACCCTGCCAGCATTCAAGCGGAGATCGGTTACAGCAATACGGGAGCGGCCTTCGAAGCTCGTTTGACGCTACATAGTCTGGGTGGGGCAATGGTTTCCTCAACCAAGGTTTTGGTGGAACAGGATGCCAATGTGTTCTTTTTGGATGTTTCGCCACTGCCACCGGGCACCTATTTTGTGCGCCTCGAAAACCGGTTGAATGGACGAGCGCATGTGTCCAAATTGAGTGTGGTGCGCTAGTTTTTTGACGGAGGAATTCGGGGTGCGTCAAAAGTCGGAGCAGGACACACGTTGCTCTCCAGCGAAAAATTTAATTTCTTGTAATGTTAACTTCCCGAAAGTTTTAAACTTTCGGGAAGTTAA
>CAZKBH010000007.1:0-56826 GCA_964550795.1 uncultured Saprospiraceae bacterium
AGCGAAAACAAAGAAAACGTAGTGGTGCTCGGATTCCCCTGCAATGATTTTATGGGACAGGAGCCCGGCACAGCCGAACAGATTGCCGAGTTTTGTCAAAAAAACTACGGGGTGAGTTTCCCCATGTTTGAGAAGGTTAGCGTGAAGGGCAAAGATAAATCCCCGATTTACCAGTGGCTGACTGATCCGGCTAAAAACGGCTGGAACAAAGACGAGCCCAGCTGGAATTTCTGCAAGTATCTGATTAACGAAAAAGGCGAACTCACGCATTTTTTCGCCTCTAAAGTGAAGCCCGACAGCCCGGAGTTTTTAAGTGCCTTGGGAGGAAAATGAAAAGGATAAGGCCATAACATACTTAATATGCTGATAATATTCAGTATATTTTTGAGACACAAGCCGAAATGATTTTTGTGGAAAATTTCACTCATGGCATTCAATCTTATTTCTCAAACCCAAGAAGACTTGTTAGAGGCTTTTGAGTTCGCTTTGAAACCTTTGCTCTATCCCAGCGAAACAGATGCTCCAATCGAAGTCCAAGTCATCGGAACCGATGAAATTGGCGAGGCTATTTCCACCCAAGACATCGAAGCTTTGTTTTATGGTGGAGAAGACCAGTTCCCCAGTGCAAGCATAGAATGGGCCGAAGCCAATAGGTTGGAAAGCAATGGTACGCAGCGTTTTTTTCGCGATCTGCCTGATATTATTACCACTTATCCCAATAACGAATATTTTGTCCAGGAGCAATACCACCGGGATCATGCACCGCATTGGCGGGTACTGCGGGATTTGTTTTTCGATAACTTGGTGAAACAACGCTGGTTTCGTGCCGATTTGCCTTCACCAGACAATGCACGTTCAGACATCTATCTGGTTGGTCGGCATCTGGAGATAGCCATTGACTCTGAAACCAATGAAACGCGCACGCGGCTTTTGAATTGGTTTTTGTTGAAAACCTATGTGATAGAGACCTGATCCTCCGTTTATTCTTCCAAAATGCCCACAGGAATAGCTTGTTTGGCAATACCCGGGCCTTGGTAAGAAATGTCTAGCCAGGCGCCACCACCGCCATTAAACCATTCTACCCGAAGTGGATATATGCCTGGCTCCAGCTTGATTTTACCCGACTTTTCTTGCACACCATGGTCGCCATCGTTGTCCACTACGGGCTTCCCGGATAAATACAATTTACTGCCGTCATCGGAGCGTGTGTAAAAAGTGTAAAGACCTGATTGAGCAATGCGGATTTGACACTCAAAAACCACGGCGATTTGTTCTGGACGAGGCAATGGGAGTTCATCAGAAGTGATTTCGTAGCAGGTGCCTGTTGTCGCAGGTTTTTCGCCGCGGAGATCTGGCAATTGCTTCAAATCATCCATCAGATAGCAGGCATAACGAATGGAAGGTTTTTTGCCTGCAGGAACAAATCGGTATTGAGCTTCAGATATCTCACTTTTTATTAGACCATTTTGGAATACAGCACTCCTGACCACCGTGTTTTGCTCCAACATTACGGGTGCTTTGTAAATGGGCGATGTTGCAACAGGCTTGGAGCCATCCAGGGTGTATCGTATCTCTGTGTTGCGGGCGAATTTGTTGGGGTTGTCTATTTGAAATGTGGTGGCTTTTTGAAATAATCCCCCCGCTTGTTTGTTCATGACTGTTTTGGGTAGGAATACTGGCTTATCCAAATACGTTTGAACGGCATAATTGCGCTTTGGCTCACTAAAACCCTCAAAGGCGCATTGAACGGGCCGGCCAATCCAGGCATAAGGCTGCTCAACGCCCAAGGCAAATGCGATGGTGGCTGCATTGTCGTACTGATACACTGGCGTAGGGATTTGGTAGCCCTTTTTCACGCCTTTGCCCCATAAAAGAAAAGGAATTTCCATTTCTGCCAGAGTCAGCCCACCATGTCCCAAACCAACCCCTCCATGGTCGGAAGAAATGATTACCAAAGTTTTATCCGCAATCCCGGCGGCCTCAATCCCCGCGATGATCTGCCCAATCAAAGTATCTGCAACCTTCACCGATTCGTAATAAGTTGCGCTGCCGTGACCCGAAACGTGCCCTGCGTGATCCACATGATCGAGGTGCACGAAGGTGAAAGTGGGTTTTTCTTTTTGAATATACTCGGCGGTCAATTGAGCGGCTTTGTGTTCATTCGGAGCGGCGATATCATAATCCACAGCCGATTTTTCGAATAAGCGCCCAAAACCGCCCCAGTGATAGATGGCGCCAATTTTCGCCCCTTTGATCTGATTGTCAATTTCCGCAAAAATAGTCGGAAAAATATCCTCATTCCCCTGCACCACTGGCGGAAGAATGAAGTTGTCTCGTTCGTATCCATTGTCATGAACGCCATGTTGTTCCACG
The DNA here is from genome assembly GCA_964550795.1 of uncultured Saprospiraceae bacterium. Classification (GTDB taxonomy): domain Bacteria; phylum Bacteroidota; class Bacteroidia; order Chitinophagales; family Saprospiraceae; genus M3007. The sequence goes on from CAZKBH010000007.1 coordinate 2,374, forward strand.
TCAGCACCCATAATCATGGAAGCCCAGTTGGAACTTGAACTGCTGGGCGAAACACTGCGGGCGCTCAGGGTAAACGCACCTTGATCCATCAACCGGTCTAAAACGGGGGTTTGAGCTTTGCGAATACCATCCGGACTAAGCCCATCCACCCCAATCAAAACAACATGGCGGATGCCAAGATCCTTTTGAGCCTGTATTTCACAGACTAAAAACAAGGCCAATAAGCTGAAAAATAGTTTTTTACACATGGCTAGTTTTTGTCTTGTTTTGATTTGATAAAATCCTCTACGTTGTCCAACTGTGGCGATTCCAACATAGACTTCCAGTCGAATTTTTCATCAAATGGGGTAAGCAATTTCTGTGGGTCGAGCACCCGCGGGTCTGCAGGCAAGGCTCGATAGGGCGTGTAATCGGGCTGCGTGTTGAAAAAATCGCTCAAATCGGTAGCCCCGGCATCATATTGGTTCAGGTATGGCATTCCGAGAATGTTCCAAAACGTTTTGAAAATGCTCCCGAAACTGGTGTGCGTGTGGCTGACGTGGTTCTTTTTCGCGTAAGGAGAAATGACCATCAATACACTGCGGTGTGCATCCACATGATCCTGTCCGTCTTGTGCGTCATCTTCGGTGACTACAATCGCCATATCTTTCCAGTAGGGTGTATTTGAAAGGAACTCCACAATACGGCCCAAGGCCAGGTCATTGTCCGCCATATAACTTTCGCGGAAGGGGTAGCCTGCCTGCGGTCGTTCCCCGGCGCCATGGTCGTTTGGCAATAAAATGGTGAGCATCTGGGGCATTTTTTCCTTGCCGTCGAGCCATTTTTCCTTGAATTCGTCCATGAACATATCCGCTCGGAATTGATCCGGAATCGCCATGTTGTAGGTTGGATATCGCTTAGAAGTATGGGCAAACAAGGGCGCTGGCACAGGGTAATTGATCAATACTTTTTGCCCATAGTATTTCATCGTGGAATCAGAAATATTGGAGGCCATTTCAGTACCGAAGCCCCAGTTATAGAACGAGGTGCCATTGCGCTCCAGGTGATCCCACATCGAGCCTGCTTCGTTGTAATCCTCTGGAAATATAGCCCCTGCGGCGCCTGTCCAGCCCCATTTTCCGCGCTCTTTGCTTTTGGTTTTCACATCGCGGGTGCCGCCATATCCAGCGGGAACGTTGGTTTCAACCCATTGATTCGGGTAAGTATTCACCAGCCAGCGGTGCCCATCGGCGCTGTGATCGGAATCCACATAAAAATTGTCAGAAATGCCGAATTGCTGCGCCAGCGCGAGGTGGTTGGGCATCACGGTGGCATTTTCTACGAAGGCTGTTTTCTTTTTATTCGAGAAAGAACGTTCGTAGCCATAACGTGCAATTTCGGGATCGCCTTTGCCCTTTTTTAATTGTCCGAATACTTCATCGTAGGTGCGGTTTTCCTTGGAAATGAACACAATATGCTTAATGGGGCTTTTTTTCTCGCCGGGATATTGGGGGATAAGGTCGTTGAAGCTTGAAGCCTCAACGACCTTGGATACGCGAAAATTATTATCCAACACCTGCTTGGTCCATTTCGGCAAATCTGCATCGGCCGGGATGTCCAGCATGGTCACAGAGCCGTGCATCAAGTGGCCGACATAACTACCTTCCGGGCCTTCTTTGAACGTGTAACCGCCGTTAGGACCACTTCCGTAACCCTTCGCATTGGCCACAATGAGTTTTTTACCGTCGGGAGAAACAGCCACTTTGGAGGGGAACCAACCTACGGGTAGATGGCCAAGGACTTGCGCTTTAGAAGGGACACTTTTTGAAAAAGTGTCCCTTCTCGGCACCTCAATCACGGCCACTGCATTGATCCCTGATTCAGCCACATACAGCCTTTTTTTATCAGGCGAAAGCGCCAACCCAAACGGGATTACCCCGCGAAATTGGGCCAATTGGGGCCAGGGTTTCAGAAAAATATTCTGCACCACTTTGCCTTGTTTTGGGTCAATGACCGACACGCAGTCGTTGTTGCCATTGCTCACAAATACAAATTGATCGGTGGCGACCAACGAGTTTGGCCCAGCTCCGCCGACTGCCGGAATCCCTTCGATTTTTTCGCCGACTAAAAAGCCGGTTTTGATTTTGTGGGTAACCTTGGGCGTATTTCCAGTAAGATCAACAGCCCACACCGAAAATGACTCCGGTGCATTCGGGTCGCCCAATGCCGGAACCTCCATTTTGTCATTTTTATAGCCCTCCCGCATTTCTTTTGAACCATACGCGGAGGTTGGAAAATCTGCACCGGTATTTTTCAAATCATCCGCTTTCAAGTTTTTTAGCGGACTGTATTCAAACATCCCAACGTTGGCGACATACACTGTTTTTTCATCCGGCGAGAGCGTCACGCCGAAAGGATAACGCCCCACCGGGACATAGTGCAGTACCTTTTTGGTTCGGGTATCGGCCACGACGAGGCGGAAGTTACTTTGGTCGCAGACGAAAAGGGTGTTGCCATCGCGGGTTAGGACAAGGTCGCCGAGGTAGCCATCCGGGTTATCAGGCTGGGCACATAAGATAGAATCAAGCTTTAAGCCTGATTTCAGGGAATATTGGAATAACTTATTGGATTGTCCGCCTGCCACCCACACCGAGCGGTTGTCGGGGGTAATGGCGATTCCCATGAATACGTCTTCCAGCAGATTCGGGTTGTTGAGCGCGCCTTCTGGCACCTGGCGCACTTTTGGCTGGCCGCTGGCAGGATTTTCCAGCATCGTGATGGAAAAAGGACGATTGCCAGAGTTGGCCGTGACGGCTACCGACCCATCTGGCGAAAGCGTCAATCCGAACGGGTGCGGAGCGATTCGAACCGTATTCCCCATAGGTTTTATGATGCGTCCATTGGGAATAATGGTCTCGCCATCGGTATTGATTTGGCAATAGCGATCCCCGGCAGGAGCACTGAGGATGGTGTTGCTAAACTTGGTCTGAGTGTTCTTGGGGGTTTGGCAAGCTGCCCAAAACAGGGCTACTGTTAGGGCAAGGGAAATAGGTGCTTTCATGGATCATGTTTAGCCGCGAAGGTCAGGACCAAGGGGGATTCTTACAGCGAATTGAATATGAAATGAATGTGAATTTGAGGGCAGATATTTTACCAGAAGTTTTTTTCAACCCTCACAGGTTTCATTTAATTTTCACTTAATCCATGCATTCTACCTTTGCCTGACACCTTTACTGTATGCGCCAATTTTACCAACTTTTTTTCCTAGCCTTTATCCTTTTGTTCGGCATTCAAACCCTTGATGCCCAGACCCTTGCAGATACAAGCAATCTCCTGAGTGAGCTGGTTGTAACGACCCAGCGCAGTGCAAAACCACGGTTTAACACCCCGGAAGCCATTGAGGTACTGCGCTTAAAAACCATTCAATCCCAGCAACTTCGCAGCAGCCCGGAAGCACTGTCCGCCTTGCCAGGTTTGTTTGTGCAAAAAACCAACCATGGCGGTGGTTCCCCCTTTCTGAGAGGACTTACAGGCAATCAAACCCTTCTGCTCATTGATGGCATCCGGCTCAGTAATGCCACTTTTCGCTATGGGCCAAACCAGTATTTTAATACCATCGACCTGTTTTCACTGGAAAAAATAGAAGCCTTGCGCGGCAGTGGTTCTGTGCAGTACGGCTCCGATGCGCTTGGCGGAACGATTCAAGCTTTTAGTCTGGCGGTTGATTTATCAGATAAGCCAGGTTTCGGAGGGGCCGTTCAGTTGCGGGGGGCTTCGCAGGGCATGGAACAGACCGCACGCGCCGAATTGCAGCATAGCACTCGCCGCAGCGCTTTTGGAGCTGGCATTACCTGGCGCAATTTTGACGACTTGGTGGGCGGAGATACCACTGGGCGACAAGCCCCCAGCGGCTACCGAGAATTGAATTATGATTTGAAAGGCAAAATTGCCCTTTCGCGCCGGGCAACACTCACTTTGGCCCATCAAAACGTGCGGCAAAATGAGGTCCCGCTTTTTCACAAAGTCCAACTGGAAAATTTCGCGGTCAACCAATTCGAGCCGCAGCGCCGTGTACTGAGTTATGCTCGTTTGGAGCAAGACTTGAGTTCTGGCATCTGGAAATCCCTCAGTGTCACCACTTCACTGCATCAAACCGAGGAAGGACGGGAAAGCCGCAAAAACGGTTCAACTGTTCTGCGTATTGAAAACGACCAGGTCCGTTCCCTGGGAATGAACGCGCAGATAACCACTGTGTTTGGCAAACATTGGTCGGCCAACAGCGGGGTGGAACTTTACCATGATTTGGTGAACAGTACCCGCGCGGATCTTGACCAAAGCACCGGTGTATCCACTTCAAAACGCGGCCTTTACCCCGATGATGCCACCATGATGAGCCTCGCCGCGTATTCCTTGCACGAGTTGGATTTGACTCGTTGGAATTTTACCGCAGGGGCTCGATGGAACACCTTTGTCATCCAGGTAAAAGACGAGGCTATTGGCTCGGCCAACCAAAAACCTTCGGCTTTGGTGGGCAATTTGGGCGTTTTATACAAGCTGAATCGTTTCTCCAACTTGTTTGCCTCCTTAAATACAGGTTTTCGCGCACCCAATATTGACGATCTGGGCACTTTGGGAATTGTGGATTTCCGGTTTGAAACGCCCAATTACGACCTGCAGCCAGAACGTTCCACCAACTTTCAGATTGGTTATAAGTTGAAAACCAACAAGTTGCAAGGAGAATTGTATCTCTACCGCAACCAATTGCGCAACCTCATTACCCGGATTAAACAGGACACGCAAACGATGCAGGGTTATCCGCTCTATCAAAAAGAAAATGTGGAAGAAGGCTTTATTCAAGGCATTGAAACCGCTTGGAGCTACGCATTTGCCCGAAATTGGTCGGCACAGGGCTCGCTTACCTATACCTACGGTCAAAACGGGACGGCTAAGGAGCCTATGCGGCGCATCCCACCTGTTTTTGGTCGGCTAGCCTTGCAGTTCAAACCGCGGAATTGGTCTTTTGAGTCAGAAGTTTTTATTGCGGACAAACAAGCTCGCCTTTCCAAAGGAGATACCGAAGACAATCGAATTCCGAAAGGTGGTACTCCCGGATGGACCGTGGTGAACGTCCACGCTGGTTATTCCTGGCGGTTGATGGATGTTCGCATTTCGGCGCTCAACCTATGGAATGAGGATTACCGAACGCACGGCTCTGGCGTGAATGGGTATGGTCGTTCCTTGTTTGCTACCGTAGGATTGAAGTTTTAATCCTGCATTGCTCGATTATTTCTTCCCTACAAACATAAAATAAGTCCACAGTCCGCCGTAGGCTTGGTGCACTTCTAAATGTACCGTGGTAAAATGCCGTTGCAAAACTGGAAGCAAATGATTCTCCATCCGCACGTGGTTGTAACGCATCCAGCGGTGAAAAAAACGGAAGGGTGAGTCATGAAAATCCACCACCGCGATTTGTCCGCCGGGTGCGAGGTCGTCGTAGGCGCGTTGAAGCGCTTCTTCCCAGCCTGGATTGATCATCGTGAGGCAATAGGAAAACAGGATGGTATCCGGTTTTACGGGCAATTTCCAGGGACCGGGTGCGTAGGCTTTTTCCAAAAAAAGAATACGCCGGGAATGGCGCTGCAATCTTCTGGACGCCACCTTGAGCATATCCGGTGAAATATCCAGTCCGATGAGGTGTAGATTGGGGAAAAACCTGGCCAAAGTTTTCAAGTTGTGCCCCGTACCACAACCAATTTCCAAAACGGTCTCCTCACTCAACATAGACATCCGCAGCGCGTGAACGATGCGTCGACGACCGAAAAGGTCCGGCCCGCGTGTTGCCTGATATATTTTTGCATGCCATTGGTAATACCCGCGAACGGTTTCGACCTGCGAATCTTTTACTTCCAATTTTGAATCTGCTGTTTGCATGAATGTTTAGATTACTTCGCCGAAGAGGGTACTGGCATAGGTGCCTACGCGGTCAAATCGCTGTGTTTCAAGTACTTTTTGGGTGTCAAAATGTACTTTTTGGTACACCGTTTCAGGGATGAAATCCACTTCCTGCGCGGCTGATCGAAGCAATATTTTGGCGTTTGGCGCGGCATTCTGCAAAATCAATTGCCATTCTTCCGCGAGGGCAGGGCGGTTGTGGGCTGCCATCCAATCCTGGTGGTCAAGTAAAATGAAATGCGTGTATTGACCTGGATTGTTTTCCAAAAACTCGCTCAAAGTGGACGTATGGGTTTTTAAGCGACCAACCCGACTTTTTAAGGTCTCAAAATGTTCCTTTTTCAGATAATTTGGACAACAATCCTCGGAATATTTGCCCAGGAAATACACTTTCCAGAAGTAGTTGTCGCGCACACTGAGCTCCGTAAAAACCTTGCGGAAACAGGCTTTTACGTAGCCCGCCATGCCATTTGAATAGGTTTTTTTGGCCAAATTCTGTTGCGCTACCGGTACCCCCAACATGCTCTGAAACACATGCCGATTGAAAAGCCAGGCTGTAAAACTGTTGATCAGTCGTGGCTCAATTTTGTCGTACAAGGCTCGTTGGGCTTCCAGGTCTTCGCATTCAAAAAATTGATAAATCAAACGTTTGGTCTGCGGGTTGGCTTCCAACACGTTTTTGACCACAAAGGCCGCCGAGCCTGCGCTCCCGTGCCAGTAAAAACTCTTACGAATGCCTTTTCCACCAAAAAAATGCAGGTTCTGATCCCAGTATTGCTGCGCATAACCATCCATTTCCGGACGAATGGCATTCTGAAAAAGGCTTTTGGCCTGTGTGTGTTTGCCCAATCCAAAGAACTGAAACAGTGTCTCGTGATCGCTGTATTGAAAGAGGGCCGTTTTAAGTTCGAGTAGCGCATTTTGGCGCGGATTCATATCCACACAATCCACCGAAAGCGGATCGTCCAACAAATAATCCAGCGCGTTGCAGCCCGCAGAGGTAAGCATCACCACCTTGCTGTCGGGGCGGAGTTCCAGCATCTCACGGTCGCAGCGGGGGTCTTCCCAACAGGTGTTGTACACCAGGTTTCCGGTATGAATTTGCTGGAAAATCTTGTTTTTAATCTTCTTGATCATGAATTCGATTTTTTACTGTAATTCAAAGCCGGGCCGCTGCTTTCCAATTCGTTGCGCTGCACCAAATACTTCGCCCAACGGTCAATCTCACTCGCTTTTTGGTCAATAAATTGCTCGGTAATGGCCCTCAGCCGCTGGATATTTTCCGGCCTGGCATTGTCCATGGCACCTACTTTGGCATCTGGCATATCTGGGTCGAGGCGGAGGTAATTGTCGCTCACATCCAGGTTGCTGAACACGTTTTTGACGATGTGGTGGGTAGTTTCGGCCACGCCGCCCATCATGATTTGGATCAGGGAAGGAATGTTGAGTAAGGCGATGCGCTTTTGGAAAGCACGCAGCCGGAAAGACGGCCTCACCTTGCCAGTGCCCAGGGACAACAAGCGCATGTTGATGGGCGTGTAATGCTCCTCCGTTTTCCCCACCTCAGCAATGGCGCATAGGGTTGGGTTGTTGGCAAAAACGCCCCCATCCACACAGGCGTGATGCACTTTTGAGTCCGAAAAAAATGTGGCAGGCTCGAAGTAACTGGGGGCAGCAGAGGTAGCCCGACAAACGTCCCGCACTAAAAAATCTCGTGCAGGATCCACATTGCTGGTATGGTCGTGGCTGCAAAAAAAATAGGTGCTGGCCAGTTCAAGGTTGTAGGCTGGAATCAGGGAAGGCTTGAGCAATTGACTCAGTTTAACCTCACCGAGATAATGCTGCAACAGCCGTTCGAGTTCGGTGACTTCATAACGGTCGGCAGCAAAACCAATGCTACCCAGGGTTCTGCGCAGCCAGGTAGATTTAAAAATACTTGGGCCTTGTTCGCTGTAAAAACCCACAATATCGGCGGTTGAATAACGCGGGCGACCCGGGTTTTGCTCGTCTGGTGTGAGCAGGAGGGCCGTGATGATTCCGCCTGTACTGGTACCGGCGAAAAAATCAAAATAGTCCACCAACCTGGCTTCCGGGTTGTTGGAATGTTGCTGCAGTTTACGCTCCAGCGCGTTGAGCATCATCGCTGGCACGATGCCAAGGATGCCGCCTCCGTCAATGGTGAGTACTCGTATCATATGAGGGTGTTTATGAAGAATAAAGTTGCGTTGGCTCTATTGTCTCTTTATGTAGTGTTCGCGCAATAAATCTTCCAGCCAGGCCAAAGCCGTCACAGGTTGTCCTTCTACTTTGGCCTGTTCATCCAGGCGGCGCAGCGCGATGTGTAGCTCGAATAAAGAATCCTGTTCAAAATCTCGTTGTTCTTCGGAGGATAGTAGCCCCCCTTGCTTGATCAAAGTGATTTTACTCGCCGCGGAAAGATCTGCAAAATAAAGCGGGTCTGTGCTAACGAGGTAACGTTTTGCGCGCACATGATTGGCCACAAGCCGGGCAATTTTATCGGAAAAGCCAAGCTTTCGCAGTGCCTGAGCGCCCACGTCCTCATGGTCCCAGGTTCCGTATCCGTCCATATCGCCTGCTTCGGATTCGCAGAGATGTCCGTAATCGTGGAGGAATGCGGCCAGGATAAATTCAGGGTCGTCGGGGTAGATTTTTTGGGCTAATTCGGCGGCTTGCGCGGCGTGTTCCAGTTGGCTCACTTGCTCTCCGTGGTAGGCTTCATGCCCGTGGGCACGGAAATTTTCCAAGACAGTTTTAATACTCGGATTTGTTTCGTTCATACTGCATGTTTTATTATTACTGGATATAAAAGTCTTCGTTTGGCATTAATAATCCAATGATCCGGATTTAAAAATGTGGAAAAACGGCATTGCGCCGTTTTTCCACGGTTTAAAACTCAAATTGTATGAAGTCTCTTTCCAGAACCTGGAAATTTATTTCAGATACCACATTTTGGAATTCAGATCATCCGGACCTTGACGGTCCACAGCCGCTTTGTAGCTCGCTCCGTTCAATGCCTGTTCAATCAGCGGGTAGCGGAAACGTACCGGAATCATATCATTGTTTTGGTTGGATGCTCCTGGAACGAGTGCCGGAATACCCGTCCGACGCCAGTCAAACCAGGCTTCCATGCCTTGGTAAAACAGGGATATCCACTTCTGAAAACCAATTTTCTGCAGTTTTTCTGCTTGTGTTCCGGCATAAGCCACCTCAGGCAACAGGAAGTAATCCGTTGGCGTATCCAGCGCATAAAAATCGAAGGAGGCGTTCACCCCATTTTCGTAGTATGTTTTTGCGTCGCCAGAAACAAGACCCTTTTCTGCTGCTTCTGCAAGCAGGAACTGTAACTCAGCGTAAGTCATCATGACCCCTTTCGCGATAGTCAAACCCGAAGTGCTGATGGCTTGCTCGAAGTAAATGTTCCCAATCCGCGACTGGAACTGAGGTCCTCCATTGAACTGGAGTGCATCTACGTCGTTCAGGCCATTGGGAATCCCAACGTACACTGGGTTAGCTGAATTTTCAGTAGCCGGTGTTGGGCGAAAAAAGACAGGCATCCGGGGGTCGTTCAAGGTCTGAAGTGTGTCGAGCAAAGTTTTGCTGGCGCGGAATTCGTTGAATGAGCCAATCCGTGCAGAATGCAATGGAAACTGGTCGGGAGACGTAGATGCGTACGAGTAAACCGCATTGTCAGCGTTGCTTTCAAATACCGGGAAGTTCGCTGGGCTGTCAATGATGGCACGCAAATCTGCACTTACATCGCGTTTTTTGGAAATACGCATCAGCGCACGCACCCGGAGTGAGTTGGCCAGTTTTTTCCATTTTGTTACGTCGCCTTTAAAAATCACATCGCCCGCGATCGCTTCGCTGCTGGTACCCAAGAGGTCGCTGGCCGTTTTTAGATCAGCCAGAATACCCTTGTAAATATCCTCCTGTGTGTCGTACTTCGGGTAGTTTTCGCCTTCTTTAGCGCTGGTGGCATCCGAGTAAGGAACGTCGCCGTAAGCATCCGTTGCAAGGGAGAACATCCACGATTTCATAATGAGTGCTACGGCTTTGTAGTTGTTTTGGCCGGTTGCCTCGCTTTGTTGAAGGATGATTTTAACGTCCCGCATGTTATCGAACACGTTGTTCCAGATACCATTGATTTCACCCCAGAGGTAACGGTCTTCGTTTACAAACTGGTTTTTAGCGGTATGCTGGATCACGATGTTGCCGATACCCCAGGCTTCGTTCATGATTGTATTCATCATGTCGCGCTGAATTTGTGGCAGCAATAAGGCTGAACTAACCGCAGTCGGTGCGTTTGGGTTGGTGTTGATCTCGTCGAAATCCTTGGTGCAACCGATCGTAAGGGCGATCAACGCCAGAACGGCCCAAGATTTTAGAAAAATATGTTTCATTGTCTGTATGATGTTGAAATGAAAGAAAATGGCTCGTGGCCTAGCCTTAAAAACGGAAGCCAACATTGACACCCCAGCTGCGGTTAGATGGAAGTGCAACCGATTCAACGCCTGGGATTACGGTTCCACCTGCTGTTGAGGAAGTCTCTGGGTCAATGTGTGGCACCTCTGTCCAAAGTGCAAGATTGCGGCCTACCAGGCTGACATTCAGGTCACGCAGACCTGATTTACCCAATAATTTATTCGGCAAAGTGTAACCGATGCGTACTTCCCGAAGTTTGGCGAAGGAAGCATCGTAGATCACACCCTCGATGAGGCTACGGCCCAACGTGTAAGTGCTGTGCCATTCGCGTGCACTGAGTTTAACCGTGTTGGCGCTGAAGGATCCGTCGGCGTTTAATACCACACCATCCCCGATTACACCATTTCCAGGCAAGGTCAAATCATATCCATTTTCACGACCTTCAAGTGTTTCGATAAGCATTCCGCCCTCGCGTCCGACGGTTTGTGTGTGCGAGTAAACCTCTCCACCTACGCGTACATCAAACAAAACACCCAAGGATAAACCTTTGAATGTGAAAGTATTGCCAATGCCAGCCAACCAATCAGGATTGTAGTTGCCGAGCAGAATACGGCTTGGCGTGCGTTCGGGTTTGCCCTGTGAGTTGTACACAACCTTGCCAACGTTTTCGCCTGTTGGATCGAAATATTTGTCGTTCGGATCGCTGCTTACCCGAGCGTAGCCGATGCCGTACATGTTGCCCATTTGTTCTCCAACACGAGCCTCAACCGTTACATAGCGAGAAGCCAGTACGTAGTTGGTCACTTCCTGGCCCGAAACCGGATCCGTAAACAACTCCTTTACCTCACTGCGGTTACGGGAGAAATTGAAGGCAACATCCCAAGTAAAGTTCCGCTTGCGGATTGGGTTGATGTTCAATGTCACCTCAATGCCCTGGTTTTGAATCAAACCAGCATTGATAATCCGCGCACTGTAGCCAGTGGTGTTGGACAATGGAATCGGAAGAATTTGGTTTTTACTTTGCGTATTGTAGTACGTAAAGTCAAGTCCGAGACGATTTTGGAAAAAACGCACGTCAAAACCTGTCTCGATCGAAGTACTGATTTCAGGTTTCAGGTCAGCATTGACCAATACGCCGGATTCGCTGTACGATGGGCTGCCAAGCACTGGCTGCTGCGAATTGTAAATGGTGGCCAACTGATAAGGATCCGTGTCGTTACCTACCTGCGCCAAACCAAAGCGTACTTTGGCAAAGCTCAATACATTGGATCTGATTTTGAAAGCGTCTGTCAATACCGCACTCATGTTGGCAGCGTAGTACAGGTAGCTACGCGAATCTGCAGGCAGCGTGCTAGACCAGTCATTACGGGCAGAAACGTCGAGGAAAAGGTAGTTTCTGAATCCTACCTGACCCGTTGCGTACATGGAATTGATGCGTTTCTCTGTATATGGAGTGTTGGTTAGGTTTTGAAGCGCAACCCGCGAGTTGCTGAGGGTGTAAATTCCCGGAACTGCCAACTCAGGCGCAATTACATCAGAGAAACGGCCCACCTGGCGCATGGCATTGCCACCCACGCCTACATTGAGATCAAAGTCCTGGTTGATTTGCTTGCGGTAGTTCAACAGGAAATCTGTGTTGAGTTCCGTAAAACCAATGCGCTCTTCCCGGTAGCTACCGCGCTGGAAACGCTGTGAGCTGTAGGCACGACGGCGGGCGCGGAATTCATTGCTGGCATCCGTGCCGCTGCGCAACATCAGGCTCAGATTATCCGTGAAATCGTACGTCAACGCTACGTTGCCATAAACACGGTTAATGTTCTGGCTATTGGTATTTTCAAACAGGTTGAAGTATGGATTGTCGTGGTAGTTGTAGTTAGAGCTGAATTGGTTCAACCCTTCACGACCAGCCATCCAGTAATCGCGCATAGAAGACAGGTCAACCTGACGACCCAGCCAGCAGTTGAAGAGATACATGATATTCTCTGTACCGTAGCTCAGATTCGGGCGGTTGTCGCTTACGTTGGTCAGGTAGTTAATGGCGGTGCGGACCTTCAACTTGGGGCTAAGATTGTAGCCACCTGCAAATGCAAGGGTGTTACGTTTCAGATCCGTGTTTGGAACGGTGCCTACCTGATCAAGCCAGGTGTAAGAAAGGCGGAAATCGCCGTTTTCGTTGCTTCCGGTCAGTGCAACGTTGTGCGTCTGTGTTACGCCTGTTTCAAAAAAGTCGCGCACATTGTCCGGGCGGGCTTCCCAAGGCGTAGCATTGATCGAGCCACGTGCAGCCAACTGTTGGTCGAGGTTTACTGGACCGATGTTCGTGAACAAGTTGCCCACATCGCCCCCACGGAAACCATTAGAGGTAGGGGAGTCGTATTGATTGATCAATTGACCCTCCATACGTGGTCCCCAGCTTTCATCCACACCATCGCGGATACCACCACCGTTGCCGTCTTTAAATTCAAACAAACCGCCAAGGCCCTGGCCATAGACGTTTTGATAGTCTGGCAAACGAAGGACATTTTCAAAAGTGACCGTAGAATTCACGGAAACGCCGATGCCTTTTGTGTTTTTACCCGTTTTAGTGGTAATCAAAATAACACCGTTGTTTGCACGGGAGCCGTACAATGCCGCAGCACTTGCACCTTTCAATACCGTGATAGACTCAACGTCGTCAGGATTTACAAAACCAGCGCCGTTGCCGTAGTCAGCTTCCTGGTAGCTGCTGCCCGAAGAACCCCGCTGTTCATTGGAAATCGGCACACCGTCCACCACAAAAAGCGGCTGGTTGCGATTGATGTTCAAGGAGCGTTCCCCACGAATGGTGATCCGAGAAGAAGAACCAATGCCTGAAGGGTTGCCAACAACTGTTACCCCCGCAATTTTACCAGAAAGGGAGTTTACGATGTTGGTTTCGCGGGCTTTGGTCATCTCTTCGCCCTTGAGTTCTTGTGCGGCATAACCGATGGATTTTTTGTCCCGGCTAATACCCAAGGCAGTCACAATGACTTCTTGTAACTTGTTGTCGGGTACCAGCGCGATGCTCAGATTGTTGTTTTCGCCGACAGGCACACTTTGAGCGGCATACCCTACCAGTGAGACTACCAAGGTCTCCCCGGCGCGGGCTTCAATGCTGAAGCTGCCGTTGCCGTCTGTGGTAGTTCCACGTCCAGCATTTTTAACGGAAATGGTTGCTCCTGGCAACATTTCATTGGTTTCTGCATCCTTGACGGATCCACTGACACGCTGCGCGTGAGTGGTCACGATGGACGCAAGAGTTAGTACAAGGGCACAGCAAAGGCCCTTGAAGGTGAGGCAATTTACCTTCATAGATAGAAAAGTTTGGTGTAGAAGTAAGGATGAGATTAGAATTTCTGCGTGATCAAGGGGAGGGTATGCGCAAACAAAGCCCAAAGTGAACCTTCAGGTGTGCTACCAGTTTTCACGCAGCAAAAGTAGAACGGGTAAAATCAGGCGGGCAGAAGTAGTAGTTTAAGTCTTGATTAAGTTGATGTAAATCAATGAGTTATGTAAATTTAATGTAATTATACTGTTAAATAATTGTAAGAAGTAGCGATAACATATTGACTCCATTTTGACCCATCTTAAGGTTGGTGAAGTTAAAACCAACTTAGTGCTTGTCTAAACTTTAGACAAGCACTTATACGCTGGCTATTCTGGTTTTGAAAATGCAGGATTGCTCAGGAACTCAGGTTCGGAAAGCGTTTTCAGGAATGCAATAAGATTGGATTTGTCAGCCTCGCTCAGGCGGCCTTTTACCATTTCAAACATGATCGGATCGGTGTGTGGACCGAGTTGGAAGCCTGTATTGTAAAATTCCATCACTTCTTCCAGGGTGGCGAAACGACCGTCGTGCATGTATGGAGCGGTATATTCCACGTTGCGCATGGAGGGCGTTTTGAACGCACCTATGTCTTGTGCAAGCCCGGAGACCGCAAATCGTCCCAAATCAGTTGGGATGAGTTCTTTTCCGTTGTTTCGAAACAAAAAATCACTAAACATGGCCCCAAAGGAGTGGCAACGTGCGCAACCACCTTTGAGCGGATCAGAAAACAATTGCATCCCGAGCATCTCGCTTTTATCGAGGGAGTCCAGGCCGAGTTTCCAGCGATCGTAGCGGGAATTCAAGGAAATCAGCGAACGTTCAAATTGCGACAAAGCTTTGGCAATCAAGGTGGTATCTACCGTTTCGGTGCCAAATGCACGCCAAAACATTTCGGTATAATCCGGTCGGGCCTGTAATTCTGCTACCGCTTGATCCAGCGATTCATGCATCTCTAGGGGATCCTGAATCGGCACCAAAGCCTGTGCTTCCAAGCCATGCACCCGGCCATCCCAAAACAGCCGATGCTGCCAGGCGATGTTGACCAAACTCATGGAATTTCGCGGGCCAGCCAGCCCATCAATGCCAATACTAAATGGCCGTGGGTCGGTAAATGCGTTCTCCTGACGGTGGCAATCGGCGCAGGCCTGGGTATTGTCGCCCGATAAAATGGGATCGTAAAACAATTTTCGGCCCAGTGCAATCCCTTCCAAGGTGGTTGGATTGTCTATCGGATCAAAAAAAGGTGGGAAGGTTTCGGGTGCCTGAAAAATAAAAGGGGTGGTCGGAGGGGCTTCTGGCTTTGGAAGATCATGGCAGGCGCTGGCCATAAAAAGTATGGCGAGGAGACCGAATAAAGGTGTACGCATCTTACATGTGTTTGACCGCATCAGGCAGCTCGTAAAAAGTCGGGTGACGATACACCTTGTCGTTGGAAGGATCAAAAAAGGCTTCGACATCTTCGGTGGAAGCATGGATGTAGGCGGATTCTACCACCCAAATACTGATGCCTTCATTCCGTCGGCAGTACACATCGCGGGCGTTTTCGAGCGCCATTTGTGCATCGGCGGCGTGCAGGCTACCCACGTGTTTGTGGCTAAGCCCTTGTTTGGAACGAATGAATATTTCCCAGAGTGGCCAGTTTTTCATGTGAAGTTTAACTATGATTTTGAATGAATCGAGTGAAATGAGTGACACAAATGTCTTATTTTGAAATGACCAAAATTGCATTTGAGTTCAAAAACACCTCAGTATTGGTTAGAAAATTTAGAATCTACTTAAAAACAGCTTAAAAACTGCATAAGTCGTTCTGTTTCGCAAAGGTAACAAGCAGCAGGTTTTCAGAATGCTGTACTTTTGGCCAGCCGTAGACGCTTTTGCTTGAGCAGATATGTTTGCAAAAGTAATCAACCAAGCAGTGCTGCGCGATGTTATAATTGATTATCAAACACTTACACAAAAATGGCGACACGAATAGACAATGCCTTGAAACTGATTTTGCCGATTTCCCTGCTCTTTTTTGGCACGTTTGCGGCAAACGCACAAATTAAATACGGATTCAAAACCGGCCTCAACTTCTCCCGATTTGAGGGTCCGGCAGAAACCAACGCTGCTGGAGAAAGTTTGGAAAATTGGGAAAACGTGACCGGTTTTCACATCGGGATGAGTTTTGGCTACAAATTCACGGATAATTTCGGGCTTCGTGGCGAAATGATATACTCCAAACGCGGGTCTAAATACACGTTTGAAGGACCCTCTTACCGGATTTTTAAACATGCGAACGGTAGCGTGCTCACCAACGGTAATGCACGCTACCTCATCAACGTTAACAACTCCTACCTCGACCTGCCCATCATGGCGTATGCCCGTTACAAAAGTTTTGAAATTTCAGGCGGTGGCTATGTAGGTGTAATGGTTCAATCTACCGGCGAGGGTTCTTTGCGATATTCGGGCAAAACAGCCCTTGGAAACGAGGTTTACGACAATGCCAACCAAAACAGAGAATTGGTTTTTAACCTCAACCACAATTACCGCAGGGACGATCCGGGCGGCGCCTCTTCCAAATCCAACGACGAAGCGCCTTTAAGTGTCCGCGCAGATGCTTTTATCTCCGAAACGCCTAAAACGATGGGGGCCTATTTTGACCACCCGGAAGGTTCAGGCAATTTGTACAATACGTTCGATTATGGACTCGTGGGCGGCGTTACTTTTTACATCAGCCGCGCCCTGTATTTTCATGTGCGTGCTCAATATGGGCTTGCGGACATTACGAACAGCAAAGCGGATTTGTCCAAATCTGAGGCCCCGGCTACCACTAACCCCTCGGATCTGAAATTTCGCGATGACAACGACCGCAATTTTGTAATTCAGGCATCCGTTGGATTTAGTTTCTAAGTTCTGACCAACTAAATTATCTGCTATGTCGAATACACCACTTCACGAGACCTTTGATGAAAAAGGCCAACGCGCCAGCCCGGTTTTACCCGCCCATGTTAAAAACTACCTGATTGACATTGACGGAACCGTCTGCGACGATGTGCCCAATGAAGAACCCGAACGCATGGGAACGGTGGCACATTACCCAGATGCCTTGGAAGTGCTCAATCGCTGGCACGATGAAGGGCACATCATCTACTTTTTTACAAGCCGTACGGAGGCGCACCGCAGTATAACGGAAGCCTGGCTGACCAAACACGGGTTCAAGTATCACGGAATCCTATTTGGAAAACCGCGCGGGGGCAATTATCACTGGATTGACAACCACATCGTGCGGGCGACGCAGTTCAAGGGCAGATTTACGGATTTGGTGCTAAAATCGCATGAGATTGAAGTTTTTTCAGAATAAGTACCGATGAAATAATATCCGCGCGATCTGGAGGTTATTGTTTCATTGGTACGTAGGGCTGTTTTGAGCGCGTGTGCGCTCAATTTTAAGCGGGGGAGTTATTCCTCACTTTCTTTAACACGCTCCCCATTTTTACCCCGTTTTTTTTAATTTTTATGCAAAAACTACCCACCCTTGCCCTCGGCCTGGTGCTTCCAGTGTTCGTTTTTTGCTTCTGCAACGCGCAGAATAATTCACCAAGCCCCGCCCCCCCCTTAGCAGTAACCGCCGATTCATTGCCTTATGATCTGGCGAACCCCATACTTGTTCTCACGCTGACCGATGTCGCGCTAAAGGAAATTTCAGGGTTAAGCCCCACACCGGTTACTGGACAATTTGTTTCCATCGCAGACGAGCGTGGGGAATTGTTTTTTCTGGATGCCAATAAGGGTGGGGTAGTGACCAAGCGGGTGCTTTTCCGCGAAAAAGGAGATTTTGAAGGCGTAGAAATGGTGGACAGTACAATCTGGGCCATTAAAAGCGACGGCGACCTTTTCGGGATTATCAATTGGGATACCCCCACATTTTCTGTAGAATCCTTCAAAACGCCCCTCAAAAAATCAGATGATGTGGAGGGCCTCGGATACGACCCAAAACGAAATGCACTACTGATTGCCTGCAAGGGCGATCCCGATTATTTTATACCTAGAAATATATTCGCGTTTGACTTGAAAACCCGAAAAATGTTGGAAGCTCCGATCTATTCCATTGATCCTGAGGAGGTTAACCGCTACGTGCCTTATCTGGAAACCGAAAAACAAGACGCTTTCAGTCCTTCCGGAGTGGCGCTACATCCGATTTCAAACGATGTATATGTCATTTCCACCGCACTGAAACGCCTCGTTGTATTGGATTACACCTCTGGAAAAATCAAACACGCGCAGCGTTTGGAGAAAAAAAACCTTCCCCAGCCAGAAGGAATTTCCTTTGATGCGGAAGGGAATTTGTTCATCAGCAGCGAAGGAAAAGGCGGCGACGGGCTTTTGTTGCAGTATAAAATGAAGTCGAATAAAAATTGAGTCGGGGTGATTGCTGAACCACCTCGCCTACATTTTGTTTCAATTTTTATTCTGTCCAAACGCATACTTTTGCCCCTGTTTTTCAGAAACAACCCTCATTACCTAATATATGCTTTGTGTTGCACTTTAAGCGCCTCAAAGCAACATTTACCCACCAACTTTCATTGTTCATCTTTATCGTTTTTCGCTAGAAAATGCCTGTTATCGAACTGAAAATACCCAATTTGGGCGAATCCATCAGCAGTGTTACTTTTTCAAAATGGCTCAAACCCGACGGCAGCACTGTCGGTCTGGACGAACCACTTTGTGAAATTGAAACCGAAAAAGCCAACCAAGAACTTTCTGCCGACAGCGCGGGCAAACTCATCTGGGTAGCCAAAGAAGGCGAAGACTTGCCTGTTGGAGCACTTTTTGCCAAAATTGATACCGAGGCCGCTGGCGCAAGCAGCACTTCAAAACCCGCGTCAACCGAAACGCCCAAAGTGGCGGAGGAAAGCCCGGCAGCGACGACCAACTATGCCACTGGAACCCCAAGTCCTGCTGCTGCCAAAATTTTGGCCGAAGCCAATGTGCCTCCAGCCAATGTAGCCGGTACTGGCCGCGATGGACGCATTACCAAGGAAGATGCCACCAAGGCTGCTGCATCGCCAACACCCGCTCCCGCACCTGCGGCAGCTCCTCCCACAGCACCAACACCCGCACCGAAGGCCACTTCCGCTGTGCCTTTTACCCGCGAAGAACGCCGCGAAAAAATGAGCCGCATGCGCCGTACCATCGCGAAACGATTGGTAAGCGCCAAAAACAATACAGCCATGCTGACCACTTTTAATGAAGTGGACATGACCGCTGTAATGGCCCTCCGGGAAAAATATCAGGACGCTTTCGTCAAAAAATACGGAATCAAACTCGGCTTCATGTCCATCTTCGCCAAGGCCTGCGCCAAAGCACTGATGGAAATGCCCGACGTAAATGCCGCCCTCGATGGCGACGATATCATTTACCACGATTATGCCGACATCAGCATCGCCATTTCGACCCCCACAGGTCTGGTGGTTCCGCCGATTCGCAACGTGGAAAGCCTCAATTTTGCCGAGTTTGAGCTAAAAGTTAAAGAACTTTCCGCCAAAGCACGGGATGGCAAACTTTCGCTCGAAGAAATGTCGGGCGGCACCTTTACCATTACCAACGGGGGCATTTTTGGCAGTTTGATGAGCACCCCAATTATCAATGAGCCACAAAGCGCTATTTTGGGCATGCACGCCATCAAAGACCGCCCCATGGTGGTGGATGGCGAAATCAAAATTCGCCCCATGATGTACCTCGCACTCAGTTACGATCACCGCGTGATTGACGGTTCTACCTCGGTTACCTTCCTGGTGAAAGTGAAAAACCTCATTGAAGACCCTACCAGCCTGTTGTTGGATTTGTAGGTTTGGGAAATAACCCATCTTACTTTTTAATCGCTGCTTAGTTGAAAGAACTATGAACTACACTACCGTTCCCGCAATACAAACCAAATTCAAATCCACGCCAGGCGATCCCATTCAAGTGCAAATGCACACCCTGGCCAATGGACTGAAACTTTTCCTGACCATCAATAAAGAAGAGCCACGCGTTTACACCGAGATTGCGGTGCGCGTTGGGTCCAAGCACGACCCTGCGGATACCACTGGCCTGGCGCATTATTTTGAACACATGATGTTCAAAGGCACCGACCGGCTCGGCTCCCTGGATTGGGTGAAGGAAAAAGCGATTTTGGACGAGATTGAACTGCTTTTTGAGCAGCACCGTGCGGAGCAAAACCCGGAAAAAAAGCGGGATTTGTATGCCGAAATTGATCGTTTGAGCTTCGAAGCGGCACAGTTTGCGGCGGCCAATGAATATGATAAACTGGTGAGTGTCATGGGTGCAAAAGGCACCAACGCCTACACCTGGGTGGAACAAACCGTGTATGTCAACGATATTCCATCTAATGAATTGGAACGTTGGTTTGCGCTCGAAAGTGAGCGTTTCCGCCGACCCATTTTGCGCCTCTTCCACACGGAATTAGAAACGGTTTTTGAGGAATACAACATTAGTCAGGACAAGGATTTCCGCAAGACGCTCAAGGCGATGCAGGAATCGCTGACGCCCAGCCACCCTTATGGCACCCAAACGACCCTCGGGCGTGGCGAAGACCTGAAAAACCCGTCCCAGACCAATATTTACAAGTTTTTTGATACCTACTACGTGCCCAACAACATGGCCATCATTATGTCCGGCGATTTTGATCCGGCAGATGCGGTGCGCTTGGCGGAGCGGTATTTTGGGAAATTTGAGCAAAAAGAAGTGCCCAAATTTAAGTTCGAACCGCAAGCAGAGTTGGCTGTTCGAACACATCGGGAAGTATGGGGACAGGAATCGCCCTGGGTGGAAATGGGCTGGCGGCTACCGGGAGCGAAATCTGAAGAAACCGCCCTGTTGCTGCCTTTAGTGGCCGGAATTTTACACAATTACCAGGCCGGCCTTTTTGATCTGAATATCGTGCAGCAACAGCAATTGCTGGAAGCCTATGCCTACCCTCGGGTATATGAGGATTTCTCCTCCCTGCTTTTGATGGCCAAACCACGTGAAGGGCAATCGCTGGAGGAAGTAGAGCAAATTCTGCTGCGCGAAATCGGCAAGTTGCGTCGGGGCGAATTTGAAGACTGGCTTTTGGAAGCCGTGTTGAAAGACATGAAGTTGACCGAAATCAGGGCGTTTGAAAAAAATCAGGGCCGAGCCAATGCCATTACCAATGCCTATGTTTTGGGTGTGGAATGGTCGACCGTGGTACGCCGTTGGAAAAAACTGGCTAAAGTTACCAAGGCTGAACTGGTCGCTTTTGCGCAAAAAAACTTTCAGGACGACAACTGCGCAGTGGTCTATAAACACACGGGCGACGACCCTAGCGTGATGAAAGTAGAAAAGCCGCAGATTACCCCGATTGAAGTAAATCGGGAAGGCGCTTCGGGTTTTGCACAGGAATTTTTGCAGTGGGAAACTCAGGAGGTTGCGCCGCAATTTGTTGATTTTAAAAAGGTTATCAAGAAAAAAGCCCTTTCAAAAAAGCATAATCTGCGCCTGGTGCAGGATCGGAAAAGCAAACTGTTCCGTCTGCACTACAGCTTTGATATGGGCAAGCTGAGTGATCGTCGTTTGGCGATTCTTGCAGGCTACATGCCTTTTTTGGGCACATCCAAGTTAAGTCCGACGGAAATCCAACAAGCCTTTTACCGGCTCGGGGTGAGTTTTGGGGCCGAGTGTCGCGAGGAGCATTTTTTCTGCTCGCTCACGGGATTGGATGAATCGTTTGAGGAGGCAGTTGCGCTTATGGAACAGCTACTGGCCGATGCACAGCCCAATCCCGAAGCGCTGAGCAATCTCGTGGCGGACATGCTTCAACGCCGGGAAAACAACAAAAAAGATAAGCGGACAATTTTGTCAAAAGGCATGGCGAATTATGCCAAACACGGGCCTAAAAACCCGTTTACGAACAAATTGCCCGCCGAGGAACTGCAAGCCCTTAAACCTTCGGAATTGACCGATTTGTTGATGGATTTGCAGCTTTTTGAACACGAAGTGTTCTATTTTGGTCCGCGAAACACTACAAAAGTGGCAGAAGTGATTAAAACACTTCATCCCATGAACGAATCGCCGAAAAAACCTTTGCCGGCACAGCAGTACCCTGAAATCAGTGTAAAAAAGGACCTGGTTTACTTCGTGAACTTCCCTTCTGTGCAGATCGAGCTGTTGATGTTATCGAAAGGCACCCCCAAGTTTAACCTCGAAGAATACGTCTTTTCAGAATGGTACAACCAGTATTTTGGGTACGGACTTTCCAGTATTGTTTTTCAGGAAATCCGTGAATCCAAGGCCCTGGCGTACTCCGCGTATGTCCATGCTGGCAGCCCGCCCAAGAAAAACAGGGCGCATTGGCTGCAAGGATATGTGGGCACTCAGCCCGACAAATTACGGGATGCTGTGGAAGCTTTTCAGGCTATTTTGGAAGAAATGCCCGCCTCGCTCCCGCAAATGGAACATGCCCGACAAGGGGTGTTGAAACAAATTTCGGCAGGGCGCATCAATCAGGCGGATCTTTACTGGGCCTGGCGCAGCAGCCGCGACCGGGGTTTTGCCAATCGAGATTTGCGCGAAGACATTTACCGCAATATTGAAAAAGCCAAAGCAGCTGATTTAATACTTTACCAAGAACAACACATCAAAGGCCGCCGATACACCTGGCTGGTTTTGGGTGAACGAGATCGCGTGGATTTCAAATATCTCCAAAAAATCGGGAAAGTGGTAGAGCTGAGCCTAGAAGAGGTATTTGGATTTTAAAGCAAGTTTCTTCCTTAAAATGCCTTCTGACTTGTTCGACAAACCTCAGGTAAAATGATGATGAAAATCATCCAAATCATCTGAACAATTTGCGCAATCTTCGCTTTTGACAACAAAAAAAATTGCAACATGGATAATAACAACACTACACACACGTCCCCACACGGAACAAGCTACGACGTTAACAGTGAAAGCAAATGCCCTTTCCAAAATGGGTCTTTAAAGCAGGGCGCAGGCGGCGGCACCAGAAATCGCGACTGGTGGCCAAATTTGCTGAAACTGAATATCCTCCGTCAAAATTCTTCCCTGACCAATCCAATGGGAACGGATTTCAACTACGCTGAGGAGTTTAAAAAACTGGATCTGGCAGCCCTCAAACAAGACATTTTCGACCTGATGACCAGTTCACAAGACTGGTGGCCAGCCGATTACGGGCACTACGGACCATTTTTTATTCGCATGGCCTGGCACAGCGCTGGTACCTACCGCATTGCGGACGGTCGTGGCGGCGCAGGCTCCGGTACGCAGCGTTTTGCGCCACTTAACAGCTGGCCGGACAATGCAAACCTCGACAAGGCGCGCTTGCTGCTTTGGCCGATTAAAAAGAAATACGGCCGGAAAATTTCCTGGGCTGACTTGATGGTCCTGGCGGGCAATTGCGCCCTCGAATCCATGGGTTTCAAAACTTTTGGATTTGCTGGCGGTCGGGAAGACGTCTGGGAGCCTGAAGAAGACATCTACTGGGGCGCAGAAACAGAATGGTTGGGCGATAAACGCTACACCGGCGACCGGGAACTTGAAAATCCCCTCGGTGCTGTTCAGATGGGCTTGATTTATGTCAATCCAGAAGGCCCAAACGGAAATCCAGATCCACTTGCTGCTGCCCGCGATATCCGCGAGACTTTCGCGCGCATGGCGATGAATGACGAAGAAACGGTGGCGCTGATTGCTGGCGGACACTCCTTCGGCAAAACCCACGGTGCCGCAGATCCTGGCCCGTACATTGGTAAAGAACCTGCCGGCGCGAGCATTGAAGAGCAAAGCCAAGGCTGGAAAAACACTTTCGGTACAGGAAACGCTGGAGACACCATCACCAGCGGTCTTGAAGGTGCCTGGACCATCACGCCTACGAAATGGAGCAATAATTATTTTGACAACTTGTTCGGTTTCGATTGGGAATTGACCAAAAGCCCTGCTGGTGCACATCAGTGGAAACCAAAAGGGGGCGCGGGTGCCGGTACGGTTCCAGATGCACACGATCCCGCGAAACGTCACGCACCAACGATGCTGACGACCGACCTTTCCATGAGAGAGGATCCGATTTACGGCCCGATTTCCAAACGTTTTCACGAGAATCCAGATGCCTTTGCGGATGCCTTCGCTCGGGCCTGGTTCAAATTGACGCACCGTGATATGGGGCCAATTGCTCGTTACCTCGGTCCTGAAGTGCCCGCGGAAGAACTGATCTGGCAAGATCCGGTCCCAGCAGTTACGCACCAACTTATTGACAACCAAGATATTGCAGACTTAAAAGCTAAAATTTTGGCCACAGGATTGACCATTGGCCAATTGGTTTCTACTGCCTGGGCATCGTCCTCCACTTTCCGTGGTTCCGACAAGCGCGGCGGTGCAAACGGTGCGCGGATTCGCCTTGCCCCACAAAAGTACTGGCAGGTGAATAACCCATCTCAGCTGGCACAGGTGCTGGAAAAACTGGAAAATATCCAGGCTTCCTTCAACAGTGCTTCGGTTGGCAAAGAGGTTTCAATGGCTGATTTGATCGTGTTGGGCGGCTGCGCAGGCATTGAGCAAGCTGCAAAAAATGCGGGCTTTACAATCACGGTGCCCTTTACGCCCGGCCGCACGGATGCTTCTCAAGCGCAAACGGATGTGGAATCTTTCGCGGTGCTTGAGCCGCTTGCAGACGGATTCCGGAATTATGCTAAGGCCAGATACACCATGGCTGCAGAAGAAATGCTCGTGGACAAAGCGCAACTGATGACCTTGACAGCACCTGAAATGACGGTGCTGGTGGGCGGTATGCGTGTTTTGAACGCGAACTTTGATCATTCCAAACACGGCGTATTCACCAATCGCCCGGAGGTACTTAGCAACGACTTTTTCGTAAACTTGCTTGATTTGGGCACGAAATGGGCTGCAACTTCAGAGGCTCAAGATCAGTTTGAGGGCCGAGATCGCGTTACCGGCGAACTGAAGTGGACAGGCACCCGCGTTGACCTGATTTTTGGGTCGAACTCAGAACTTCGCGCCCTTGCGGAAGTGTATGCCTGCGAAGATGCCCAGGCAAAATTTGTGCAAGATTTTGTGGCGGCCTGGAACAAGGTGATGAACCTGGATCGTTTTGATCTGGTTTGATTTTAAGGAATTGTAAATATTGAAGCGGTGGCCTGTGCGAACAGGTCACCGCTTTTTTTGTGGAGTGTTCAGAAAGGTGTGCCACACTTTTCTGAACAGTTAATCAAATATGTATGAACTGCATTCCTGGCTTATGCACCTTTTGAATCACACCTGCAATTTGATCAAACACCCGCTTGTCCTGCTGAAAATCTGCCTCTCCGAGTTCGAGAATGAGCACGGGCGTTTCGGTTTCCGTTTTAAGATAATCAAAATAGGCCTCCTGGATTTCCGTCAGATATTCCGCCGAAATATTCCGCTCAATATCCCGGCCGCGTTTTTTGATTTGTTTCATCAAAACCTCTACCGGGCGGTGTAAATAAAGCAACAAGTCAGGCTTGGGGAACGTGGCATTCAAAACCAAAAAAAGCTGTTGGAATAAGCGAAATTCCTCCTCACTCAGGTTGTTTTTCGCAAATAGTAGCGTTTTTACGAAAAAATAATCCGCCACCGTAAACGAGCGAAAAAGGTCTGGCTGGCCAAAATGTTCCTGCAATTGCTTGTGGCGCTCGGTCATAAAAAACAACTCCACGGGGAACGCGTAACGCTCCGGCTGCTCATAAAACGGCGGCAAAAAAGGGTTGTCGGTAAACTGCTCCAGCACCAATGCACAGCCGTAACGCGCGGCCAATTGATGGCAAAGCGTCGTCTTGCCCGCGCCGATATTGCCCTCAATAGCGATGAAATGATGGTTAGCCTGCGGCTCTTGAACGTTTTCCACGAATATCTTTTGGCAACAAGTCTCTAATAATCCATCATGACCACGTCAGAGTCGTCGCCACAATTCATGTAGAGATCATCAATTTGTTTGTCGAGCACAGGATGTTCAAATTCCGGCGCAATTTCCATCATGGGCACCAGCACGAAAGCGCGTTTGTGCAGTTCAGGATGTGGAATTTCCAGCCCCTTGTCGCGGATCACTCGTTTGCCGTAAAACAGGATGTCAATGTCTATAACCCGAGGGCCCCATTTTTCCTTTTTTTCGCGGCCAAGTTCCCGTTCGATGCGGCTGATTTTGTCGAGCAAATCCCGTGGATCAAGGGTTGTGTTGATCATAATCACTTGATTCATAAAGGCATCCTGATTGGGTTCTCCCCATGGCTGCGTTTCGTACACGTGGCTTTTTTTGGCCGCTTTGCCGATGTTTTTTTCGATCAAAAGGATGGCTTCGTGTAGGTTGGAAGCGCGATTCCCGACGTTGCTGCCAAGGCCGAGGAACACGTTAATATATTTTTTTGTAGTAAATGTCTGCATGGTGCGGATGGTATGATCGAATTTTGAAACGCAAAGGTAGCAAAAGACTTTTGGGCCAGGGATATTCGGGAACAGACTACCTTCACACCATCAATTTTTCTAGTATGCAGGATAAAATACTTGCCGCAAATGCCCGCTATTCCGCTAAGGTAAATGCACTGTTGCAGGAGCTGGCCCCTTTGAGTCACGATTTGCTCAATCGAAAACCGGCAGACGGGGGCTGGTCAGCCATGCAAACCTTGCACCATTTGATTTTGGTGGAGGAAAATTCCCGCGCTTACATTCGCAAAAAGCTGGGTTTTAACCCCAAAGTCGAAAAATCGGGGTTTTGGACACCGCTCAAAATGCTGCTGCTGCGCGTTACACTCCGAAGTCCTATCAAATTCAGCGCCCCTAAATCTGCCAGCGCCGAGCGCATTCCAGACAGCGCAGATTTTGCCGAAACCCAGGCCCAGTGGCAAAAAATTCGCGCAGATTGGACTACATTTTTCGAAACTATGCCGCCGGAATTGCAGGACAAAGCAGTGTATCGGCATCCAAGGATTGGTTTGATCAATTGGCTTCAAATGCTTGACTTTTTGAGCGAACACTTTGATCGGCACCGGGGACAAGCCCTGCGGGCTGTTTTTGGCAAATTTTGACAAAAATCAAATACTTTGCAGCCGCAATTTGTATTCAAAACCATTTAAACTAAAGGTATGCGTTCCTTATTTTTCCCTTTTTTACTCCTGTTTTCCCTCAGCCTTTCGGCTCAAAAAGTTTATACACCCGACTGGGAATCCCTGGATTCAAGGCCAACCCCTGATTGGTGGCTGGATGCCAAATTCGGGATTTTTATCCATTGGGGCGTATATTCAGTGCCGGCTTTTACCGCCAAAGGCAATTACGCCGAATGGTACCAACATTCCCTCGAAACCAATGCGCACAATGGGAAAGTCCGCCAATACCACGAACTCCACTACGGCAGTCGCAGTTATTACGAATTGGCCGACGAATTCAAAGCCGAACTCTACAATCCGGACGATTGGGCTAAGCTCATCGAGCGCTCCGGGGCAAGATATGCCGTGCTGACTTCCAAACACCACGATGGCTTTTGTCTTTGGCCAAACGAGGAAGCCAACCGAACCTGGGGGATTCCCTGGAATTCAGAAGTGCGTGGCTCCGGGCGGGATTTATTGGGCGAACTTTTTACCGCATTGAACAAAACCAAGGTCAAACCCGGACTGTATTTTTCATTGTATGAATGGTACAACCCGCTCTGGCAAGAAGATCGCGCCCGATATGCCGCCCAGCACGCCATGCCTCAATTGTACGAAGTGGTGCAGCGCTACGAACCCTGGGTCGTCTGGTCCGATGGCGATTGGGATGCCTCTTCGGAGGTGTGGCAGACGCCGAAATTTCTGCGTTGGTTGTATTCGGAAAGCGCCGTGCGGGATCGTGTGGTGACCAACGACCGCTGGGGAAGTGATTCAAGATTCCGCCACGGTGGTGTATATACGCCTGAGTATCAACCAAATCTGGATTTTGAAGATCATGCCTGGGAAGAAAGTCGGGGTATGGGCGATTCGTATGGATACAATCGCCATGAAGATCTTTGGGATTACAATTCGGCGCAATCGCTGGTGTTGCATTTGGTGGATAAGGTGTCGCGTGGGGGAAATTTCCTGCTTAATATTGGCCCGGATGCCCACGGGAAAATACCGCCCATCATGCAGGATCGTTTGTTTGAAATCGGTAAATGGTTGAATGTGAACGGCGAAGCGATTTACAATACCCGTCGCTGGCGTACATCGGTGCAATGGAGCGCGGGCCGCCGCGATTGGAAACCCGGTGAGGAGGCTGTTAAAATGGGGGTGGATCCAATGCTTAAAGAAACTATTGACCCAGATCCTGGCTTTGCGGTGAAAGAGGTGTTTTTTACCTGGAATCCCAAAAACAAGTCGGTATATGCCATTTTTCCGCGTTATCCAGACAATCGAAAACTGGTTTTAAAAGGCATGCAACTGCCGGCAACAGGTACCGAAGTGGTGTTTTTAGCCACAAAAGAAAAACTCAAAACGGAAAATATAGGGGGCAATGTGGTCATTACCCTGCCGGAATACAATCCGAACAAGATCGAATCTGATCACGCTTTTGCCGTGAAAATCAGTGGATATGGAGATTTTGTCGCCAAACCAACGGTGGTAGTGAATTATGATCCAGAAACGGCTAGCCCAACCGTAACGATTAACACGACTACCCCGGGTGCCACGCTCCGATACACCACGGATGGCAAGGAGCCTGTGGAATCCTCCCTTACGTACACGGTACCATTTTCACCACCCTTGGCCGGTACGATTAAAGCAAGGGCGTTTAAGGCAGGATTACTCGCCAGCAAATCGGATTCTGTTGAGGTAAAAACATTCAGAACCCTTCCCGCGATCAATCTGCTGCGTCCTCCAGAAGCTGGATTGCGCGCCGAACTGCGCAGTGTGGAAGGTGGAAACTACAGTTCTGAAACCGTGCTGCGCGGTTTTCTGGAGAAAGCAGATGATGTGCGCAGCATCTCACTCGATCCGCATTGCCTGAAACAAAAATGTGGCATGCTTTGGCGCGGGTACATCCAAGTGCCCAACACAGGCGGCTACCAATTTTGGCTGGAATCGGATGATGGCTCGATCTTGGGCATTGATGGCGTAACCGTTGTGGACAACGATGGCGACCACGGCATGCTTGAAAAATCTGGCATCGTGTTTTTACAAAAAGGATGGCATAGCATTCGACTGGTGTATTTTAATTCTGGCGGTGACGCAGGCTTGAAATTGCACTACGCGCCTTTGGGACTAGCGAAACGCCCCATTGAACCTGAAATGTTGGGCCATTGAACAGTTTGGCAGTATCCTTGTAGTAAGAGAGAGGAGTTCAAGCCTTCAAAAACCAAGTTCCACTTTTAAAGTAAACAATCGTGCACCAGATTTTTAAAACAGTCTTATTTGTCTTGGTTTTTTGGGGGACAACGTCCGGCCTGATAGCCCAACCAGAAAAAGTTGCCCAGTTGGAACAACAATTGCGCGGAGCAGAATCTGTGCAGCGGGTCGAATTGCTCCTCGAACTTGCAGATGCGCATGTTTATGCGGGCGATTATTCAAAAGCTATTAATTCTGCCGAAGATGCAGGGCGCTTGGCTTCCAAATTAAAACTGCCCGAACTTCGAGCAAACGCGCTCAATCGGGAAGGAAAAGCCATGCTGCTCGGTGGTAAACGCAAGGCCGCGTCCCCCTTTGAACAGAGTTTAAAAATCCTTCGGGACACTCGAAGTACGAACAAAACGCTGATTCTGGACAATCTGGAAAACCTTCGCACCATTGCCGAACGGGCAGGTAAAAGTCGTGATTTAGCCGAGCTGGATCAACAGATTGCGGCGGCCAAAAATATCGGCAAAACAGCTGCTGTCCAAAAACAACTGGTTGAAACCCAAGCGCAATCGCGCAATAAAGAGACCAAACTCGTGGCGGAAAGTCAAGCTTTGCAAGCCCAATTAGCGGCGCAAAAAGCGGAATTGGATCTGATGACCGAGGAACAAATGAAGACCGCTATGCTGTTGATTCAACAGCGCGTACTGCTGGATTCGGTTTTTTTTAGTCGTGGCATGGATTCTTTGGCAGTTGCCAACGCAAACCTCGCATTGAAAGAGGCCGAAAGCAATCGCAAATTCAATTATGCCATCATGGGCGTTTTGCTGTTGTTGGCGGCTGGGGCGACGGTAAGTTTTGTGCGCGCGCGTACAAATGCACGCGTTTTGAAAGAAAAAAACATAACGATTCGAGAGGAGCAACAACGTTCGGAAAACCTTTTGCTCAATATTCTCCCCTCTTTAGTGGCCGATGAGCTTAAAAAACAAGGCAAAACCAAGGCGCGGTATTTTGAGGATGTGAGCGTTTTATTCGCTGATTTTGTTGGGTTTAGCCAGATTGCGGAGCAACTAACGCCGCAACAACTGGTAAACGAGCTGGACACCTGTTTTCAAAAATTTGATGAAATCATGGCGAAATACAACCTCGAAAAAATCAAAACCATTGGCGATGCCTACATGTGTGCCGGTGGTCTGCCCGATGGCGGTGGTGCCCAACTCCGCGACATGGTGGCGGCTGCCAAAGATATGCAGGCCTGGCTTTTTGAATGGAATTCCATTCGCCAGAAACAAGGCCTGCCGCGTTTCGATGCCCGGATCGGGATTCACCGCGGACCGGTTGTCGCAGGGGTGGTTGGTTCCAAAAAATTCGCTTTCGACATTTGGGGCGATACGGTAAACATCGCCGCGCGCATCGAACAAGCGGGAGAAGGCGGCCGCATCAATATTTCCGGAGACGCCTATTTGGGCGTTAAAGAGTATTTCCCCTGCCATTATCGAGGTAAAATCTCGGCCAAGAACAAGGGCGAAATTGATATGTACTTCGTGGAGGGATAATTAATTAAGTGTGGCACACCTTCGAGGTGTGCCACACTTTAGACAAACACAATCCAATCAATGCGCATTAGCCTTTCCCAATTAAATCTCCACATCGGCAACTTCGAGGGAAACCTCGCCAAAATGCTGGCCGCAGTGGAAACTGCCAAAAGCCAGCAATCCGACCTGATTTGTTTCCCGGAACTCGCCGTTTGTGGCTACCCGGCCCGCGATTTTTTTGAATTTGACGACTTCATCCGCCGCTGCCAGCAATCTGTGGATGCACTCCGAGCCGTAAGTCAAGGCATCGGTATTGTGGTAGGTTCGCCTACCCGAAATCCCGTTGCAGCAGGTAAAGATCTGTACAATTCCGCCTACTTTTTATACAATGGCGAAGTGATTGGGATCCAGCACAAGGCCTTGTTGCCGACCTACGATATTTTTGACGAATACCGCTATTTTGAACCCGCGACCGAGTTTAAAACGGTTGAATTCAAGGGCAAACGCATCGCCTTGTCCATCTGCGAGGACATCTGGAATGTGGGCAACGAAAACCCCTTGTACACAATTTGTCCGCTCGACGAAATGATGCACGAGCAGCCGGATTTTATCCTCAACCTCTCGGCGTCGCCATTTAATTACGCACACGCCGAAACCCGGATTCAAATTGCCAAGGTCAATGTGGAGCGGTACAAAATCCCGATGTTCTACGCCAACCAGGTGGGCGGACAAACCGACGTGATTTTTGATGGCGGCAGCCTGGTGTTATCCCCCGATGCTACGGTGTTCGACGAGATGCCTTATTTCGAGGAATGCCTGCGAACCTACGATTTGGAAGAAGTGATGCAGGCCTCCAAAGCGCAATTAGGTACTTCCAGGGAAAATTCCAAAGACAAGGTTCAGCTCATTCACGATGCGCTGGTGGTCGGGATTCGGGATTATTTTCAAAAATTAGGCTTTAAAAAGGCGATTCTTGGACTTTCTGGCGGGATTGACTCTGCGGTGACCGCCGTGCTGGCAGCCAGGGCTTTGGGCGCTGAAAACGTTCGAGTGTTGCTCATGCCCAGCCAATTCAGCAGCGGGCATTCGGTTGACGATGCCAAGACCCTCGCCGAAAACCTCGGCATTCAATACGATATTCTCCCCATCAAACCGATGTATGATGCCTTTGAAACGGCCCTGGCTCCGCAGTTTGAAGGGCAGCCTTTCAACGTCACGGAGGAAAATATCCAGGCCCGTGTGCGAGGGGTGCTTTTGATGGCGATGAGCAATAAATTCGGCCATATCTTGCTGAATACCACCAATAAAAGTGAAATGTCCGTCGGCTATGGAACCCTGTACGGCGATATGTGTGGCGGCATCTCCGTACTCGGGGATGTGTATAAAACAGAGATTTATGCGCTGGTGCAGTATCTCAATCGGGAGTCGGAAGTAGTGCCCCAAAACACGATTACCAAGCCACCTTCCGCCGAACTTCGTCCCGGCCAAAAAGACTCCGACAGTCTCCCGCCCTACGAAGTGCTCGACCCCCTGCTTTACCAATACATAGAATGCCGAAAAGGTCCCGGCGAACTGATTGCCATGGGATTCGACGAAGCTTTGGTGAAGCGCGTTTTGTGCATGGTGAACATCAACGAATTCAAGCGAGAACAAGCCGCGCCGGTGCTCCGGATTAGTACCAAAGCTTTTGGAATGGGCAGAAGGATGCCAATTGTGGGGAAGTATTTGTTGTAGGGGGGATGTTAAAACTGACAATCCCGCGCGTTAATAGCTCATCAGTGCGTTTAGGGTAAGTCCAACGAAACAATATTCTGCCTGTATTGATACCGTATACTTTGTCCTTGTTCCACAACTCTAAGTAAACCTACCTTTGATTAATGTTGTGAAGTAGTTATGAAGATATGCGTCCTATTTTATGGGCATAAAACAAAAACCATCGAACACTTTTAAATAAATTTAATATGGACACCAAAATTAAAATAATCGACTCAGATCGTTCCAGAAATTTTATTGATACGGAAAGTTACGAGCACTTAATTCTTCCAATAAAAACCCATGAAGCAGTTGCTCAAGAATATAATATACATGTACGAACCCTACGACGATGGTGTATTCGAGAAGGTCTCGTAATTCCTCAATGTCCTCTTGCTCCCAAGTTCCAAAGGTTAATTTATGAAACTTTTGGAACTCCTCCACTTACAATTTAACTATTTCAAATCTGAATTGGTAAGCTACTGTATTATGTAGTTATGTCCAAAATTGTCAGATTTTGTCTCTTGTTTCATAATTTAATGAGATCATACCTTTGTCAATTCTTACAAATTAAATTTTAAAACTTTTGAAACATGAAAAAAACAATCAATTATTTGCTCTTGACAGCAATTGTCCTTCTTCTAATGAACTTCATACTTTCTACTAAGAATAGTCATTTGGTTTCAAAGTCGGCGATTGAAGAATATTGTTATTCATTGAAAGGATTGGCACCTTCTAAGCATCCACTCCAGATGACTTGCTGTAGAACGGGTAGTTCGACTACTTCATCTTACGGAGCTAGATGCACCTCGGGGCAACAAAATTGCGTAGAGAATGATTGTCCGAGTGGGTCTTCCGAATGTGGCACTTCAGGTCAATAAAAGGAGTGGCACCTTCTAAACAGCCACTCCAGATGACTTGTTGTAGAACGGGTAGTTCGACTACTTCATCTTACGGAGCTAGATGCATCTCGGGGCAGCAAAATTGCGTAGACAATTATTGTCCGAGTGGGTCTTCCGAATGTGGCACTTCAAAATAATTCCAAATCCTAAACCTGTTTTAAATTCTCTTAAACAAAAAATCACATATCATGCAAACAATGATAAAATTTTCAGTGGTTGCGGTAGTTCTCTTTTTCGCTGGCATTTTCGCAGCTACGGGAAAAAGTGTGCTAGAAAAAAAATCAGGAATAGCTGATTTTATGGTAGCAAGTAACCGTCAACCCGTACAATTATTGTGTGTGGATGACAATGGCAAACGCTGCACGTATGGTAACAGTTGTCAAACAGGTCCACACACTTGTGATGAAAACCCTTGTCCCGCATGCGCGGGCGAGTAAGGCCTACATCCAAAACCTTTAAATTTTTAATAGTATCATGAAAATCAAACTTTTGCTTTTAATTTGTTCTTGTGTGGTAGCATGCTTTTTCGGCGCGTGTAAAACAACTCAAGACAACAGTTCTTCCAGTTTTCATTCTGTTGAAGTGAAGAGTCGAGCTTCAAAGCAGCAGTTGGCGGACTTTTTTAGTTTGGAAGGATATACCACTCTTGAGTCTAATGCTTTGCATGAGATTCGAGGAATTGAAGATGTCGTGTATTCTGGCGACCAATTGTTTGTTTTAGATAATGCAACAGATTTTCAAAACATTTGGTCTTTTAGCCTTACCGGAAATTATACCGGAAGTATAGGGCACTATAGCGAGACACAAGTCGAAGGTTATGGCGGCTTAAATGATATTTGCTTGAGTAATATGGGGGATGAGATTATTGGTCTTGATGCTGGCAAACTTTCATTCAAACGTTATGGTTTGCAAGGCGACTTGAGATCAATTCTTCCTAATGGGATGTATGGAGAAAATGTAGAATTGTTGAGAAGCGGTAATTATGTTGTGTACAATGAATACGGCGCAAGTGATATTTCAAAAAGGTTTCACCTTGTTTTCTATGATGAAAAAGGGAATCTGACCAAACGTTTAGTGCCCTATGATGAAAAATTTGAAGGGATGGCCTATGAATTTACTGGATTCTTATCTCGTTCATCTGGCTCTTTATGGTTCAGTCCGCCATTTAACGACACGA
This sequence comes from uncultured Saprospiraceae bacterium, assembly GCA_964550795.1. Classification (GTDB taxonomy): domain Bacteria; phylum Bacteroidota; class Bacteroidia; order Chitinophagales; family Saprospiraceae; genus M3007. Next base: position 36,780 of record CAZKBH010000007.1, read on the forward strand.
TTTACACTGTATCCGAAAAGGGAATCACGCCAGAATATTACTTTGACTTTGGTAGCCTGTCCATCCCCAGTCACTTGCGTGAAGATAAAATAGATGGTTGGGATGTTGATAACTTCGCCTATATCATGTCATCTTTTGTCAAGTTGGGGAACCTGTCGATTTTTGAGTATTATGCTGAACAAAGATTGAATTTTGGGTTATATGATGATAAAACAGGTTTATTCCTTAGATTTGATGATGCAAAACGAGATGAATACTCAGAATTACTTAGGGTTGGAAAAATTTATCCCAAGGATAATCAATCTTTCGCTTTGGTGTTGGATACAAAACGCATCAAATACCTGACACAAAAAGGCATTATAAATTTTGAATATTTCAAGGCTAATCATCCTCGATTTTTAGAGGATCTTCATGCAGCAGCTTCAAAAGAACGCGCCTTTATGGTTTTACACCTATCTGTAAAACCCGGGGCAAGCGTTGAATAATTTGATGTGTCTTGTATAAGAACTTAACCCAGCCAATCGGAATTGAATTTCGGTTGGCTGGGTTTTGTAAAATCCCCCCCTCAAAACCCCGGCAACTTATCTATCACCCTTCTCAATAAATCCGGACGAAATCCAGCGAGAAATGCGATAAAGGATACCACACCCGCCACACGGAAATACTGTTCTTTAGTAGTCGTTTCGAAAGGATTTTCCATTAAAAGATAAGCGCCAGCCATTAAGGCGAGGTAAAAAAGCAATCCTGCAATCCCGCCTCCAAGAATCCGGGAGCCTTCTTTTTGTGGCCGAATTTGCTCCACCCCAATTTCCAGACTTCGCAGCAAAGAGCGACAAAGTGCGCCACTCAAGCCCGCCAAAACGGATAGAATACCCAGATTGGTCGGTATCCAGGCCGATACCACGAACAGGAAATCACTGAAATTGAATTCCTTAGAGAGGTTTGCACGGATTGGATTGGTATCCACAAAAGCCCCTAAACTGAACGTAAGGAGCCAAAGAATCAGGCAAACAAAAGTGAGTAAGTATCTGGGTACCATGGCTTTGTATTGTTTTCGAGTTGTCATAAACTCAACTCTTGTCAACTATTTTCGAACATCACCAATCCACCAATCCACCCATCACCAAACCACCAATCACCAATCCACCAATCCACCAATCCACCAATCCACCAATCACCAATCCACCAATCACCAATCCACCAATCACCAATCACCAATCCACCAAATCATAGTTCAGACGCGTTTACCCGGCATCTGCGCATCCACCTTCCGGGCATCATTTTGACGGCGTTTGATGGTGTTGATGTACTCGCGCGCTTTTTTGTTTCCGTATGTTTGATAGGCTTTGTTGGCCCACTCAAGGGCTAGATCCAGGTTCCCACTTATTTCGGAGGCAACCGCCATGTTGTAGGCTGCGCGTCCGGCGGCCTTCCGATTCGTGGTAGCCGAAAGTGCGATGACGCGTTTCCAAAGTCCCGTCGCTTTTTCTATATCGCGATCTTGCAGATGCCGGGCGGCACTTTTCATCTGCCCCTTGTAGCCTTTGGCCTTGTGGTAATACGCGCGACTGATGTTGACGTAAATCGGAGCGATGCGTGCGCCATATTCAATGCCCACGTTGTAGGCCACATCCCGGGTCACATCCACTTGTGCAGGCAGGTTGTTGAGTGCAGCCCGGTCGGTGGTGCCGCTGCCGGTTCGTTCCAGGTAATCGTCCGTGACGTATTCATCCAGGATGATTTTGGTCTTTGGGTCGTAGAGCCTCCAACCAATCCGGACACTGGTTCTTTGCTGCGAACGGTAGGTTGTGACGGTATATTTTTTGCCGGTTTTATCCTTTTTGGTCTCGGCCACCGGGCGGGAACTACGCGCGTTGTCGGAATCAAACGACTCGATGGTTACCACGGCATTTGTGCCATAATCCCGGCAGATTTTCTCCACCTCAGCCCATTCCATGGCTGGGGGCATACGTCCGCCGGATTTGCTCCCGGTCATTTCAATGCCAGTACTTTTAACTTGAAAACGCGGGGTTCGGGTGAGTGCATTCGTGAGTCCATCCACAGCGGTTTGGCGGCTCCGGCGATCCTGCCCGATTTGTTCGCCCGTGAGCAGACCCTCAAAAAAATTGGACCACCCGTTGGATGGTTTGCTGCGATCCACCACCGCGACGGTGGTAATGTGCTCCGGCAGGGTCATCTGAGCGGGCTGGAGCACTCGGAGCGTTGTGTTGCGCATACAAGCACCTTGTAAAAGTGCAAACGCAATCAAGCAAACGAACGTGGGAAATTGTTTTCGGATCATCATCATTGGTTTGGTTTTGATTCAATTGTGTTTCGGCTCTCAGGGCTGGATTGCTGAAGACTTTAGCACAAATAATTGAAAATCAATACTTTGTATGTGAATCTCCAGCAATCCAAGGTCCAAAAAATACAGCGTAGGTCTGAATTTTAGTCAAAGATTTACGCTCCTTTATATTCGCCCTGAATGGACGACTTAACAACGCGGATAAATGTTTTTTCATCCACCATAAGCCGAACAACCGGGCCATCAATTTTAGTGATTCGTCCGATAATACCCGAATTGGTAATGACTTCCATGCCTTCACGCAGGCTTTCAACAAATTTTTGCTGCTCCTTTTGCTTTTTAATCTGCGGGCGAATGAGGAAGAAATAGAAGACAATAATGATGAGGAAAGGGAAAAGCATTCCGAGCATTCCGCTGCCTGCGGGGGCTTGTAACAGTGTGTGGTACATGATTGATGGTTGAATTGTAGAATGGCGGCCCGGCTATTTGGTCTAAAAACACCGAACACAAGAAAAAAAGCACCCTGCCATTCTCTGACAGGGTGCGCAAAGGTATGTTTTGAGCGATTTTACAAGCAGAAATTTTCTGCTGCTTTTCGTTTTAGTACTTTTTTAAAGTTTAAAGATGGCATCGTCCACCCCGGCATTCACTTTAACATCAAGGATGCTGACCTTGAAAGGAACCGGGAATACCCCGCTCACCATCATGCTCCGTGGCAATTTGATGCCGCCAACTTCCTGATAATCAGAGATGTCAACCGTATTCGTGCTCGGATTGCCGTCCATGCCTACGCCCATGCTCACCTCGCGAACTTTGAGGCTGGTTTTGGTATCGTAGTATTCGGTGTACTTTTTGCCATCAAAACGTTCTACTTCAATGACATAAGCGTTGCTGCCGTTCACTTCTTCGATGCCTTTAAGGGCAAATTTGTAGCCATCACTTTTGTAATTGGCTTCCTTGCAAAACGCAGCTTGTTCCTTCAAATCATTGAGTTGGGTGCCTTCCAGGCTTTCCGTCTGGCCCATAGCCGTTTGAAATGCCTGTGCCCCGTCGTACAATTGTTTGTTCATCACCTGGCCGCCCATGCTCATCTCCACGAGGAGTTTGTTGCCGCCTTTTTGCGAGGTTTTGATCGTGAACGAAGGACCGCGCATCTGCATGCTTGCCTCCGACTGCAAATCCTTCACGCCACGGATTTTTTCGCGGCCGCCAATGGCATTCAAATAATCTTCCACAATCTGCTCGGCATTAAGTCCGGCGGGCATAGGGGTATTGTTCGTTTTTACCGGATTGCCATAAGCATCGAAAAAATTGATTTTTCCATCCGCCGAAAACTGTGTCAAACGCTCGGCAACATCCTCCTTATTTCCCACCACGACGATGTGCGCGCGATCAGCACGAATGTATTTTTTCGCCATGGCCTGTACTTCCTCGGCGGTCACGTTTTGGAGCACTTCCAGGTATTTTTCATAATAATCAGCGGGCAATTTGTAGCGCGCCGTGCTCAATGCAAACGTTGCAACGGTTCCGGGTTCTTCCAAACTTCTTGAAAAATTACCGGCCATTACATTTTTAACCACCTGCAATTCCTCTTTGCTCACCTTTTCTTCACCCAAACGGCGCATTTCTTTCATCATTTCGATGATGCTGCTATCCGTCACGACGTTGCGGACACTGGCGGAAGCATTAAAAGATCCTACCAATTTGTCGGGGTTGAGCGAGCTGCCGGAGCCGTAGGTCCAGCCGTGGCCTTCCCGCAAATTGCTGTTCAAACGGCTGTTGAAATACCCGCCGAGCAACGAATTGGTCACCCTTGCACGAATCACATCCGCCACCCCCGGCTGCAAATCAACGGGGTAGGTCACGTTAATGACCGACTGAACGGCGCCTGGCTTGTGCACAAAATCCACCTGCGTCTTTTCCGGTGCGCGCGGAACTGCATAATTGTGCTTGGGTACTTCTGCCTTGGCCCATTTCCCAAAATATTGCTTGGCCTGTTTTTCAGCCTGTGCTTTGCTAACATCCCCGGTGATTACCAGGTAAGCGATGTTGGGCTTGAAATAGGTGTTGTAGTGGTTTTTGATTTGATCAAGGGTGATTTTTGCCAAAGTTGCATCGGTCATGATTTCCCCATACGGGTGATCTTTGCCATAACGCAAGACAGAGGCTACATTTCGTGCAATCGCATTGGCATCGTCTTTTTGGGAAGCGAGGCCGCTTTCGGCGCGTTTTTTGGCTTTGTCTAACTCCTCCTCCGGAAATGCCGGATTGAGCAATACGTCCGACATGATGGCCAGTAATTTGTCGCTGTGCTTGCTGAGACAGCTGCCACTCACACCGTTTGCATCCGAAAAAAGGGATGCGCCCAGGAAGTCAACCTGCTCGTCAATTTGCGCTTTGGTTCGGGTTTTAGTGCCTTTGGCAAGCAATTCCCCGGTCAGGTCCAGATACCCCGCAGCGTCTTTTTCCAACACTGGGTCGTTGTCCACGAAAACACGGTAGGATACCTTGGGGAGTTTATTGTTTTCCACCACAATAACGGTCAGGCCATTGTCCAGTACAAAAGTTTCGGCTGCGCCGATTTGAACCTTGGGTGCATTTCCAGGCGCCGGGGACATTTTACGCACGTCTCCGGTAGGCAAAGGAATCTGTGGTGCTTTACTGGTAGAAACCGCCGGAGCATTGCCCGGGGCTGGCTTGGTAGCACTTGTTTTATCGGCCGATTTAGGTGAACAGGCAGCTACGAAGAGCGCAAGTCCTATGATTGGAAAGAGTATTTTTTTCATTCTAAAATATTGAAAATCAAAAAGATGTGGGTTCTTGAAGCCGTGTGGAATTAAGGCTTTGCAGGTTGTGGCAACCAGTGAAGGATCACGCGGGAATTTTTGTTGAAATACTTGTTGGCTGCAGCGCGGATATCTTCCCGGGTCACTTTGCGGTAACGATCCAGCTCCGTATTGATGAGGTTGGCGTCGCCGTAGTACATCTCGTATTGGGCGAGGTTTTCGGCAATACCGGCTACGCTGTTGTTGGCAGAAATGAAGTCGTTTTCGACCTGATTTTGCAGCTTTTGAAATTCGAGTTCGGAAATTAGGTTGACCTGAATATCGCTGATAACCTCGTCCATACTCTTCTCCAGATCGGCCACATCTACTCCAAGATTCGCGATGCCGAAGCAGATGTTGGCGCCGGGATCTTCCAATTCAAGCGCAAACGAGCCGGCAAACACTGCTTTCTGCTGCTCATCTACAATGTTCTTCTGCATCCGGCTGCTCTCGCCCTGACTGAGTACCATGCCAAGCATTTTGACGGCATAAAACTCCTTGGTACCCTGCGCTGGAATATGGTAGGCAAAAATTACCGCAGGCAGTTGGATATTGTCGTAAACGGTGTCGCGGACAACTTTTGTAAAGGCTGGTTCTGGCGGGAATTTGCGCTGAATCTCTCCTTTTCCGCGTGGAATATCCTTGAAATACAGATCAATCAGTTTTTTGGTTTGTTCAATGTCCAGGTCACCCGCGATGCTCAGGATGGCATTGTCGGGGCGGTAAAAATCCTTGTAAAACTGCTTGTAATCAGCCTCTTCAGCGGCATCGAGGTCTTCCATGGAACCGATGACCGAACTTTTGTAAGGGTGTACGGTGTACAAACGTTTAAGTGTTTCTTCCAAAAGTTTGCCGTACGGCTGGTTGTCAATCCGCTGGCGGCGTTCTTCTTTGACCACCTGGCGCTGGGTTTCTACGCCAATCTGTTCCACTTTTGCATGAAGCATGCGCTCACTTTCCAGCCAAAGGCCGAGGCCGAGTTGATTGCTAGGCAAAACTTCATAGTAATAAGTGCGGTCGTACGAGGTATTGGCATTGTTCATGCCGCCCGCATTGTTGATGTAATCATCAAATTCCCCGCGCTTGATGTTTTCAGAACCTTCAAAAAGAAGGTGCTCAAAAAAGTGGGCGAAGCCGGAGCGTTTGGGCTTTTCGTTTTTGGAACCCACATGGTACATAACAGACACCGCCACGATTGGAGTGGAGTGGTCTTCGTGCAACAATACTTTAAGGCCGTTGGACAGTTCGTATTCAACAAACTGGATGTTTTGGGCAATCACTGTATCGGAAAAGAGCGCAGCGACGCAAAAGAGCAGAATTGTCTTTTTCATGTTAAAATTGAGTGGTGTAAAAATGCGATGCAAAAGTCTATAAAAGGGATTTTAAGAATGCGTTGATTCGATGAAAGTTTTGCAATTCACTACCAAAACCAGTAAATTGATTCTTTGGAGGGCGAAAAAAGTTATGATTCTGATGATTTGACGGAGATAAATACCTGATTTTAAAATGATTACAAAAACTCGATTCTCAAACCCACTTGTGCGCTACAACAAAAAAATTGGCGCCAGAACAACCAAAGCTGTTGTGGCGCCAATTTTTTGGTAAATTCAAGCACAAATATTGCCTGATTATTTCAGGATCACACCATTTTTCACTTTAAAAGTCTGAACCCGCGCTTTTAAAACATTGGAAAGCGGGTTGTCTCCCAAAACTAAAAAACTGGCTTCATAGCCATCTGCAAATTTACCGATTTTGCGCTTGGGGAAAATTGCGCGCGGGGTGTTTTCACAAAGCACTTTCAGCGTGCGCGCATCGTCTAATTCCCCCATTCCAAACCAATAATTCAGTTCCATACGCAGGGTGCGCTGTATGTCGTCGGAACCCATGGCCACTTGTACGTTTGCGTCGAGCAGGCGTTTCAGTGTTTTTTTGTGGAACGCCTGCACAGCGGTACGGTTGGCAGCGGCTTGTGCATGGGAAAGCAGCAGCACCATCGGCGTTTTTTTCTTGACAAGGAGCTTGATATCTGCGTCGGTGAGTTCAAATTTTTGGGTATCGCCATTGCCATCCCAGTTGTGGCCGGGCATATTGGCAAAACCATCCACCCCAAGTTTAAGCCCGAGCCGAACATCGTCCACATTTTCCACCTGCGCAAACACACGCAAGCCCGATTTGTGTGCTTTTTTTATAACCAATTTTGCGACCTCCGGGGAGAGGCCCTTGCCTTCTTTCCCGCCATTTTTTTGCGCGTCCATCAAATAAATGGAGATGAGATCCGGGTTTTGCAGCTTGATTTTGTCCCAGTTAGCGTCGAGGGCGTCTTTGTTGTCAATGAACCAGTAACCATTGCCGAGCATTTTCTGGCTGGTTTTGAGTTCGTCGTAGCGCTCGCCCCACTGTGTAGGGTTGCGGATTTTATTGGCAGGGCCTTCGTACTCTAAAAATGGGTACCCAAGGGTGCAAGTAATGACGCCGTTGGCAAAAACAGCATCGGGCGTAGTCGGTTTGTTCATCAGACCAACGGTAGCCAGCCGACCTTCCTGGGTATTGCCGAGCATTTGCAGGTAAAACACCCCTTCGCCCATGTATTGGCTTAGCGTGCCGCTGGGAGATGGATTTTCGGACACACTGGAACAATGCGCATCACCGAAAGGCGGTACCACCCACAATCCGGTCATATCAATCACCGAATCAATTTTAGCGGGTGCTTTTTTGCTCAGCAATCCATTGGAGGTGTACCAGGTTGCGGATGTAAAACCTTTGCCGTCATACCACTGGCCATTGCGGAATGCATAGTTTTTTCCGCTCGACTGCGCCTGCGTGGCGGTGACAAAAAAAGCAAAAATCAAATAAAAAGAAAGTATTCGTTTCATTACAAAATGTTGACTTTGAATGGATTAGAGAAAGAAATGTAAAAAATGACCTGCAAAAGTAGCCAGCCATTCGCCAAAAGGGTAGGGGTTAACATACTATTGATAACCTGGAGGTCAATTTTTGGCTGTAATCCTAGCAAACAATTCGATTTATCTTCGCCCCATGCGCTACGACGTAATCATTGGCGGTGGAGGGATTGTCGGCCTCGCCACGGCCCTGCAATTGCAGCGAAAAAGACCCGAGCTTCGCATTGCCGTGCTCGAAAAAGAAGCAACCCTGGCTGCGCATCAGAGCAGTCGAAACAGCGGCGTGATTCACTCAGGCATTTATTATCGTCCCGGCAGTCTGCGCGCCACCAATTGCAAACGCGGCTACGATCTGCTGCTCCAGTTTTGTCGGAAATACGAGATTCCACACGAGATTTGTGGTAAAATTATCGTCGCTGTTACGGAAGAGGAACGCGTACAACTGGAGCAAATTTACCAAAGAGGACTCGAAAATGGCCTCATTGGCATCCGAAAAATCAGCGCTGCTGAAGCCCGTGAAATTGAACCCAACGTTCATGCCGTAGAAGCGGTGTGGGTACCGCAGGCCGGGATCGTTAACTATGGCGAGGTGGCCAGGAAATACGCCGAACTTTTTGAAGCCAATGGAGGTGAAATCCATGTCAACCACCAGGTGGTTGCCCTCAAAGAAAAAAACAATACGGTAGTGGTTGATACGGTGAACAGAACGGAAGATCCGTATAAAAAACACTGGGAAACAGGCGTTTTTGTGAACTGCGCCGGACTGTATTCCGATCACGTGGCAAAGTTTGCGGGCGAACAACTAAACGTTCAGATTCTGCCCTTTCGAGGCGAATATTACGAACTGAAACCCCAGTCCGAGCACCTTGTGCGCAACCTGATTTATCCCGTTCCGAATCCAAACTTCCCTTTTCTCGGCGTTCATTTTACGCGTATGATTCAGGGCGGAATTGAAGCCGGTCCAAATGCCGTACTCGCGTTCAGACGAGAAGGTTATTCGCGTTTTAATCTGAATATCAAAGAGTTGTATGAGGTCTTGAGCTTTATCGGATTCCGAAAAATTGCCCGAAAATTTTGGAAAGAGGGTTGGGCTGAAATGCAGCGCAGTTACTCCAAGACTCATTTTGTTCGAGCGCTACAAAGGCTTGTGCCGGCCATAAAAGCGGAAGACGTGGTGCCCGGTCGCGCGGGCGTCCGTGCCATGGCTTGCGACCGCGACGGCAATTTACTCGACGATTTTCTGCTGCTCGAAGGCGCGCGCATGCTCCATGTTTGCAACGCGCCCAGCCCGGCGGCTACGGCTTCTCTGGCAATCGGGGAAACGGTGGCAGAAAAGGTGTTAAAGATGCATGATGAATACGATCAAGATACAAACCGCTGATTGTTTTCGACCCGAAAAGGAATATGCCTTCCATGTCTTGCTACGCGAGATGCTGGGGCTTGATTATGTAGTTGAATATCAACCCCTTGAGTCCCATATGCTTCAAATACCGAACGGGGCGGCATTGACATTTTTGGACGAGTTTACTCAACTCACGCAGCCGCAACCGTATCAGCTACAATTCCCACCCGCAGATCCTTTTTTCGCCACTTTTTGGATGCTTACACGCTTGGAAGAGGCGCACAACCCCGATGTTTTCCTGCTGCGCAATCGCAGGCTTTTAAGCAAGGCTTTCTGCATCGTCCGGTGGTCAACGAGTGGGCCGACGAACTTTGGGATGCATTGGTTCGCCTGGGCTGGCAAGGAACCCGGAAGACGCGAAAATTTCAATTATCCCTCAGTTGTGATGTAGATCACCCTCGGCTGTGGTGGTCGGGGGCAGATCGGGTGAAAACATTGGCGGGGGCCTTATTTCGGCGGGGAGATTTTTCAGAGGCAAGTTATTGGTTCAAAAACCACCTTTTTGAAAAAAAAGATCCTTACGATGTGTTCGAGGAATGGCTCGAAATTTTTGCGCAACAAAACCTGATTGTGCAATTCAATTTCATGGGCGCCCGGCCGCGTTCGAGCGATTGTTGGTATCCCTTAAATCATCCGTTTATAGGGCGTTTGATGGCAAAAATTGCTGAAAAGGGCCATAAAATCGGGTTTCATCCGAGTTATGAGGCGTATGATGACCAGGCGCTTTTTGAACGCGAACTAGCTTCTTTACGGGCCATTTCGCCGGTCGAAATCACTGCTGGCCGACAACATTATCTTCGTTTTTCTGCACCTAAAACCTGGCAAATGTGGGAATCTGCAGGTTTGTTGGAAGACAGCACGGTAGGATTTGCGGAGGCAGAAGGATTTCGCTGCGGCATCTGCCATGATTTTCCGGTTTTTGACACAAAACAGCGCAAAATGCTTCAACTGCGGGAAAAACCCCTGATTGCTATGGATGTCAGCCTTGCGCAGTACCGATCCTACACGCCCGAACAAGGCCTAGAAAACCTGAGCCAACTGCGCAAAACAGTAGAACAACATCAAGGCGATTTCACTCTACTCTGGCACAATTCATCCTGGAACACCCCTTTTTGGGAAAAGTGGAAATCGGTTTTTCGGAAATTCATCGCCACAACCATGGAATCCGAACTTCGGTTTTTAGCTTCAAAATCAGAATAAAGCCTTGGTTTTTCAATTCATTAGGGAACTTCAAGAAGGGTTTGCTTTATTTTGGCTATCGTTAACAGGGCAAGTGTTCCTTGGGCGGGTGTGCTAGACATACTTTTGTGCCATCAATTTGTTAGACACAACGTACACCTACATTCATCTCATCTTAAACGGTTTCCATTCTAATGAAACAAGCATTTTCCCTCCTCGCTTTCTTCCTTCTCGGCTCTTTTGCAATCAACGCACAAAATGCAACTGGTCCAGTAATGACTTTCCCATCTACCACGGTTGACTACGGTAAAATTGAAAAAGGTAGCGAAAAAGTTCGTAAATTCTCTTTCACCAACACTGGTAACGAGCCGCTCGTAATCAAATCTGCCAAAGGCTCATGCGGTTGCACGGTTCCAACTTACCCACAGGAGCCAATCATGCCTGGCGAAACTAAAACAATTGACGTAAGCTACGATACCAATCGCCCAGGTGCTTTCACCAAAACGATAACCCTTACTACCAACGAAACACCAGAAACGCACACCCTCACCATTAAAGGTGAAGTTCTCGTGCCAGCAACTCAAGAAGCAGTGCCAGCCGGCAACGGTGGCCTTCGCCAATAAGACTGATTGATTTTTGGTTTGACGATACGGCCCTGTTGGTGTAACACCAGCAGGGTTTAGTGTTTTCCGGAGGAACCTTGCAACCTTTTATCGCAGCATACTGTCTATTCGTCAAAAAAATGGGACTGAAATTCGTTGGAATTCAAAAAAGCCATTACTTTCGTCCCGTCTACCAAAAAGTACAATTACTATGAAACTAAATCATACCTTCAAATCGATTCTAATTACAGCTTGCTTGTTTAGTTTTTTTGCTTTCATATTTGTGAATTTGAAAGCAGACACTTCCCTCTCACGCCATTTCTCTGAGATTAAAATGGTTCGTACAGAGGTTGAAAGTGAAGCAGGCACTTCAGATAGACTCCAGGTCCCAAATGTTTCAGTATTGGGTAGGCTCTGGGAAATCGGTCAGCGGTTTTTAGATCGTTCCAACTAAATCAAGATACTTTTGGCAAAAAGAAACCCGGAGCTGTACGCAGGTCCGGGTTTCTTTTTGCCAGAACCAATCACACCAATCTACCAATCACCAATCTACCAATCACCAATCCACCAACCTACCAATCTACCAATCACCATTCACCATTCACCAATTATGGCTGAACCACAATATATCACAATCGGGCGTACCCGAAAAGCACACGGGCTGTCCGGCGAATTGAAAGTTTCCATTGAGGAGCGTTACCTGGAAGATTTTATGAAAAACGAGCGGATTTTCCTGGAGGTAAAGGGCGTTAAAATCCCTTATTTCATTGCCAGCGTTCGGGGTGGGGGAGAGATGATCCTGAAATTGGAAGAAGTTGACAATCGAGACACGGCAACCTTGCTGCAAGCGCGGGAAGTGATGCTCCGAGAACAGGATATTCTGCCAGATCATGCTCGAGAATATGAAGTGGAAGAAGAAGAAGGCCTTGAATATGAACATCTTGCGGGCTATACATTGATAGACGAAACCCTGGGCGAAGTCGGTGTAATTGACGAGGTTTTGGAAATGCCTCAGCAAGAAATGGCTTTCTTAAAATATAAAAACCGCGAAGTATTGGTGCCTTTGAATGCACAATTTATCCTTTCTGTGGACGAGCCAAATCGCCGGGTTCACATGGATTTGCCAGATGGATTGTTGGATTAAGAAAAAACCCGTGCTCTTTTGGAGGAGCACGGGTAAAAAGTGTTTTCTTCGATTCAAATCCGTTACACAGGGAGGCCGTATTTACTACGGCAGTCAGATAGTTTTTGGCATGTCCCTAAAATCGCGTTTTCAAAAGGAAATTTGGGGCCTGATTTAATGGGGTTAGGGCAAAATGAAGATGAAGTGATGATTAAGGGCCGCTCTCATGGTCGCCTTTTCTTAAAATTGTTTTCAAATGGATTTTTGGAGACTGCGTTCATGTGGTTAGGGTGGTTGTCAATTAGAGTGTGTTTGTTTTTTGCTGCTTAGTTGCTTGGGTAAACCGGATGGAGCGTAAAATGCTCATCTGCATAATCTCCTTTCAGAAGCCCGGTTCGGGTCGTTTTACTTTGGCCTTCAGCCGTCACGATTTTTTTTCTACAACGATACGTTTGTTCGGGATTTGGGCTTCCAGGGCGTGGCACTGGTAAAAAATCAAAAACAAGAATATGGTCAGTCATTGCTGGTTTCCAGAGTGCATGGGCAAACGTTCGTCCCGAAGGCAGTAGTTGTTCCCGCAGCCATCCAATATGTTTCCAAATGATTTTTCCATTCAGTCCGCGGTAACCAACTTCCAGGGACAGGCTCGATATCTGCTCCCATTTAGGGTCGTTTTGGTTTAAATTGCAACGTACTTCTATCAGAACCGGTTCCATATTGCATGTTTTGAAGCGGGTTAAATACTCGATTATACGCATGATTCTTTTTTTCAGGGTAAACCTGGCCCCCGGCAGTGTTCCGTTGATTTCACCTTTTTCCTGCTCGGTTTTCTAGGGGTGGAACACTGCACGGGGGTGTTTGGGCAAACTAATCCAGGTCGTTTTCATGTGGTCTCTCCAAGTCATTCATCCGGGAGTCAGAAAAGTGTGGCACACCTCGACAACCACGTTGATTATCAGTACTCGAATTTAGGTGTGTCACACATCTCTACGTTTTGGCTTTCCTCATCCGCTTTTGATAGGTCAAAGGTGGGGGTGACCGCAGGGTGGAGCCAAACACAGAATTTGACATCACTTCCATTTGTGGATATCTTTTGAGAATTTTGTGCAGCCCTTCGAACCAAGTATTGCTCTAAATACCTGATTATCAATCTTTTGCCGATTTATCTTCCTTTCGATGTACGCCAGCCCGCTCCTTCGCACCCTTCAATTGCTCTCTCAAGAAGAGTTAGACGCCCTACATCTTTTTGTGGCATCGCCTATTTTCAATGCCACCAGGCCTGATGAGACGCTCGCGCTATTTGAATTTTTGAAGAAGTTTTATCCAGAATTTGATCACGAGGCGCTTCATCGCGACGAGGCGGGCAAGCATTTTTTTCCAAAATCAAACAATCCCGTCGGGGCTTTGCAGCGCTCCATGGCCCAGTTGATGAGCATTGTGCGGCACTTTGTTACCTTTCGATATGCTGTTTTGCGGGATGCGCATGAACCCAATGGCTCCGCCTTATTGCATGAGGTGCAGCAGAAACTATCCCTCATGCGGTTTTATGGCGAACGTTTGCGCCGAAAGGATCTTCCCCCCGCCCCCTCGGCCAATGCCGCAGAACATGGCCGGAAAAACCGAAAAGCCGAAAATTTCTTTGAAAATCTGAACAACCAGGCTCGGAAGGAACTCGAAAGTTGTACAGATTTTAGTGATTTTGACGAGCATGCGTTTGCAGACTACCACCAGTTCAGGTTCATGGTGGAACAAGAGAAAGCTTTTTTTGAGGAACTCAGCAGCGAACGGGACGGGGACAAAAACCTGCTGGCTGCCACCGAACAACTCGACACCTATTATCTGATGAGCAAACTGGATCAGATGTGTCGGCTGGTACATTATCAACGTATGTGGCGGCTTTTTGAAGAAAATTCTCCCGAACTCACCCGTTTTTTGGTCAATCGGGATGTGACGTTGCAGATTGCAAAAAACCTTCGGGTAAGTGGTTTTTTGCAGCAACCGGCCGTGGCACTCTATTGCACCTTACTCGATTATTTAACCCAAAGCGATCCGACGGAGGCCGAAATTTTGGCCGATACCTTTGAAACATTGTTGCGTGAAAACCCACAGGCGCTTCCTATGCAACGGGTACAAGCCATGCGGGTCATGATTCGTGGATTCTGGCCTGCGAGATATCGAGAGACCAAGGATGCCCGTTTTTTGGAGAAAATTTTCACCCTGCAACAGCAGCAATTAGACGCTTTGAAGGATGGAGAAAACTTACCCAGCACCCATTTCCAGAATTTTCTTTTTACAGCCCTGAAATTGCATAAAACGGATTGGGCCGATGAATTTTACCACAAATTCCAACACCGAATCAGCGGGCTGAACGACGAAACGCAGCAATCCCTCCTGCTCGACATTGCCCGCGCGGCGATTATGTTTGGGAAAAAAGATTTCCGGAATGCCGCCAAAATTTTGCCCCATTACCTGACGTACGGGGCTTTGGACGATATCTATCTCTACGCCATTGCAGCTACTTTGGATACGCGTATTCGGTATGAATTGGACGATTTGGACGATGAATATTCGGAACGGATGTTGCACGCCACGACCACCCGTCTACGGCGGGATGATTCCCTGCCCCCGCACCGCCGCACCGAAAGACTGCGCTTTTTCTCTCTGGCCAAAGAGCTTTTTAAACTAAAATCCTTGCGCAGCATGGATCGTCGGGCCGACCTGAAACCAGGCATGGCTAAAATTAGACAACGAATTGATAATGAGACGGTTGTGGACTGGGAATGGGTGGAGGAGAAATATGGGGAGTTTGTTAAAACTGAAAGTAAATAAACGCCTGCACCTCCGCAGATTTCACCTGCATCACCAAGGCAATAAACGCCGTGAGCACCAATGCTTTACCCAGGACTGGAAGTGCCGTAGCAGCCCGCTGAGCGGCCAATTCCGCAGATTTGGGCAAAAAATGGAGTCCAAACCCGAGGCACATCCAAAATACAACGGTGCCGTAGCCGGTCAAAAATTCCGGGAAAAACTCTGGCCTAAACGAATACGCAATCTGGTGCAGCATTTGCCCGGCCTTTTCCATTCCATCGGCCCGGAAGAATATCCAGCAAAAACATACAAAGTGAAAGGTCAACAGCCCGCCCAAGGCTTTGCGAAGTCCACTTGGTTTGCCAGGGAACGCCATTTTGATCCATTTTTCTGTGGCTAATGCAAGGCCGTGCAGGACCCCCCAAAGTATAAACCTGGAGGCTGCTCCGTGCCACAAACCGCCCAGCAACATCGTGGCAAACAGGTTGAAATTGGTCGAAAGCGCGTGTTGGTCTCTGCGAGCAAGCGCTGGGAGCACCACAATGCCCGCGACCGCAGACCACAAGGCCAACCACCACCATTCCCCTTTCATGGCACTAAATGTGGCAATTCCGAGCGAAATAGCCAAAAAACCACCCGTTACCAACCAGGTTCCTGCGCTGTTGCCCCGGTTTCCGCCCAAGGGTATGTACAGGTAGTCGCGCAGCCAGGTTGAGAGCGAAATATGCCATCGTCGCCAGAATTCCGTGACGCTGAGGGACTGGTATGGGGAGTTGAAATTATCGAGAAACTTAAAGCCCATGAGCAGGGCAATGCCGATGGCCATTTCCGAATAACCCGAAAAATCACAATAAATCTGAAGCGCGTAGCCATACACCGCGAACATATTTTCCAACCCCGTGTATTGCTGCGGCGACTCAAAAACCCGATCCACAAAATTCACACTGATATAGTCTGAAATGACCGCTTTTTTGAATAATCCAGAACAAATCAGGAAAAAACCTCGTCCAAAATCCGCCTTGGAAACAAAAACAGGCACCCGGATCTGAGGCAAAAAATCGGCTGCGCGCACAATTGGACCAGCCACCATTTGTGGAAAAAACGTCACATAGAACGCGTAATCGAGCATATTATCCAGCGCCTTCAGTTGCCCACGGTACACATCAATGGTGTAACTCAGCGACTGGAAAGTGAAGAAGGAAATACCGGCTGGCAGGAATAAATAACGCGGGTCGTAGGGCTTATCAAGTATTTCAGTGAAAAGTTCGGAGTACAGATTGTACTTGAAATAGACCAACATCCCCAAGTTGACCACCAGGCTGACCACTAGCAAGATCGTTTTTCGGCTTTTCGTTTTGGCCTGGCCCATCCAGCGCGCCAGGGTAAAATCCACGACCACAATCACCACGTGCAGCAACCAAAAAATGCCCGCACACTTGAAGTAAAAATAAAGCGAAAAAATGGTCACCCAAGCAATGCGCAGACGGTCGTGGCGCATCAAAACTTGATACACCGCGTACATGCCCAGGAAGAAAAACAAAAAAAGCCCACTGCTAAAAAGCAAGGGCGAAACGGTCTCGTACTGGCCCAACTCATTGATAATGAGGGGACTTCTGCGCAGTTCTTCTAGTATTTTGCTCAGGTCAAAGTCAAACACGGCGCGAAGGTAGGAAACGCGGATAATGCAAATGGAAAGGAGTGCTGCGGTTTTTTTTCAAGGCGTTGGAATGTCCCATTTTCAGTGCAAAATGGAGCATTCCTTACTCAACCAGTCGTTTTTGCAAATCTTCCAAAGAAACCCCTTTCGTTTCGGGCATCATGCGCCAAACGTAGATGAGTTGGAAAACCATCATAAAGCTGAAAAATGCGAAAATGGGTCCGCCGCCTAATTTGGTTGCCAGTACAGGAAATACGCTGGCAATCACAGCAGCAAACACCCAGTGTGTCAGGCTACCCAATGACATACCAGAAGCGCGAACGGAGTTGGGGAAAATTTCAGAGATAAATACCCAAATCACCGCACCTTGACCAATG
Source organism: uncultured Saprospiraceae bacterium (assembly GCA_964550795.1). Taxonomy (GTDB): domain Bacteria; phylum Bacteroidota; class Bacteroidia; order Chitinophagales; family Saprospiraceae; genus M3007. The sequence goes on from CAZKBH010000007.1 coordinate 53,958, forward strand.
GCGTGGCTCGCGATAAACGCAAAAATGTACAATGGAACATTGGCATAAGATTCGGTGTAAAACGCCATAGCAATGAGCGCCAGGGACCCGATATAGCCCACCGATCCGATGTACATGAGCGTCCGCCGCCCAAAACGGTCAATCAAAAACCATCCAAAAAAGGTGAAAACCAGATTTACCACCCCGATGCCGGCGGTGGAAAGCAGTGCACTATCCTTGCCAAGGCCGGTCATTTCAAAAATACGTGGGGCATAATAGATCACCGCATTGATGCCCGAAACTTGGTTAAAAAAGGCAAATAAAAAGGCTAGAATAATTGGGAGACGATACTTTTTAGAGAAAAAAGGTTCTTTGGGCACACCTTTTTCCTGATCCGATGAGCTGCGAATTTCTTCCACTGCTTTGTCAACTTCCGGGTCCGTAATCGCCAGTACTTTTCTTGCGGCAGCCTCATCCCCTTTTTGAAGCAATAACCAACGGGGTGTTTCGGGCGTAAAAAGCATCATCACCGTAAACACCAGGGATGGAAGGGCAACAATTCCAAGCATCCAGCGCCAATCGTTTTCACCGCCTACGCCCAATAGCAGATAATTGGAAACATAAGCGAGCAGGATGCCCAACACAATATTTACCTGGAAGGAGATAACCATCCGCCCACGATATTTAGGTGGTGCAATCTCCGAGATATAAACAGGCGCCACTACGGAAGAGGCACCAATACTCAAACCTCCCATGAATCGAAAAAACATAAACGTGTACACATCCTGGGCAAGTGCCGCGCCAATGGACGACACTAAAAACAAAATCCCAATCCAGAGCAGTGTCTTTTTTCGGCCAATTTTATCGGCAGGAATACCGCCGAAAGCTGCGCCAAATACGGTTCCGTAGAGGGCCATACCGATGGCCATGCCGTGCGTCCAGGCATCGAGGTTCCAAAGTTTTTGGATGGTTTGTTCGGCACCTGAAATAACCGCGGTGTCCAAACCAAAAAGGAAACCGCCGAGGCCGACGGTGATAGACCAGAGTACAAGTTTGCTATTCATAGAAAGGGAAAAAGTGAAGGCACCAAGGTAGCAGGTTTTTGGTGTGCACAAAAAAAACAAATTACCAAAAAATGGCTGTTTATGCGTTAATTTCAAGTTGAGATGGATGCATTCCCTCCCCCATACTTTTCCTATTTTTGCCGCTAATTTTACACAAAAATGCAGACCAAAACGATGCCCCGCAGACTTCCCGCCGAGTGGGAACCCCAAAGTGCTGTCCAGCTTACTTTTCCGCATCAAGGCACTGACTGGGCGGAGGTGCTGGAGATGGTTATGCCTTGTTTTTTAGAAATTGCAGCAACGATTGCCCAGTTCCAACCAGTGCTCATCGTATGCAGGAATGCTGAAGAAACACGCAAAACACTTTCGGAAGCCTTGGCCAGCAATTGTCGGCTGGTTGAATGTCCCAGCAATGACACCTGGGCACGAGATCACGGCGGAATTACCGTAGAGGAATCTGGAAAACCAGTCGTCCTGGATTTTGTCTTTAATGGTTGGGGACTCAAATTTCCGGCGGATCAGGACAATCAAATTACCCGACACCTATATCGTAAAGGTGTGTTCGCTGCCGAAATCCAGCACGGCGGACTGGCACTCGAGGGGGGCGCGCTGGAAAGTGATGGGATGGGGACCTTGTTGACCACCGCCGAATGCCTGCTCTCACCCAACCGAAATCCACATTTAAGCAAGGCGGAAACCGAAACCTATCTGAAAAATATCTTCGGATTACAACGGGTGCTCTGGCTCCACCATGGTTATCTCGCTGGCGACGATACGGATTCTCACATTGACACACTCGCTCGGTTCTGCTCACCTGACACCATTGCTTATGTGCAATGCCCGGACCCGAATGACGAACACTACACCGAGCTGCAAAAAATGGAGGAGGAACTGCGCGGATTTAAAACCATGGAAGGAAAACCTTATCAACTTGTTCCACTTCCCTGGCCAGATGCCTGCTTTGATGAAGCCGGGAATCGTCTTCCCGCCACTTATGCTAATTTTTTAATTATAAATAGGGCCATACTTGTGCCAACCTACCAAGTTCCACAAGACGAAGCAGCACTTCAAATTTTCAAGCAGCTTTTTCCCAATCACAAAGTAATCGGCATTGATTGTCGCCCCCTAATCCTCCAACACGGCTCCCTACACTGTGTCACCATGCAATACCCCGCGAATGTTGTTGTAATGTAGGTATTCATCATCCATCATTCATCATCCATCATTCATCATCCATCATTCATCACTGTCGTATGAAAATCGGTTTCGTCCAACAATCCTGCACCACCGACAAGCAGGCTAATATTGAAAAATCCATCGCTGGCATCGCAAAATGTGCGGCCGAAGGGGCTGTGTTGGTGATTTTACAGGAGTTGCATTGCGGCATTTATTTCTGTCAGGCGGAAGAAACAGAGATGTTCGACCTTGCCGAGCCGATTCCTGGTCCAGATACGGAGGTGTTTGCGGCAGCAGCTCAAAAATATGGGGTAGTGCTGGTAACCTCTCTTTTTGAAAAACGCGCCCCTGGACTGTACCATAACACGGCTGTAGTTTTTGAAAAAGACGGCTCTATTGCTGGTAAGTATCGGAAAATGCATATTCCGGACGATCCGGCCTACTACGAGAAATTTTATTTCACTCCGGGGGATTTAGGCTTTAAACCCATCCAAACTTCCGTTGGAAAACTTGGCGTACTCGTTTGTTGGGATCAATGGTACCCGGAAGCAGCAAGATTGATGGCTTTGGCCGGGGCAGAAATACTCATTTATCCAACAGCCATTGGCTGGGAAAGCTCCGATCCGGGGGAAGAAAAAAATCGCCAGCAT
>CAZKBH010000007.1:56836-73896 GCA_964550795.1 uncultured Saprospiraceae bacterium
ATGGTGCCTGGTTCACGATTCAGCGTGGCCATGCGGTGGCAAATGGCTTGCCCGTAATTGCAGTGAATAGGGTAGGGCATGAGCAAGATTGGACGGGCGTTACGGGTGGAATTCAGTTTTGGGGACAAAGTTTTATAGCCGGCCCACAGGGAGAGGTGTTATATTTGGCTAGTCAAGATCAGGAAGAAAATGTTGTTTTTGACCTGGATACCAGTAGAACAGAGGCCGTTCGGCGCATCTGGCCCTTCTTCCGAGACCGTCGTATTGACTTTTATGGGGGATTAACCGAGCGATATTTGGATTGAGTGGCTTGGATTGCCACCCATTCTTACCATAAAAAGACTACGTTCGTCGAAAAAAATATCATTTAGAAGACAAATCGTTTCAATCGCTTTTAATAAGATGTCGGGCGTAGTACATTTGGGGGATACAATTGCAAAAGGCAACTCTTAAAGCGTGTGTGGGAATCTTTTTTTTCTGTTTGAACGCAAACGGGATTTTCTGAAACCTAAGAAGGGCATAGCAGCTCAAGAGCGGCAATAGTAGTTCACCAATCCGATCTCCGACTCATGGCAGCAAAGCGTACGAGAAAACTGCTTGTGTGGGCATTATGCCTACACACCTCGCTGGTTTTTAGCCAAGCAACTTTCCAGAGAACTATAGGTGGTCCCGGCAACGAAGTCGGGACTTGGGTAGTCGAGACCAACGACGGTTACTTGGTATCGGGGCACGTCACGAGTCTCAATGGTAACCAGGATGCGCTTTTAGTCCGCCTCGACGCATCAGGCAATTCCCTTTGGCAAAAACGTTTTGGCGCTGCAAAAGCAGACGCTTTCCATGCGGCAGTCGCCACCCCTGATGGCGGGTTTGTGGCTGTAGGCGAAACGTACAGCTTCGGTGCTGGCAGCGCTGACTTTTTCATGGTAAAGGTAGATGCTTCCGGTGCTGTTGTTTGGAGCCGGACTGCCGGTCTTATTGGATATAATGACATAGCCAAAAGTGTTATGCTCATTGAAGGAGGTGGTTTTTTGGTTGCAGGTTCTACAACCCCCGTAGGCGGAATGGTCTCTAATTCAGTGTTTATTCGTTTGGATTCGGATGGCAACACGCTCTGGAGCAGAACTTGTGTCACGAACAACGGCAACCAACTGTTGAGCAATTATATCGCAGGAAACATAGTATATGCAAGCGGCAGTGTTGGCGTGTCAGCATCTATGATTCGAATGGATTTTGCAACGGGTGCTTTTTTGAGCACCAATGCCTATACCGGTATCAATACGGGTACACTTTCCTATCAACAACCGACTCAGGACGGTAATCTTGTTTTAGCTGACCATATTCGTTCGGCTCCTTCCAGCACGGATATGTGGGTGCAAAAAGTCAACCCAACTTCGGGGAAAGTCCTCTGGTCAAAAGCGTATTCCAAACCCAACGATAACCTTCGTGGCCGGATTGAAAGACTAGACGACGGTGGTTTTTTGCTGGTTCCTTACACCAGTGCAAACGTAACGCAAGCAGACGCAATATTGACCAAAATTGATGCAGACGGAAACCTGGTTTGGTCCTACAATTTTGGTGGGAATGCATTCGATCGTCTTATGAAGGCGGTGCAAACAGCTGACGGAGGCATCATTGCCGTTGGTGATACACGGAGCAGTAATCTAAACGGGAACAGCGATATTTTTCTTGTAAAAACAAACTCATCCGGCCAACTTGAGGGGAATTGCGCTGTGGACGCCGGTCTGGAGTCCGCAGATGTTACAGTGAGCTTCATGCCATTGGCAGCTATGGAGGCAAATTGGATTCAGCCATCTGCCCTCAATATCGTTTCACTTCCGCTAAACTTGACTGGCACGGGTTTTAACCCAAATCCTTTTCCCAGTGTAACCCGTACCATCCCACTTTGTCCCGACGCATCCATCAACATTGGCGGAATGGATTATTTCGCACCCAAAATGGTGACCGATACCATGACCAGCCTGCACGGATGCGATACGATCATTCATTACAATCTCGTACTTAGCCCAGTTAATACGGCTATTCAGGTTGTTGGTTTGTGTAATGGCCAGACTTATGAGTTGAATGGGATAACCTACACGGCGCCTTCTACAGCATTTGATACCATTCAGGCAACTACCGGCTGCGATACCATTTATACCTACGTGTTTAAAGCTTGGGCACAACCTACCGCTACGCAGCAAATCTTTTTCTGCCCAGGAGAATCCGTGGTCATTGGAGGCCAAACCTACGCGCAGCCAGGTACTGTTCAATCAACCATTATGTCTTCCACAGGTGGTTGTGATACCCTTGTTACTTATCAACTCGTGGAACGCCCTCAGCCGACGCAAACCATCCAAATCTCTTTCTGTTCAGGTGAGCAGGTCGTTGTTGGAGGCGTCGCCTACAATGATTCTAAGACAGTTGAGGTTTCAGTTCCTTCTACCACAGGAGGTTGTGATACCCTCGTTACTTATCATTTAGAACTTCTACCACAACCCACACGCACAGAAAATATCGGTCTTTGCCCAGGCGAATCCGTATGGATTGGAGGCCAGGCTTATAATCAAGCGGGCGTTTTCTCTTTCAAGGAGCCATCCAGCCAAGGCGGATGTGATTCCTTGATTACCTACCACATAGAACATCTTCCACAGCAAACGCGGGAAGAAACCCGTTGGTTCTGCCCGGGAGAAACCGTAAGCATCGGCGGTCAAATATATAATCAGCCGGGAACAGTTGTGGCCAACTTGGCTTCTGCTACGGGCGGCTGTGATACTATTGTGACCTACCATTTGTCCTTGAGCGCACAGCCAAGCAGAACGGAAATGTACAGTTTTTGCCCCGGCGAATCAGTGACCATCGCAGGTCAGACATACCAGCAATCTGGGACGGTGATTGCCAACCTCAATTCCAGCACAGGTGGTTGTGACACCATCGTAACCTACACCCTGGAGTTGCGCCCACAGGCTTCTCGATCTGAAGTGCGTGGTTTTTGTCCCGGAGAATCGGTTACGATTGCCGGTCAGGAATATCAACAGCCCGGAACCGTCATCGAAAACGTTCAGTCGCTTACAGGCGGCTGCGATACCGTGGTCACCTATACCTTGCAACACCTTACGCCCGCTCCTTCCAATGTCGCCATTCAATGCCCAAGCGATATTACCGTAGCTGCTGCTCTGGGCGGTGGACCAACGAGCGTCCTGTATCCACAACCGAATGCGGCAAGCGACTGTGTTTGTCCAGGGATGGATGTACGCAGGACAGTTGGTTTGGCCTCTGGAAGCTTGTTCCCGGTGGGCGTCACACAAGTTTGTTACAATGTCAAGGATAATTGTGGACAAGAAATGCCCTGCTGTTTCAAAGTGGAAGTGCGGGAGGAAAACCCATGCGATGTAAAAGAAACGGCTTGCATGAAATACGAGCTGTTGAGTGTAACAGCGGATGCAGGACGCAATAAGACCTACCGGGTTCGTGTCACAAACCGTTGCGACGAAAAGCTGGTTTACACAGCTATACAAATTCCCTCCGGTACCAAACCTATGGACCCGCTGGATAACACTATGTATGAATCTCCGACGGGACGGGATTACCTCGTCCGCAGTCCAAATTTCTCTCCAATATACTCCATTCGTTTCAAAACCACGACCGATAGTATTTCAGCAGGAGGCTCAGAAATATTTGAATACACCCTTCCTGCGCAAGCAGAGGTGGAGCAATTCAATATAATTTCCTGCTTGTCCACACAGTCCACCTTTGAAGCATACCTCAACACGCACAAATGTATCGTTGGAATTTCGCCGAATAACTTTGGGGCAAGCTCCAGAGATGCCGGAAATGATCTTTCGCAAAATTCATCTTTGCTGTTTCCTAACCCAACCAAGGGTGTTTTCTTCGCGGATCTCACTAGCTGGCGAGGACAGAAGTTGCAACTCAACATTACCAACACGCAGGGTCAAAGACTGCTCACGGAAAATATGACCAATGGCGCTTATTTCCTGGAAGTTTTGCCCGAAAAAGGGGAGAAAAATACGCTTCGGTTTGTGCTTCAGCGTTGAGTTGTACCTTTCACACCAAAAAAAACTCGCTCCGGCAATAAGCTGGAGCGAGTTTTTTTATTCAAAAAGGACGCAAATTTTGAAATAACCACCGTCGAGCGTGTAGCATATAAAATTCCAAAACTATCTAAAACTGAGATGAACCCAACATCGTTTTGACTGTTTGAAGCCCATTATGCAAAAACTCATCCTCCTCTGCCTTGTGTTGATTTCAATTTCAGGTGCATCCTGCGCCCAAAATGATCCGCTAGCCGGAAGCCAAAAAGACGGAGGTGCAAATCAAACTAAAATGCAAGTAGAAATCTGGAGCGACATCGTATGTCCATTTTCTTATATCGGCAAACGCAAATTCGAACAAGCGCTTGCGCAATTTCCCCAAAAAGACAAGGTGCAGATTGTTTGGAAAAGCTATCAGCTGGACCCGAGTGCAGGTGCCGAGGGTGCTGACTACACAAAGGCCTTAGCCAAAAAAAAGGGCTGGACGCTTGAACAGACCCGTCAGATCACGAGTAACGTGACCCAAATGGCGACTTCCGTTGGGCTTGAATATCATTTTGAAAAAGCCATTTCAGCCAACTCATTTGACGCACATCGTTTTTCACATTTTGCACACCAACACGGTTTGCAGGATGCCGCCGAGGAGGCTTTGTTTAAAGCACATTTTACCGAAGGGAAAAACATTGGGGATCGGGCTACGCTCGTGGAATTGGGCGTCTCCATCGGGCTGGATGCTGCCGCGCTTAAAAAGATGTTCGAATCCCAGGATTTTGCCGATGCGGTACATCTGGATATTGAACAGGCCCGGCAATTCCAGGTAAGTGGGGTCCCGTTTTTCGTTTTTGACCGGAAATATGCCATTTCGGGTGCGCAAGACAGCGCGGTATTTTTGAATACCCTCCAAAAAGCGCTGGAGACCTGGGAAGGCAGCAAAGATTAATACGCCCTTATCTTCCCTGTAATTGTTTTACCTTTTGTAAGTCCGCCTGTGCTTTCGCTGATTCACCCATTTGTTGGTAAATCGCCGCCCGGGTGTTGTATGCAAATGGGTAATTTGGGTTGATTGCCAAGGCTTTATTGGTATCTTCAAGGGCTTTGGCCAATTGTCCGGATTTGAGTTGCGCAAAGGCCCGATTGTTCAAAATCATGGCCTGTACCTGTGGCGCGGCAACCGAAAGGGCAGCGGAATATTCCGCTATGGCCGCATCAAATTGCGCCGATTTAGTCAACAAAAGCCCTCGATTCACCCGCGCTTCCACGTAATTTGGATTGAGCTGAATGGCTTGCCCGTAATCGGCCAGTGCGTTGGGGATATTTCCGCCTTTTTCGTGCGCTACGCCCCGGAAATAAAAGGCTTCAGGGGATTTCGGTTCCAGCTCGATGCTTCGGTTCAAGTCCGGCACGGCTTCTGGAGCGCGATTCAGGATAACCAGGCATTTTCCTTTATTCAGAAATAATTTGGGAGTTACGATACCAGCTTCAATGGCTTTGGTAAAATCAGCCAGCGCCTCGGGGTATTGTTGCAGTTGAAAATAGGCCTGCCCGCGTCCATTGTAGGCTTCTACCGTTGCAGGATCGTATTTCAAGGATTCGGAGTAGTGCCGCACCGCGCCTTGATAGTCGTTGGTAATGAGTTGATTATAGCCCAGATTACATTGACAGAGGGAAGATTCGGGCGTTTTTTCCGTGCAATTTTCAAACAGTTTTACCCCATCGGACCAGACCGCAGTTTGTTGAAACGCTAAAAAAGCAAACAAACCCGCCGCACCGAGCATTACAGCATTCCGAGTAGCTGGCTTTACTTTTTCCAAAAAGATACCGCCCAGAAAAAACAAGCCCATGCAGGAAAGATAAACGTACCGATCTGAGCGCAATTCAAAGCTGCCCACGGTGCGGAAAGGCAGCATAATTGTCAATGGAAGGAGATACAGGGCCAATCCAAGTAGTGCGTCGTGGTGGTTTTTCCAATAGGTCCAGACAGCTAAAGCGATCCCGACCAGTGCAAGGGGGGCCACATAATATTCCCAGCCCCAAACCCCGTCCATTTTTACAAAGGGGTAAGAAATAGAGTATCCAAGTGGGAAAATCAGTTTAAAAGGATAAAAAAGCAGGGTCTGGCAGACCATAAAAAAACGATCCGCGAAGGAAAAAACTGCCGAGCTTGCTTCTATATCATGGCCTTCCTGGGTGCGGGTCGCGAATGTTTTTAAGCCAAAAAAGACCGAAGCCGCGAAAAATGGAAGGATGGTCAACAGCACCGACTTCATCGAAAGATTGGGCGCTGCGAAGGTTTTTTTGCGGATCAAATAGTATTCTATGGCAATCAAAACCAAGGGCAGTGTCACTGCCGCAGATTTAGAAAGGCAAGCAGCCACAAAAGCCAAAAGTGAAACAAAAAGCCACAAAAGGCTCGATTTTTGGAGTCTCCATTGCAAAAACGCGAGCAGACTGACGAGATAAAACGTTGAAAAAAGCACCGTACTGAGCGCTGCGGCCCAGCTCACTGCTTCCACCTGCATCGGGTGTACCGCAAACAAAAGTGCCGCAAAAAACGCCGCCCAATCCCGTCCAGTCAATCGTTTGAGGAAGACAAAAACCATGGCAGCGTTGAGTGCATGCAACAACATGCCAAGCAAATGATAGCCCCAGGCTTCTTTGCCAGAAATACCGTGTCCGACCCAGTAGGCAATCCAACTGAGCGGCGCGTACATCCCAAGGTTTTGTCCGCTGAAAAACTTCCCAAGCGAGGGGTTTTGCAGGGCCTTATTGTACAAAATGGCCTTATCGTCGTCGAAATAAACAAAATCGTTGGAAATGGACAGGGCGTACACCGCTACGGCTGCCAGAAAAAGGACGGAGGCCGGGAGCCAAGTGCGCTGAAAAAAATTTGTCATGCCGCTGGAGATAAAATTGGGCCGCAAAATAGGCAGTTATAAGCTTAATCTGCTTTTGAGCACAAACGAATTTTAGTCATTTTAAAAATCAGGCATTTGTCACTCAAATCATTAAAATCACACAAATCACAGTTAAAGACAAAGTGCCGACCCCTCGTCAGAGGCCGGCACTTCGTAAAGCGGTAAGGGATTACGGTCAAAAATCAGGCGTCGTGATAAAAACCTCGGTAACCGAGGCCAAAAGGGAGTAATGAAGAATCTCTGTTGACGCGACTTACTTGATTTTTACAAACCGCTCAGTCTTAATTTTTCGCCCGTTTTCCAACAAGCTTAGGAAATAGACCCCTGGCGCATAAGCGCTGATGTCCAGGGTGTTTTGGAACGCATGTGTGGACAAGATTCTGCCCGTTATTTCTTGCATAACTAATTGACTTTCAGTAGTAATTTCGCCTGAAAATCTTAAGTTCAATACTTCACTGGCCGGATTTGGAAACAATTCCAGTGCGATTAATCCAGCATCTTCGGTCAAAAATGGCTGACTAAAATTGGCCGCATCGTCACCGTTGAAATTGCTGATGGTCGTCAACTCTTTCGGGTTAGAATAGTCAGAACAATTGGCTTTTACGCGCCAATGGTACGCGGTATTTGCCTGCAAGCCATTGATTACAACGTTTGTAAAGGACACCGTTCCCATGGTAAACCAGTTGTTACCATTTGCAAGTTTAATTTGCAAGGTGTAGTTCGTTGCGCCAGTCACAGCACCCCAGGAAACCGCGGCAGAGGTGCTTCCGATGTTACTATTTGTCAGATTTTCAGGAATGTTGCAAGATCCGCCGCCACCGCCGCCGCCACCAATTGCAGTAGTGAAATTCGCCGTGGACGACCAGGCAGAACAGTTGGCCGTAACACGCCAGTGATAATTTTTGGAGGCACTCAGGTTATTCAGCGTAAAAGATGCCGTGTTGGTGTTGCCTGCCGAAATCCAAAGGCTCGAAGTGCTGAGTTTGTATTCTACCGTATAATTCGTCGCGCCTGAAACAGCAGACCACAACAACACCGCAGAGTTGGAGGTGATATTTACCGCGTTAAGATTTGTCGGTGCGTTGCAATTGCTACCGCCTCCGCCGATATTGGTCGTGGTAAAACTAGCTGTATTGGAATAATTTGAACAATCGGTTTTGACTTTCCACTCATAAACGCTGTTTGCGGTCAAATTAAGCAGCGTGTAGTTGGCCGCAGTTGTATTCCCGGCAGTGATCCAGGCGCCCGAAGTATTGAGCTTGTATTGAACGGTGTAGGTCGTCGCGCCGGCAACTGGCGTCCAACTGACCTTAGCCGAAATATTCGTGATATTGGAACTGCTTAAACCTGATGGCGCGATCCCTGACTGTGGCAAACAACTGCCATTCAGCACTTTATTCTGGATTCTGGCAGCCGGAGCAGGACCAAAACCGTGGTTGAAATTGATGCCACTACCCGACAGGTGACAGTAACTCATGATGGTACCGCCGTTGGTGGGAGGGGGCCCAGGGGCGCAGGAACCTTCCGGGTTCGCACAGTTATCGAGTGCGCCAGTGGGCCAATTGCAAGAATGCGTGTGCCAGGAACCCAAGTTATGCCCCAATTCATGCGTAACCACTTCTACCGACCAGGAATAGGTTGGAACATTCTGGTAAGCATTCGTGATGGCACTGACCCCGAAAGCATATTGTTTAAAACACACCACATCCACATACGCAATACCACCGCCCAGGCTTCGAGTACTGAGCAAATGAGCGAGGTTGCCATTGAAGGAGGTGCCTCGGGTTTGGCGGAACGCGTTGAGCACAGCGCCGGTGCTATTGTATCCAGCATAAGGATCCGAGCTGGTCCAAACATGGATTTGTGAGATTGCAATACCCACATTATCGTTGGCATAAAGCGTCGCCACCTGATTAAAAAGTCCCGTGACGTAGTTGCTGACCTGGGTCGTATTGGAGCCTTTGTCGGTGTATAGCTTGTAGTCGCATTCAAAGTACACCTGCACAATTTTACAGCCCACGCCACGATCCTCGGCCCCTGTTTCACCACCGGTATCGCCCAGGAGAGATTCTTCATCTGAATGACAGACATTGGGGGATAATGCCTTGAGCTGCTGCGTTTTGTAATAAATGTAATGGCCGGAGCCGTCTTCCATTTTACCCAGTTCAAAAGTACCACTTTCGTTGGCCATCATACCCATCAGGCCGCTTTCGCTGACCGTCAGGCAGGCAACAGAATTGGGGTCGCCGCGCATAATTCCGCGATAATGAATCGCTTTTGGAACGTCCACCTGATCTTGTACGTCTGTACTCACATAAAAATCGGGCGTTTGGATTTCCACTTGGACTAATTCGAGTTCGATTACTCCGTCGGCACTTGGTATGGCAAAACGGAGGGCAGGTGCTGCGACTTCGAGTAAAGCTGCAACACTGTTCGGGTCGAGATTGAGTACGCTGGCATTTTCCACGACTTGTTGCAAATCGCTGCGTTCCAGTATTTTTTGAAAAGGGGCTAAAGGCGTAAACGCGGTGTAAGCCCGACAACTTTCCAACCATTCTGCCACGGGTTTAGGGGCATTTTGAGCTTGCGAGCCCATTGGCAAAACAAGCAAGAGTAAGAGTTGGAACAAAACGATCAAAGATCGTGAGTGGGGTGATAAACGATGAGTGTACATAATTTCATTTTTTGTAAAAAGATGATGAAAATTGCAAGGATGAAGCACGTAGTAAAGGGGATATTTGCCGCATTGGAAATTCTACCGAATCCCTGCGAGTTCAACTTAACACGCCAAAGAACATGGTCAACCTCAATGGTCAATTACTTCCCAATGCACCAGAATCTTTCGCACTGCTGCAACGAGCAGCTTTTTTTGGCGATGGACTTTTTGAAACCATTCGGGCCTTTAAAGGCAAAACACCATTTTGGTCTCTGCACTGGGAGCGACTTTCATCAGGCCTGAAGGCCCTGGGATTTGAGGTGCCCACTTGGTGGACATCGGATTATTTTGAAAAAGAAATAACAAAGACAAGCCCGGGCAACGCACGAATACGCCTGACGGTGTGGCGCTCACCGGGTGGGTATTATTTGCCCACGGACGATACGCCGCAATACCTTGTCACGACAGAACCATTGCAATCGGATAGTTTTGAGTGGCTTGGGGCCGGTCTTGAAATTTGTCTCTGTGAGACGGTTAGGCTGCCTGTAGATTCCCTTTCGGGGATTAAAATAATAAGCGGAGCGCGTTATGTTGCGGCAGCCAGAGAAGCCCGTGCGAAGGGTATGGATGATCTCATAGTGTTGAATACGCACGGACGTGTTTGTGAAGCGACGGGAAGCAATATTTTCTGGACAAAAGGCGACATAGTGTTTGTCCCGCCGTCTTTCGAAGGGCAAATTAAGGGTACTTTGCAGAAATTGTTATGTATCCTTCTTCAGGAAGAGGGCTATAAGGTAAGCGAAAAGCCTACTCTGGTAGAAGATATTTTGGATGCAGATGAGGTGTTTTTGACCAATGCAATCAGGGGTATACGATGGGTGCGGAAATTTGAGGGAGCGGTATATAATTGCGTACTTTCTAGTCAATTTAATGATTTACTGGTCAAACACTTAGCCGCAAAATTTGCCCTAAAATGAGGGTCTTTTAGGGCTGGCTTACTAGCGATTTTTGAGCCTAAAATGGCTTAAATATTTTTTTTAAAAATTTGAAAAATTAACATTTTAAGGGACTAAAGAACGCTGAAATGAGCGCTTCGAGGCAATTTTGGCCGGCTACGCTGGTTCGGCTTAACCTTAAAAATGTGTACACTTTCAAAATCTGCTGCTGGTAAAAGTAAGATTCGGCGCGCCGCCAAAAATGTTCTTTCCCGACAAATCACATAAAATTCCGGCTACTTGTAAAACACTTTTTACTTTTGGATTTCCAAATTAAGTATCACAACTTCCTTCTACGCAGGGCTTTAATCAACAAACAATATGTCAAAAAACGTCAGAAACCTTTCGTTTCGCAAAGGATTGGACGATAACCTCTTCGAGCATTTGGCGGAAGCACATCGGCAGGATCAGGGGCTCAACCCGGAAACCCTGCACTCAGTGGCCGACAAATACCTGATTGGAGATGCGAATGTCTACGGAGCCGCCACTTTTTACGATTTTCTGAATCCTGAAAAAAGCAATAAAAAGGTGTTTTCCTGTGCAGGAACAGCGTGTATGCTCGCAGGAAAACAAAAAGACCTACATCAAACCCTCGAACAACATTTCGAACCTTCGGAAATCGGGGAAGTGTACTGCCTGGGCCGTTGTTACGAAAACAAGGCTTTTCACTACAACGGACTCAATTATTCCGGCGAGGCCGATACTCAAATCGCTGCGCTGAAATCCGGGGAGTTGCGTGAAATCCCGGACCAATATACCATTGGCTCCCTGGGCAAAGGCCTGCTTACGACCGCCAGCCCCAGTGCCGAATCAACTTTAAAAACCCTGCATGACCTGCTTGAAAAAGATCGGGATGCCCTGTTGGAGGAAATTTCGGCCTCTGGATTGCGCGGAAGAGGCGGGGCGGGATTTCCTTTGGCCATCAAACTGGCCGCCGTTAAAAAAGAAACTGCCGACCAGAAATATATCGTCTGCAACGCCGACGAGGGGGATCCCGGGGCATTTTCGGATCGGTATTTGCTGGAAGAACGGGCACATCTAGTTTTGTTCGGAATGGCCATCAGCGGCTACATTACCGGTGCGCAGGGTGGGGTAGTGTACATCCGCGCGGAATACCCGGAAGCCATTGAACTTTGCAAAAAAGCCATTGAACCCTTCAATCAGATGTTCCCTTACACCAAGGCAAACGGGGAAACGGTAGATTTTAGATTGTACGTCGTTAAAGCACAGGGCGCCTACATCTGCGGAGAAGAAACCGCGTTGTTATCCTCACTGGAAGGGCTTCGCCCAGAGGTACGCACCAGGCCCCCTTTTCCGGTTCAATACGGTCTTTTTGGCAAACCAACGGCCGTCAACAACGTAGAAACACTGGCCAACTTATACGCCATTCTCACCGACGGAGGCGCAGCGTTTAAAGCCATCGGAACCGCTAAATCTTCTGGAACCAAACTGCTTTCGTTGGATAGCCATTTTAATCGCCCGGGTTTGTATGAGGTGGACATGGGAACACCACTTTCCAGAGCCATCCAGGAATTGGGCGGCGGCATGAAAGAACCCGTGAAAGCGTATCACATCGGCGGACCGCTTGGCGGCCTCGTTCCGATGAGCAAAGTGAACGATCTGAGCATTGATTTTGAAACATTTGCAGCCAACGGATTCCTGCTGGGCCATGCCTCCATCCTGAGCATCCCGACCCGTTTCCCGCTGGTAGAATATCTGGAACATTTGTTCGCCTTTACGGCCCATGAAAGTTGTGGAAAATGTTTTCCCTGCCGAATTGGCTCGGTACGCGGCAAAGAACTGCTGCAAAAAGCACGAACAAGCGACTACAAAATAGATCGGACGCTTTTTAATGACTTGATTGAAACCCTGGAAAAAGGATCGCTTTGTGCGCTGGGCGGTGGTTTGCCGCTTCCAGTAAAAAATGCCCTGCATTACTTCCCCGAGGAACTCCAAAGTTATTTCAAGTGATTGAAGCCTCAAGCCAGCCAACGATATCCAAACTTGCTGTCAAACAGCTCAAAAGATATAACCTATGTCCAACCTGACCACCACCGTCGCCTATATCAACGATAAACCCAGCGTTTTTGAACCGGGTGAAACCGTCCTGCAGTTCACGCGCAGGAATTTTGGCAAAGACAGCATCCCGACACTCTGCGATGCACCCAATCTGGAGGCTTTCGGCTCCTGCCGGGTGTGCAGCGTAGAAGTTGCCCTCGAACAGGATGGTCCGCGTCGTACCAAGGCTTCCTGCCATACTCTGGTGGAGCCAGGCATGTTTATCTACACAGAAACTGCTGATATTCAGAAACTTAGGAAAAATATCATCGAACTGGTACTGACCGACCATCCGCTCGATTGCCTGACTTGTGAGGTGAACGGCAACTGTGAATTGCAGGATGTGGCAGCCCGGGTGGGTATCCGAAAAGTGCGTTACCCGGAAGGGAAAAATCACCTCGACCGGGAAAAAGACCTCAGTCACCCGTACATGACCTCCGACCTCTCGAAGTGCATCATGTGCTACCGCTGCGTCCGCGCCTGCGATGAGGTGCAAGGACAAATGGTGCTCAGTGTCATGGGCCGCGGCTTCGACAGCCAGATCATCAAAGGATTCAACCAGAGCTTTTTTGAGTCTGATTGTGTGTCCTGTGGAGCTTGTGCCCAGGCTTGCCCAACCTCTGCCATTTCCGACATTTACCAATCCAAAGCACTGGTTGGACAAGACAAAGTACGCACAGTCTGCACATACTGCGGGGTGGGTTGCAATCTGGAAGTCAGCGTCAAAAACGATACTATTCTCAGCATTCAGGCCCCCTGGGAGGCGGAAGTGAATCAGGGTCATACCTGTCTCAAAGGGCGTTATGCCTTTTCATTTTACAACCACCCGGAACGTTTACAGTACCCGATGATCCGCCGAAACGGGGAACTCGAACGGGTAAGCTGGACGGAAGTGTACGATTACATTGCAGAACGCCTGAATGCGATCAAAGCTGAACACGGGCCAAATGCCATCGGAGGCGTTTCCTCTTCCCGCTGCACAAATGAGGAAAATTACCTCATGCAGAAATTCATTCGGGCCGTCATCGGCACCAACAACATTGACGGTTGTGCGCGGGTTTGCCACTCGCCAACCGCCATCGGGATGCAGCGTGCGTTTGGTACCGGCGCTGCCACCAACTCCGTTGAGGATATTAAAAAAACCGAGTGCATCATGGTCATTGGTGCAAATCCGACCGAGGGTCACCCGGTGACAGGTGCGAAACTGCGGCAATTTGCCATGAAAGGCAAACCCACCATCGTCATTGATCCGCGCCGGACGGAATTGGCCAAATACGCCACTCATCACTTGCAATTGCGGCCCGGCACCAACATCGCGGTGCTCGATATGATGTTGCATTACATCATCAAAGAAAACATGGTGAAAGAGGATTTTGTGGAAGCCAGAACTGAAGGTTTTGCCGAATTCAAGGAAAATATCCTGAAAATCAATCTTGACGAGCTGGAAGCCGTGTCTGGTGTGCCTCGCGAGCAGGTTCGTGCGGCGGCCATGGTCTATGCCTCTGCCCCAACGGCCATGTTGTTTCACGGTTTGGGGGTAACGGAACATTATCAGGGCACTTACACGGTCATGCAAATTGCCAATTTGGCGATGATTACGGGCAATGTGGGCAAACCCGGTTGCGGGGTAAACCCATTGCGCGGACAAAATAACGTGCAGGGCATGGCCGACATGGGCGTGCAGCCGTATCAGGGCGCGGGTTATTTCGATGTGACCAATCCAGAAGCCAACCGCATGTACAACGAGTTTTACGGGGCAGATATCCCCATCGAAGCGGGCCTAACCATTCCGCAGATGTACAATGCCGCAATTGAAGGGAAATTTAAAGCCCTCTGGATCATGGGCGACGATCTGGTCCAATCCGATCCAAATACCACCAAAGTCATCAAAGCCATCAAATCCCTCGACCTGCTCATCGTGCAGGAAATTTTCATGACGGAAACCGCCAAACACGCTGACGTGATCCTTCCAGCCGCCTCATTTTTGGAAAAAGAAGGGACCTTCACCAATGGCGAACGGCGCATTCAACGGGTTAATAAAGTGGTAGAACCCATCGGAGAAACCAAGTCTGACGGACAAATTATGGCCGAAATCATGAACCGCATGGGCTACAAACAGGCACCTTATAGTGCCCAAAATGTCCTGGAGGAAATTGCACAAATCGTTCCGTTTTTCACGGGGGTGAAGTGGGATGAACTTGGGGAACAAGGCAAACAATGGCCCGTCGCAGCAGATGGAACCGACACCAAAATCCTGCACACCGAAACATTTAAACGGGGCAAAGGCAAATTCCAGTTCCGCGAATACGTGGAAAGCCCGGAAATTTTGGCTTTTGGCAAAGATTACCCTTATATCCTGACCACCAATCGCGTGTTGGAACACTACAACGCGGGTACCATGACCCGCAGAACCCCGAATGTGGACATCGTGTACGAAGACGTGCTCATCATTCACCCGGAAGATGCCGCCAAGCATCTGATTTCGGAAGGAGACTGGGTTTGCATTGAATCGGACCGCGGGTAAGTGGATATCAAGGCCCGTATTTCAGATGAGGTGAAGCCCGGGGTAGTCAGTACGACCTTTCACTTCCCGGAATTATTGGTCAATATGGTCACTTCCGATACGCACGACAGCGAAGCCAAATGCCCGGAATTTAAGGTGGTAGCCGTCAGGATTAGAAAAGCGCGAAAAGTACAGGAACGGCATGGTGAAGTGATGGCCTGATGCTAAACTATGTTAGCGCGGAATTTCCTGCTCGCTGTGGCCTCCCCCGGCCTGCGGCCACCCCCTCGAGCGGGGGACAGGCTCCGCGCCTGGTATTCCGGGTGGGCAGATTAATTGCTTGCTTGTTGCAATCATCCTTTTCACCCAATAACAAATGCCAAGCGCGGAGCCTGTCCCCCTTTGGAGGGGGTGGCCGCAGGCCGGGGGAGGCCAGCGTAAAACGGGAACCCGAACGACCAAACAGATATTCACTGTCAAGGCCCAAAAAGCACATGAGCCACCCCGGAACTCGGGATGACTCATGTCTTGGACTATGATTTTCGGGATTATCGTGATTTGAGTGATAGTGATTCTATTGACTCAAATCGAAGACCAAAAGGCTTATTGATCGCCTGTTGCCTTGGGTGCTCTGCCGGGCTTTACTTGCTTTTTGGCAGCTTTTCTTTCGGACTTTTTAGCATCTTTTTTGCCTTCCCTTTTAGCTTCGCGTTTGGCTAACATCTCATCGTATTTGAGCGCCTGCTCTTTGGTCAGCACTGCTTTGTGCGCAGCTACACGCTCATCGTGCATTTTTTTCATGTCTTCCTTGCGCTCTTTGCGGGCTGCTTTGGCTTTTTCTTTGTGCGCCTGGTTGATTTTTTTGAACTGCTCCTTTTGCTCTTTGCTAAGGTTGAGCTCCTTTTCCATTGCCTCGTCTTGTTTGGCTTCCTGCGCCTCAGCGTTCATGGGGGAAACGGTGAGTGTTTCACTTTTTTTTGCTGGATCCGCCTGAGCGTTCAACAAGGAACCAAAAAGGAGGAAAAATGCCAACATGCTTACTTTAACTGCGATTTGCATAGTTTGAATTTTTTTGAGGGCAAATTCTTGCCCAGTGGTGAATGGTGTATTGGACGAACAAGTGCCACAAAGGATTACTGCCCGATCACCTAAAGAAATGTTAACTGTTTAGATGCTGTAGCTTACAACACCAGCCCCAACAACGGAGCCAGCGTAAAGCGCAGCCACTTAACCCTTCTTTTGCGCTTTTTTTGTTCCTCGCTCAGATCAGACAAAGCGGCGGGGCATTCGCCTCCGGGCGGCTTGCAAAGTAAGCGGTACTTTTCAAACAGCTCCTGCTGCTGAAGCGCCAGTAATGGATCTTTCACCCAGCCAGCCACTTCCGTATTAAATTTTTCCGAACTTTTATCCAAGTTGTAGCTTTGTCTATAGTCAGTGTTTTTAAATGGACAGTGCGAGCGCCGCAGTATTCATACAACTGGATGCCCGCCCGCCGGTAGCGGCCCCGTCGGTTGGCGTAAATGGCCTGGATAATTGGCAGATCGTTGGAGAGGTCGGAATTGGTGATGACTCGGATGCGGACGCCGCGTTTGTGCGCCGCTTTCAGGCATTTGAACCAGCTGCGCGTCAGCAGGAAATAAGAGGTCTCAATGTCCACCGTGCTATCTGCTGCTGCGATCAATCCCTGCAGCGCGTGCGTGACGCGGCGGTCAATACGGTTTGAACGGCGGATACGGCCGTTTTTCTGGCGAGTGAAGCTCGGATAAACAAATTGTACCGGATTTGCAGTGGGTTGCACCACGTCCGAAAGACTGACCTTGTCGCCCCCCCGGACCTTACGCAGATGAGGCATTTGTCTTCTCACGCTGATCGCAGCGGAATCCA
>CAZKBH010000007.1:73906-91311 GCA_964550795.1 uncultured Saprospiraceae bacterium
TTAAAGGTGCCTTTTAAGTCGGTGCAAAGGACCTCGTGTTCCCACATTTCATAGAAGTGTTTGCGCGCTTCCTCTACTGCCGTCTCACTTCGTATCAATACCTCGCGGTCCAGAAAATTCCCGACGGAGTCCATTAGATAGTACTGGTCTTTCATATTGCGGCCCCCGATCAAGCAATACTGACCGTCCACCACAAGCATCTTACCATGCATCCGACGATAGATCATGAATGGCCTTTTCCAGCTTTTTTTGTTGTAAATTTTGATCTGTACACCCTGGTCTTTCATGTACAAGAGCATCTCAGCGGGGACTCTTTCCCCCATTCCATCCAGAATCATGCTGACTTGAACGCCTCTTTTTGCCGCGTCGGCCATCAATTTTAGGTTATTGTAGCCTACCTCGTCGCCTTCAATGATATAGGTGCAAAACAGCATTTCTTTTCTAGCATCTCGCATCAAATTATTTCGAACGGTCAGCGCACTATATTCATCACTTAAGATGCGAAATAACTCGTCGTTATTCTGAGAAAAGCTGGTGTTGGCAAAGCATAGCGTTATTAAAAAAGGCAGGATGCATTTCATGTAATTTTTTTTCTAAAATATGTAAAAGGTGTTCTGGGGTCGAGTTTGTTCAAAAAATGTGGCACACCAGGTGCCGCATCCACCGAATGTTTTATGAATTGGGTAGCTACCAAAAGTACGTCAAAAAGTCCCAATTTTCCTATTTATAAGTAGATAATAACCAGTTGGGAACGGGTGAGGATTGCCTCAACCGTCTCAGCTAAATTTACCGCCAAATCTCCGCTTTCAAATCCCCCACATACACCTCCTGCCCTCCCGGATTCCAGATATAAATGGTCAATCGGCTACCCGCATCAAAACCCTGGGGAACCCGGACGAAAAAAGCGGCCTCGCCCCATTCACCTGTTCCCCGAGTTTTCCAAAGCGTATATCGCGGGTTAGACAGGTGCGTGGCGATATTGATGGCGCGATATTTCATTACTTTATCCTGATTGTTTGAAAAATCGGTCACAATTTTGGCCACATGGTCAACAGACATCGCTGCTTGGCCCGCCGGAACAAATCCCGCTACTGACACCCGGATCCAATCACCCGGCAGGAGCTGAGCAGTATCGTTGCGAATGGTGTAGGTTTGATGAAATTCGCCTTTGCAAGCATGTGCCAGCCGCCCAGCCATCTGAATGCTTAAATCGGAGGCAGTATCTACGGATAAGGTCATCAATGGTCTAAACCGTTCCAGTTGATTTTTCGGCTGCGGTTCTCCGCTTTCAAAGGCATTGAGCGCACGCTCGGAACCCGAGGTTTGCCCAAAAGCAGCCTGATAAAAAGCCCAATTGCCGCGTTCAGACCAAAACATACCCTTTTTTACCTGCCAGGTCTGAAATATATTTAACACGATGAAAAACAAGAGGAGGAGAGCCGGCAACCACTTTTTTCTCCAGGATGCCAGCCAGGCCGCGAGTGGAACGGCCAACAAAGGGTATATATCTACCATGGGCCGCGAGCCAAATCCATTGATGTACATCCAGCACCACCAGGCGTAACTGATATACCAGTGCAAGGGCAGGAGCATCAGCAGGGGTATTTGCAACTCGGGCGCAAGCCGACGAAGCAGGAACCAGCCCCAAATGGCCAGCAACATGACCGGCGTGTAAATCAACCAGCCGTTCTGGAAGCTGAACAGACCATCCAGAATGTGTGGGTTGACCCAATCAAAAGTTTCGTTCTGATAGGCGTAATACCACCACTTTCCACTGACCAGTTTCCAATAAAACGCCTGCGGCAAAAGCGCGCAACAAAAAGCCAGCAATGCCGCAGCGATACTCATGCGTTGCTTTATCCAAAAACGCAATCGAGCGGGCACATCCGGCCATTTTTGAATTCCCCAAAACATAGGGACCAACACCAACAGCAAATCTTGCGTCCGAACAAGGGCGATTAAACCCAAAGTAAGGCCCATCACGATTCCACGGCCTGCGTTGGGTGTTTCATACCAGTTTCGAACTGCCAGCAGCAAATATGCAGCCAGGCAAAAAGCTACGGGATGCGCCATTCCGAGCGTGTAAGTCCCAAAGAAAAACAGATTGGTACCTAAGCCGAGCGTGGCCGTTACGGCGAGACTGACGTTTTCTGAAAACGTGTACCGAAGGTTTTTAAATACAAAAAAAAGCCCCAAAACGATGAAAAACTGGGTCGAAAGCGACATCGCCCAGGTGTAGGGTGCACTGAACCCATCGGCAGGGTAGCTGCCGCTCAGGAGGCAAAAAACATGTGCGAGCGCAAAAAAAGGAGCTTCCAGCAATGCAACGCCCATGGGGTATTTCACCGCGATTTTTCCAAGCGGGGTAGGGCGCAAGCCATAAGCGTCCTTGCGTGGGTCCGAACGGTTCGGATAGTTGGTTTGCCAAGCCGCGATTGTTTTGGAATAGTCGCCCGAGTCGTGATAGAGTAAAATGGCAGGCAAATGCACGTAATAGCCCCAAGCATCGCTGCCATCCAGGGTAGCGCGGGCCCGTTCCGTGTAAACAAGCGAAACGAAATAACAAAGGGCCATAAAGGCTAACAGGAGGCGGATGCGCATAACGCGGCCAAAGGTAACCCATGATTCAGGTGATTCCCAAGCTCAATGCGCTACCTTTGCGAGTCCGTTAAGTAACTGTTTTAGAAAATCAAGATCTCCTGCGTAGATGTACCACCTGTTTCCAAAAACTACCGTCGCGCTTTTTGCAGCGGCACTTTTTATCCAGTCGCTCGCTGCGC
The DNA here is from genome assembly GCA_964550795.1 of uncultured Saprospiraceae bacterium. Taxonomy (GTDB): domain Bacteria; phylum Bacteroidota; class Bacteroidia; order Chitinophagales; family Saprospiraceae; genus M3007. The sequence goes on from CAZKBH010000007.1 coordinate 76,687, forward strand.
AGCATTCCGTTGCTCGGGAATGGAACGAGGCCTTGTTAAAAACCATTCAGGAAGACCTCGCCCGTCCACATGTGCAAGCCCGCAATATTTTTCATTTTTCCGTGGCGATGTACGATGCCTGGGCCATTTACGACGAGGAAGCCGAGACCTATTTACTGGGTAAAAATGTGAATGATTTTGATTGTCCCTGCAAAGACATTCCCAAGCCCGCTGACGTGGAAGCGGCGCGCAAAGAAGCCATGAGTTTTGCGGCATATCGCTTTTTGCTGGCTCGATTTACGAAGTCGCCTCAAGCCACCACCTCGGTGACCCGATTTCGGGATCTTATGACTAAACTCGGGTACGATCCCCGCCAATATTCCTCAGATTATACCACTGGCTCGCCGGCAGCCTTGGGCAACTATCTCGCCCAGTGCATTCTTCAAATGGGCGGGAAAGATGGTGCCCACGAAAGCACGAATTTTACACCCCCCAAGTTTAATCCCCTTAACCCGCCTTTAGATGTGGTCGCTCCGGGCGCTGGAATGGATATTAATCCCAACCACTGGCAAGCCCTTAAATTAAAAAGCGCCATTGATCTGGACGGTTATCCTGTAATGGAATGCAATTGTCTGGGTCGCTCGTTTTCCACACTAATTGACTCTGTGGATGAGAACGGCCGCCGACGTTTCACGGGCACTCAAACTTTTCAGGGGACCGATTGGGGGCGGGTAAAACCCTTCGCGTTGAAAAAGGAAACCCGGGTTTTTTACAACCGCAACCGGTACGACTATTGCCTTTATCATGACCTCGGCAAAGATTTTTTTCCTCGCCTGGACACGCTCAAGGGAGGCGGAACGTCCAAAGAATATCAATGGAATTTTGCACTGGTGGGCGCTTGGTCCGCACTCCTGAATCCAGACGATTCCACTCGTTGGGAAGTCTCCCCGCGCAGCATGGGCAATCTGCAAACGTATCCCCGAAATTTGTCGGAATTGCCTGGTTTTTACGGACTTGAAACGGGGCGCGACCCAGGCACGGGATATGCCGTGAATCCTAAAACTGGCCAGCCATACGCCCCAACCATGGCATTACGCGGCGATTTTATCCGTGCTGCGGTTCAATACTGGGCGGAAGGCCCGGAGGACCAAACTGCCTCCGGACATTGGTTGGCCATGTTAAATTACGTGAGCGACCAGCCAACTCTGGTTAAAAAATTCAATGGAAAGGGCCGGTTGATGAGCGATCTGGAATGGGATGTCAAGGCCTGTTTCACTCTCGGGGCCGCCTTGCACGATGCAGCGATCACGGCCTGGGGAAACAAAGGCTGGTACGAAGGTGCCCGCCCCATCACTGCCCTGCGCTACATGGCTGGCCGCGGCCAAAGTTCAAATCCGGAATTACCGTCCTATCATCCGGCAGGAATTCCGCTGATCCCCGGGCGAATTGAGTTGGTGCAAAAAGGCGATTCTTTGGCGGGACCTGAAAATATCAACCTTGGCAAAATCAAAATGTACGCATGGAAAGGTCCGTTTGCCGTGGAAGAAGCAAAAACCCAGACTGCGGGAGTCGGCTGGATATTGGCCGAAAACTGGTTTCCGTATCAACCCAAAACGTTCATTTCCCCGCCATACGCCGGATTTGTTTCGGGGCATTCCACTTTTTCGCATTCCGCCGCTGAGGTTTTAAGTCTGTTGACCGGCGATGTCTATTTCCCCGGCGGCCTAGGCGAGTACAGTATCAAAGCAGACAGCCATTTTTTGCGTTTGGAAAAAGGCCCCACAGCGGATGTCACCTTGCAATGGGCCACGTATCGCGATGCCGCCGATCAGGCAAGTTTGTCGCGCATCTGGAGCGGAGCCAACGCACCCTTCGACGATATTCCCGGACGGCTGATTGGCAGTGAAGTTGGGATGGAGGCATTCAAGTTGGCCAAAACCTATTTTTACAAGGATCAAGACCAGGATGGTTTTTGGAGCTACGAAGACTGCGACGACCAAAATGCCGCTGTCTATCCCGGCGCTGAAGAACTGTGCGACGGGATAGACAACGACTGTAATGGGATCATTGACGATAAAACGCCGCCTTGTAAGAAAAAGAAGAAGAAGTAAATTAAACCTCTGGCCGCATTTGCGGGAAAAACAGCACTTCCTGAATGCTCGCTTGTCCCGTAAACATCATCGCCAAGCGGTCAATGCCGAAGCCGATGCCTGCGGTAGGCGGCATCCCGTATTCCAGGGCGCGCAGGAAATCTTCATCCATGGCCATGGCTTCTTCGTCACCTCGCGCGGCCAGGCTGAGTTGTTCTTCAAAACGCTCGCGCTGATCAATCGGATCATTTAATTCTGAATAGGCGTTTGCCACTTCTTTTCCATTGACGAACAATTCAAAACGCTCTACCAAACCGGGTTTGCTGCGGTGCTTTTTGGTCAGCGGCGACATTTCCATGGGATAATCAATCAAAAAGGTCGGCTGAATGAGGTTGGCCTCCACTTTTTCGCCAAAAATCTCATCTATCAACTTGGCTTTGCCCATTGAAGCGTCAATCTCGATGTGCTCTTTTTTGCAATAGCTGCGCAATTCGGTTTCGTCCGCAGATTCCACATTCAAGCCGGTGTATTCGTGGATGGCATCAAACATGGTAAGGCGGCGGTATGGACCGGCAAACTCAATGATGTTTTCGCCCACTTGCGCGGTGCTGCCGCCCGTTTCGTGTATGGCCCGCGCTACCTGTTCGAGCATTTTTTCGGTAATATCCATCATCCAATGATAGTCCTTGTAGGCTACATAGAATTCCAGCGCCGTAAATTCCGGGTTGTGCGTGCGGTCCATGCCTTCGTTTCGGAACATTTTGGCAAACTCATACACCCCGTCGAATCCCGCCACGATGAGCCGTTTCAAATACAGCTCATTCGCGATACGCAGGTACAATTGCATGTCCAGCGTGTTGTGGTGGGTGGTAAATGGCCTGGCCGCCGCACCGCCGTGAATGGGTTGCAGAATGGGCGTTTCAACTTCCAATAATCCCAACTCATCCAGAAAATTCCGCATGGTTTTGATCAATTTGCTGCGTTTGATAAAAATCTGCCGGAACTCGGTGTTGACCGTCAAGTCCACATACCGCATCCGATAACGCAGTTCGGGATCCGTAAACGCATCAAAAACATTCCCATCGGCGTCTTTTTTGACCACAGGCAATGGACGAAGGCTTTTGGCCAAAAACTTGAATTCCTGCACGTGCACACTCACTTCTCCGGTTTTGGTCCGAAAAGCATAACCTTTCACGCCTACATAATCCCCCAAATCGAGGAGCTTTTTGATAGCAATATCAAACAAAGGTGCTTCCGCGCCAGCCTCGGTACTGCTCAAAAAATCGTCGCGACGCAGGTAGAGTTGGATTCTGCCGCTGGAGTCCTGCAAGTTCATGAACATTGCTTTGCCTGCCTCGCGGCTCGCCATGATTCGTCCGGCAAGTGCCACCGTTTGATAATTAAGACGGTTTTTACTGCCATCTTCCAAAATCTCCTCCTGATAGTTTTGGGTAATATCGCTTGCGAACGCCGTTACGTCGAACAAATCAGCAGGGTAGGGGTCAATACCGAGTTCGCGGAGTTTGGCGAGCGACTCCCGGCGCAGCAGTTCTTGTTCAGTCATTGTGTGTTGTAGATAAGTGATTGGAAGCCTGAGGTGATTATTTCATCGGTACTTCGGGGCGCAAAAGTAGCACATTGGCTCCAAAAAAAAGCCGCCCGGCAGCTACAGACTGACGAGCGGACACGGGCATTCGATTCTTAATATCTTGAAAGCGGGTACTTAGTTAAAGGTGCTTCTGTCTTTGAAATAATAAGTCAAGGCAACCCGAATCGTACTGCTGTAAATTTTGTGATTTTCAGTGGCAAACGGGATGTTTCTGTACATATTCCTGGCACCGAGGTAATAACGAGCACTGACATTAAAACGTCCACTGCCTGCGCTGATTCCGAGGGCGGGTCCAAAATCCATACCCGAGAAAGCTTCATTTAGCAGGGTTACCTGGGTCGCATTGACGATGTTATCGTAATCGCTCACGTACATCTCTCGGTGTGTGCGGTCGAGTTGATGAAAGTTTGTGCCAAAAAATCCACCCGCTTGCAGCCGAACTGGTACCGTTTCAAATGGCTGATAACCAGCAAACACACCTGCTTCGAAAGAATTGTAAAAGAACTCGTAGCTGCGGACGCTTGGTTTGTTTTCTGGATTATACTGTACCGTTTTTGCAATGGCCCCTTTTTGGGCAAAAGCGATCTCGGTGTTTAGTTCAAAATTTTGGCCGAAACCAAGTAAAATCGAAAATCCTGCGGTGGCACTTAGGCGACCTGAGGAAGTGGTGAATAGGTCAGCGCGGAGGCTTGAATAATTGCTGCCAAAGATTACACCCATTTTGTAGTCTGTTTGAGCTTTGACAGCCATGTTGTTCAAAAAGAGCGCAATTACGAATGAAACCGAAGCGATTACTTTAAAGTTCATGAAAGGCAGGAGGCAAATGATGAAAATTCTGTGAAATTTGTTTTCGTAAAATTTTATCCTACTTGGCAGAACTTCAAGCGACCGAAATCAAATTTAATTCTGCACAAAGGTACTTAGGCCAATATGACCGAAACAAGAGTTTGCGAAAAAAAACATAAGATTTAACCTTTGAGCCAAACCTTTATTCCGCTTTAAACCTAGTTTTAACGGTAGGACAATACAATTGTTCCACCGACCCATTGGCCAATGCACAATACTGTCCATTTCTTGACAAAAAAGGGTAGGGGGGACTGCTATTCGAGTTGCCCCAGCCATGATTTTACCCTTTCGTGTAAACCCTGAAAAATTGTAATGGAATTTTGCCTTCAAAAAAGGCCTTACCTACAATGGCTCCCGCGCAGCCGATTTCACGGAGCGTCTCCAAATCGGCAACGTCCCGAACACCGCCGCTCGCTACGAGCTCAATGTCCGGAAATTGCGCTAGAATATCCTTGTAGAGTTCCTTGCCCGGCCCCGTTAGTTCGCCATCTCGAGCAATATCTGTCACGGTAAAACTGCGTACACCCAGGCGCTGCATTTGTCCTAAAAAATCAAAGATGCCGACCTCCGTCTGTTCTGCCCAGCCATGGACGGCCAGTTGACGTTCGCGCACATCTGCACCGACCAGGAAGCGATCGGGACCGAATTTATCTACCCAGGCAGAAAATTCATCCTGCGCCAATAGGGCCACACTGCCAACCGAAAACAGCATCGCCCCGGCGTCCCAAACTTGTTTCAGAGACGGAATGCTGCGCAATCCACCACCGTAATCAATTTCAAGGCGGGTTCTCGCAGCTACTTCGGCCAAAATGTGCAGGTTTGCCGGGCGACCGGTTCTGGCGCCATCGAGGTCCACCATGTGTAATCGCTTGATGCCTGCAGCTTCAAGTTCTTGCGCCAATTCGAGAGGACTGGCGTCGTATTCTGTTTTTTGTTCAAAATCACCTTGGCGCAGGCGGACAAGTTTGCCGTCGAGTAGATCGAAAGAAGGGATAATTTGCATGGTATAGACTGCGTTCTGTGGACTTTAAAGGGTTTTAAGCGGGGCAAAGGTGGGGAATTTCAGAGCAGTTTTTTTACAATCTTTGTATTTGAAATGATGACCAATCAAGCCTGAAAGCCTTGCAAACCCTGATAGTTGGCAAATCTGCCTTACTTTCGCGCTACAAAACAGACTCACACACCGAAATGCTTCTTTCCAAAAACTGTTTGATGGTCATGCTTTTGTGCTGTGTTTGGCCCGCTATCACTTCAGCACAGACGAGTATTCCGTCTAATCCAAACTATCTCACGGCAACCGCTAAAAATGGAGATGACGCCCTGGCACTCCTCAATCGGTACGGACTTGCCGACTACAGCTGCAATGTTTCCCATTTTCTCGAAATAAACGATCGTGCCGACAACAAACTCAAGTCGGGCGAATCCTATAAAATGCCCATTTTGGTGGTCCCATACAATGGAAAAAGCATTCGGACGACGCTAAAAATTGAGGATTGGAAAACCGCCAAACGTATTGAAGAATTCAACAAAGCCGCTCAAAAAAAATCACTTCGCCCGGATTATTTTATTGAAAACAAAAGACTGTGGGTGCCTTGGCACGAATTAAGCTGTCCGCAAGCCAACTCAGTTAAAATGGCTGCGGGCATTGGCCTGGCCTCTAAAAAAGATTATAGCCGATCGAAGACCAAAGTAGTTAGTGGAGGTGAAAAAGACACGAATGGAGACCGAATATTCCCAATTTTCGGGCCTGGATACCAAAAAACGCCGCTCTTGAACCGAAGTATGAAAGGCAGGGTTTTTTACCTCATCAGTGGCCATGGCGGCCCCGATGTGGGCGCACAAGGCAAACGGGCCGGCCACACCCTTTGTGAAGATGAATACGCTTACGATGTCACCCTGCGGCTGCTTCGCTTATTGGTAAGTCACGGGGCCATTGCATACATGATTGTTCGGGACCCCGACGACGGCATCCGCGATGAAAATTATCTCAAATGTGATAAAGATGAAGAGGTCTGGGGTGGGCTAACCATTCCGTACGACCAGAAAGAGCGGCTCAAGCAACGCACCGATGTCATCAATACGTTGACGGAAATTCACGCCAAAGAGGGATTGGGCGATCAGACCATTATTGAAATCCATGTTGACTCCCGGAGCCGCGACAAAAAGCAGGATGCATTTTTTTATTACCGTCCGGAAAGTGAGGCAAGCCTGAGTTTGGCCCAACATATCCACAAAACATTTGACTCGAAGTACCGAAAAGCGCAGGGCGGGCGGGTGTATGGCGGCACAGTGACCCCACGCTACCTGTTCACGCTGAAAGAAACGTTTGCACCCAAAGCAGTTTACATCGAACTGGCAAATATCCAAAATGACTGGGATCAGCAGCGAATTGTGCTCAAAAACAACCGCCAGGCGATTGCCAATTGGATCTGCCACGCTTTGCTAACGCATTAATTTGCGCCTAATCCTTCGGCACAATTTCCGTCTGCTGCCCAAAATAATGCGCAAATTTGGCAATGTCTTCTGCCAATTCCTTGTTTTGAGTCGCCTTGAGATACGTCTGACTCAGGGAACGAAGGGTTTGGTACATAAAACGATCCATTTCCAGGACCTGCATTTCTTTGGTCCACAGATCAATCCGCAAGGTATCGCGATGTTCCTTATCAAAAAGTGCAATGGCCATCGCTTTGCATTCTTCCAGCACCCCGCCATTGCGGTCGCTTGCACCCCATTCGATGCGGATGGGTACTTGTTCGGCGTTTAGGCCAACCCGGAGGGTTATGTCACTGGTTTTTACCACTTCGTTCGGATCCATAATGGAATATTTTTTTGATACGAGGCGCAAATGTAGCACTTCGATAACCAAATCCAGAACATGGTGTAAGTTTGCAGCCTATGACCCTGCACTTTAGCCATCACTTCGATGCCCTCGTTTACGCGCCGCCTACCACGCCGCGAGAAGGCGAATATTTCCTCGGCCCCTCCAGATTACTGCTTTGGTTAGAAGGCCAAATGGGCCTGCTCGGCTATCCAAACAATACGGCTTACCTGCGCATCGAGTTATACCGGCAAGCGCTGGGGCAACACCTGCTGGAGGACACCCTCCTCAAGCGTCCTTTTTTTGAAAAATCTTTTGCCGCAGATCGTTTTGCTACCGCAGAAGCTCTGCTCGCCTGGCGCGACGAGCTCTTGCTTGCAGGCTGGAAGTTTGCACTTTCGGACGCCATGCCCGCCCGCCTACATGACCTCGCAAGGGTGGAAGTATATTTTCAAAAAAAGCTGCAGGATCCCGAACTAGGCATTCAAGCCGCAGGCTTTTCGGATCGCTATGCACAAGTTTTAGCGCTGCTTGAACAACGCGAGGTTTCTGTGGATAAAGTCCTGCTCTATGAGCCAATTCATTTACAAGTTCCTGTAATTCAACGGATTGTGAAGGTCTTGTCCCAACAAGGCGTTGACATAACAAACGTTGAAATTCGCGGTGCAGCTGCACCAGAAACAAATTTGGGTAAGTTGCAGGCGGCGATGGCGTATGGAACCCGTGCACAATCGGAATCTTCTGCCCAAGCCTCCGCCTCGAGGTCCAATCTGGCGATCCTTTTTACCCGTAGAGATTCGGATGCGGCCACTTTTTTGGCGCAGACCCTGCGCGAAAACCCGGCTTACCGCCCTACGTTTTTGATTCCGGAAATGAATCTGTTGCTGGAACAAAACCTTGTAAATGAAGGGTTTGCGCCCATGGGTGTACTGTCTGCTTCACTCGCCCGGCCATCGTTGCAAGTATTGAAACTGGCGCCGGCATTTCTTTGGGAACCCGTGGACGTTTTCAAAATCATGGAGTTTGTCACCCTGCCCGTTAAACCCCTGGAATCTGGCTTGGCCCTCGAAATTGCCCGGGTGATGGCAGAAAAACCAGGCTTGTTCAGCGATACCTGGTTTGCTGCGGTGTTCAGCTATCTGGAACGGGCCGAGGTGCCGGAAGAAGCCCGCGAGCAATACAATTTCTGGTTTGACCGGCGGCGATATCCGGCAGATGCTGCGGCCCCTAAACGGGATGCGGTGGCCATTTACGCGTATCTTCAGGAATGGGCGCTGCGTTTTCACGAAACCTCCGGCAGCAGCAATAATTCCCTGTTGGTCCTGGCCGAGCAAGCCCGCCGCATCCGGGAATTGCTGGAAACATTGCCCGAGCAACGTATTGGTTACCTCGAACTGGAGCGGATTGTGCGCACCATCTACGAACCTTCGCCCATGCAATTGGCGCCTGCTGAACTGGGGAGTTTTGCCTTTGTACACCAGCCCGGAGCGTTCGCCTGCGCGGTGGAAAATACGGTTTGGTGGAACTGTGCGCTCGAAAACATCACGCCACCGCCCGATAAATGGCAAAAAGAAGAGCGGCTGTTTTTGGAAAATCAGGCAGTTTTACTCGAAACACCGCGCCAACAAAGCCAACGCGCCCAGTTGTTGCAAATGCGCCCGGTATTACAAACGGCTCAGCAATTGATGCTTGTCATTCCGGAACAAATAGATGGTGCAGAGGCCGTTCCCCCACTTTTATTGAGTGATATTGAAGCCCTTTTTGGGCAAGAAACGAAGCAATTTTGCTTTAAACTAGACCAGGAAAACGACCGTGAACGCTTGGCCGCCTGGCTAAATATTCCGCAGCAAGAACAAATTGCTACACGTTCAGCGGCTCGACCAATGCCGGTAATTCAGGTCTCTAATCCCGAATGGTTGCCCGAAAGTGAATATGAGACCCCGACGAATCTGGACAGTCTTTTTTACTATCCACACCGCTGGTTTTTCCGCCAAAAACTGCGGCTTTATCGTTCGAGTCTGCTCAGTGTCACGGGAGATACCACCTTGCTCGGGAGCCTGGCACACCGTTTTTTTGAAAAACTGCTCAAGGAAGATTTCAAGGCGCTCAACCGCCAAAATCTGAACGAATGGATTGAAAATGAAGCAAAAACCTTGCTTCCGAGAGAAGGGGCAACCTTGCTGCTCTACGGACGGGAGCCGGATCGGATGGCGTTTTTAAACAAAGTCAAAAATGCCGCCTGGAGTCTGGTTTCCATCCTTCGATCCAACGGCTGGGAAGTGGAAAATACGGAGATGGAATTGCAAGGGAGTTTTGTCGGAATGCCGGTGCGCGGTAAAGCCGATTTAGTCTTGCATCGTGATGGAGAAAAAGCCATCGTTGACCTTAAATGGAGTGGCGCAAAACATCGCAAAGAGTTGATTCAGAATGGGGAAGACCTGCAATTGGTGCTTTATGCGCACTTACTACCGCCGCCTGAACAATGGCCCCACACGGCCTATTTTATTCTGAATGAAGGCAAAATGATCGCCCGAAATACGGCAGCTTTTAAGGAAGCCGTGGTGGCGGGTAAAGGCGAGGATCATATCTCTGCGTGTACGGCCATTTTTGAAAAAATGGAAAAAACTTACGCCTGGCGAATGGCACAGATCCGCAAGGGCCAGATTGAAATCCGAACAGCTCGAACGGCTCAGGAGCTGGAGATACTTTACGATGGACAACTTTTTGAGTTGCTCGAAATGAAAAACGAGGATGCCCGATGGGATGATTATCAAACCTTGCTAGGGTAGGGGGCACACCTTAAAAATTAAAAGACCATACTACATTTGCGCCATGGCAAAAATTTGGGCGGTTTACGCCGTTGCGTTGTTTCTGATTTTGATGACCCTCAGCCTGCCCATCGTAGGCTTAAACATGCTGATTACCCCGGGCAAACGCGCCTTGCGGAATAATATCTATTATTTGCACCATGTTTTCACCCCCCTTTTTCTGACACTTGTCGGCATTCGATTGAAGGTTGAAGGCAAAGAACTCCTCGACCCAAAACAGAGTTATGTCATTGTGGGTAATCATCGTTCGGCACTGGATTTTATCATCAATGCACATGCATTTCCGGGCGTTTTCAGGTTTTTGGCCAAGCAGGAATTGCTGAAAATACCCGTTTTTGGGCTGATTGTGCGAAAAATGTGCCTGATTGTAGATCGCAGCAGTGCCATGAGTCGCGCGAGAAGTGTGGTGGCGCTGAAGCAACAATTGGCGGAGGGCTGGAGTATTTTTATTTACCCGGAAGGCAGTCGAAATGTGAGCGGAGAACCGCTTGCGCATTTTTTTGATGGCGCATTTCGCATCGCAATTCAGACAAAAGCTCCCCTTGCGGTGCAAACCATTGTAAACATCCACCATATCACCGCAAACGGCGCAGGGCTTCGTCCGGGAACGGTCCGTATTGTTTGGGAACAACCCATTGCTACCGAAGGACTTGGGTCAGATGATATTGTTGCGTTGAAAGAAAGGGCGGAAAATTTGATGCGGGAGCGATTGGTATAAAAAACCGAATATCGAATATCGAATATCGAACACCGAATATCGAACACCGAACACCGAATTTTGAAGGGTTAAACCCATAAACCGGCGTTGATAGAACATTTGGATTTAATATCTAGTCAGCTTCAAATTACTTCGTCATTCGGTGTTCGATATTCGATATTCGGTGTTCGATATTCGGTGTTCGATATTCGATATTCGGTGTTCGATATTCGATATTCGGTGTTCGGTGTTCGATATTCGATATTCGTTGTTCGATATTCGGTGTTCGATTGTCAATCGAATCAATCGGCTAGTTTTCCTACTGAAGCCGCTTCAACCGCAAATCCTTCACCCGCCGAAGCACCAGCGGCACTTGCTCGATTTCGACGGAATCACTGTCCAGACCAAACCAGTTCTGAGGGGAAGCCGTGATGCTTTTAACTGCGAGATAAATCCGCATAATGGCCTGTTCCCACAGCGGCAGATCATTTTCGTAGGAGAGGAATTCCTGAATGATGACAAATTTGAAGTCTCCGGTAGCAATTTCCCCGTGACTGATGTGGTAGCGGGAACTGATTTCCAGTTCGTCGTTTTCGAGCAAATCTTCCACCACTTTCCGCAGGAACAGGTTCATTCGTTGCTCTACGCGGAAGCCGAGCCGGAAGTTGACTTTGTACACATCATCGCGGGCAATCATGCTGACCTTGTATTCCATGGTGTAAGGCTCATCGGTCGTTTCGATGTGCACAAACCAGTAGATATCGGCCCGTTTGGGCTGGGTTTGCAAAATGGAATACAGGACTTTTTCTTCAACTTTTTTGGGCGATTTTGCGCTGCTCAGAAAAACCAGATTCGCCGCGCACTTGGGTATATTATCGTCGCTGCTCAAAAGAATGAGCTGGTCAATATAGTCGTTGACCTTCACGTTTTGAATGTAGCGATGTTTGATTTTTTTGGCTTGTACCCATACAAACATCAGAACAAACAACACCGAGGCTATAAATACCGTGATAAAGCCTCCTTCTGCGAATTTCAACAAATTGGCCGCAAAAAACGCCCCTTCAAAACACAAATACCAGATTAAAAACATCCAGACATAAACCGAACGAACGCGGTTCTGAACAAAGTAATTGGACAATAAAATGGTGGACATCAGCATCGTTAAGGTCACCGAGAGTCCGTAAGCAGCTTCCATTTTGGCACTTTCCTGAAAATAAATCGTGACAAATACACAGCCCGCCCAGAGCAGCGTATTCACGGCAGGGAGGTACAATTGCCCCTTCATTTGCGTTGGGAATACAACTTTCAATTTTGGCAACAAACCCAGGCGAACGGCCTCGCTCACGAGGGTAAAAGACCCAGAAATCATGGCCTGGCTCGCAATAATGGCCGCCATGGTGGCAATCGCGATGCCAAAGGGCAGGAAAAACTCGGGCATTACCCCGTAAAAAGGATTCACGGGCTGCGCAGTCATTTCATCTCCCACCAGGGCCATGAAGGTCGGCAGGGGTTTTCCGTCAAATTTTAAACACCAGACGGCCTGACCTAAGTAATTGATTACCAGACAGGTTTTAACAAAAATCCAGCTCACGCGGATGTTTTGTTTTCCACAATGCCCAAGGTCGGCGTACAGCGCTTCGGCGCCGGTGGTACACAGAAACACTGCACCCATCAGGACCAGCGCGTTGGGATGATGCAGCAACAATTTGGCCGCGAACACAGGGTTTAAAGCCTGCAAAACACTCCAATCATTGGACATAGAAATGATGCCCAAGAGTCCGAGCATCGAGAACCACACCAGCATGATGGGACCAAAAAAACGGCCCATCGCTGCCGTTCCAAATTGTTGGAAAATAAATAAAATGGAAATGATGGCAAGGGTAATGTGTACCGTGGGGAGATGCAGGCCCTGCAAGGCCGGTACCGATGCCAAACTTTCTATGGCGGCAGAAACCGTGATGGGCGGCGTGATCATCCCCTCCGAAAGCACCGCACTTCCGCCAATCATGGCCGGAAACAAGAGCCAGCGTCTACGCCGCCGAACGAGGGTGTAAAGCGAAAAAATGCCACCCTCTCCGTTGTTATCGGCCCTAAGCACCAGCCCAATGTACTTGAAAGAAGTCTGGATGGTAAGGGTCCAAAAGACCAAGGAAACGGCTCCAAGAATGGTTTCCCGATTCACGATACCCTCTCCTACAATGGATTTCATCACGTACAGCGGGGAGGTCCCGATGTCGCCATAGATGATTCCGAGGGTGATAATCAATCCCGCTGTGGTGAGGCGGTGATGATGGCTATGTTCGCCGTTTGAGGGCATCTTGATTACTTTGGGACGTTTAAACCGGATTATGCCCGGATGGTCCGTTTTCAGTGTTTATTTGTTCGTCAGCACGAGGTATTCCCAAGGCTTCAAGTTGAGTTGCATGTCTTTGGTCAGTTGCACCGTACTTGCTCCAAACACGCTGAGATAGGCTTCAGAGACAACCGCATCGTCGGGGCGGAGGGTAACGGTACAGGGTTTTTGGCTCAAATTCATTACGACGACAAGCCGGTCTCCGGTTTTTTCCCGGGTAAAAGCATACACCTGGTCGTCGCGGTCGGTTGCGATTTTTTCGAGTTTGCCGCCGTGTTGTCCAGACCAGAGTGCGCGATTATTGTGCCGCAAGTCGCAAAGTTTTTGAAAAAACGGCGTTTTCTCCATGTTTTTCCAACGAATGGGGTCTTTTTTGAAAAAAGCCAGTCGTTGGTTAAGGCCAGCTTCTTGTCCGTTGTACAACATCGGCATACCCTGCCAGGTAAAAGCCAGGATATTGAATACATCCGCAGCCTCGCCGTAAAGTTCTGTTTCGGTGCCGTTCCAGCTGTTTTCGTCGTGGTTTTGCGTGAAATACAATTGGCTGTAACCAGCGGGGTAAAAACGGTTCAAAAAGCGAAGCAGGGTGTCCAGCGATTGCGCGTTTTGTTTGCCAGTTGCAATGTCTTTGGTCACATCCTTCCATTTCCAGCCATAATTTACCTGGAAACAGGATTCAAAATGTGCGGGCTCATCTTGCCATTCCGAAAGCATAAAAACCGGTTTGATCGAATCCAAGGCCGGCCGCGCTTCTTTCCAAAAATCGTTGGGCACCAATCCTGCCATATCTACCCTAAAACCATCAATATCACAATTTTTGAGCCAATATTGCATGGCATTGATCATGGCTTTGCGGGTGGCCGGATTTCCATAATCCAGATCGCAGACATCGCTCCAGTCATCAATCGGTTGGCCGTTTTCGTTGAGTGGAACCGTGAATTCACCCTTGTATTGGGTGAAATATTCTGGGTGGGATTTTTTCCATTCCGAATCCCAGGAAGTATGGTTAGGAACCCAGTCCAGGATTACTTTTAAACCCAGTGCATGGGCCTCGCTTACTAGTTTTTTAAAGTCGGCTTCCGTCCCAAAATCGGGATTAACTGCCAGGTAATCGCGCACGGAATAGGGGCTGCCTTCATCGCCGGGATTGAGTTTGCGGCGTTCTACCCCAATTGGGTGGATGGGCATGATCCAGAGGACATCAATCCCCAGATCGCGCAATCTCGGCAATGCGGCGCGTACGCCCGCAAAATCGCCGGAAGGGGAGAATTGCCGCACGTTGCATTCGTACAAAACCGCGCTACGCACCCATTCAGGTTCAGGAAAGTTTTGGGCGGGCGAATTAACGGGTGTTTGCACAACGGGTGTCGGTTGGTCTTGGCAAGCCACCAGGGCCAGCGCAGTG
>CAZKBH010000007.1:91321-113745 GCA_964550795.1 uncultured Saprospiraceae bacterium
TTGAGCAGTGAGCTCATACAGAAAACCAGTAGGAGAAAAAGTAGTTTTTTCATAAGCATACAGTACTCGATTTCGCCTAGTGCCACATTTGAAATTCGAGGGGCAAGAATACGACGTTTGGTTGAATCGTTGGCTTGGCGACATTTTATGAACTTGATTTTGACAAAATACATTCTTCGGATTTACTACGTATATCTTTGTGCCATTGTACACTCAACTACTTCATTCACATGAAAAAAATCTCGTTACTTTTATCTGCCTTGTTTTTGGTTTCCTTGCTAGCTGCGCAGGGCTCAGCCAAAAAGTACCTGCTTATTGAGCATTTCACGAATTCAAATTGTGGCATCTGTGCAAGTCGCAATCCGGCTATGTTCAACCTCATCAATCAAGCTCAATACGCAGACGATGTGCATCACGTCTCCATCCACCCGGTGTTTCCATATTCACAATGTGTTTTCTATCAAGCAAATACGGTAGAAAATTCTGCCTGGACGGCACTTTATCCGGTGCAGGGTACTCCCAGAATTGTACTCAATGGCGCGCTCCAGAACGGTTCTAACCCATTGCTTTCAGAAGCCAACCTGCAATCATTTTTGGGTCAAACCAGTCCACTTTCTTTGCAAGTGACGGAGGCAGGCCCGAACAATGCCCGTACCGTGAATGTAAAAGCGAAGGCTTTGGGGGATATCCCTGCCGGTAATTACAAGATTTTTGTCGCGATTGTTGAAAAAACAGTGAACCAGCAGACTGGTAACGGCGAATCCGTACACCGCAATGTGTTTCGCAAAATGTTAACCGCTGTTGCCGGGGATGCCTTTACTGCGCCGTCGGTGGGCTCAACGCTCGAGTTCGACTATAATTACAGCGTAGCTGCTAATTGGAAGCCGGAAGAAGTGTATGTGCTGGCTTTTGTCAAAGAAGTGGATACCAAACAGGTGCTCAACAGCGGAACCCGTTTTGATCCAGTGCTGGTTTCTACGCAGGAATTAGCGCCAACCCAGGTACAAATCGTGCCAAACCCGGTAAATCAATTTGCCTGGATTGAGCTTTCAGACGACGAGGCTCAAATGGTAGAAGTGTTTGCTTCCAATGGCCAAAGGGTGGCGGTTGCCTTTGAAAATCAAGGAAACACCATTTCCTTGCCGACTGCATCGTTGGCTTCAGGGGTTTATTATGTGAAAATTGCTGGGCAAAAGGGCGCTTATGTGGGCAAATTTGTGAAACAGTAATCGCGAGCGCATTTTGTTCATTTCAAATCAGGCATTTGTGTCATTCAAATCACATCAATCACACAAATCATAGTCAAATTGAACGGCCCGACCATCTTTAAGCGATGATCGGGCCGTTTTTTGTGGGAGCGTTCCGAATTAAGCTTCCTCTACTTCAGATTCTTCTGCTTCGGTCGCAGCTTCCTCATCATCTTCGTCGCTGTCTTCCTCAGAGTCTTCGTCGGAGTCTTCATCAGCATCAACATCAGCGTCTTCTTCGCCCTCTTCTGGCTCAAGCGTGTCCGTGGTTTCTTCAACCTGTTCGGCTACAAGCGTTACTTCGTTTTCGATGGTTTCAGCGTGGTTTTCGAGCGATTCAAATTGTGCCATGACAGAGAATGTTTTAAATGAAAAGATGTGAGTGCGTTATTTACCCCACAAATATCAACGGCTGTCATCAAAGCAAAATTAAACCGACGTTAACTCTGAGCGAAGCTTTTGATACTGAATTATCCCCCTATTGCAGGTCAATTTTTTTCACAGACCCGGAGCCACTCACACTTGTTTTTACACTCGGGGCACCGGCATAAAATACATCTCCTGAACCAGAAATACTGGCATCTAAGGCAGTGGTTACGTCTGCAGTTACGGTGCCAGAACCCGAAATACTTACATTCAAGTTGTTGATGATCATTTTTTTGGCTTCGATATCCCCGCTGCCTGAAATATCAGCGTTCATGTCATTTGCATTACCACCCAGTTCAATTGTACCGCTTCCTGCGATGCTTGTCTGAAGAGTTCCAAATTCAGATTGTTTGCAAAAAATATCACCCGAGCCAGCCACCTTCAAGGTCATTTTTTCGGCCTGAATAAAATTTCCGACCCGGATGGTGCCGCTTCCGCTTACTGCAAATTTATCAAAGGCTGGAGCCGTTATCCGAATGGTCATTTCTTTAGAACTACGGATATTTTCGTCTGCATAAATTTTGAGCACCCCATTTTCCACGGAGGTTTTTAGCAGCGGCATGAGATTTTCCTGCGTTGAAACTTCGACAAAAAAATGCTCGCCAATCGTCACTTCCACATCTGCAGGCAGTTGTAGATTAATTGCGTTGAAATTTGAGATGTTTCTGGTCTCCGTTTTTGCCGGACCAGTGCCTGAAACACCCCCTAAAACCCAGGAGAAATTGTTGCAGGAGCGTTTGCCGATGACAAAAACACCCACGAGAAACATGAAAATTAGCAGGTTGCGCATAAGAAATTGATTTTGTTTTGAAATGATGTCCGTTTTTTCTGGACTTTGTGCCGCATTTTTGCGCCGCACTAGAGTGTGTCTGAAAAATGCTTTTTAGCCTGGTAAGCATTTTTCAGACACACTCTAAGCGTCAGACAAGCCTCGAACGAACGAGGTTACACTTTGCCCGCACAAACTACGCCCGACAAATGTTTTGGATTTTTTTTAACTTGTTAATCAGCGTTTCTGCCACAACCGAGGTTTTGAGCGCTGAAATGATGCGCGTCCATATTTTAAGCCAACAATTTGCACAAAGTAATGCTGCGCAAGTCTCGGCAACCAAGCCACCCGTGGTCGAATGGATCACGGAACGCGACCACGATTTTGGGAAACTGCGTCATGAGCGCCCCAAAACCTTCGTTTTTAAATTTAAAAATCTGGATTCCGAACCCATTATGCTGCAAACTGTGCGCACTTCCTGCGGTTGCACAGCGGCTACCTGGACAGAAACACCCATCGCTCCCGGGGAATCAGGCGAAATCGTGGTAGAATACGATGCCTACCAACGCGGGGAATTCAAGAAAAAAATCAGGGTATTCTTTGACCGCCAGCGGAAGCCGGAAATACTCTGGATTCGAGGAGAGGTGGATTGAATGGAGGGTTGATAAACGTTGATGAAGGATGATTACTTCCCGTAAATCTCCCCTTTGCAAGCCTTCAGCGTATTCATCATCAACGCGGTCACGGTCATCAAACCAACCCCTCCCGGCACAGGTGTAATAAAACTGCTTCTGGGTGCAACTGCTTCATAATCAACGTCTCCAGCAATGCGTGTGCCATTTTTTTTGCTATCATCCGGGATACGATTGATACCCACATCTATGACCACCGCGCCTTCTTTCACCCAGTCCGCTTTTACAAATTCAGGAATCCCGATGGCTGCTACCACGATATCTGCGCGGCGAACTTCGGCGGGCAAATCCTTGGTGCGCGAGTGGGTGAGGGTGACGGTGCAATCGCCAGGGTAGCCCTTGCGCGAGAGCAGAATGCTGATGGGTGTTCCCACGATATTGCTTCTACCGATTACCACGCAGTGTTTTCCGGTGGTTTCGATGTTGTAGCGGCGCAATATTTCCAGAATACCCATGGGTGTGGCGGGTAAAAAAGCGGGCAAACCCTGCGCCATCCGCCCAAAATTGACAGGATGAAAGCCGTCCACGTCTTTTTTAGGGTCAATAGCGAGCGTAACCGCTTCTTCATCAATATGTTTGGGCAAAGGAAGTTGGACGATGAATCCGTCCACATCTGCATCTTCGTTCAATTTTTGGACCATCTGCAGGAGTTCTTCCTGGGTTGTTGCTGCTTCACAACGGATGAGGGAACTTTTGAATCCTACCTGTTCACAAGACCTTATTTTGGAGGCCACATACACTTGGCTGGCCGGGTTTTCGCCCACAATAATGGCTGCCAGATGTGGAATTTTGCCGCCTTGCATTTTAATTTGTTCAACTTCGGCAGCGAGTTCTAATTTGATTTGTTCAGAGATTAGTTTTCCGTCGAGCAGTGTCATGCAAAATAAAGTTTTAGGTAGTGGAACGTGAT
Organism: uncultured Saprospiraceae bacterium; assembly: GCA_964550795.1. GTDB lineage: Bacteria > Bacteroidota > Bacteroidia > Chitinophagales > Saprospiraceae > M3007. The sequence continues at coordinate 95,366 of CAZKBH010000007.1, forward strand.
GGGTTAGTATTTAGGCCATTTTCCTTGCAATTTTAGTACTTTTTCAAGCACATCGCGCACACAGCCAGCACCGCCGGGCAAGGGGGAAATATAATCGCAGACGGCTTTGACTTCATGCACGGCATCTTGAGGGCAACAAGCAAGGGCAGATTTTCGGAGCGGAGGCAAATCGGGCAGATCATCGCCCATGTAGCAGATTTCGGTGGATTTTATGCCGGTTCGTTGCATAAAGGATTGAAAAGCAACCGTTTTGTCTGATATTCCGGAGTAGTATTCTGTGATTCCGAGCTGCTGCGTGAAACGTTTTTTTACACCTTCGGAGTTGCCGCCGGTGATAATTCCAACTGGAAAACCCGCCGCAATGGCCCATTTCAGCGCTTGTCCGTCGCGCACATGCATGGTCCGGAGAAATTCGCCGGCTTCCGTAATCAGGAGTTCATTGTTGGTAAAGACTCCATCCACATCAAACACAAAAGCCCGAACGGCTTTCATTTGATCGAACACATGTTCCAGCTCAAACTGTACGGTCAGCTCATTGTCTGCACCAACACTTAAACCGCCCGTTACGTCAGGTATGCCCACCGTAGGCAGGGTGTTGGGCGAATTGGGCACAAGCGACCCAAGTCCTTGATTTACTTGTTGTTGGCTCTCCATTCGTACACCCATTTTGCTTGAATTTGCTCCAGGTGGCCTTCGCTGGAATCCTCGCGTTTTCCTTCAAAATGGGGTATTTCCAGAATCCATTGAAGCAGCTCGGTGAAGCGGACGCGGTAAATTTTACTTTCGTCGAATTCCTCGCCAAAACGCTCGTAAAGCGCCATGGCTACTTCTTCGTGGTCGGCCCAAGAGATGGGCATATTGTCAAAATCTTGAAAAGGCATGTTTGAAAAATGTGGACAATGTGATGAATGTGGACAATGTGGTTAATGTGGACAATGTGGGGAATGTGGACAATGTGGGGAATGTGGTCAATGTGGGAAATTGGTCAATGTGTAATGATTTAGTTCAGTCAATATGCGAATTCCGCCAACCCGAGCATACAAACCGGACATTTTGCCTAAAAGTGGTTAGAACACAAGTATGCAACCCGAGCCCAAATTCACATTCCTCCCATTGTCCACATTGACCACATTAAACCATTGTCCACATTTTCCTAGTGTTCGTGTCCGATGATTCTTTTTTGGTCGGGGATGGTCACCGTGATTTCGGCTGCATTATCGAGGATAACGCATTGGCAACCCAGGCGACTTTCCAGTCTTGGATTGATGGCGCGATCAATAAAATCTTCTTCCTTGTCCGAGATTTCTTCCAGAGAATCTTCGCCTTGTTCAACGTACAAGTGGCAGGTTGAGCAGGCACAAACGCCGCCGCAGTTGTGGTTGAGGTGTACATCGTATTCCTCTGTAAGTTCGAGGATGGACATATCTTGAAAATCGCCTTCCACGGTTTTGGGGGCGATGTTTGAGTCTTCAAATTTAAAGTGAATAACAGCCATAGGGTGGTGCGAAAAGCATTTCGCGAATTCTGTAGTTTGAATGAAAGTCCGCAAAGGTAAATTTTGCCTGCGGGAACGCAGCAGGAGTTTTAATTTATCGGCCTGAAAACATTGGAGATGGCAAATAGTTTTTACTGACTATCCGCATTTTGGGTATCAAAAAGAATATCGAACCGCAGAACATCGAACACCGAATTCTGAAGGCGGATACCCATAAACCGGCGTTGATAGAACATTTGGATTTAATATCCATTCACCTTTAAACTACTTCGTCATTCGATATTGGGTGTTCGATATTCGATATTTAACTCATTTCATGGGCCTTACTTACGCAAATATTAGATCAAACATGCTCCAACACCGCAATTTTTTCCCGCACGGAGCCCACTTCCCAGCGTCGCATAAAACGCAATAAAAACACCAGCCAAGCACCCGGCATTTGGATTTTTTTGCCAAAAAACGCCACATTTCTGTCTAATTCGGCAATTAAAAGCTGTTCTGCGGACAGGTCTTTTGCAAAGGCAAGCACTTGAGTCGCTTTCCAGGAAGCTCCCCGCGCAGCGCTAACGCTGAATCCGATCCAACCCTCATCCTCAGTTCGAAACAGCTGGTCGAGCCAGGCAAATGGCATCCAAATTTTTGCCAATTGGGCTTGTGTCTGGTCAGGTAGGGATTGAAGAATCTGGTTGATGTGCATGGAGTCGTTGCGCAATCTGAAGATGGCATCGCGTTGGCGACTGAAGGCTGCAGCAATACATAAATCGAGATTGATGTGCGCATTCATGCCCAGAAGCAGGTGTTGCATCACGGTAATGCGGTCTTCTTGGGTGGCTTCAAAAGCGATACGCCAGGACTCGGTTGGGGTTCCGCCTGCTTGCCAGGTGTCAAACGCGTCAAAATATCGCCGGGCGAAAACAACGTCCATTTGTTCCATCCGGGAGCCATTTTCGAATTCTCCGCGCAACACCGCATCCCGGACCGCGAGGGTCATCCGATAATACAAGGCAGCGAAATACCCATGAGGAGATTCGTTGTCCTTGGCCCAGCGGATAATTTGCTCCAGACGAGCAATCACATCTGCGAAGTTGTTGACAGTCATTTTCATTGCCAATTTGGTTCGGCGCGCTGCCCAACCACCCGCACTTGAATCCCGGTCACATTGAGCGAAGTATTGCCTTTCCAGATCATCACGAAGCCTTTTTCCTGAACGCCCCAAGAATTATTGATGTAAGGGTCCTTACAAGAAAGCAGGATTTCATTTTTAACTCCGTCATAGTTCCAGCGGCCAGTGTCCACCACTTTGCCTTTGACTACAATATCGAAAGTCTGATCTTCCCTGAAATGCAGCCATTTAGACTGATAATTTTGATGAATGGTGGTATCGCTGGGCTGGTAGGCCATATTTAAGTGCCACCAACCAGTGCTCAGGTACGCTCTTTTACTGGCCGTGGGTGGCGGCAAAACATCCACTGGAACCTGCACCATTTTGGGCGCTCGGCGGACTTGCAGGGCACCTTGAACTGTGTCGTGTCTTTCCCCCTCAATGACATGGGAAGCGCGGAAACCATATTCCTGCTCAGGCGGAGGAGCAGCAGCATCGGTTTCTGCTTGTTTTGTTTTTTGGAGGTTTTTGCAGGTCAAAATGCCTGCTGCAATGACCAAAATACCAAGGATAATGTTGATTTTCATAACACTTTAGAAAAAATCCCTCGCCAGCACGACACTGAGGAGGGATTGGTGGAGTAGCTCCAAGTGGAATCGAACCACTATCAGAAGTTCCGGAAACTTCCATTCTATCCGTTGAACTATGGAGCCTTTACCCGCCATAGCCCTTCAGGGCGAAGGCGGGTGAAAACGAGCCGCAAAGGTACGCATGTGCGGCGTTTTTTAAAACTCAAACCAAAACTCTTCAAAAAAACTTCTCAACCAAGCCGTTTCAGCACTCGAAAGCTACCATTCTTCCGCAATTTCTCGCAATTCTGCATCAATCCATAGTTTCGCAGATTCGAGCAATTCCTGCGGATCATCGCCCCAGATGGCTTCGCCGAAACGAATTTGTACGCGCATGTCCTTTTCTCCAAAACGACGCAAAAAATGGGGTAAAAACGTATCTTTCCCAATCCAATGATCCTCCGTTGACGCATAATCAATGGCAAAAGGCACGATGGGGATGTTTTCTTCCACGGCCAATTTAAATCCGCCAAGCCTGAAATCGCGCGTAGTTGGGTCGGAATGGGTAGTTCCTTCTGGAAAGAGTATAACCGGAAATCCCTCCCGAAGTTTCTCAGAAATACCCTGCAAGGTTCTTTTGCGGCTATCTGCGCTCTCCCGTTTTAAAAATAGCACCCCGCTTACTTTGGATCCGTAACCAATTAGCGGCCAGTGCTCTACCTCAGCTTTGGACACCGGATAAGCAAAAACATCGTGCACCAGAACTGCCGGATCGAGGTACGAACGGTGGTTGCCCATCAAAATGCAGGGAAAATCGGGTGGAGTTCCGCTGGATTTAATTCGAATCCCGATGGCCGGAAGCATGTGTTTAGCCCAATGCTGCCGGATAAGCATAGAACGCCGAATATCAATGCCCCAGATAAGACTGCTCATCACGATCTGCGTGACGCGAATCGAGGTGTAAAATACGAAATAGAGTAGGCGGCTAAAAGCGCGGAGTTTTTTCATGAGCACTTAGACAAGCGCGGCAAAAATGCTGAAAATTGTCCGTCTTGCAACAAAAAGCTTGGTCCTGGCCTGGAAATACCGCTTCTTACCACTTGAAACCCACTTGAAAAGTATCTTCGCGCCATGCGCCACAGATTCCTGCTCCCAATCGTCAGTCTCGTGTTCGCGGGACTGACGATTTTTTTGGGATATTGCGTACAACGCAGTGATTTTCAAGTCTTCATCGCAGCATACGCGGCGTTTTTTGGGCTGTATGTTTGGGTGGTTTTTTATGCTAAAAAGCATTGGTCCGCCGCTCAAATGCGCCACCTGATTTGGCTGGGGATTGCGCTCCGGGTGCTGCTGCTTTTTAGCATTCCCAATCTTTCTGACGATTATGCGCGGTTTCTTTGGGATGGACACCTAAGCGTGGCAGGGATTCACCCCTTTGTGCACACTCCGAAGTATTTCATTGAAAATCAATTGGTTATTCCGGGCATTACACAGGAATTGTTCGCAAAACTTAATTCCCAGGAATACTTTACGGTGTATCCTCCGGTTTGTCAGGCGGTGTTTGCAATGGCTGCCTGGGTTTTTCCCACAAGCGTGTTGGGCGGGGTGTTTTTGATGAAATTGTTTTTGCTGGGTTGTGAAATCGGCACGATCTGGATTTTGGAACGCCGAAGGGCACTTACACCGCTGATACCACCGAAAAGTGTGGCGCTCCTCAAAGGTGTGCCACACTTATATTACGCCCTGAATCCACTCGTCGTGCTCGAAATCACGGGCAATTGCCACTTCGAGGGCGCCATGATTTTTTTTCTGTTGGCTGGCATGGTAGCGTTGCAAGACGGTAAAATTGCCAAAGGAGCTCTTTGGTGGGCACTCGCAACGGCCAGCAAATTGCTTCCACTTTTGTTTTTGCCGATTGTGTGGCGTTGGTTGGGTTTTCGTAAAGGTCTGACATTCAATGTTTTGTTTGCGGTTTTCAGTTTGTTACTCTTTGCACCCGTACTGGCAGTTTTGCCCAATATTTTGGAAAGTATAGACCTGTATTTTCGCCAATTTCAATTCAACGCCAGCATTTATTACCTCGTTCGGGAAATTGGATTTTTGAAATATGGCTGGGACATTGGCGAGTTTTCCGGCCCGGCGCTGGGTATTATTACGCTCTTCGGAGTGCTCGTTATCGCTTGGTTTACACCACAAAAGGACGGACATTCCAGGAAATTGGCCAGCCTCGAAACCGCCATGTTGTTTGCGCTTTTCCTCTACCTCTCGGTGGCCGCCACGGTACAACCCTGGTACCTTGCGGTGCCGCTGGCTATTTCACTTTTCACCCATTGGCGTTTTATACTAGTCTGGTCAGGTTTGGCCGCCCTTTCGTACAGTCATTATCAAGGCGGTGCGTATCAAGAACAATACTTGCTGATTGCCCTCGAATACGTTTTGTTGTGGGCGTTTTTCCTGTGGGAGTGCTGGCGGATTTTTGTTCTAAAACCAGCACAAGTTTCTACTTGAACATTTCTACCTTCGCGGCGTTTTTCGAGTCAATCCTACACACTCAACTTTCACCACATTCCACTAAAAATGAGTTTGTTCCCACACCCCGACCGCTTCGAGCGTCGGCATATCGGCCCCAGCGAAACCGAGACCCAAGAAATGCTCAAAGTCTTAAACGTTAAGTCATTGGACGAATTGATTGAGCAAACCGTTCCCGCATCTATTCGATTGAAAAAGCCGCTCAATCTGCCGCCTGCACAGTCTGAGTTTGAATATTTGCAAACCCTTAAACAAGTCTCCCTGAAAAACAAGGTCATGCGCAGCTACATCGGCATGGGCTATTCAGGTACGATTACGCCACCGGTCATTCTGCGCAACTTGTTCAGCAATCCGGGTTGGTACACCCAATACACGCCCTACCAGGCGGAAATCGCGCAAGGCCGCCTCGAAAGCCTGCTCAATTTCCAAACGATGGTTTGTGACCTGACCGGACTGCCCATCGCCAATGCCAGTTTGCTGGACGAAGGCACCGCAGCCGCTGAGGCCATGAACATGTTTTACCACGAAAAAAATAAACGCGCCAAAGCGGGTGAAGAAGCCAATGTTTTTTTTGTGGCCGACACCGTTCTGCCACAGACGATTGATATCCTCAAAACCCGCGCGCTGCCACACGGCATTGAGTTGATCATCGGCGACTGGAAATCGTTCCAGTTTTCGGAAAAAACCTTTGGCGTGCTCCTGCAATATCCTGACAGTCAAGGCAATGTGTTGGATTATCGCGCATTTGTGGAAAAAGCCAAGGCCAGCGGCGCTTACGTCTGTGTCGCTTCAGATTTGCTCTCCCTGGCTTTGCTGACGCCTCCCGGAGAATGGGGGGCTGACGTAGCGGTAGGCAACACCCAGCGTTTTGGGGTGCCACTCGGCTATGGCGGCCCACACGCTGCTTTTTTTGCCTGCGCAGAAGATTTCAAGCGGCAAATTCCTGGTCGGATTATCGGCGTTTCGGTGGACAAACACGGCAACCGTGCCCTGCGCATGGCCCTGCAAACTCGCGAACAGCATATCCGTCGCGAAAAGGCGACTTCCAACATCTGCACTGCGCAAGCCCTGCTCGCAAACATGGCGGCTATGTATGCGGTGTATCACGGCCCTGTGGGAATCCGCGGCATCGCGCAGCGGGCGCACGACATGGCTAAGGCACTGGCTACTGCACTCAACGGAGCCGGGTTTAAACAAACCAACGCTCATTTCTTTGATACGCTTCGTTTTGAGTTTGCTGAATCCAAACTCGCCGATATTCGCGCCAAAGCAATAGCAGCGGGCATCAACTTTTTCTACGAAAAAAACGCCCTGCAAATCGCGCTGGATGAAACCGTTACAGACCAGGATTTGAACGATATTCTTCAAGTTTTTGGCGTTTCCGGCAGCATTCAAGCGGCTTCTGGTAAAGCACAAATCCCCACTGGATTGTCCCGCGAAAGTGCTTACCTGACCCACCCGGTGTTCAATAGTTACCACACGGAAAGCGACATGATGCGTTATCTGAAGCGCCTCGAAAATCGAGATTTGTCGTTGATGCACTCCATGATTTCGCTCGGTTCTTGCACCATGAAATTGAACGCTGCGGCTGAAATGATTCCGGTTAGCTGGGATAATTGGTCGAACATGCACCCATTCATGCCAGTGGATCAGGCACAGGGTTATGCGCAGATTATCAAGGAGTTAGAGCAATATCTGAACGAAGTTACGGGCTTTACGGCCTGTTCCTTGCAGCCCAACAGCGGCGCGCAGGGTGAATATGCAGGTTTGATGGCCATTCGTGCTTATCACCAGGCTACCGGCGGCGCACACCGAAATGTGTCGCTCATTCCTTCCTCGGCGCACGGAACCAATCCGGCTTCCGCAGTAATGGCCGGCATGGAGGTCGTGGTGGTGGCTTGCGACGAACGCGGAAACATTGATGTCGCTGATCTGCGTGCAAAAGCAGAAAAACACGCGGCCAATCTTTCCTGCCTCATGGTTACGTATCCTTCTACCCACGGGGTGTTCGAGACCAGCATCAAAGAAGTTTGCGACATTATTCACCAACACGGTGGTAAGGTTTATATGGACGGTGCAAATATGAACGCGCAAGTTGGACTCACCAGCCCAGCAGCGATTGGTGCAGACGTTTGTCACCTGAATTTGCACAAAACATTTGCCATTCCACACGGGGGCGGCGGCCCTGGCATGGGTCCAATTTGCTGCAATGACAGCCTTGCACCGTACTTGCCCAAGCACGTATTAGCTGAAACGGGCGGCGAGCATGGAACCACCGCGATTTCTGCGGCACCCTGGGGCAGTGCGAGTATCTTGTTGATTTCCTACGCCTATATCAAAATGTTGGGCGCTGAAGGCGTTACCAATGCGACTAAATACGCGATCCTGAATGCCAATTACATGAAGGCTCGTCTTGAAGGTGCTTATGAGATTCTGTACACAGGCGAAAATGGCCGTTGTGCCCACGAGATGATTGTGGACATGCGCCCCTTCAAATCGCTGGTGGGCGCGGAGGACATTGCCAAGCGCCTGATGGACTACGGTTTCCACGCACCAACCTTGTCGTTCCCGGTTGCTGGCACAATTATGATTGAACCAACGGAAAGCGAAAGCAAGGCCGAGCTTGACCGTTTTTGCGATGCATTGTTGTCCATCCGCGAAGAAATTGACTCAATTGCCCGCGGCGACTACGATCTTGAAGACAATCCGCTCCACAATGCCCCGCACACCTGCGAAGTAGCCGTCAGCGATGTCTGGGAGCATAAATATTCCCGCGAAAAAGCGGTGTACCCATTGCCTTACCTCCGTCCCCGCCTGTCAAACCATAGCGGACAAGATGGCTTCAAGTTTTGGCCCACAGTTGGGCGTATTGACCAGGCATTCGGAGACCGGAATTTGGTGTGCACCTGCCCACCGATGGAGGAATACGCATGACTTTCCTAACCGCAGAATGGCGCAAACTCCTGATGGCCAACTATGTTGTGCCGCCAGAGTTGCTGGCTCCTTATGTCCCATGGGGCACAGAACTGGATTTTTGGCAGGGAAGGTGCTATGTCAGTTTGGTTGGTTTCATGTTTTTGAAGACCAAATTGTTGGGCTTGCCCATTCCTTTTCACCGAGATTTTGAGGAAGCTAATCTTCGTTTTTACGTGCGCAGAAGGGTAGGGGACTCGTGGCGGCGCGGGGCGGTTTTTATCAAGGAAATTGTCCCGAAACCCGCTATCTCTCTGGTAGCCAACTTGGTCTATAAGGAAAGCTATACGACGCATCGGATGCGGCACACCTGGGATTTGAGTGATGTACAGCATTCGATTACGTACGAATGGAAGCCATTTTTTAGTGGAGATTGGTACAAAATGTCTGCCAAAGCAGATCCAGTGGCTCAGGCTATACAAAGTGGAAGTGAGGAGGAATTCATCACCGAGCATTACTGGGGATACGCCCGCGCAGGGGAACACAGTGCCAACGAATATCAGGTGCAACACCCGCGTTGGGATGTGTATAAGGTTCTATCGCATGAGATTTCGGGTGATTTTGGGGAATTATATGGAGCCGCATTTGGGAAGATTTTGGCGGGAACACCAACTTCTGTGCTCTTAGCTGAAGGCTCCGAAATATCGATCATGCAAAAGACCAATTTGAAAGCGTGAGGATTTTTAAACAAAGCCATACTTTGGCGCGCCAAACGGCGAACCTAAACCTATCCTCATGGCTTTTATTGACAATCTTTTTCGCAAAAAATCAGTTGAAGACGCCATTTCCACGGCAAAAAACGAAGAAATACACGGTTCTGCGGGACTGGACAAAAATCTGGGCGTTCGCGACCTGACTGCGTTGGGCATTGCCGCCATCATTGGCGCTGGCATTTTCAGCACCATCGGCTCTGCGAGTTTTAACGGTGGTCCGGCGGTTGTGTTCCTTTTTATTTTTACAGCATTGGCCTGTGGCTTTGCCGCTTTTGCCTACGCGGAGTTTGCCTCCATGATTCCTGTTTCAGGGAGTGCGTACACGTATTCGTACGTCGCTTTTGGGGAATTGTTGGCCTGGATTATTGGCTGGGCCTTGGTGATGGAGTACGCAGTAGGGAATATCACCGTTGCGGTGTCCTGGTCGGGCTATTTTACGGGCCTTTGTGACAGCGCGGGTTGGCATATACCTGCCTGGGCAACCATAGATTATGTGTCGGCACAGGCCGGATTTGAGGAGGCTTCGGCGCTGCTCAAAGGTGGCAAAACCACGGCTGATTTCACGCAAGCACAGCAGGAATCCTACGAGGCGTGGCAGTTTGCGCCGCAAATTGGTGGGTTTCGAACCATTTTGGATATTCCAGCCATTGTGATGTCTATCCTGATTACCGCTTTGGTGTATATCGGGATGAAAGAATCCAAAACGGCCGGCAACGTGATGGTGGTGTTGAAATTGATCGTCGTGCTGCTCGTCATCATCGTTGGAGCGGGCTATGTGGATGTGGACAATTGGCATCCTTTTGTGCCGAATGGTTTTGGTGGGGTCATGGCGGGCGTTTCCTCTGTATTTTTTGCTTACATCGGCTTTGATGCCTTGTCAACCACCGCCGAGGAGTGCAAAAACCCGCAACGGGATTTGCCCCGTGCGATGCTGTATTCCATCATCATTTGTACGGTTTTGTACATCATCATTGCCCTGGTGTTGACCGGGATGGTGAACTACAAGGAACTGGATGTCAACGATCCCTTGGCGTATGTTTTTCATAAATTGAACCTGAAATGGTTTTCCGGCATCATAGCGGTGAGTGCGGTGGTGGCGATGGCGGGCGTTTTTCTGGTCTTCCAACTGGGTCAGCCGCGTATCTGGATGACCATGAGCCGCGATGGTTTGTTGCCCAAACGTTTTTCCTACATCCACCCGAAATACCGCACCCCAACGTTTGCAACGGTGGTGACCGGCTTTTTTGTCGTAGTGCCGATGTTGTTCATTCCCAGCGACTTAGTGCTCGATTTGTGCAGTATGGGGACTTTGTTTGCGTTTGTGCTGGTTTGCGCGGGGGTTTTGAAATTGCAGGTGCAGCCCAATGCGCCGAGGGGGAAATTCCGCACGCCGTACCTCAATGCCAAGTGGATATTCCCAATTGGATTGATCGTGGGTGTGGCGTTTTTGTTCACCAAATACGAGGCCGAAACGAAGTCCTGGCTGAGTAACGCCCCGGAAATGTACGGAACCGAAAGTCTGCTGAAAAATATCCCGGAAGCAGAAATACCCACCATTCAGCGCACCCTGATTGCTCGAGACAGTGCTGGTTTTGCCGCAGCCAAAGGCGTGGTGGCCGACTACTTGGATGGCCTGGAAGGGGAAGCTTATGCCCAAACTGTGGATGCCTTACCCTTGGCGAATTCTGCCAAATACGAGTCTGGATTGCCCCTTTTTACCCACAAAATCCCGATGTGGCTGTTCATTTTCATTTGTCTGATGATGGCTTGGCTGGCGTTTAAACACAACCTTTCGTTGATCCCCATTTTGGGCTTGGTGTCATGTCTTTACATGATGGCACAGATTCCTGCCAAGAGCTGGCTAGGATTTTTCATCTGGCTGGCGGCGGGCTTAGTGATTTACTTCGGGTATGGGTATTCGAACAGTAAATTGGCGAAGCGCTAAAACATGAATGCATAAGTCTATTGATTTGTATTAATAGCGCAATTTGCGGCAAAAAACGCCTACTTTTGAAGTCTAAATGCATGAAATTATGGGAGAAACAGCCATCGCTCCGTCTTTTGAACAGGCGAATCCAGCCTACAATGTCCCGGAAGAACTTATTTATGAGGTTGCTCACGGTAGGCCAATTTATTACCGGGACTACCGGGAAGTGCTCAATGGAAACACAACGCTCGAAGCAATTATGGCAGACAGTTCATTGCAATCATGGCTAAAAGCTCAAATAACCATTCTACTCGGTAGTTATTACTTAGGAAAAGGCATCGAACTTACCACAGGCGAATTGGGGTTGCTTTTAGGCAATGGGGACAGACGAAGCGCTGATATTGCTTTTTACCGCAGGGGCGACTTGGCATTAAATGCGCATTACACCAAAACCCCACCGGAGGCCATCATCGAAATTGATACACAAATTGATTTAAAAGACGAAAATGAAATGGAGTACGTCCTCGAAAAGATAGATGACTACCTCCATTTTGGCGTAAAAAAGATTGTCTGGATTTTTACACGAAGCCGAAAAGTAATGATTGCCACGCCTGTTTCCCCTTGGCTTACTGTGCCGTGGACTTCAGATATTGATATGCTCGACGGGGCATCGTTTAACCTTGAAAAAATGCTTGAAGGCAAAGAGATTGGAAAATGAGAAGCTTTTTCCTGCAACTTCTCTTATGCGCTTTTTTGCTGCCTTCCTGCGCAATATTCAAAAGCAAAAGCGCACGTTCCGCAGATAAAATCGAGCGGGAAGTGGTCGGTTCGCCCGTTTTTTCCAAGGCATTTACGGGTTTTACTTTGTTAGATCCTGCTACGGGCAAAACGCTGGCGGATTTTAATGGGGAGCGGTATTTTACGCCCGCTTCGAATACGAAGATTTTGACGCTGGCGACTTGTTTGGAGGTGTTGAGGGATTCGGTGCCGGGGATTTCCTATTTTGTCCTGGACTCTTTCTTGGTTTTTCGAGGTACCGGCGATCCCAGTTTTTTGCATCCAAAATTTCAGGAATGGCGCAAATCATATAATTTATTGGCGGAAAAAACGCTCAAGCCATTGCTTTCCTTTTGTTATCTTGAGGAGCCAAGGTTTGGTCCAGGTTGGGCTTGGGATGATTACAGTGAATACTATCAGCCTGAAAAATCTGCATTCCCTATATATGGAAATACCATCAGGATATTGGGGCTTTCCGATGGCCAGTATGAATTATCTCCGCCTTTTTTTTGGTCGATAGCCCAGTATCCCTATTACGACGGTTACGGCCAATTTCTTCCGAAAGATATTTCAAGGAGAGAAGAGGACAATATGATTGGAATGAAACGCTTGCCGAGGCCGGGAGAAGAAATATGGATTCCTTTTCGTCCACCTTATTGGGAAGGAATGCTCGCAGATACGGTTCATCGCAAGGAAATTGCACCTGCCCATAATCACCTTGTAATTGATTCTGCGCAGCAATGGAAATATCTTTATTCCACCCCCCTCGACACCGTCCTCCGCCGGATGATGCACCAAAGCGATAACTTCATCGCGGAGCAAATGCTACTGGTGTGCGCGGGCGTGAAATTCGATCTGCTGCAACAAGACACGATGATCAAATGGATGCTGGACAGCACCTTAAATAGCCTTCCCCAACCCCTAAAATGGGTAGACGGCTCCGGACTTTCTCGCTACAATCTGATGACACCTCAGAGCATCGCCCAAGTGTTGCTGAAACTTTGGAAAGAACAACCACGAGAACGGCTTTTTTCCCTTTTCCCCGCTGGCGGTGTGAGTGGGACTATTGCGGATATGTACGCAGGCAAGGACAATAAACCTTACGTTTTTGCTAAAACCGGCGGCATGAGCGGCGTTCAATGTCTGAGCGGTTACATCGTCTGTAAAAGTGGTAAAGTGCTGATTTTCAGCTTCATGCACAACAATTTTGTAGGAAGCAGCAAGGCCTGGAAAGTGGAGATGCAGCGGATTTTGGAGCAAATTCGGGATCGGTTTTAAGCACTAATCCTCCGAAATAATATCCCGCGCAAACAAAATCCTAGTCTTCCAATAACTCGATTGACTCACATTTTCCACGATCACGCCCCGACTGGTGGTGCTGTGCACGCAGGTAATGCCATTTGAATCGCGTTTCACCACCATTGCCACGTGAGAGATTTTTTTCTTGCTCTCCCCAAAAAAAATCAAGTCGCCGGGCATGACCCGATCTAGCGCAATTTGCCGACCTTCTGTAGCCTGGATCGAGGAGGCGGGGGAGGCGGTTACACCAAATTCATTCAGAACATAACTCGTGAAACCAGAACAGTCGAAACCCGTTTTAGGGCTTCTTCCGGCGTATTTGTAGTTCGTTCCGACAAACTTTTTGCCGTAATCCACAATTTTTTGGCGGTAGGGTGTAGCCGTGGATGGCGTATATGGTTTGGAAGGTTTAGATGGTTTGGAAGCCGTGGAAGGTTTACTTTTAGGAGGCGTGCTACTTTGGGGTTTGAGGGCTTTTTGAACAGAAGAACACGCAATAGTTAGCAATAAACACAGCGAAATCAGGGAAAGTCGTATATTATTCATGTCAGGAAAAATTTGCAAGCAAACTCCACAAAGTCTAAATTGTGCGTTGCAAATGGGTTGTTTTTGAATTGTTTAACGAACTCAAGATCGGTTCATGTTGATTTTCAAGCACAAATGAAACAAATTTGCCGCAAATCATGATACAGTGCCCCAATCAAAACGCTCAATTTTCTTTTTGTCTGCCCAAATCTCTTTCTTTGTCGGAAATTCCCGGACAGTCGGCGACGAAACTGAAATAGCGTAGTTTTGCGCACCCACCTTTGCAGTTCACTCCCTAAACCCTAAACATTCTCAACCCTTCAACCCCCAACGATCTCAACCCACCCACCATGAGTGATTTTATCAAAAAATTCAAATCCGTATTTGTCGTGACCGATGAGGGTGGGGAAGCCAATTCTGGCAACCAACATCCGGCTGAAATGACTTCAAGGCCCACAAAAGCCTCCCCGGCGGCCCCTTCAGCACCGGCACAAGCCCCGACCCCGGTGGTTGAACCCGCAGCGAGTGGCTCCGTAAACAACAAATTTGTCGAAGCCCTGGCGGCTGCGCTGGAGAAAAACAACCAGGCTGGTTTCGATTATTTCGAGTTTCGGCAGGCCCTGAAAAACCTCGCCAAAATGCCCATGGACGAGCAAACCCGGTACCAATCGGCCAATGCCATGGCACAAACCATGGGCGTAACACCAGCCAAACTGGTAGAATCTGCCCAGTTTTATTTGGGGGTTTTAAACGGCGAGCAATCACATTTTGCGGAAGCGCACGCGCAACAAAAGTCCAAACTGGTTGGTAGCCGGGAAGCAGAAGCCAAAAACCTGGAACTGGCCGTGCAACAGAAAGCGGAGCAAATCAAACAACTCACAAAGGAAATCGAACAGTTTAAGCAGAAAAGCGAACAAATTCGCAAAGAAATAAACGAGAGTACGGTAAAAATTGAAACTACCAAGGCTGATTTTGAAACTACCTTTGCCTCCGTGGTGGCTCAAATTCAGGACGATGTGGCGAAAATTCAGCAATACCTTAGATAATGTGGACAATGGGGGAATGTGGACAATGGGGGAATGTGAACAATGTGGTCAATGGGGGGAATGTGGACAATGTGGGGAATGTGGACAATGTGGACCCTCGTGCTAAAGCGTGGTTGTGTAAATTGGTTAATTGAACCAATAAAAAAAATCGAATCAATCGAATCAATCGTACCAATCGAATCAATTTAGTGATGAACGATTTGCTTAAAAATCCATTTTTTGTTTTTTTGGCAGGGCTGATTGCCTTGTGGCTGGCATTCAAAGTGCTCAAAATATTCATCAGCTTATTTTGGCTTTTTGTGCTGGCATTTGTGGTCCTGTTTATCATCAATGCGCGCTTTCGGGGCATTGTCCGCAATTTTTTTAGATCCATTTTGCGTTGAACACTAAGCGCTAAATGCCGCTTTTTTGACCTTTTTTGACCAAAAACATCACACAACTCAACCATTAAACGAATTAACAACCGCGATATGACAGACATGCAACCTATGAAACCCAAGAATTTTTGGGAACGCCCCGAGGGCATCACTGGTGGACTTTTTATGGCAGCACTCGTACTTGGCGGCGGCTATTTGCTGTACCAGGCACTTCCAACGCTGATTACGCTCGCCTCTAACACCCTGTATCTGGCGGGACTTTTGGCAGCGCTGGCCGCCATTGTTTACATGGTGCTCGACCCCAAAATGCGCAACTTGGTATGGTACATTTACAAGTCTATCATGCGCTCCATTACGGGTGTTTTTGTGCAAATTGACCCCATCGGAATCCTTAAAAGTTACATCGAGGACCTGAAGGACAATCTCGGCAAAATGAATAGCCAGATCAGCAACCTCAAGGGACAGATGTACAAATTGGGCGAGATGATCAAGCAGAACAATCGCAACATTCAAAACAACCTCAACCTCGCCGGAAAAGCCAAAGAAACCGGCCGCGAAGCACTCATGGTGCTCCAGGCGCGTAAAGCCGGGCGCCTGCAGGATTCCAACGTAAAACTGGAAGACCTCTACAAGCGCATGGAAGTGCTTTATCGGGTGTTGACTAAAATGTACGAAAATTCTGAAATCATGCTCGAAGACCTGAGCGATCAGGTAGTCGTGAAAGAGCAGGAATACAAAGCCATCAAAGCGAGCCATTCAGCCATGCGCTCTGCCATGAATATCCTGAGCGGGAACTCCGACAAAAAATACATGTACGACATGGCCCTCGAAGCCATGGCCGAAGATGTAGGCCAAAAAGTGGGCGAAATGGAACGTTTCATGGACATGTCCAAAAACTTCATGGACGGCATTGACCTCCAAAACGGCGTATTTGAAGAAGAGGGCCTCGCCATGCTCGACAAATGGGAAAAAGAAGGCGTTTCTTTCCTCTTGGGTGGTGACAAAAACAAAATTGTGGCTAAAGCCAATAGCCCAGCTGAAACCCTCGACCTGAACGCGCCCCATGCATTGCCCAGCAAAGAGGCCAGAGGCGGGAACCAGTATGACTCTTTTTTTGAGCAATAATATGTCATACCTGATAGACGGCATCCGCACACCCATCGGCAATTTTGGAGGCAGCCTTGCCCCCATTCGCACCGATGATCTCGCGGCCCACGCCATTCAAAAACTCCTGGAACGCCACCCAAATCTCGATTCGGCAGTTATTTCCGACGTAATCCTCGGCTGTGCCAACCAGGCCGGCGAAGACAACCGCAACGTGGCGCGGATGGCCCTGCTGCTTGCGGGACTGCCCATCACGGTGCCGGGTGAAACCGTTAACCGGTTGTGTGCCAGCGGGATGTCGGCAGTGATACACGCCCACAGAGCCATTGAGGCCGGGGACGGAGAAGTGTTTATTGCCGGAGGGGTGGAAGGGATGACCCGGGCGCCCTGGGTGATCAGCAAGAGCAGCAAACCCTTTGGCACCGATGCGCAGATGTTCGATTCCAGTTTTGGCTGGCGATTCATCAACCCCAAAATGCAAGCCGCTTACGGAACCGATGCCATGGGCATGACGGCTGAAAATCTCGTAGAGCAACATGGCATAACTCGGGAAGATCAGGATCAGTTTGCCTTTTGGAGCCAACAAAAAGCAACTCAAGCGCGCAACGAAGGTCGGTTGGCTGAAGAAATTGCCCCGATTGCAGTGCCCAAGGGTAAAAACGACCACCTGTTGATCGAACACGACGAATTTATCAAGCCCGATACCAGTTTAGAGGTCTTGTCCAAACTTCGTCCGGCCTTCAAAAAAGACGGCTCTGTGACAGCCGGTAACGCCTCCGGATTGAACGACGGTGCCGCCGCGCTGCTGATTGCCTCCGATAAAGGCTTGAATGACAATGATTTAAAGCCCATTGCCCGGATTGTTTCCTCTGCGGTGGTCGGGGTTGAACCACGTATCATGGGCATCGGTCCGGTGACAGCCACCCAAAATGCCCTGAAAAAAGCCGGATTGAGCCTCGACCAAATGGATGTACTGGAACTCAATGAAGCCTTTGCTGCCCAGGTACTGGCCTGTACCCGCAGCCTGGGCATTGCCGACAACGACTCACGGCTAAATCCAAACGGCGGCGCCATCGCGCTGGGACATCCCCTGGGCATGAGTGGAGCGCGGCTTGTGCTCGCGGCAGCACGCGCCTTACAACGCGACGGCGGGCGCTACGCGCTTTGTACTATGTGCATTGGGGTAGGGCAGGGGTACGCGGTGGTATTGGAGCGGGTTTGAATTGACATTAAACCTGGCTGGTTTGCCAAGCTCAGACCTTCCAAGTTTTTAAAACTTGGAAGGTCTGGGAACTATCAATCCTCAATTATAAAGCGGTCAAGTTCTTTAAAATCTATGTATTGACTATGGGCGGCCAACAATTCATCTTTACCACCAAACCAGCCTATTACTTCGTTTCTCTGAAGTTTAGTATTTCCATTAGAAATCATTGAGGCAAAAGAACTGTAAGGCCATTCCTTGTAGTCGTCCCAAATGCAGTGCAATTGGGGGTTTGCATGGATATACAGAATAAGACTGGTCAGATATTCTTGTGAATCCACAACGAGTCTCTTGAAATTCTTTTGAAATAAGCTGCCTACGCGGTCCTCTTGCTTGTTGATTGATTTGGCGTAAGACATAAAAAAACGGCGGAAACCTTCGCTGACAATCTGGTGGTGGCTTAGACTTTCCAAGTCTTTGAGACTTGGAAAGTCTGGATTCCCGCGTTCTCGAGCAAAGGATTCCATCTCTTCCTTTCCGCGCACCCGTACCATCAGGTGAAAATGATTAGGTAACAAGGCGTAGGCGTATGTATCTAAGACTGGAAACATATACTTTCCATATTTTTTAATGAAATAGGAGTAGTTTTCGGGGTTAAAAAACAGATTTTCACGGTTATTGCCCCGATTGAAGATGTGATAGAACTTATTCGGTTCAAGAATAGGATAGTAGTTTTTCATTAG
>CAZKBH010000007.1:113755-120622 GCA_964550795.1 uncultured Saprospiraceae bacterium
TAGGCTGGTGGTTTTTAGATTTTCAGGTTAGACATTCCAGGTTTTTAGACTTTCCAAGTTTTAAAAACTTGGAAAGTCTAAGGAGGGATATGAAGTTACTGCAAAATCTTCATGCTACAATCAATCGTAACTCAATTTTTACAGACATTTTGTGGATTGGTAGTTGCATAACCTCAGCCTGGAGTTGTGTCAAAAGGGTTATATCAAGACTTAAGACGGACTTTTATTCCGTTTTCCACGCTTAGACTTTCCAAGTTTTTAAAACTTGGAAAGTCTGGCACTCGATAAAGAAAGAAGAATTTGCCTCGTTTTTTCAGGCTAACCCTTTTGACGCAATACACCTCAAAAATCTATACACCTACAATATTCCATTCCCCACGGACACGCTGAAGGTTCGTATTCGCAGAATTCTACCCCCATATTCCCACGTGTTATGATGAATGTCGGGCGTTCCAGTCGTAGCCCTCCGGAGGGTCAAGCCAGCGCTCGGGTACGCCCATTTTGAAGAAGTGCGGTGGACACACACGCCAGCGGGCAAGGATGGCGGCATCAAGATCTGAGAGGAGTTGAATGGTGTATCGGGTCATAGGTTAGTTGTTGACTAATAATTCACTTACCCCGCCCCTGCAACAACACCAAAGCAGTGTAAAACATGATCTTGAAATCCAGTGCAAGGGACATGTTTTCGATGTACAACAAGTCAAAACGCAGGCGCTGGAGCATTTCCTGGACATTGGAAGCATAGCCATATTTGACCTGTCCCCAGGACGTAATGCCGGGCCGGACCTTGAGCAGGTGCCGGTATTGCGGGTTGCCTTCCAGAATTTGGTCAATAAAATGCTGGCGCTCTGGTCTGGGACCTACCAGCGACATATCGCCGCGCAGCACATTCCAGAAATTGGGAATTTCATCCAGTCGCCATTTGCGCATGACCGCGCCCCAGGGCGTACAGCGGGGGTCGCCGTCGTGGGAGAGTTGGGGGCCGAGTTTTTCCGCATCGGTGTACATGGAGCGGAATTTAAAAATGGTAAAAGGCCGACCGTTCAGCCCCAGTCGTTCTTGCGCGAAAAAAATGGGTCCAGTGCTGGAGAGTCGCACCCGAATAATGATGTAGAGCAACAGCGGGGAAAGTATGGTCAAAGCCAGGGCACTCACCAGCACGTCAAGCATCCGCTTGATGGTTCTTTGCCATTTGGGCATCAGTTCCTGGCGTATTTCAATGAGCACCGCCCCAAAAACGTGGTTCATTTTGACGGTTCCCAGCAGGATATCGTACATATCGGGGATAATCCTGACCAGCACTTGTTCCCCAAAATCAAACAGGATATTGAGGATATTGCGCAGGCGATTGTGCTCCGAAGTTTCTATGGCGATGATGACATCTTCAATCTGGTGTTCCCGGATGACGCTTGCCAGATCGGAGATTTTGCCCAGCATAGGCAGGTGTTCCGCAAGCGCCTGCTCACTTCCCCCGTTGGTGTCTATGAACCCGAGGAATTTGTTGCCAAGTCCCTTTTTTCGGCTTTTGATTTCCAAAAAAAGCTCCAATGCATTGTGATTTCCACCCACCAAAAGGGTGTTAAACGTCACTTCCCCTGCTTTGAGCCTACGACTGGCACGGGTGAGCAGAATCATCCTGGACGTAGAAGTTAACAGGAAATGAAGGCAAAATAAAACAAAAAACGAACGGTAAAAAGTGTGGTTGTCGCGCACCACATCGTCGAGAATCAGGGTAAAAAACAGGAATGTAACCCCCAAGGCAGACACCAGAAAGGTGTTGGTCAAGGTGTTCAGCCGCGCAATCCGGTAAATGTCTGTGTAATGGTCGAAAATACTGTACAGCAGCACCCAGCCGGTTGGGACGATAAAAATGCCGAGGTAAAACTTGGGATCTGAAAAAATTTCCCGGGTGATTTCCACCCCTTCCATATCTTTTCGAAAAAAGAAAAATAAGGCCCAAGCGAGCATCGCCATCACAAAATCGGCGACCCCGTAGAAAAAAGTATGGCGCTTTCGCAAATTCATCACGTCGTTGGTATCCGTTGTTGCAGGTCAAAGACCGACTGGTTTTTCCGGGCATACAGACCCTGGCTCGCTACTAATAATGCACAACCCGGATATTATCTACCCGAACCGTGCCTTTGTTTTGGGTGTATTTCCCACTACTATTTCTGGGCAAGCTGAGCCTGAAAAACAAACGTTGTTCGCTAGCCTGCGTGATCACCAAGGTTTCCGTCAGATTGATGTAGATTTTATTCCATCCATCGGACAGGTTAAACTGGTAAATCGTTTGGTTGAATTGTTGCGGACCGCTCAACATGCTTAGGAAAAAAGGCATATCTGTTTTGTAGTGCATTTCGAGCCAAACCTCCGGGGAACCAAAAATCGGAAGCCCCGTCATCGCTTCAGTGGCAATATCCATCACAGGGTGTGCGGTATCTACTTGCATGAGCAAACATTTGCCAAAAAAAGCGTCTTCGGAGGTTAGTTCGGCATTTACAATCTCATCCCCATCCCGGTTTTCGAAGGCGATAAAAGACCCGCCGTCAAAATCACCACGCCCAACCCCGAATGCATATACATTGTTAGGATCGTATTCCGAAACCGCATTGACGACCGTGGTTTGGCCGCCTGTAAGGGGGTACATATTCGTGTATTTTGTCAGATATGGATAGATATTGGGAGTTCCATCAATACCGTTTTCTTTTACGCCAGGGAAAACGATGACCTCGTTTTCGCCTGCTGCAAGCACCGGCACCATGGCGGGCAGGGTATAGGCTCCCAAGTATTCTCCATCCACATAAACCCATCCGTCGGTAATTTTTTGCCAGGCAGCGCCCCCTTGAGCGTTTACTTCGAAGGGTTTGATGTCAAGATACGCCGGGAGTTGTTCCTCGGTCTTGCAGCCCAGAAAAGCCAGCAGAACTATGGGTAACAATTTACATTTCATAACAAAGGATTTTTATTTTGAACGCATATAAACTTCCATCGTAACGCCTTTAAAATCAAAGTTTTTGCGGAGTTGGTTCTCCAAAAACTGCTTGTATGAATCCCGCACCCAGTTAGGATTGTTGACGAAAAAGACAAAAGACGGATAGTGTGTCGGCAATTGCGTCACGTATTTGAATTTCGGGAAACGACCATGCACAGAGGGTGGGGGAGTGGCCTCAATCACTTCATTCATCAAATCATTCAGTTCTGAAGTTTTGATGCGTCTGGTACGATTGGCGTACACCTCCATCGCGGCTTCCATCGCTTGGAAAATACGTTGTTTTTCAAGAACAGAAATGAAGACAATGGGTACATCATCAAAAGGCGCAAGGCGGTGTTTGATGGCTTCCTCAAAATCTCGGGTGGTATTGGTCTTCTTTTCTTCGATCAAATCCCATTTATTGACCAAAATAACAATGCCCTTGTGTCTTTTTTGCGCTAAACGCAAGATATTCAAATCCTGTCCCTCCAAACCTTGGGTAGCATCGAGCACCAACAAACAGACATCGGCTTCTTCCAAGGCGCGTATAGCGCGCATCACGGAATAAAACTCGAGGTCTTCTTCCACTTTGGTTTTTTTCCGAATCCCGGCGGTATCAATCAGCATAAACTCCTTGCCGAACTTGTTGTACACCGAGTGAATCGTATCGCGGGTAGTGCCTGCAATCGGGGTTACAATGTTGCGATCTTCGCCTAAGAGGGCATTCAACAAAGAGGATTTACCTACGTTTGGACGACCAATAATGGCAAATTTGGGCAATTCGGTGTCAATTTCCTCCACTTTTTCGATGTGTTCAATCACGGCGTCCAATAAATCCCCGGTGCCGCTGCCACTAATTGCTGCGATGAAAAAAGTGTGCTCAAAACCGAGTCCCCAGAACTCGTTTGCAGCCAACAAATCCTTATGATTATCAGCCTTATTGACCACCAAATACACCGGTTTGGAGCTTCGGCGCAGCCATTTGGCCATGCTTTCATCCAGATCCGTGATTCCGGTTTGGGTATCCACCATAAAAAGAACCACCGATGCTTCTTCCGTGGCAATTCTGACCTGAGAACGAATGGCCGCTTCAAATACATCGTCAGAGCCATGTACAAAGCCTCCGGTATCTACGACGGTGAAACGTTTGCCACCCCAGTCACAAAATCCGTATTTCCGATCCCGGGTCACCCCCGAAAAGTCATCCGTAATGGCATCGCGCCCTCCCACCAGGCGATTGTAAAGGGTTGATTTGCCCACATTGGGGCGGCCAACAATGGCTACTATGTTACTCATAATTTGATGAACAATGGTAATTTGGAATGTGAAATGACAATAAACTCTTCAACAATCTCAACCCTCTCAACATCTCCCCTCAAAACTTAGGACAAAGCACCTTCTCGTTATCATGGTTACCCAAATACGAGATAGAAAGTTCAAAAGCCCCTTGGCGCTGTCTGGCTTGTAAAGCACCAATATTCAGATCATAGCTCAGGCCAAAAATCATTGAATTGATCTCCAAACCAAAGAGTGCTACTACGGCATCAAAGCCAAATCCATCGCTATTGCGGACGGGCCGTGCCCAGGATCCGAAGTGCAGCGCGGAGCCGCCATATTGCCCCATGGCAAAACGGAAATTGGTGCCAGCGTTGATTTCCATGTGTGGTCCTTGCATGGCAGCAAGAACACGCGGCTGCATCGAAACGCGGTTGCTTTTGTCGAAAGGGATACTAGCCGACATTTGAACGTTGAATTTCGTAAAAAGCTTACCACCGATGGGCACCTCATTGTTAGTTGGGTCATCGTAGAAGGAGACCTTAGGCTGTAAAATATGGTGCATAGACCCGCCAATAAAAAAACGGCCTTCATCCGAAAACTGGGAGGTGTAGTTTATCCCCACATTTAAGTCTGGGAATGCGAAATTATTGGGCGGGAGCAGCTCACTGGTTGTTCCCGTATAACCCGTGGTGCCGTTGAATTCATCGTGAAAATTCAGCGAACCATAGTTTACGTTGCGCTGCGTCAGCCCACCTTGCATACCAATCGTCAGGAACTGATTTTTATCCATACCCAGTGCTTTATGGTAAGCCAACGACACCGCAATTTGGGTTGTGCTGAAATCAATCACACTTACCTTATCGTTAAAAAACATAATGCCAACGCCCACCGCATCTTCACTGTTTTTTTTGCGATTGGCGTCAAAACGGAAATCAGCGGCCATCGAAAAGGTCTTAATCGGATTTTCCAACACTTTGCGCCATTGGTCGCGGTAGTTTGCCGTCACACGATAGGTTCCATCCATGGTCCCGGTAAGGGCCGGATTAAGCGTGAGTGGGGAGGCATAAAACTGGGTAAAGTGCTTGTCTTGGGCATGCATTTTGGGGATTATGAGCAGCATAACTGCCAATATTGCCAAAAAACCGGCCATTTTTGGGCGTAAATCAATGTGTTTTTGCATACGACTTGGGAATAATTTGCGCAAAGGTAGCAAGTTGAAGGCTAATCAGGGCGGACTTGAGTCATTGGATTTGCGCAAACGTCAAAACCTGTCTTAGAATTGGCTCGAAATAGGGTAGGGGAGCAGCATTATTCAATTTTATGAAATAATTCCGGGCAGGTATTACAAATTTCATTTTTCGCATACCTTGACGCATCTAAAGCCAAAAAACACTCACCTAATCCGCTCTATTTACACACAACCAATCTTTTATACATGGAAAACAACGAATACAAACCTTACATTGCCCCTGGAAACGTATCCGTCAAAGAATTCACCGTCCGGGCCATTGTGCTGGGATCGCTGTTCGGAATTTTGTTCGGAGCGGCCACTGTTTATCTGGCGTTGAAAGCGGGATTAACGGTTTCAGCCTCGATTCCAATTGCGGTTTTGGCCATTTCACTGGGGCGTAAGTTCCTCGGAACCACCATTTTAGAGAACAACATCATCCAAACCACCGGCTCTGCGGGGGAATCCGTGGCCGCAGGGGTGGTATTTACTTTGCCCGCCTTTTTGTTCCTCTCTGATGGCATCGGGAAAGGTTATTTCAACTACTGGACGATCCTGATGTTGGCCATTTTTGGCGGCATTTTAGGCGTATTGATGATGATTCCATTGCGTAGATCGTTGATTGTCAAAGAACACGAGAACCTGCCTTATCCTGAAGGGACGGCCTGTGCGCATGTGCTCATCGCTGGCGACAAAGGGGGTGATTTTGCCAAAACAGCGTATCAAGGGCTGGGTTTTGCCCTCGGATATGCGATGTTGCAGAAAGTTTTTCACGTCATCGCGGAGGCCCCCTCCTGGGCAACGGGCATTGCCAATAAATACCTGCCAGCTGCCCGCGTGAGTGGCGAAATAACCCCGGAATACCTGGGGGTAGGGTACATCATTGGTCCTCGAATTGCCGGGGTATTGGTAGCGGGCGGCGTGTTGGCCTGGCTTGGTTTGATTCCCTTGCTTGCAACGCTTGTGCCACCCGAGGTCATCGCTGCGCAATTGGACAAACTCGATCTGATGGATGCCACACAGACCAATGCCCGCTACGGCTGGGATCCGGCAACCTTGTCTATGACCAATCTTTCAGAAGCTGTGTATCGTGCTTACATCCGCCAAATTGGGGCGGGCGCGGTCGCTGGGGCGGGTTTTATTACCTTGATTAAAACCCTGCCGACCATCATTTCTTCTTTCCGCGACAGCATGGGCGAGTTCCGCAACCGCGACAAAGCTGCCGTTGTTGCCCGCACCTCCGACGACCTATCCATTAAAGTGGTGGGCATTGGAAGTCTTGCCTTGGTGCTGTTGATGGCCGTTTTGCCAAGCATTCCCGGAGAAGGTATTATGAGCAAGCTGTTGATCGGGGTAGTGGTCATTTTTTTTAATGTTTTCTTGGTCACCG
>CAZKBH010000008.1:0-16713 GCA_964550795.1 uncultured Saprospiraceae bacterium
GTTTTGCACATTGAACAAAACTTCGGTTGTTAGCCCCCTTCCCTTGTTCCTGCTCTGGGCTTTTTCCAATGCCATTTGTAGATTGTTGTTTTTGGTAGTCTTACCCCTACTGGCAACGTTCAGTACCAATTTCCCTTTTTGGTTTAGTTTGTTTTTCAACAAATGCGAAAGCAGATCGGCGTAAAATTCGGCCTCCTTGCCATTGTGTTTCGTCTCATATAAAAGGGGGATTTTTCGCCCAACAAAGACTTCAAAGCTGCAATTCACACCCGCAATAAAATCGTAAAAGACTTTGCGCACCTCCGGTACGTCATCGGTAGCATGAAAATAATACCCACCTTCTTTTGCCTTTTTGTTGATACTTGGAATGTCGCGAAAATAGGGGTCATGGATAATCTCATTTTGGAGTTCAATGATCCGACGGCGCAAAGGTTGCAATGGCTCTTTGAATTTGACCATGCCGATAATGAAGCACAGCGAAACGCCCTCCTGCCCAATGATCGGTACTTTCCCTTTTCCGTAAAAGGTCGTATCCCCGGCCTCATCCAAAAAGCGGTGGTTGTCGTGAATAAGTTGTGTTGCCATTTTTTATCGTTACGCTATTCATTTACGCCAAGAAAATATATCGCTTGTAATGGCATCAGGTTCTTTTCTTCATCATTCATCTTGGAGTAAAACTCCTTCCAAAGCGACATAAATCGCTCGAAATCAATCAATTCTATATGTTTATGGGATTCTCTGGCACTACGTTCTGCATCAGGAGAAAATCTCCCTGAAGTTACAAACAAACCAACATCACCAGGCTTACTGAGTATGCCAATAAGTTGGCGTATGTCTTCCACAGGGATTGGAGTATTTGGCTTATGTTTGACCTGTACCTTTATCCTTGGCTCTTGCGTTCCAAGAGGGTCGGTATAGGCTATAATATCAATCCCCCCATCCTTTCCTCTTTTAGCAATGTGCGGCGTAAAATATCCCATTGCTCGCAGAAGTGCTCCAACCAAATCTTGAAACTCATACGGATTTTTACCTTTAACAAATTCCAGCAGTCCCTCCGAGGCAACATCTAAGTATTGTTGTAATAAGGCCTGTTGCTGTTGCTGTTCATTTCTCCCCACATCCTCCAGTTCGTCTGATGCAATTGGTTCTTTTGGATTATCATTTTTCCATCGTTTGTAAGCCTTCATGGCACTTTCCAAAAGCACTTCCTCTCCGTATTTCATAGCTTCCTCCCCTTCTGGAGTCAGAATCCATAGTCCGCTTTCTTTTCTTAAGAAACCCGCTTTTATGCAGTCAATCGAGTAGAAGTGTAGAATAGACTCCCATCGAATATACCCTGTTTTTTCATATCTTTCCTTTTCCCAATCAGAAAGATCAACTCTATGGGGGATTTTATCTATTACTTCCCTTCCACGCAATTCTCCTCCAGCTTCTTTTAATATTTGAAAGGTGGCCATTATTGTCTTGGTAGCAGATGCTTTGGACTGAGAAACTCGTTTTGCCATAATGATAAGATTTAAAAAGGTAACTATTTTGGATTACCGGACTTGCTTTTGCCCCCCAAACATATGCGCGTGTATTGCTCATAAAGCCCAAACAGGTGCTCAATACGCACCAACTCACTGCCAAAGGCTTGCGAACGGCATGGGTGTGCGTGCGGATTGTTAAGCGAGTGGGCAAATGTAATCTGAAGCCTGAAAAGTTGGTACATTTTATATTGAAATCCCCCTTCGTGATTCTGACGGTTTGGGAACGCGGATAAAGCGCGGAATCAAAAAAAATTAGGGTACCCCCGCCACCAGAGATACCCTAATCCATTACCAAAATGCACGTTTTTCTAGCTTACTTCGGATAACCCGCAGCAATCCAGCAATTGATACTGTCGCGCTGGGCTTGACTCATGCCTCCACCTTGGGGCATATCTTTGTCAACCACCACCCGATCAAGCACCTTGCCATTGTCCAGATAAACCTTCAAACCTTCGTAATTGCGGTAATCGCCCACGGCACCAGCTACGCCACTGCCAGGGGCGTGACAACCGACGCAATACTGGTTCACAATGCCCTGTATGTTTTTGGTATAAGAAAGATCCGCGTTCGGAATGGTGCATTCCGGGCCTTTGGGATCGTCCTTGTCACAACCTTGCCAGGCAAGTACGGTGAAAAGCAGCGCGGCTGTCGCAAAAATTTTGATGCTTTTTAATTTCATGGTTGAGTAATAGAATAAGAACTGGTTAGAAATTGAGCGATAAAGATACCTTTTGAGGCCGCATATTTCCCAAATACCCTAAATATTTTAACGGGTTTGGATATTTGGCGACGAAAAGTACCAAAAAGCATAATAAAGGTGTGCCACACTACGAGCCTTTAAATTGATGCCTTCTTTTCCAGTAAAAATCCCCGCACCGCACTAAAACTCACCGTTCTGTTCTGGAAAAAGTACTGCGCCGCCGCCGATTCCTCCGCATTGGCGCCCAAGTGGTTGAGGATATTGGTCAGGTGCATTTTCATGTGCCCCTGCTGAATTCCCGTGGTGATGAGCGAACGCACCGCCGCAAAATTCTGGGCCAAACCAACCGCCGCTACAATACACATCAAATCACTGGCCGAGGGTTTGCCCAGCAGTTCGAGCGAACATTTGGCAAGCGGATGCAGGGAAGTCAAACCACCCACCGTGCCCAGCGCAAGCGGAATTTCAAGTTCAAAATGGAAAATCCCGTCGCGCACCGTGCAGCTGCTGAGTCTGCGGTATTGTCCGTCGCGACTGGCATACGTGTGTCCGCAGGCTTCGATGGCCCGGAAATCATTGCCTGTGGCAAGTACCACGGCATCAATGCCGTTGTAAATCCCCTTGTTATGCGTGGTCGCCCGATAAGGATCAATCTGTGCGATGCGCACGGCCCGGGCAAATCGATGCGCCAAGGCCATGGCATCCATCCCCTGTGAGCGGGCCAAATCTGCGAAGGCATCAATCGGACATTCCACCCAGGCGCGCACCCGACATTGTGGGGTGTAATTGGAAAGGATAGACATCAAAACCTCCGCGTCCCGTTCCAGATCGGACAAGCCCGGATAGTGGGTAAAAAAATCTTCGAGGGCATCCGCAAAACGTTCCAGCACGGAATTGATGAAGTTAGCCCCCATACTGTCGCAGGTGTTGAAAGCGGCCCGAATTTGATAATATTCAGGTTCAATACCTTCAAAATCAATTAGTTCCAGGTCTAAAATCCCGCCACCGCGCTGCTGCATATTGGTGGTCAAATCATCGCAAGATTCCAGCAATCGGGCCTTCAGGTCAGGAAAAATGGTCCGAATTTTTTCAGGCGCGCCCGGCCAGTAAAAATGCACCTGACCAAGTTTTACCATGCCCAGCACTTCTGCGTGAAAACCACCGCGTTCTTGCCAGAATTTTGCGGCGCTACTCGCGGCGGCCACCACGCTGCTTTCTTCAATCACCATGGGCACGGCATACGTCTGGCCGTTGATCAAAAAATTGGGCGCAATGCTGAAGGGCAGCACGTAATTGGAAATCGTGTTTTCTGCAAAGCCGTCAATAATTTTTTGCGCATCCGCCTCGGGGTGCTGCCATTCCTTAAAAACACGTTCGGTATGGACCGGGTCATTGGAAAAATGCTCCGCCAGCCATTTAATTTTGGCTGATTTACTCAGTTTTGAAAAACCGTCAATCGTTTTCGTCATATTCGTCATCTAGACTTTTTGCCTTGTGCGAAGCACGCACCTGGGCTGTTTCGTTTTGTTATACTATGATTCATAGGGGTGCCACACATATTAAGCTTTGGTTGTCAATCGAATCAATCGTCCAAATCGTCCAAATCGAATCAATCCAGCCAATCGTCCCAATCGAATCAATCATTTCTCAATCTCAAAAACGCTCCCGCCAATTCCAGCCCCCGTATTTGCGACTGGGCAAAGGCCTGCAAAGTTGCATAATCGCCCTGGGCGTGTTTTAAAAAACCGGAAGCCTGGCCGTACACCGCCGGGAGCGCCGATTTTTGGGTTAAATAATACCCGTCTAAAAAATCACTTACTCCGCCTGAGAGGATCAAGTTGGGGGTAAGACATTGGGAGCCCAGTTCGCTTTTGAGGGCGTTGGCCCAGTCTAACATCTCCACCGCAGTATGGCCAACCGCCGCAATTTTGGAAAAAATAGACTGCTTTTCCACGTCGCTTCGCAGCAGTTCGAGTTTGGCAAAATTAGTGCCTCCTCCCGCTGCAAATTCAACAGCTGCCAGCGGTAATTGCAACAAGGCCCGCATACTTTCCGGCCCAAAACCCTGGCCAACTTCCTTCACAATGATTTTAAAATCAAAGAGTTGTAACAATTCTTGTACCACCTCCAGCGGCGAACGTTGGAACACATCGCCCTCTGGCTGCATCGCTTCCTGGAGTGGGTTTACATGCACAATTAATCCGTCTGCGCGGAGTTTTTGGAGCATGGCTGGAAGGCGCTCCATTTCTTTTTCTTCGAGTAATTTTTCAATCTGCGCCACCCCGAGATTGGCATACAAGGGCGCATCCGAGCCCATCAGGTCGCGCACGTCAAAATCGGGTAAATACTCATCGGAATAAAGCAATTGGCGACAAGAACCGAGTCCCATGCCCATGCCAAACTCCCCACAAGCCCGGGCAAGATGGTGGTTAATTTTCCCAGCCAAAGCCGTTCCGCCCGTCATTGATGACACCCAAATGGGCACTCGGAGGGTTTTTCCCAAAAATGGAAGGGGCGCAAGCGAACCAGGCACCGGGTGCGCCGCAAGCATGGGTTCGTAGTAAAAACGGGGGTCTAATTCCCCGGACTCCACGCGACTGCGGAAGGCCAATTCGATGTGGTCTTTCTTTCGGCTGACGGCCGTGGGGTCGTCGGGCGTTGATGGTGGTACAGTTGTCATGAGCGGCTAAAGGTACAAGATTGAATTGGCGGACAACAAAGTTGGAAATGTGTTTGTTTTGGGCCTGCAATTTAAACAGCAATGAAAGAAATTTATCTGAAGCACCAGCTCACCGACGCATCCATTGATCGAATCATCGAAATGGCCTGGGAAGACCGCACGCCATTTGAAGCCATTGCGTTTCAATTTGGCTTAACAGAGGCAGAAGTGATCCGCCTGATGAAGCACGAAATGGAACTTCGCAACTGGAAAAAATGGCGCGCCCGGGTGCAGGGCCGAGCCACCAAACACCAGTCGCTGCGCCTGGATTCAGTGGATCGGTTCCGGTGCAGTCGCCAACGACAAATCACCAGAAATCGGATCAGTAAACGATAGCGATGCGTGTGTACCATGTTAGTTGAGACCTATAAGGTTTTTGAAACCTTATAGGTCTGGAAACAAAGCAAATCAGGCAATTATGTATCTAAAATCACAATAATTACCCTTAATCATGAAACACACCTTGACCGCCCTTACCCTGTTTTTAGCATTTCAACTTACCGCTACCCTCAGCACCTTTGCCCAAACAGCAGGTTTCGATGCTTCCATCGCCGAACATCGTGCCGAATACAAGGCGCATTTTCTCAGCGAAACCCGTTCTCCCTTGACGGCTGCCGATACGGCGTTCCTCGACTTTTTTCCGCCCGATGAATCCTGGCGTTTTTTGGCAAAATTTGAAAGAACGCCAAACGCCGAACCCTTCATCATGATGACCTACAGCGGTCAAAAACGCGATTATGTGCAATTTGGCACCCTCCAATTTGAAGTAAACGGACAGCCGCAAACCCTGAATATTTACCAAAATATTCGCCTGATACAGGACTCCACTTATCGCGATCACCTTTTTTTGCCCTTCAAAGATTTGACCAATGGCGCGGAAAGCTACGGCGGCGGGCGCTATCTTGATTTTAAACAAGGTGACATTGTTGAAGACCAGATTGTCCTGGATTTTAATATGTGCTACAATCCCTGGTGTGCTTTCAGCGACGGGTTTAATTGCCCCATTCCGCCCAGCGAAAACCACCTTAACATCGAAGTGCCAGCTGGTGAGCGAAACTTTAAAGGGGAAAAAAAGCATTGATTAGTCATATTAAGTGCCGAGTCCGAGTGGAAATTCGGACTTTTGAAGCATTCACCTAAATCCTAGTATGATAGCAGCATGAAAATTGGCATAGTTTGTTACCCAACTTACGGTGGTTCCGGCGTCGTGGCCACCGAACTCGGCTTGGGCCTTGCCCGAAAGGGGCATGAAATTCACTTTATTACTTACCGCCGCCCGGTGCGTTTGGCGCATTTCCAGACCAATGTTTTTTACCATGAGGTGGACAGCGAAGATTATCCGCTGTTTGAATATCCACCGTACGACACCGCTTTGGCGTCCAAAATTGTGGACGTGGTGCATTATCAGAATCTGGATATTTTGCACGTGCACTATGCCATCCCACACGCTGCGGTGGCCTACATGGCCAAGAAAATTTTGCTGGCCGAGGGCCGCTATATCCCGGTGGTGACGACCCTGCACGGCACTGATATCACCCTGGTGGGCAACAACCGGGCCTTTGCGCCGGTGGTGGAATTCAGCATCAATAAAAGCGATGGGGTTACGGCCGTTTCTCAAAGTTTGAAAGATGATACGCTGGCCTTGTTCAAGATTGAACGCGAAATTCGAGTAATCTATAATTTCATTGATTTTGAACGTTTTAGGAAGACAAACAAGGAGCATTTTAAAAAAATAATTGCTCCTGAGGGGGAGCGAATTGTGGCGCATACTTCCAATTTCCGGAAAGTAAAACGAGTGGAAGATGTGGTGCATATTTTCAGAAAAATACTGGATAAGGTGCCGTCCAAACTCTTGATGATCGGCGATGGTCCCGAGCGCCAGCATGCTGAACAATTGTGCCGCCAGCTGGGCATCTGCGAGGAGGTGCGGTTTTTGGGCAAACAAGACGCCATTGAAGAACTGCTCGCCATCTGCGATCTTTTCCTCATCCCTTCCGAAAGCGAAAGTTTTGGCCTGGCGGCGTTGGAAGCTATGGCCTGCGAGGTTCCGGTAATTTCTTCCAACAGCGGCGGTTTGCCAGAAGTAAATATCCACGGAGTCACGGGTTTTCTCAGCGATGTAGGGAATGTGGCTGAAATGGCCGAGTACTCCATCCAACTGCTTCAAAATGAGGAGATGCTTGTTCAATTCAGGGCCAATGCGCTCGCCCAGGCACAGCGCTTTGACATCGAAAACGTGCTGCCTGAATACGAGCAGTATTACCAGGAAGTGATTGAAAAAAGCGTCATTAAAGTGGAATAACGTCCGCCTGCAACATGCGTCTCGATCTTGATTTTTTACAATTCCAACCCAAGCTGCGGCTGTCCCAAACGGCTGAATCGGCCTTTGTGTACGACCCTATTCGGCGCAAAGAAGTGGCCTTGACACCCGAGGAATTGTTGCGGCAATTGGTGCTGCTGTACCTGCTGGAGGCACAGCAATACCCGGCCAATCGCATCCGCTCAGAGGTGGGTATTTTGGTGAACGGAATGAGTGCCCGCTGCGATTTGGTGGTGTTCGATGCTGCGGTGAAACCCTGGCTTTTGGTAGAATGTAAATCCCCGAAAGTAGCCCTCACGCAAAAAACGTTTGAGCAGGCGGCGCGCTACAATCTCCGCTTGCGCGCACCATTTATGGCGGTTACCAACGGTTTGGTGACCTACTGCGCGGCCCTGAATTTTGAGCAGGAAACTTTTGAATACCTGTCGGCACTGCCCGATTTTCCGAGCACAAAATCTGTAATCACGCCCGGACAAACGCCCCTTGTGCAGCCGCCCATTATCGAATAATGGAAAATTGTGCCCCAAAATTCATGCGTAGCGTGGGGATAAAATTGGGTGCTTCCGTGTAAATTTCCGGATTTTCGCTCCAAACGATGGACGGCCGCGCGATGAGCCGGAAGCCCTCTGTTCGGAACAAATTGAACCCGATGCCAAACATGAAACTGTTGGTGCGTTTTTTAAACAGCTCGTCCTGACGGTAAGAATCAAACAACTGCAGCGGCAATTCTGCCCCGCTGAACACCAGGCGATCCGGCGTGCCTACATCCAAAAAATCCAGCGTCATGCCGGCTTGCAGATAGACACACTGGCAGCGGTGCACCCGCACTTCTGCTTTTAGGGGCACGGTCCAGTAAGCTGGTTTAAAAGAGCGGATATTGGACTTGTATAAAGTGACCAGTACGCCATTTTGCTCTTTTTGAATCACTTGTCCTGCAAAAACATAGTATTCATAACCGTTGTAATACTCGCGCCCAATCCCGGCGCCTACCACGAGCGGACCAGCGATCGGCATTTCTAATTGAAAACTAGGGATGAGGCGAGGCGTGTTTCCCGTAGTCAGTTGGCGCACATCGAATCCGACTTCGAGGCCACCCACGAGTTTGCCAAAATTCCGTTGCGCAAAGCTCCCTTGGGCGGCACAGCAAACGGCAATCAGTAGCATCCATTTTTTCATAGCGAAGCAAATTTGCTTCAAAGATAGCAGGATGCT
Source organism: uncultured Saprospiraceae bacterium (assembly GCA_964550795.1). Lineage (GTDB taxonomy): Bacteria > Bacteroidota > Bacteroidia > Chitinophagales > Saprospiraceae > M3007. The sequence goes on from CAZKBH010000008.1 coordinate 8,481, forward strand.
TTGGTACGCTGCTTTCTGCTGGGACAATACGTTTACTAAACTTCAAAAGTTTAGTAAACGTGACACAAAAAAACACCCCGCTCGGCACGCTGCCGAACGGGGTGGATATTTAACTGGTTCTAAATCTTCTATTTAATTTTGGCAAGGTCAGCGCTGGTGTCCATGCTGCGGCTGCTCCACTGAATATGGTCAGGGTTGCCGGCAGAGGTCAGTTCAAGCGTTGTGGACTCGATGAGGGTCAAGCCCGTCACTTTGTTGCCGATGTGGCCACTCTCGCGGTAGTTGTTCGCCCAATTCACTTTGTATTCATTCACACTTGCGACCAAGGTCTCGTTGATGGTAGCTACGGTCAGTGTTTCAGGGTTAACACCGGCCACGAAGTGTGTGCCGATGTATTCGCCTTGTTTGGAGAAAACACTGATGCTATATGATTTTGTGCCACGGCTGAAACCGCGAGCGATATTGTAGAGGACTGCTGTGTATTCTGCCGTTTCAAAAGCCGCTACTGGCTCTGGGCAAACTGGCATATTGCTGTAAGAAGCACTGCGCTCCAACTCAGGAAGAAACTGGTAGTATTCCCATCCGAGGCGCGCTGATTTAGTTGCTGGGCGCGCTTCGAGTTGAACTTGCAGTTCTTGTGCGTCGAAGGAGAAAGGAAGCGTTGCCTTTGGAAACTGTGCCAGGAATTCCTGGAACGTTGGCGTTGCGTCCTGTGCGTTCAGGTTAACGATGCTTGCCAGAGCAAGAAGAAGAGTCGGGATTAATTTGCAATTTTTCATAGTAAAGAATCGGTTTTGGATTTGAGTGGTGATGAATTTTACTTGAGGATTAAATTTGAGTACGCTTGTTTCTCCTTCTATTCCAAAATGCTTGCCAAAAAGTGCTCGAGGGGTAGATTACCCGGAAAAAAAATTAAAAAAAAGGCAGAATTAGACTTATAAGGGTAGGAAAGTCACATTTTTGGGTAGGCTTTTTTGAGAAAAAGGTTTTCAAGCCCGTGCCAATATTTTAAAGAACCAGTGATGATTACCAATGACTTACGCTCCAAAACCGCGACTGGTTTAGACGTTAAATTTTTTTTATAATTAACAGTTAATTTGGAGGGAGGGCCAAATCTGGCTCATTCAATCATCCACAAGCCCCAGCCCTCTGGCATCTCAAGCTGCCGTACCAAGCGATGCTTGGATTTCATCGCATCCCAATTCAAAATCGGGTTCTGGCCTTGCCACTGCGGGCGCAGGGCTTCGTTGAACAACACAAAATGCCCTGAAGAAAACGTCGGGTAACGTTGTATCCAAAGATTGTGAAACTGAACCTCGGGCAGGTAAGTCCGCAAAGACACATCGAGGTCAAAGGCGTAAACCTCTGCATTGGGCGGCAACACCGCCTGCAATTGTTGCGCAATTTCGGTTTCCAAGCGGTTCCGGGAAATCGTAGGTGCCAGGAATTTAACGCAGCATACCAACTGCACGGCGAGGGCTGTGATCAAAACCCCTGTAGCGAGCCGTTTAAAAAACAAAAATCCGTAGCAGAAGAACCGATCCCAGGCCGGAAACAGCAACAACAAGACCACTATATAGGCAGGAAATAAAAAGCGCAAATTCTGCTGCGGCAAACCACCCAGCAAAATCAGGTACAAAACAGCCCCGCTGAAGAGGATTTTTTTGGTCGGCAGCAGGAGGTCAGTTTTTTTAGCGAGTAAAAACAAACCCGGGAGGGCGATACAAAACGCCGGATGGAAGAGCGGAAACAACAGAAATAGCAGATTGGGCAACAAATTGCTTGAAATGCCCCCGGCGGCGCCTTCAAAACTGCTTTTGAAAAAATGAAGCACCGACCACCGCGAGGCAATGGAGTGCGTTAGCAGATTTTCCAGGCCGCCTGTTTTGAGCCAAAAATGGGGCATCATGGCCAACCCAAACGCGGCTGCTGCCCAAATCAAGACCCCATATTTTTTGCGTGAAATCAAGGAATGCACCAAGGCGACTGCCAGCGGAAACAGCAGCGCAATCAGTGCGTAACGGGTACTAAAGGCAAATGCTCCCAGCATGGCCGCGCCCATCAGATCGGTTGTACGGCCTTTTTCCAAGGCCCGAAACCCAAAAAAAAACGTGGACAATGCAAATAACAGTCCCAAGCCGTCGCTCATGCTGGTCAGACTGGCCCGGAGAAACATGGGGGCAAGTACCACGCCTAATCCTGCCATGACCCAGCGGCTGTCTGCGCGCGCGCCGGGTGCGAGTAAGGCCAACAAACGTTCAAAAACCCAAAGCCCTAGCGCTGCCGCGACCCATGAAAGCACCTGCAAAGCCAGCACCGAATCGCCCAGTAAAAAACGGAAAAGGGCGCCTAAAAGCGGATAACCGCCTGCAAATTCAGCGTCGCCGAGTTCCGCAGGGGGACCGGGCAAGCCGCTGAGCCGATCAAAGATTACCCGGCTTTGCCGAAGGTATTCGTGTGCATCTTGTCCGTACAATCCATTGAAATCCAGGAGGTAAGACAGGGCGGCCAAGCACAAAAAGAAAAGCACCGGGAGCCAATTCAGGCGATATGCGTGTGCGACCATGGCTATAAATCGCTGTCGAGGGGTGCATTGGCCGAGGGGTACATTTTCATGTTGGAAACATCATTTTCCCACTCCACCATGATTTGATCGGAATTGTCTAGTTGAACGATTTTTTGATACATATAGAAGTTGTAGAAGGTCAACCGTTTGCAATCCAAAGGTCGTAAAAAATTAAACTGACTATCCGCATATTGGGTATCAAAAAGAATATCGAACCGCAGAATATCGAATATCGAACACCGAACACCGAATTTTGAAGGGGGATACCCATAAACCGGCGTTGATAGAACATTTGGATTTAATATCCATTCACCTTTAAACTACTTCTTCATTCGATATTGGGTGTTCGATATTCGATATTTCATCACAAGTACCCAATATGCGGATAGTCAGTAAAATTAAGGCTCCTTTTGCCAAAAAACAATGCAACAAAGCCAGTAATTCTACTTTTTCAGATTGCCGCAAGCGGCCTAAGGTCGGTGAATTTGCACCCAATTAAGGAAGTGCGGCAAGAGTAGGCAGAGTACCTTACTTTTGCCCTCCGGCAAAAAAGCCTCGGCTCCACACATGTCTCGTTCCAAACGCACCCAATCACTTATTCAGTTCGGCCTGCTTGCGGGTATCTTGTTGTTCGCCAACATTGTGGCCAACTCCTTTTACACGCACCTCGACCTCACGGAGGAAAAACGCTTCACGCTCACCAAGCCCACCAAAACACTGCTGCGCGACCTGAAAGAACGGGTGTACGTGCGGGTATTGCTCGATGGTGACTTCCCGGCAGGTTTTAAACGGCTTCAAACGGCTACCCGGGAAATGCTCGACGATTTCCGATCCGAAAGCGGGTACATTGATTACCAATTTGAAAACCCCTCGGAAGGCAGCGTGGAAGAAATCAACGAGCGCCGCAAAGCGTTGGCGGAGGACGGCATTATGCCTTTCAATCTCCGGGTGGCAGATATGGGCGAAACCTCCCAACAGCTCATCTATCCAGTCGCTGTTTTTCACTTTGGTGGCCGACGAATGGTGGTAAAACTGCTCGAAAGCAACTCGCCCACCCTTTCTCCCGACGAGGTTATCAACAATTCGGTGACCCTGCTGGAGTACAAGTTTGCCAACATCATCAAAAAACTCCGCTCGTCCCAGCGTCCTGTCATCCTGTTCACCCGCGACCACGGCGAACTCAACGAGCTTCAAACGGCTGATTTGGAACGCAGTCTGCAACAATTCTATGATACCGACCGCATTTCCCTCGATTCGGTGGTGCAATTGCCGCCCGACCAGTGCGCACTGTTGATTATAGCCAAACCCCGAATGCCGTTTTCTGAGAAAGACAAGTTCAAAATTGATCAATACGCCATGAACGGCGGGCGTGTGCTTTGGTTGCTCGATCCGATGGATGCCAGCCTCGACAGCATGAGTATGGCCGGGAAATTTATCTCCACCCCCTACGATTTAAAACTGGACGACCAGCTTTTTAAGTACGGCATACGCCTCAATCCCGATGTGGTGTTGAGCATGGAATCCACCAAAATACCGCTTCAAATTGGCCAGGTGGGCAATCAGCCGCAGTACGAGATGTTCGATTGGTACTATCACTTGATGGTACAACCGCAGGGCAAGCACCCCATTGTAAAAAACCTCGACCGTTTGGACATTTGGTTTGCGTCCAGCATGGACACGCTGCGCACTAAAACGCCGATCAAAAAAACCGTGCTCCTCCGAAGTGGGCAGTATAGCCGGATGCAATTCAACCCGGTGGAACTCAATTTTGAAATCCTGAAATACGATCCCGATCCGACCAAATTTAATAAAGGCCCACAGAACCTCGCGGTGCTGCTGGAAGGAACCTTCCCCTCCTCGTTTGAAAACCGGGTATCGGAGGAATTGCTGATCGGGATGAAACAGCTCGGCATGGAATTCAAATCCAGCAGTGTACCCACACGCATGATTGTGGTCAGCGATGGCGATGTGGCGGCCAATTATGTGCGTGACGCAGCAAACAAACAAACTGCTCCGCTCGGATTTAATCGTTTTGAAAAAATCACTTACGCGAATAAAGACTTCATTATCAACGCAGTAGAATATCTTATTGAGCCCAATGGCGTGATTGAAGCCCGAGCCAAGGAGGTCAAACTCCGCTTGCTGGATACCGTGCGGGCCAAAGATGAACAGACATTTTGGCGCGGACTAAACCTCGTTTTACCCTTGTTATTTCTGGGTGTTTTTGGCTGGCTTTTCAACTGGCTGCGCAGAAGACGTTACGCCCAAAATTGACCCAAAACCATCGTTCAAACATGATCAAAAGAATTGTAAAAATGACTTTCCGGGAAGAGGCGGTTCAGAGTTTCGTCGCGGATGTTTTTGAACAAAGCAAGGCCCACATTCGCGCGTTCGAGGGTTGCCGACACATGGAATTGTTGCAACATAAATCTCGCCCGAATATCCTTTTTACCCTCAGTATCTGGGAAGATGAAGCTGCCTTGAATGCCTACCGGGCCTCTGCCTTGTTTGCCGATACCTGGGCTAAAACCAAGGCGCTTTTTGCCGAAAAAGCCGAGGCCTGGACACTTGAGTTAATAGACGAACCGTAGTTTAAATTTTAAATCATGGAAAAAGACACAAAAGAAACCCCTGAAAGCCCCGAGACCAAGAACGTAGTAGCACGCCAAATCAAAACCTGGAACAAAAAACGCGGCGAAAACGCCTGGACGATGTTCAAAGTCATGGCCGAATTCGTGGACGGATTTGAAGTGCTGAACAATGTAGGGCCATGCGTATCCATTTTTGGTTCGGCGCGCACCCAACCAGGTACCATTTATTATGATTTGGCTATAAAAGTAGCTTCCCGACTTGTAGAAGAGGGATACGGAGTCATTACCGGCGGTGGACCGGGCGTCATGGAAGCTGGAAACAAGGGCGCCTGGATGAAAGGTGGCACGTCTATCGGGCTGAATATTGACCTGCCGTTTGAGCAGCACCACAACCCGTTCATTGCGCCTGCGCACAACCTGAAGTATCGCTACTTCTTTGTGCGCAAGGTGATGTTTGTAAAATATGCCCAGGCATTTGTGGTCATGCCCGGAGGTTTTGGCACCTTGGATGAGCTGTTTGAGGTGTTGACTTTGGTACAGACCAATAAAATTACCCGTATGCCCATTGTGTTGATGGGTGTAGAATTTTGGACGGGGCTAAAAAACTGGATCGTGGAAGTGATGCTCGAACGGCACCACAACATTCATGCAAATGACTTGGATCTATTTCTCGTTACGGATGATGCCGAGGAGGCTGTGCAGTACATCAATAAGTTTTATGCAGAGGGCGTGAGTACGCTGGAGCCGAATTTTGAGTTGTAAATTGGATGGTTTTGGACCTTGGAGAGGTCGAACATTGCGGACATTGACACCAACGTTAGACCTCTCCGAGGTCGGGATACAACACCATTATTTGCTACAAACGTTTGACCTCTCCGAGGTCGTTCGGGACATAAAACGTTGATTTGACTTAACAACGCTTTACTTCTTATCCTGCTTGGCAAACACTTTTTTCAACAGCTCAGAATTCCGCATATTGACATCGGATCGGATGCCTTGTTCTTTTTTCTGAACCAGCTCAAACATGCCTTTGAGGGCCATATTGGTCACGTGATCATCGAGTTCTGGATTGGTTTTTGTGACAAGCGGCATCTTGTTGTAGGCAGTCACCGCCGATTTCCAATACTCACGGGCGTTTACTTTATCGAGGGATGTTTGGATAATGGGTTTGAACTCAGCGTACAGCGGTGAAAAAGTCGTTTTTTCCAGATAGCGGGTGGCTGCATCAGGGTTGCCCATCAGAATGTTGAGTGCGTCCTGGAAAGTGAGTTTTTTGATCGCGTTGACAAAAATTGGCTTGGCTTTGGTGGCCGCATCTTCGGCAGCGCGGTTCATACGTTCGGTCAAATCTGCTTCTACGTTGGAAAAGCCAGGTACCGCTTTGAGTCTTTTGACCACGGTTTGCGCTTCTTCGGGGAGCAGAATTTTATAGGGAGATTTGAAGTAGCCGTCTTTAGCGGAAAGGAAATCTACGGCTTCACCAATGCCGTTGTTGAGCGCTTCTTTGAGGCCATTTCCGGCTTCTTCTTGGCTGAGCGGCATATCAAGTCCAACTTTTTCTTTGGCCTTGTCCAGGATTTTGCCAAATTGAGCGTTTGCCAGATGGGTGAGCAATAAAGCGGTCGTGAGGAGGAGTGTTCTTTTGAGCATGAGAATCAGTTTGTTAGAATGAAAGGGAGTGAATACTGCAAAGTTCGGTGCATTAAACGTGAAGTAGTGCAATTAGGAACAATCCGCGCCCTGGTTTAGTCTTTCTTTAACGACGGAGCATGTTTAAAGTGTGGCACACAGTAGGTAGCGTTGTGCCACACTTTGAACACGCACACAATCTTAAAAATGAAATCCTTGCTTCAATATTTAATCAGAACGATGAGTGCGGTGGTCATTTGCTGCACCGTGTTGGCGTACGTATGTCCCTCGGTGAACCCGATGAAGTTTTCCTGGCTTGCTTTTTTTGGCACCGCGTTTCCCTGGTTGTTGTTGGCCAACGTGCTACTGTTCACTTTTTGGGCTTGGCGTGGAAACCGATTTGCGCTGTATCATGTGGGCATTCTCCTTTTTGGCTGGCAGCATATCACGGGTTTTATTGGATTTGATTTCGGCAAAGATGCCATTCCGGAGAACGCGATTACGGTCACCACGCACAATTTGGGTGGGATTTATTCCGGAAAAGAAGCCACGGATGCCTGGCGGGAAAAACGAGCCGCTGCGTACACCGGATTTTTACAGGAAAACGGCAACCCAGACATTCTTTGTACCCAGGAAACCAGTAGTAAACTTTACCGCCTTTTGGCCGAAAAAATGGGCTACGCGCATACGTTCAACCTCAAAAAAGGCACCGTCATCCTCAGTCGTTTTCCCATTGTGGCAGGCGGCGATGTTAAGTTTGAAAACACCTCCAACTCTACGATCTGGGCGGATATTAAGTTGGGCGAAAAAAAAGTCATTCGGGTCTATAACGTTCACCTTCAATCAAATCAGGTAACCAAAACGACTGCCAAAGTGATTCAAAAAGGTGATTTAGACGAGGGCGAAACCTGGCAGGACATCGGTTTTGTGCTGGGTCGGGTCGGGTCGGCCACCAGCCTAAGGGCCGAGCAGGCACAAAAACTACGCGAGCACATTGCCGCCTGCAAGCTCCCGGTGCTCATCTGCGGAGACTTCAACGACACCCCCAATTCTTACGTGTATTCCATACTTTCTGCCGGTTTTCACGACACTTTCCGCCAAAAAGCCCTGGGACTCGGCACCACTTTTGCCGGGGCGCTGCCCATGCTTCGCATTGATTATATCCTGACAGAAAAAAGCATCACCACCTTCTCTTGCCGCACCGCACGGGATGCCGATTTTTCGGATCATTATCCGGTGTTTGTGGCTTTGGGGATTTGAGCGTTCTTTGCGTGCTCAAAAATATATTCCAACGACCGGCCTTTCGGCTTTTATACCATGCCCACCATTCAATACTCCCAAAAAGGGTTCAAAAAAGAAACCCTGCTCCACCTTTACGAACAACTCGCCAAACCCCGCCTCATCGAGGAAAAAATGCTCAATCTGCTGCGGCAGGGCAAAATTTCCA
>CAZKBH010000008.1:16723-29009 GCA_964550795.1 uncultured Saprospiraceae bacterium
TTGGCCAGGAAGCTATTTCTGTCGGCGCGGCCTGTGCGTTGCTACCCGACGAGGTGATTTTTACCATGCACCGGAATTTAGGGGTGTTCACCGCTCGTGAGATGCCGCTGGATCGCCTGTTTTGTCAGTGGCAGGGCAAAATGCTCGGCTACACCAAGGCCCGCGACCGCTCTTTCCACTTTGGCGCGATGGAGCACCATATTGTGGGCATGATTTCGCACCTGGGGCCGCAACTTTCGCTGGCAGCCGGGGTGGCCATGGCCCACAAACTTCGGGAAGAAGGCCGGGTTTCGCTCGCGTTCACGGGCGAGGGCGCTACCAGTCAGGGCGAGTTCCACGAGGCGCTCAACGTGGCTGCAGTTTGGAAACTCCCGGTCATTTTTCTCATCGAAAACAACGGCTACGGACTCAGCACCCGACCCAACGAACAATACGCTTGCAAGGATCTGGTAGATCGTGCCCAGGGCTACGGAATGCGCTCGGCAAAAATTGACGGCAACAATATTCTGGAGGTGTATTCCACCATCAAAAACATTGCTGAAGAGATGCGCCGCGACCCACAACCCTTTCTTTTAGAGTGTGTTACGTTCCGAATGCGCGGGCACGAAGAAGCCAGCGGAACCAAGTACGTCCCGCAGGAACTCATGGACGAATGGGCGCAAAAAGACCCCATCGAAAACTATGAAAAGTGGCTTTTGAAAGAGGGGATTTTGACCGAAGACTTCGTCAAATCGCTCAAGGAACGGTACAAAAAAGCGGTGCAAGGGGCCGTGGATATCATGTTCAACGAACCAGAACCGGTGGCAGATACCGAGGCTGAACTGAACGATGTGTACGCCTTACCTGCTCCAATCCAACAAGCCGCTGCCAAACCGAATCCCGGCAAAGAATTAAGATTCATAGATGCACTCTCCGACGGGCTGCGGGAAGCCATGCGCCGTCACCCTGAGCTTGTTTTGATGGGGCAAGACATCGCAGATTACGGTGGGGTTTTTAAAATTACCAACGGATTCATGGAGGAGTTTGGCCGAAACCGGGTGCGCAACACGCCCCTCTGCGAATCAGCGATTGTGGGCATCGGCTTGGGACTCAGCTTGAAGGGCATCAAAAGCATGGTCGAAATGCAGTTTGCGGATTTTGTGACCTGCGGGTTCAACCAGATTGTCAACAATTTAGCCAAGCTTCACTGGCGTTGGGGCCAAACTGCCGACATGGTGATTCGTATGCCAACGGGTGGTGGATCTGGCGCCGGGCCGTTCCATTCGCAGTCGAACGAAGCCTGGTTTACGCATGTTCCCGGCTTAAAAGTAGTGTACCCAAGCACCCCGGAAGACGCAAAAGGATTGTTGTTGGCGGCCTTTGAAGACCCCAATCCGGTGATGTTTTTTGAGCACAAAGCCCTGTATCGCTCTGAAAGCGGACTCGTGCCCGAGGGTTTTTATGTGACCGAAATTGGTAAAGCGCGGCAGGTTCGGGAGGGCAAAGCTGTGAGTATTTTGACCTACGGACTCGGGGTTCGCTGGGCCGAACAGACTGCTGATGCGATGGGACTGGATGCGGATATAGTGGATCTGCGTTCGCTGGTTCCGCTTGATTATGAGGCGATTACAGCTTCCGTAATGCGTACCAATCGCGTTTTGATTTTACACGAAGACACCCTTTTTGGGGGTATTGGCGGAGAAATAGCCGCCTGGATTTCCGAACATTTGTTCGAGCATCTGGACGCCCCGGTCATGCGCGCCGCCAGTTTGGATACGCCGGTGCCTTTTGCCATTCCGCTGGAACAAAATTTTTTCCCGGTGGAAAGAATGAAAGCTCAATTGGAGAAATTGTTGAAGTATTAAGTACATAAAAAAAGGAACTGCCAGTGCGGCAGTTCCCCCCAAGTACTATCTGTGAAATCCATCCTATCCTTCAGCCAACTGCTTTTCAAATGCTTCTTTCTTGCGGGTATTTCTTTGGAACATTTTTTTTACCAGGTAGTAAATAATCAATGCGGAGAGTACGCCTGTTAAAAAATCTGTGAGTGGCACCATGACGGCGGTGTAAAGCATCATGGAAAACTCGAATTTGCCGAGGTGTTTGATTTCTTTTATTTCCCGTACTTTAATCATGTTGCTGGCTACCCAAACCAGAATACCGCCAATACAGGCCATTGGAATCAATTCCAGGTATTGTGCCAGGTAAAAAGCCATACTTAATTTTAAAATAGCTTTAAAATAGCCCGCCAGGGGCGTTCTCGCGCCAGCCTTGATACTGGTAGCTGTACGTGCCAAGGCACCTGTGCAAGGAAAACCCTGTACCAATGGCGTTATAATCTGTACCATACCCTGTCCAAAAAATTCTTTATCAGGATTGAACGGTGTTTTTTTGTTCTCAGCCAATTTATCTGCCATGGAAGAACATAAAATACTCTCTACTCCAGATACAAACACAATGGCACATACAAAATAGATAATGTCCACGATTACGCCACTGCTTAGTTCGGGTAAAAAAGGCAAGGTTATTATGAAGAAATTATTGGGAATAGAGCCAAACATATCTTTTACCAGAATGATATTCTTATCGCCCAACAAAGTAGCAGCTAGGATGGTCGCCAAAGCCATGGAAATAACTGGACCCGGAATGAAGATAGATATCCTCAGCAATGTTTTCGTGAGCACAAAGGTCATTAATCCAATAAATACTGCCCACAGGTTGATTAAGTGAAGGTTAGAAAAAGCATGAGAAAGCTTATTCGTAATATCCGAACTTTCGCCAAACAGCGCAGAAAACGCAGGCAGCCCTAAGATATCTTTAAAATTAGTCAGTGCAATAGCCACCGCAATACCAATAGTAAACCCTACGATGATTGAATTAGGGACTAATTTGGCATATTTTCCAGCCCCTACAATGCCCAGAATAATGAGGACAATACCGGAAATTATGGAAACAAAAATCAGAAATCCGTGTGCTTGCTCAAAGCTTCCCCCGTTTGCTGGTCCGTATTTGTAAATGAGCGCGGCTATCACAGGAATAAAAGCCGCTGTGGGGCCGTAAACCTGATATTTGGAGCCACCAAACGTCCGTCCGACTACACAAGCTAAGGCTCCGGCAATAATTCCGTGTTCAGGACGCATCCCCATTGCAATGGCGAAACCCATTGCCATAGGAATAGCCGTCATAGCAACAATTAGCCCGGCACTAAAGTCTTTATAGACCGTTGCCATCCAGTTGTCTTTGGTGAGGTCTTCCCAGCGGGAATCGAAAAAAGTGAAGAACAACTTAAGTCGCCCCTGTGTACTTGTAGGAAAAGCTTTTGAATTCATCATCTAAGCATTAGTTAATGTTGAAAAGAATGTTTAATTCCATTTGGTTTGGAAGGCCCTGCGCATTTTCCCACCCCAATTCCTGATAGGGCAGTTTTGACTTTTTGACGATGGGAGTCAAGTCAAATCCGTTTTTTGGCAGTTTAAATTGATAGCTTTTAGGCAGGAGAATCTCATCTATTTGGTTGGCCTCAACAAAGCTTTTAAGGGCACTGGTTGTCGTGCCATGGAACACCTTGATACACAGGGATTCAATAGACGATTCGTAGCGATTTTTTAACACAGCAAGCGCCTCATCAAAGGTTTTGCTTCGCAGTTTTCTGATGGTATTGTACGGTTTGTAAAAGAGGAGTTCTGTGATGGAATCACTGGGGTTTTCTGCATACACTAATAATACACGGACCTTGTTGCCCTCGTATTGGTCAATAGCTAATTTTAGGGTGTTCAAAGACTCAACACTGAAATCAGTGGGTAACATGATGACCTTGTCCATGAGAAACTGTAGAATGAGTTGTTTGTGGAAGTGAAATTCGGGGGCAAAAGTATTTTGGGCGTATAAGAGCCACTTAAGAGGGGAATTAGAGGTCAATTAGAATTAAAAGGCCCCATCCACCCGGAGGCAGGGTGATGGTATCGTGGCGGACCAATCTTATAAGTAGTAAGCGGCAGAAACGCGTATAAATACGCGAATTTAGCCCCAAAAGAGACCTTTTGGCGAGATTAATGACTTCTAATCTGTATTAGAAAGGGATTAGAGTATAATAGCCAAGGGAAGTTTGATCTGCACGGTAGTCCCTTCGCTTTCTACGGAGCTGACCAGCAGTTGGCCGTTGTGGATCTTAATAATGTTACGGGTCAAGGGAAGCCCGATACCATACCCTTCAATATGACGGGTGTTCGAGGCTCTGAAGAAAGGATCGTATATAAAGGCTATTTCTGATTCTGGAATGCCAATGCCCCGGTCTTTAAAAACAAGGATAACTTCTTTATCATTGCTGGCGATGATTACCTGTACGGGATGATTGTTGGAGTATTTACAGGAATTGGATAAGATATTAGTAAAAGCGAGATAAAGCAATTGTTTATTCCCCATTACTTTTAATTTAAGCGGGTTCTCGGGCAATAGACTATAGTCAATAATGATATTGTTTTTAGGGTTTAATTTGTCCATCATTTCCTTGACATTCCAAAGCAATTCATCTGTTCGTAGAATCTCAAAGACGACTTTTTTATTGGAATAACCGGTTTGGGCCAGCAACAGCAGGGTTTGGGTTATTTGGTTGAGTCGTTCAGCTTGTCCTAGGATATTTTTTAAGGTTTGCTGGTATTCTTCTGGCGTCCGTTCCTTCATCAGCATCACTTCTGCCTCCCCCATAATGGAGGTGAGCGGAGTGCCAAATTCATGCGAGGCGTTGCTGATAAAGTTCTTTTGTGTTTCAAAAGCGGTTTCCAGGCGATTCAACAGATCGTTGAAGGTGGTAATAAGCTGGTTAATCTCATCATCTTTTTCTTTTTCATCTATGCGTAGATGAATGTTGTCTGTGCTGATTTGTTTCACCTTTTGGGTGATTACTTTAATCGGGTCAAAAATATGTTTTGAGAAGAAAAAAGACAGATATACAATGATAGAAATAACCAAAACTATCGAGACCAGGATGATGTTTCGGAGAAATATAAGGTGGTGAGAGGCGTAGTAGTTTTTAGCGGAAACGATTACGATATGTTTGTCATAACGAATACCTGCATAAAAAATATCATTGATTTGCAGATTCGCGCGGCCATTTTGAACAATTTTATGCAAGAAATCCGTAGGCAGATAGGCCTGTTTTGCCTGTCTGCTTAAATCGGCTTCGGATTGTATTTCAAATATAATCTCCCTCTCCTCGGATAGTTTTTCCAAATGTTCCTGACGGATATTTTGATATGATTTCGCATTAACATCATCTTTGTCAAAGTTATACTTGGCTGAAATAGTTGCCCTCATTTCCAGGCGTTTGTAAAAATCGGCATAAGAATAAGTGTATAAAAAATAGTAGATGCTCCCGCCCAGCAGGAATACCACCATAATATTGGTAAAAATAAGGTAAAGTGCTATTTTGAATTGTGTTTTCATGTTTCTTTTAAGATATAACCCATGCCAATTACCGTGTGTATGAGTTTAGGCTCGTAGTTCAGATCAATTTTTTTTCTGAGATAATTGATGTAAACATCCACCACATTGGTGCCCAAATTGAACTGGATATCCCAGGCGCTTTCAAGCAAATCCATGCGCGAAAGTACCCGGCCTTTGTTTTTCATCAGGGCAATGAGAAGTCGGTATTCTGTGGCAGTGAGGGAAATGAGCGTATCGCCGCGTTGAACCGTTTTTGCGTCGTCGTCCAATTTCAAGTTGGCTACGGTATAAATCTGCTCTTTATTGCTCGTTTCAGCAACATTCAGCGTGCCCCTGCGCAGGAGCGCTTTGATACGAGCCACCAACTCAATAAATTTGAAGGGTTTAACCAGGTAATCATCGCCTCCCGCGTCCAATCCGATCGCTACATTATCGGCTGCATTGAGGGCTGTCAGGAAGAGAATGGGGGTTTTGATCTGATTATTTCTGAGTTCTTTACAGATATCCAGACCATTTCGATCTGGCAACATAATATCCAGAATGATCAGGTTGTAGGTGTTCTTTAGCGCCATCTGAACACCCGTGTTGCCATCAAGCGCCACCGAAACTTCGTAGTCTTCTTCTGTCAGGCCTTTTTTAATAAAACCAACAACATTGACCTCGTCTTCTACCAGCAGGATATTTATCATGGTGCTCAGTGTGCCAACCTTTTACAGAAAGGGGCCAGCTTGCTGCAAATATACATGCTTTGTTCAGATGAAGAAATTGGGCGGTTCTATTCTGACTCCTCCTACCCAAAATGCCCTTCCACATAATTCCGGGTCAATTCCTGCTGCGGATTTTCAAAAATTTGCTTCGTTTCGCCAAATTCTATCAATTCGCCCAGGTACATAAACGCGGTGTAGTCCGCCACACGCTGCGCCTGCTGCATGTTGTGGGTCACAATCACCTGGGTGAAACGCCCGCGCAGTTTTAGCATCAGCTCCTCAATTTTTGCCGTAGAAATGGGGTCTAGGGCCGAGCATGGTTCGTCGAGCAAAATAACCTCCGGTTCCACGGCAATGGCCCGCGCAATGCAGAGCCGCTGCTGTTGGCCGCCACTCAGGTTGAGCGCTGATTCCGCCAATTCGTCTTTAACTTCTTCCCACAAAAAACTATCGCGCAGGCTTTTTTCCACTCGGTTGGCCATCTGGGATTTATCGCATAAATTATTGATTATCAATCCATAAGCCACGTTTTCCGCAATACTTTTGGGGAACGGGTTGGCCTTCTGGAAAACCATGCCCACCCGTCGGCGCAGGTGCACGGGATTGGTATTGCCATGCAGGAGATTCAGCTCGTCCAGTTGAATTTTACCAGAAACTTTCACCTGCGGATTGAGGTCGTGCATCCGGTTGAGGCAACGCAGGAGCGTACTTTTTCCACAGCCCGATGGGCCAATGAGTGCCGTGATTTTACCTTCCGGAATTTGGAGAGAAATGTTTTTCAGGGCTTGTTTTTTTCCAAAAAACAGGTCTAAATCGCGGATGTCTAGCTTAGTCTTTTCCATGTTGATACTTTGTCCGCACCCAAAAGGCGGTTAAATTGAGCATAAAAACCAAGCCCAGCAAGGTCAGGGCGGTGGCATAAGCCAGGGGACGCACCTGCTCAATGGCGTGGTGTTGCGTGGACAAGATGTACAGATGATACGGCAACGCCATAAACTCATCCATGACGGAACCGGGCAAATAGCGGGTGTAAAATGCCACGCCCGTGAATAAAATCGGGGCCGTTTCGCCCGCCCCCCGCGACAAAGCGAGAATGACGCCCGTCAGAATACCCGGCACGGCTGAGGGCAAGACCACCGTGCGAATGGTTTCCCATTTGGTAGCCCCCAGCGCCAGCGCGCCCTCGCGCGTGAGGCGTGGCACATTGCGCAGGGCCTCTTCGGTGGTCGTGATGATGGAAGGCAAGGTCAATAAACCAAGCGTACAACCAGCGGCCAGCACCGACGCGCCCATGCCAAAAAATTGCACAAAAATGGTTACCCCAAACAAGCCATATACAATACTCGGCACACCCGCCAGGTTGCGGATAGAAGCCCGGATCAATCTGGAAAAGGCATTATCTGGCGCGTATTCGTGCAGGTAAATCGCACAACCAATGCCAAGCGGCAAGGCCAGTAAAGTAGATAATAGCGTGACTACCGTTGTACCAAAAATAGCTGGCAAAATGCCGCCTTCGGTCATGCCGAGTCTGGGCGATTGAGTCAGGAAGGCCCAGGAAATGGAGGGCGCTCCTTTTGAACTAAGGTCAAACAGCACAAGGCCCAGGATCGCCACCACCAAAAGGGTTGCCGTTATCATCAGGGCCAGGCCGAGTAGTTGAATGATTTTTCGTCTCATTGGCCTTTTTTTCTAAATCCCGCCGCAATGCGTTCTGCGGCAATATTTACCAATAAAGTGATAAGAAAAAGCACCAGCGCAGCCGCGAACAAGCTGTAATAATGCGGGGTATTAAATGGAACCTCTCCCATTTCAATGGCCACGGTGGCAGTGATGGTCCTGACAGAATCAAAGAATCCATTGGGCATAGCCGTGGCATTGCCGGTGGCCATGAGTACCGTCATGGTTTCGCCCAGTGCACGGCCCAGACCGAGCATGATGGCTACTAGAATTCCAGAAGTACAAGAAGGCAATGTGACCCGAATAAGCGTTTCCCAACGGTTGGCGCCGAGTGCATAACTGGCCTCTTTGTAGGATTTTGGTACCGAATGAATGGCATCTTCCATCACAGAAATAAGGGTGGGTAATGCCATGACCGCCAATAAGATAGCGCCGTTGAGGGCATTCAAACCGTGTGGCAGATTGAACAGTTTCGCCAAGGCTGGGGCGACCAACACGATGCCTAAAAAGCCAATGACCACCGATGGCACCGCTGCGAGCATTTCGATGGCTGGCTTCAGGATATTTCGGACCCTGGGAGAGGCAACTTCCGATAAAAAGGCCGCCGTTCCAATGGCCAAAGGCACTGCAATCAACATGGCCCCGATGGTCACCAAAAAGGTACTGTACAGCATGGCCCCGATGCCAAAAGTTGCCTGCCCATAAGCCGAAGGATTCCAGGCAGCCCCGGAAAAAAACTGCGCGAAGGAGATTGTTTCAAAGGCCCGGACACTGTTCATCAGCAACATCAAAAAAATGCCTGCTAGTGTCAAAACAGAAACCCAGGCCGCTCCAGCGAGGGCTTTTTTAAAGAATTCATCCCAAAAAAACCTTCGTGTCATTGGTTTGCGTTTTGGGCTAAACCAGCTTCAGCAGCAGGCAAATAGCCGTTTTTAGCAATAATGTGTTGCCCCAATGCGCTTTTTTCGAATTCGTAAAAGTCGCGGGTTTTGCCGCTGGGTTCGCCGTCGGTGAATTGGTAGAGGGGGCGGGTGAGCGGGTACAAACCTTCCTTAATCGCCAGTTTGTCGAGCGGAGAAATAGCTTTTTGACCCCGCTCTTTTGCAAGTCTGATCACTTTGATGCCATCCCGAAGCTTTCCATGCTCGTCTGTCAGATATCCAAATCCGATATAGCCAATGGCGTTGGGGTCGGCTTTAACGGCTTCCAGGATTTGGGCATTGCCATTCATTTGTTTGATGCTGGGTGCGAAGTCTTTGCCCAAAACCCGTTCGCGGAAATAGATAAAAGTGCCGGAATTGCTCTGTCGCCCGTACAGGGACACTTCACCGTTGGAGCCGCTGAGTGCTTGCCAGTTTTGGATATCGCCAGAGAAAATTTTCCCCAAATCATCCAAAAGTAGGCTGTCGAGCGGAACGCTGGGGTGACAAATAATAGCGAGCGCATCGGCCGCAAAAACAAAAGGTTCCACGGCGATACCGCGCTCCGCAGCCAAGGCGAGTTCGTATGGACTGATCTCCCGGGAGGAATTGGCCACGTCTGTATTTCCGTTCAATAACCCGGCGATACCCACGCCACTACCACCCCCGGTGATGTTTACGGAGACATCCGGATCGGTGTCCATGTAGGCTTCCGCGAGCTGGAGTACGAGGTTTACTTCTGTATCGGAACCTTTGATCGTAATGGTTTCGATTTTTCGGCGCGAACAAGCCGCCGGGAGTAGGATAATTGCAAGAAAAAAGAGCACATTTCGCATAACAACAAGGTATGGCGGCGACTCCACTCCCGACGGAAAAGGCACTTTACCTTTGGGTTAAGTTTCAGCCGAGGTGAAAAAGGGGCTGCTGGACAGCACCTGAACTGACCAATCTCCCAGAGTATCAATTATGAACAGCGCCGTGTATGGATTCATGTTCGGGATGTTTTTCGCTTTAAATTGCGAGTGGGCTAAAACTAAAAAAGCGCAAGCCATCCATGAGGATAACTTGCACTATGCAACCGCGCTAAGACTACTTTGAAGAAGTATTAAACTAGGCCTTATTTTTTCAAAGTGCGCATATAATTGACAACACTCCAAACGTCTGTCTCGTCAGGGATTTTCTTCTTAAAAGAAGGCATATCTCCGCGCCCTTCGTTGGTTTTGTAAAAAAGTGAGCCATCCGTTTGGGACTGGAAACCTGCAATAGAAAAGTCTCCAGAGTCCGTTTTTAGTTGAGCGGCTTTGGAGCCATCCCCCAAACCTTTTGAGCCATGGCAGGATTTGCAGTGTTTGACATAAAGCGCTTTACCAGTAGCGATGGACTCCGCATCTGATTTGACAGGGTTTTTCATTTTCTTGTACTTTTCTGGCACAACCCATGGGTCGCCGGCAGAAGGCACAAAAGCGGTGGCAGCAAGCAGGGCAAAAAACGAAAAAATGCCTGCAGCAATGACCATTTTAGTGTTCATAATGTGTTGAATTTTAATAAGTTAATGATTTTTTTCCAGTTTTGGTGAACCTTGGCTCCCCTTGCTGATTTTGGATATTTTGTAGGCTTGGAACAGGATGTATAAAATTACGCCCCAGATTCCAATCAACATGGTATTGACTATAACAATCAGGTAAATGGGCGCATTTGCCCTTGAAGACCACAATTCACGGGCACTCAAATTTGGGTCAATGATCAAAGGAATCCCCCATTTTATTTTGCGTTGGAACTCCAAATTGCCAAAACGCTCGTGGTCTTCAATTTTAGCCACGATAATCAGATTGCCCGCAGTATCCCCACCTATAACCGTAGAAAAATCTACCGAAACCTCCCCATTCTCATCGGTGGTTTCCGGATCCTCAGAAAGTGGCAACAGCCCAAACAACCTTTTAATATAAAGCTGTACCTCAACTTCTCCCACCGGCACTTCATTTCCCTCAGCATCCAATGCCTGGAACGAAATATGGACCTGCCGAACGGAATCCTCCTCAGACAAACTCATCTCAAAACTTGACTCCGCAATGATCACTTCCTCACTGACGGGATCGAACTGGTCTGTGCCGCCCGTAACTGCAACAAAGGTGTACTCGCCCCCTGCAGCAGCATATTTTTCGACGCCCTCAGGCAGTATAAATCTGGCAAGCCCGTGATCGTTCGTGGTAACATTACCCAGCAAATTGGCCTCCTCTTCTGCGTTGCGATAAAAATGCACCTGAATTCCTTTCTGCGACTGCCAAGTGCCCTCCAATTTGGCTTTTGCGATGACCTCCAGAATTTTGGTTTTATTGTTAGCCTCGATGTAACGAAATTCAAGACTCAAGTCAGGTTTTTCGATTTCGGTAGTGGTATCGGTTTCTGTTTGTGCAACAACCGAATAGGCCATCAGACAAACTACCGAGGTAACCAAAAGTAAACGGCTGACCCATGGGTTCTTTTTATTGGTCGTGATAAATTTCATGACTGAACGAATTGTATTTAGACGGATGGATTTCCAATAGTATCAAATTATTGCACAGGCTGGCTCAATCGCGGGTTGGTATCCCTTTTCTGGCGGCCTCTTCATGCTCAATCGTCTCTGCGATTGGAATAATGGGGAAAAGTCTGCTCAAAAAGGTGATAATCAACAGTGCCCCAGCGAGCGTAGATCCTGTAATCCACCACTCCTTAAAGGTCGGGATATAATGTTGCCAGGTTTCAGGCACCCGGGTCATGGGAATGAATGGATGGCTCAGCGTCGGGATCACAATCAGGAAACGTTTGAACCACGCCCCAACGATGACCATAATGGCAATCACGAACATTGGGAGTGGTTTTCTGCCCCGGCGGAACATCAAAACCAGAATGGGTATAATCATCCCGAAGATTTGTACCGACCAGAAAAGCGGAGAATAACTGCCAAAAAACAACTGTTCCAAGTGGGCGCTTTCCGCTGCTTTCATCTTGTAGGCGGGCACGAAATACTCGTTGATATTGAAATACAAATACACCAGAGATAGCAATACGAGCAGTTTGCCCATATAATCGAAGTGTTTGTCTGTCAGGTATTTATCCAAGCTGTAAGCTTTTCGGAAAATATACATGGCCGCAATTACGCCGCCGGCTCCCACCATGAATGCCCCGGAAATAAAATAAGGGCCAAAGTTGTTGCTGTCCCATCCCGGACGCAGCGTGGTAGCGAACAACCAGGAAGTAACCGTGTGTATTCCAAAAGCCACCGGGATGATCAAAACTGCCAGAATCTGCTCCGAGCGTCGCAGGATTTTCTCCTGCTCCGGGTGGTGACTCCAACCCAGCGCCATCACTTTGTAAAGCTTGTGTTGCCAATTTGAGCTGCCTTTGTGGTGGTCGCGTAAAATGGCCAGATCAGGAATCAACGGTAGATACAACAACAGCAAACTGATGACCAGATAGGTTGAAATCACAATCACGTCCCAGGTGATGGGCGACTGTATCCGGGCATGGAGCAGGACGTTCATAAACCGGTCGGGACGGCCCATGTCGGAAATGATGACG
>CAZKBH010000008.1:29019-50409 GCA_964550795.1 uncultured Saprospiraceae bacterium
GCTGCGCCAGGGCCGTGAGCGCAGTCGCCACCGCCCGCCCTTCTGCAAATGCGGGGCCCATGGTGCCAAAACCCGTGGTGATGCCGGCGATGACGATGGAGGCCACCGCAATGATTTCCGAAATCCGGGTAAGTGGCGTTCGCCAATGTGCGCCGGAAAGTTTCAGAATGGCGCTCATAAGCGAGCCAACAAGGCTAATGGCCACAAAAAAGACAAAATTGGCGATATAAATGCCCCAGGTGGAGTAATCGCGCATGGCGGTGATACCCAAACCATAGCGGATCTGTTCAACATAAAAGTATAGCCCGATGGCACAAATGACCAGTAAAACGGCTACCCAGATATGGCCCAATCGGCCAAAGGGTCGCGGCATCAGATCCATGGTTATGGCATCGGTCTGATTGCCGGAGGGTTGTTTATTTTTCATGTTCGTGGCCTTTGTTTTTGGTGAATTCATCATCCTCGAACGGGAACGAACGGTTTGCCGGAGGCAGGTAATACACCCGGGGCTTTGTGCCCAGATCCTCCAGGTAACGGTAGCCCGCCCGATCGCGTAGCAATTCGCTCAGACGCACGGTTTCTTCGCCATTGGAGACGGCATCTTCGTACTCGTCGCCGAAGTAAAAAACGCCGTTCGGGCAGGCTGTAACACAGTGTGGCATTTCGCCTGTGCGCACCACATCGGGACAGAAATCGCATTTGGAAACGGTACCCATTTTAGCTGGCACGCTGGTTTCCGGAGAATAGTGCTGATGTGCTACTTCAAGCGGAAATTCCGGCTCGCTCCAATCAAACGTGCGGGCAGAATAAGGGCAGGCTACCATGCAAAATCGGCAACCGATACAACGGTCGGTATCAATCAATACAATTCCGTCCTCGCGCTTATACGTCGCGTCTACTGGACAAACTTTTACACAAGGTGGCTCATCGCAGTGAAAACACATGGTTGGCTGCCAATAAGGAGCGGCCAACTTGGTGTCCTGCATTTTCAGGATTTTGAGGAATTCATTATCGGGGCCACAATGGTGCATTTTCTCGCAAGCATCGTGGCATTTTCGGAGATTTTTGCAGCGTGCAAGGTCAATAACCATGACAAAGCGCCGGTTCGGAATCCCCTCGCGAGCGGCTTCCGGCGAGATATGAACCTCTGGTATGGGCTTTAGAAAACCTTTATCTATTTCTACGATCTCGCCATCGGGAGATAGCAGTTTGACCATTTCGCCGGTTATTTCCACGCTGTCCGTTTGAAAAGCGTGGAGCACCGTCACCGTACTGGCAACGGCGGCAATACCGAGCCCCTTTTTCAGGAACTCCCGGCGATCATTGTGCTGAACTGTTGGTTTCATTTTGTTTGAAATGAAAAAGTGAGGGAGTGTCTTAGAATACAGACATTCCAAAATTTTACTGTTTACCTTTCTCCATCCACTGCTTCAGTTTCTCATTGGAAACGGCCACAGGTTTGCCGCACATGGGGGGAAGGTGGCGTTTTTCCACCTCGACCAATTTCCCGTCGGCGGTCAGCATTTTGACCATTTCAGGGGCTTCTTTTTCTTCATTATCAGGCAAGGCATGGGTAATGGCCAACCCGAGAGCTACCCCGATTCCGGCCGTTATGCCCGTTTCGATGAATTTGCGTCTCGGCAGATTTTTTTGTTTGTTGTTGATGTCCATTTTATCCAAAATTTAGGAACCCGCAGAAAAACCACTGGCAGGATAACTGAGCATCCATTCGAAGCTTTTTTCCAGCTTGGAGGTGCTTCTACGGGTTCCATGAACTACGTTAGAAATTCCACAATCGGTTGATATTGAATCCAATCAGGAATTGACCGTCCTGGAAATCATTTCGATTGAACACGTTGGTACTGTTGGGCAGGATACCACTTGAGTTGCCCGCAAAAACCTGGAAGGAGTGCGAGCTCGTGGTAAATTCGAACCCGAAGCAGATATTTGGGTATGGGTTATTAGCCGTATGCTGGGTCATCGCTTGGTCAAAGCCCAAAATGATGGCGCCGCTGTCTGAGTATTTGATCCTGGCCAAACCAGAAATACCAAAATGCGCATTTTCCATCTTCTTCTGTACCTCACCGGCATCGTCATAATAGCCTTCCACATTGTTGCGGAAGCTGAGGCTTGGCGCTACCTGCAGGGAGATCCGATCGGTTACTTTCCGGGCGATGATCAATGCATGGTAAAAGGAAAGCCGATCTGAACCGTTGACAAAGAACTTTTTGTCGCGGCCACCAATCACGAGGCTGGAAAACCAAGTGCTGCTGAGCGGCATCCCCCCATCCTTCATTTGTTGAAATATGGCATATTAGGCGTTCCTATCCCATTGCAAGCGTTCCTTGGTCAGGCCGAATCCGACGGCTAGTTTGTCTATAGGGACGTAATTGAACCCCATGCGGATATTAGCGGGTGCGTAAATACCCCACAAATCCTCATATCCTTTGGTGACCGTACCAAATCGGTGCTGAATATCCATTTCAAAGGTTCCCTTAATGGGTACCAAAGAAGTTGGGTTATCAAAGATATTAGCACTTTCAAAGGTGTTTTTCACCGGCTTATTGACGGGTACATCAGCAGCGGCTTCGTCTTGTGCCATTAGGCTATTCGCCAAAAAACACAGTAGCAGTATACGGCATAGATGCCCGATTTGCGCGGAACTATTGTTGTTGAATATTTGCATGACGTTGATTTTAATTGTTTTGAGCACCTTGAGTGATCCAGGCGAGTACGAATGCGTTGATTTCCGGGTCTGAGCCGCTTAGAGGCATTACAAGAGCTCTTTCTCCGGTCAGCCAAGCATATAACTCACTGTTTTCCGGCAGACTGAGATCGATATAATTGCCGCTGGATAAAGCAGCGTACGCCTGACTTTTAGTGAGATCGGGCTTTGGACCACCCGCAACATGACACCCACTCAGACTGCAATTTTTATCAAAAATTGGAACGATATCCGCAGAAAAACTGACTTCCCGATCAACTGTGATATCATTGGTGAGATCAATCGTAGTGACATTGTAGCAGGCGGTTACCCCAAACAGTGCAAAGGCCAGTGCTGCAAATGCTATCCTTAATCTTGACATAATCTTATTGATTTAGATTGTTAAAGGAGAGCGGTGTCCTATTTTTCGAATTTCAGCAAAAGGTTGGATTTGATGGCGTGCGCAGGGCCGGTGTTGTTGAAAGTAGCAATGCCGAAGGGGAAGTCTTCAAGAGAAGAAAAGTCAACATCTTGATTCTTGGTATCTCCTGTTTTCAAGGCACGTTTCATTTCAAGTACCCAACCGTTCCCGGTATGTACCCCTACACAGGCAATGTCGCCGCGGCTTCCTACAAATGGCCCAGTGGTAATACCAGGGATTGCCTTTGAGCCAATGCCAGCACCTTTTCTTTGGAATTCAGTGTCAGTATTGGGATCAATCGTGCCGCCATCGTAGCTGAGTACGCCATCGGCATCCACGGCTGTGATCAACTTTGCCGTGCCGCTGGCCACTTCTGAATCAAGAATCCAATAGTAATTGGTGCGACCTGGAATGAAATACTTCGGTACATTCACGGAGCTTGCTCCTCCAGTGACAACCAGCAATTGGGTGTTGTTTACGTCCCCTCCCGCTGTTCTATCATCACTTTTCCGACCATTTGGATAGGTGTTATCCTGGTACTGGTCGTCAACCAAGCCATTTACGTTCATCCGGGTAGCCTTCCAGTGCCACATATCCACCCTTTCTGTAGGAGAGTTGGTGTAGTGACGGGCAAAACCATCAGCCTCACTCATGCCGGTGTGGCAAGATTTGAAGCAAGTTGCATTGTCCCAACCAACAACGGAGTTGTTTACGTTCCACAACATGCCAAACTTGTCCTCTCCAAATGCTGCACGTGCAATGGAGCCGTTGGCATTGAAAGTGATTTCGCCACTCTCAGTGGCCCACAATTTTGTGGTGGGGTTAAAATACCAAGGCTGACGTGCCACTGAATGGGAAGGGTCATCCCACTCCGCCAAAAAATAGATATTTTCAGCATCGTAAACAGAGCGGAGTGTCACATTGGAGTATGTCCCAATCAGACTCCGAAAGTCATGTCCACCTGGATCGGGCACGACTGTTTCTGCCGAAAGTTTGGGTGCATTTTCCCACATTGCATCTACTGTTCCATCCAAAACCGGAGCAGCGGATACTTTTTTAGAAAGCAGTGTGGTGGCGCTTAGGGGTGCTGGATCCCCTCCCAATACCTGATCGTCTAGTTTACAATAAGACAGGGAAAACACAAGCAAAGCGATGAAAGAAAACAACAAACTAATTTTTAGATTTTTCATTTTTGAAAAAAATTTGTGAATGATTGAATATTGAAAGGAGGCGCTCCTGATTGACTTTTTAAGGCACAATCCGGCAACAGCCAACTTTACGAAGTCGGCGACTTGAAGCAATTTTTAATGAAAACCAGCAGGCCAACTTGTTTGAAATCGCTAACAGGACAAAGGTGCCGAGAACCAATCGGGACGAAAAGTACCTGCATCATCTCGAAGCATGATGTGTGTCATGTTTCTGTCACAAAAAATAACTTTGTTTTTTATTTCATGGAAAGGTTTTATGGCTTTAGCTCCCTGTTTTCAAAGGAAACTCAGTACTTTCCAGACATAGGATTTCTGACAATGCGATCTGTGCTCAAATATGTGAATGATGTAATTTGTTTCCAGAATTCTGTAAGGCTTCAACAAACGCATCGCGCGACCTTTACTGCCACAAAATTTAAACAAGATGAACTTTATAAAATTGAAAGAAGTAACTATAAAGGTGAGCACAGCCTTTGCAGTATTGTTTGCCATTATGTTGCTACCGTCTTGCGGGACCACCAGCTATACCTTTTCAAAATCATCTGTAGTGCCTGCTGCGGAAGGTTCGGTCAAGGTGAAGAAGGATAAAAACAACAATTACAATATTGATTTACACGTCAAGCGTTTGGCAGATCCTAAAAGACTCAGCCCTGCGAAAGAAATATATATTGTGTGGTTGAGAACGGAAGACAACGGGAGTATTAACATTGGACAGTTGAAAACATCCAGTGGTATGTTTTCCAATTCGCTCACAAGCGCACTGAAAACGGTGACCACTTTTAAGCCCATCAACTTTTATATCACAGCCGAAAACCATGCAGATATCAAGTACCCGGAGGGTCAAACCGTGCTGAATACCGGAACTCAATAAAAAATAAATTGCGGCACGTCTCAAATAATCTGCTCAAAATTGATTCAGGGTTTTTAACTTTGATGGCTACTACCTTAAAAGCTTTCAAAACGATGCACCCTTAATCATGAAAAAACATCTTACACGCTTACTCATTCCGTTTCCCTTTCTACTGATCACTGCAGCATTGAGTGCTGCGATCATTTGGAAACCCACCGACGTGGATGCCGCTTTGGCATGGAACCTTGCCATCATTTTCGCCCCCTTGCTCGCACTTGCAGCGCAGTGGAACCTGGCCCGGGAACGCCAATTCCAGATGGTGACGGTTCTGACCGTGATTGCCATGGTGAATACCAGTATTGTACTCGGCTCCCGGCTGGGGGCCTGGACTGGCAATGATTGGATTCAGGCGTTGAGTGGAGCCGGTCTGCCTGATTTGCCCGGAAAAACCGTGATGGGAGGACTGATCCTGATGCTGTTGCTGTATTGGGGCCTCAAACGTTGGTGGAAACTTCCTGCGGGATTGGCCGATGTGCTGGTGCTGGGTTTGCCACTGGCGGCGGTGTCTGGGCGTGTGGGTTGCCTGCTGGCGGGCTGTTGCTACGGCACCCCAACCAATTCAAATTGGGGCATTGCTTATGGGCCGGGCACGCCCGCTTTTATGCAGCACATGGAATCCGGAATCCTTGCAGAAGGAGCGATTTCCAGCGCCCTGCTTTACCCGATCCAACTGATTTTGATTGGGGGTAATCTGCTCATATTCATTGCTTTATGGCTACTTAGGAAAAAACTCAGCCGCCCCGGTTTAATCGCTTTTCTGGGATTTGGTCTCCTGACCTTACAGCGTTTTGGCATCGAATTTCTGCGGGATGTAGCCACCAACCGCGGATCGTTCGGCATCATGGCCGGCGGCTTGAAAATGGGCCAGTGGGTGGTGTTGATGATGGCCGTTGCCAGCTTGGCAGGTTTTTGCTACCTCCAGTTTTTTCAGCAGAAAAACACCCCGGAACCTGCGCCGGAAAGCGCCGGTGTGCCTACGGCTCGTCTTGCTTATGCACTCGGCGGCATCACCCTCGGCAGTTTCCTCTTGCGCGATTTGCTGACACTAGACGAAGCGATGGTTATCCTGGTTTCCTGCATTCCGGCGATTGCGCTTTTGGGCCGTGTGCTGTGGCGCGAACACCGTCTCGGACGCGCCGTGCTGGCTCCTGCATCTATGTTGTCTATTACCACCATATTGCTGATATCCAATCCTTTAGACTCGATTCCGGTCAAACCTTCTGCCAAGGAATGGAAGCATTGGTTGGATATTGGGGCGGGAGGCTCCGCTGGAAATTACAGGGACATCAGCCGCGACTGCGATGGAAATCAGATTAAAGATGATCTTGTAAAAGTTAATTCCGGCGGGGGCGAACTCAATGCCAATTGGCAGCGCGGCTGGACCAAGCTGCAAATCGGGTTGAGGGGCACCTTTGGATCGGCACAAACCGACGAAAACAACGATGCTGACAACAATTACCGATACGCAGCTTTTGGGGTGCGTGGAGAAGCCAGTAGCAAATACGTTGGTGTGTCTGTGGGCTTTTTTCAGCGGAACCGATCTTATCCAAATAAAGTGGGTCTGGGTTTTCCTGCCACCGATAAGGATTTCCTGCCCTCCGGCTCACTCTGGATTGGACGCGCAGACCGCTATTCCGTGGATGTTAGACTCTTTGACGAGCCTGCCCTGGGTTTTTCAAACGAACCACCCTTCTCCATGGGTTTGCTGAACTGGGGCTTCAACGATCAGAGCGGCAACAGCAACATCCGGCTCGGATTTGCCGTAACGAGTCCTGGCGAAAATGCTTTTGCCCTTTCCGGGCGGTTTCCGCTGGGCAAAACTGGCTTGAGCGCGAGCCTTGCCGCGTATCTCGGGAAGGCAAATATCTTTAGCGTTGGGATGCGGTATCAGTTTATGGAGTGGTAGTTTAGCAACATGAAATACAACACTACACTTTTCTTCTTGCTGCTTTTATGCGGCGCATGCGACCCAGAACCCGGGTTCGTGGAAACAGATATTGACATCCGCGACCCAGTGATCACCACTTTGCCGGACAGCACCAAACAGTTGGATTTTACAATCGTGGTCACGCAGATAGGTAATTTCTACCGTCAGGAATTCCACTTTAGCCTTAATCCCTTTAATAGCACAACAATAATAGACTCTTTCAGTACGAGGCTGCCCTCCGCGCGAGAATTTGTCACGCGCACGGTGGTGGTTCCCAAGCCTGGAAATTATTGGGTAGAAGCAAGGATTGGAACAGATGAAAGTGGCGCTTCGTCAGGCACCTTGATTCGGGTGCCGGAGTAGGGACGGGTTGTTCGAGCGCGTTCAAAAGCGTGTGGCACACCTCGACTTTGAACACGCTCGCTTATTCAAACTAAATAAAACGCGGTTCGCAGGGTAGCCCCACGAACCGCGTTTTGTATTTGTTCAAAAGTGTCGCACACCTATATTACCAGAGGTGTGCCACTTTTATTCCACCACAATCATCTTTTTCGTTGCGCTGTGTTCAGCGGTGCTGAGTTGGTAGAACAGAATGCCGGACTCCAATTCAGCGCGTTGAAGCGTGAGGGTATTGAAACCTTTGGCAAACGAACCATTCAACATTTTGATCACACGGCCTTCTGCATTGCTGATAGTCAATGTGGCTTCAGATGCTTCTGGCAGGTTGAAAGAGATATTTGTGAAACCTTTAGCTGGGTTTGGTGCATTTTGAAGCAATTCAAACCCGGCACCCGTAAGGGTGCTACCATTATTTCCGTTGAATCGGAGCATCACCTCTTTCTTGCTCATCTCGCCGTTGGTCATGGTATAGGCCTCTGTACGAGTGATAGCGTTGCCAAGGCTCAGCATTTCGCTCAATTTACCAGCGCGGGTGGCGCGGAAACGGAAGGCAAATGAAGCAGCATCGTTGTTCACAGAAGCCGTAATGGCACCCGCGAAAGTGGCGAAGTTGTCTTTGCCCATATTGTCGCCCGGCAACACTTCGATGGTTTCGAGGCCGTCGAGGTTGAGGGTAAATTGATAACCAGCCACTTTTTCGGCAGCGCTCAGGCTCACTTCCACAATCTCGCCCGCTTTCAAATCACGGTCTTTCAGATCGAAGTACAAGGTGCCCTGACCACGCTCTTCGGCATTGACCAGCGAGTTTGCGACGACCGAGTTGTTTACGTCCCCGATTTTAACCCCTACAAAATCTTCTTCGAGGTTAGCCATCTGCATGTTCTGCACGGATTTCGTTTCAGGGAAAACCGCAGAGAATGGGTTGAGTGGGTTCGGGAAACTGTATGCTTTGTCAACAAAACGCCAGGAAGTGTTGCTTGGCAGTTCGCTGTAGATGCCCAGAATAAGTTTACGAAGTTCAACAATATCGAACGTAGTGATACTTCCGCTTTTGTTCGCATCTGCCGCGATCATCTTGTACGGGCTGTCAAATGGCTCGATCCCCAGGATGTGTTTGGAGATCAACACCAAGTCGAAAGTCGTCACGCCATTGAGCGGATTGTCATCTTTTTCAGGGGCAACCGTGTAGTCAGAACCAACAGGCAAGGCATTGATAAACATAAAGCCACCTGCAACATTGGTCAGATCAGCTACCGTAGTAGCCGGAAGGCCCGATGGGAGGGTGCCATACAAGAATACATTTGCTTCTTCAACGCCTTCTAAGGCTTCGGTTTTCAAAGCACCTGCAATGACCGGGCTTGGAGTGCCGCCACAACCACCGAGGTTATCCTGGACAATGAGGTATGTTTCGCAGTAGTCGGCATTGCCGGCTGCATCAATAGCCCAAAGTTCAAGGCATTGAGTTCCTACTTCGGTACAATCAAACGTTGCAGATGTTTGAGGTGAACCATCCGGGTTGGTTGGGAAACCAGTACCGGTACCACACTTACGAATGCCAATTTTGATTTGATTGGCAGGGGTGCAGTTGTCCTCCGTGTACTGCAAGAAATCAGAAGCCCAAAGGGTAATCATACCGGTTGGCATGATGTTGACGCTGAGGCCATTGAGACAAACCACGGTGGGTGCTTTGCAGTCTTTCACCGTGAAGGTGTATTCGTATTCAGCGTTGTTGCCGCAACCATCGGTGATGAACCACTTGATTTTGTGGGTACCATGTGGCAATTCAGGCACCACGTAGGTGTTTTGTTGCTGCAGAGTGTTCCAGCGCACACAACCGATTTTGTTGTTGCCGTTGACGGTTTCCTGGATAGCAAAACCCCATTTCTGATTGTTGGCCACCGGGCGTTGGTCGAACCGACGGGCTTCGCCGCCAGCAAAGTTTGGCGTGTTCAGGTTGTTGTACAACACGTTGTTCCAGCCAAGTCCGGCGATGCCGGTGTTCACGGAATTAATCACCGTTTCCATCACGCCATCCCCGTCCAAATCGAGGAAAAGGAGGTATTCAATATTTACATTATTGCCAGAGCAGGCATCGGTTGCGGTGATGCAAAGATCCGTAGGCTCTTCGCAAAGGTCGTGCGTTTGGATGCCATTGTCCCACCAGTACATTTCGTTCCAAAGCATGGAACTGTTTGGAGTCAGCCAGTTTTGGTTCGCGCAAGTAGGTGCTACGTAAGTGCCTGTGGGCGCTTGGCCGTCCAGGATTTTGATGATTTGTTTGTAGCGGTAGCAGTTCGCGTTCTTGTCGTAGAAAATGCTGTAGTTCGTTGGCTGTGGGTCCGTTGGGTTGATCCGTATGTTGGTAGGAGCCCATGGAGCCAAGGTGCCGAGTGGCGATACGATTGGGCCGGGAAGGTTCGCCGGGTTGTTCGTAATCGGGTTCGGGTTGGGATTTGGAACAAAAATACAGCCCGCATTTGGGTTGTAGGTACACCAGTTAATGATCTGCCAGGTACGCTCGATTTTGAAGCAGGCGTCCTGTACTACCGTAAAGACTTCGTCTTGGAAAGAAACCCCGAGCAGTTCACAGTCCTCTCCGAAAAAAGTTGGTTCACCAAAAATACCCGTTCCATCACATTCATTTACGATGGCATCATTCGGGAAACGGACGAAATATCTTTGCTCATACGTCACGAAGATGCGCTGAGTGCACTGGCTGCTCTGTCCGTAGCAATCGAATGCACGGAAAGTGCGGGTAATGGTTCCTTTGTTACAAACGGTATCAAACAAGGCGTAATTGGCCGTGTGTGTCAAACCAATTTGGCCCTGATAAACCCGCGTAGGGTCCAAACAGCAGTTGTCAGAAACCTGCGCTTTGCCGTAGGCCCAGAGGCTAGGATCAAAGTTTTCGCAGTTCACAGTAACATTTGCAGGTGGGAAGCAGGTCGGGTTGAGTTTATCTTCCACAATTGCAAGAACCATACAATCATTGGAATTCCACTCCCCGAAATCGAGACCAACGCTGCCAGCAGGCACTGGAATGTCGTACACACGGAGGATCACCTGAATGGTGTCACCCACGTCTTCACAACAGAATTTCACTTGATCGTGGAATTGCGTGTCATCGTCACAAGAATTCGGGTTCATGCGGCGCACTTTGAACGATACGGGCGAGCAATTGTCGTAGCTGCCGTCGTCGAAAGTAGTTGCATTGACCAATGCCGTACCGTTGCTGCTCAATCCTATTTTGGTAATCTGGTCGCAGGCAACCACTGGAGGGGTGCTGTCTTCAACTGTTACGTCAAATTCGCAGATGGTGATATTGTTGCAATCGTCTTTAATAATGTATCGAATGGTGGTAACTCCAATACCCAGGTTTTCGGCATATCCCAATACCGCAAGTGTGTCGGAGTCCCAAGGATTGTTGCCAGGAAAAGTGGTGAAGGAACCATAGAGGGACTGCCAAATGCCATTGAAGTCCTGCCATTGTGCTTCAATGGAAGCGAGGCGCGAGCAATTGTCGCGCACAATCACATCTGGCAAGTTGAAGTCGAGCTGACAATCGTTGGGGTTGGTGCCCACGGTCATATCTTCAGGGCAATCCAATTCCGGGCCTTGGCTGTCATCCACTTTAATAATCTGAATATGGGTGAGTGGATTGAATGGGCCTGATGGCAAACACCAGTCATAGATCGTCCAGGTACGTAGAATCTTGTAGCTGCCGTCACAAATATTCAGACGCAAATCGTTATACGTGGCGTTCAACTCGCAGAAAGTGCCATTTGGCCAAACATCCCAATTGAGGCCAAAATCTGTCACAAACGGAATGCCCGTTGCGCCAGGGTTGGTGATTGGATCGGTGCAATCTACGGTAACATCCGCAGGGAAAAACACATCCAAACTGTGACGGCGTTCGAAGTAAATGTATTGATCGCAAGTAGCGGAGTTGCCACTTTCATCCACCACGGTCCATTTCCGAATCACGTAAGCGCTGATATCGTCGAAGCCGTTGATGCTTCCAGTACAGGATAGGTCGAACCAGGTATCAATAAAACTCAGCGTAGTTGAAGTGCAATTTTCATCTACCTGCGGGTACGCTTCGGAAATATTTACCACATTAAAGAGGTAATCAGGACCGTAATCGGTCATTGCACAGTTTAGAAACAAATCGGTGCACGTGAGTTCTGGCGCAAGTTTGTCCTGAATGAGGGCAAAGCCTGAGCAAGAATTGCCCGAATTGAGATCGCGAACGCGAATTTGGAGCGTAAGGTTGATGTGTGTGGCAGTGGCCACAAAGTTGCCCGAGGTAGGTGTCCATACGCCGTTAATTCTGGCTTGAACCTGGAACACGCCATTGGGGCATCCATTGCCTTCCAAAACCATGTCTGGAGTGATCTCCACTTCGCAATCTTCATCCAAAGAAACCTGGACAAGATTGTTGCAAATCATGGAACACTGGGCGTTGGTGGCGTTGGTGGCCGAAAGCGACAAAGCCAGTGCCAGCGTCCATCCCAGGAAGTTAAAAAAGAGTGTAGAATTCGCTTTTTTCATGAGTGAATGATTAATAAAAATGGAACCGTTTGAAGTGTTTTTTTGAACTGAAGGAATCGATCGTATGGAAAAGGTTGGCACGCCTTACCAATTTAATTTTAGATGTACCACGATTTTCTGATGTCCTCCTCAAAAGAGGTTTTCTCAAAGCGCGACAAAGTTAAAAAAGGCATAGCCATTTGTGCAAACTTTTCGTGAGAAAGCCTGCAACCTGACAGTCAGGTGCAAAAACAGTGCCTAACATAAGTATTGGGGGCACTAATTTTGTATAAAGCCGACAAATGAGCAATGTTTGCCCCAAAGGAAGGATTGAAGCCCAGCAGAAACACTGGGGAATAACGGTTTGTTCACAAATTAAGCGGCATAGAAGCTCAAACCAAGTGGTTCTCAAAGGCCATTTTGATGAGCGCGCCAGTGCTATTCACCCCTAATTTTCGCATAATATTTTTTCGGTGTACACTGGCAGTCTGATCGCTGATGAAAATACGTTCAGAAATTTCCTTGTTGGTCAATGCCTCTCCTATGAGTTTCAGAATCTCCATCTCCCGCCTTGTGAGCCCACTTTTTTGCGCGAATTCCTGCTCGGGAGAGCGATACATATCCGTGTTGTGAAGATGGTTAGGTATCAATCCTTGCCCAACAAACGAGCGGCCCTCGGCCAATTCACCTACGGCTTGGATGAGTTCGTCCTCGGAACCGGATTTGAGCATGTAGCCATCCGCACCTGCCCTGAACGCGGCCTGGATATGCGTCGGATCAACCGAACCATTGAGTACGAGTACGCGGGTTTTGGCCCCGTGTTGTTTGACGGATGAAAGGATTTTCAAACCTTCCGCATCCGGCAAATCAGGATCGAACAAGAAGAGATCTGGCTGTGAGTTGTCCAGATATTCGGCTACCTGAAATCCATTAATAGCCACTCCCTTGATGTGGTAGGAAAAACGCTCGTCGCCATGACTGGACAACAACGAACGAAGACCTTCTACAAAGATCGGATGGTGGTCGGCGACAAGTATATCGAGATGGCGGAGCATGATGTGTGGTGATTATTTAAACCACATCCTGCAACTTTTATACCATAACAAAAACTTGTAAGGTTTGCTAGCGTACGTTGAAGAACTTCATTTTGTAGTCCGTTTTCACTCTTCCGGTGCGAATAGCGTCCAATCTGCGCTGAATAAGGCGTTTTTTGAGCGGTTTAAGCCGTTCTGTGAAAAGCATTCCCTCAATGTGATCGTACTCGTGCAGGATCACCCGCGCATTGATTCCACTGAACTCGGCTTCGTGTTCCTGAAAATTTTCGTCCTGCCAACGGATACGAATTCCAGCTGGTCTTTCTACATCTCCGCGAATGTCCGGGATGCTCAAACAGCCCTCTTCGTAGGTCCAGGGTTTATCGGACTCAGACAGAATTTGAGCATTGATAAACACCTGTTTGAAAGGGGTGTCCGTAGGCGAGATTTCGGATTCTTTGCGCTCCACCTGTTCGGTGTCAATGATAAAAAGCCGGATGCTGTGCCCAATTTGTGGGGCGGCAATTCCGACCCCGTCAGCGTGGTACATCGTTTCCCACATATTGGTGATAAGCGCCTGCAAATCAGGGTGTTGAGCGTCAATTTCGACGGCTATTTTTTTCAAAACGGGTTGCCCGTAGGCATAAATCGGAAGTAGCATTGATACGGATGGTGTGGGTGATTTGGCAAGGCAAAACAGGTTGAAATCATTTTGCGCTTAGAAGGGTGTTGATCGAACTTCTAACCGCTATAGTGCTTCACTAAAGTTCAGGCATTCCAGTAATTTTCTTCCATGTATTGTTCCAAAATGAGGGCTGCTGCAAGTTTGTCAACCAAGGTTTTGTCGCGGCGTTTTTGTTTTTTAATGCCGCTTTGAAGGATGATTTTTTTGGCATCATTGGAGGTATTGCGTTCGTCTTGACGAATAATCTTTTTTTCCGGAAAAAGTTTTTGCAGACGCTTGGCAAATGCATCTACATGTGGTGCAATTTGGGCTGGATTGCCGTCCATATGCAACGGAAGACCCAGCACAAAATGCTCCACATCCTCCTCCTTACAGTACTGTTGAATAAACTCCATAAGCTCCTGGGTCGGAACCGTGGTAAGCGCACTGGCAATGATCTTCAAAGGATCTGTCACTGCAATCCCCGTGCGTTTTAATCCAAAATCGATGGCAAGAATGCGTCCCATAAGCGGCTGCAAAGGTAGAAAAACAAAAAAGCAAATTGCCTCGAATCGTATTCCTCGCCGGGATTCCTTTGTTTTTGCCTAAGTGGGGTTGTGTCAAAAGTCGGAGCTGGACAAACGTTACCCTCGAGCGAAAAATTTAATTTCTTGTAATGCAAACTTCCCGAAAGTTTAAAACTTTCGGGAAGTTAAATTTTGCCAACAACAGAACATAATTTTGCGTAAATGTCTATCATTTGCACCTTTCGACTTTTGACACAACCACACTTTTCCGACCTTCCAATTCACGCAATCCCGTTCCCATGCTCCGATT
The DNA here is from genome assembly GCA_964550795.1 of uncultured Saprospiraceae bacterium. Taxonomy (GTDB): domain Bacteria; phylum Bacteroidota; class Bacteroidia; order Chitinophagales; family Saprospiraceae; genus M3007. The sequence goes on from CAZKBH010000008.1 coordinate 43,654, forward strand.
ATTTACTTTACCCTGCTTTTTAGGTTTAACTACGGTACTTTTTGCCCACACACCACAAGATGCCATGGTGTATCAAGGAAAAAACAGGGTTTATCCAATGGTCATTCATTGAACAGGCATTCGCCGGATGCGGCACTAGGTAATGCGTTGCCCGCCAGGCAAAACCCGGATGAGTGAAATGGCCAAAAAAGTCAGGCTGGCAATCATGGTCGCCAGCAGCGGGGCAACCACTATTGGATAGGTCATGCTGTGCCAATAGCCCATTCTTCCCCACAAATCCATCACCAGCACGTGGGCGAAGTAGATGCCAAAACTGGCGGCGGTAAAATCGCGCTCAATATCCAGAAGTGGTCTGCGGTTGAAGGCTGTTTTGGCCAATAAAAACCATCCGATGGCTGAAATGGCCACATTAGGTGTGAGATAATCGTAAAAAAAGACCTGGGTTTTGCCCGTGGCAAAAAAGGTATTGAGCACATAACTGGCCACCATGGTGCCAAGCGTACCCAACACCACCAGGAGCAGCGGCGTATGGCGATGGATACGGAAAGCGGATTCGGTGGCAGGGCTGGTTTCATCCCGCAGCAAGACCCGATGGCCGAGGAAATACCCAAGCACGAATTAGCCGCAGTTGTTGGTGAAAAGTTCGAAGTAAACGCCCAGGTGGATTTGATAAAACGTTGCCAAAAATTTATAGCCCCAAGTGCCCAAGGCGCTGAGCGCAAAAAAATAGTAAAAATCACGGTCGGTGGCGGAGCGTACCCAGGGTCGCAGAATCGGGTAAACCAAATACAGACCTATAATAAGGTAGATGAACCAGAAATGGTAGTGCACCGGCCCGGTCACGATGCCCTTGAGCGCCGCACCGATGCTGGCAGGGCTGCCTTTTGCCAAATACCCGTAAAGCGAATACACCAGCATCCAAAAGACCGCCGGAATGACCACCCGGGAAAAACGCCTTTTTAAAAAAACGGGCAATGGGTAATCTTTTCCAAGCAGCAAATACCCGCTGAGCATCACAAACAGCGGCACGCCCGGGCGGGTGAGTGAATTCCAAAAATTGCCGCCCCACCACCACAGCCCATTAAAATCGCTGCCCTCGCCGTGGGCCACGGGCGCAGCGGCGTGGATCAGGACAACCATAAAAGTAGCCAGATTGCGCAGCCGATCAGGCCAGGGATCGGGTGCTTTTACAGGCCTGGGAGGAACAGGGTCAGCGGGCTGTGCGTGCATACTTGGAGTTTGACGGGCAGCAAGGTAGTATGTAAGTCATATTGATTCACCCGCCTGCGTTCAATTCACTACTTTTGCCCAAAATTTCCACACATCATGCAGCCTAAAACCGCAGTTATCACCGGTGCTACCAAGGGATTGGGGCGCTCCATTGCAGCAATTTTTGCCCAAAACGGATTTGATCTCTGCGTTTGCGCCCGCACTGAAGCAGATTTAGAAGCCATGGCGCAGGACTGGGCGCAGCAGTTCCCGCAGCAAAAATTGCACACCTTCGCTGCAGATGTGAGTAAAAAACCAGAAGTCCTCGAGTTTGGCGCCTTCATTCGCGACACCTGGCCGAAGCTGGATGTATTGATCAACAACGCAGGCGTTTTTTTGCCGGGTAAAATTTCCGAAGAACAGGAAGGAACCCTGGAATCTCAAATTGAAACCAACTTGTACAGTGCCTACCACCTCACCCGCTCCATTTTACCCTTGCTGACAAAAGAAGGGCACGGGCATGTTTTCAACATGTGCAGCATTGCAAGCTTCATGGCCTACCCGAATGGCGGATCGTACAGCATCAGCAAATTTGCCCTGCTCGGGTTCACCAAAGTGCTGCGCGAAGAAATGAAACCCAAAGGTGTAAAAGTGACGGCCATCATGCCCGGGGCGGCCTGGTCGGACTCCTGGCAAGGCGCTGATTTCCCCTTTGAACGCCTCATGCAAGCATCTGATGTGGCCAAGGCGATTTGGGGTTGCTATGATATGAGCGACGCGGCGGTGGTGGAAGAATTGATCCTCCGGCCACAATTGGGCGATCTCTGAGCACGCCCGGTATCCAATACACCTTACCTCAAACTGGTCAATCATTTTTGCACAAATGCAACTCGAAAAACTTCCCTTACCTGGGGCAACTGGCCTTTTTTACAAGGTACTCCGGAAAAGCACGCTCGTGTTAATCTCGTTACATTTTGCACACTTCCTCCCCGCGCAGGGCATTCAATTTATACAGGGCAGCTGGGACGAGGCACTCGCCGAAGCTCGGGCACAAGGCAAGCCCATTTTTCTGGACGCCATGACTACCTGGTGCGGCCCCTGTAAAATGATGGCCCGGGAAGTTTTTACCAATCCGGACGTAGGTGCATTTTTCAACCAACATTTCGTAAACATTAAGCTGGATATGGAGCGCGGATCGGGCATCGAGGTGTCTAGCCGCTACAAAATCTGGTTGTATCCGACCCTGCTTTTTTTGGATAGTTCGGGCGCGGTACAACACCGTGCCGCGGGCTTTTATCAGACTGATGCGTTCATTGAACTTGGGCAAACTGCGCTCGACCCCATGCGCAATCTAGCCTCTTTGGAACGGAAATATGCTTCGGGCAATCGATTTCGGGCGTTTTTGCTGGAGTATCTGGAGGCCAAAACAGCCGCCTACGACCCCGATGCCGGGCGTATTGCCAATGATTTTTTGAAAATGGAAGACGATCTCGGCACGCCCGAAAATATGGATTTGCTCATGCAACACATGGATGATCCGTATTCGAGAGGTTTTCAGTTTTTGCTCAAAAATCGGGCTGATTTTGAAGCAAAATACGGTGTACGCGAAGTAAAAGTCAAAATTGAAACCGTCTTTGAGACCTACCTGCAAAGTCACCCGGGTTTGCAACTGGGCGAGGTGCAACGTTTGTACGGCACCCTTTATCCCCAAGGTGGAGAGGCCCTGGCTTCCCGCTACCGATTGGATTATTACCGCCAAAAAAACGACGCCGAGAATTTCGCCCGATCAGCCATAGACCACTACCAGCGTTTCCCGTCCGACGATCCGGACGAACTCAATGAGATGGCCTGGATTTTTACCGAAGAGGTGTCGGATCCCGACGTACTTCAATATGCCCTGGGCTGGTCGGAATTGTCTATTTTATTGCAAGAAAGTCATTACAACCAGTACACTTACGCCAAGTTATTGGCCAGAATGGGCAGAAAAAAGCCCGCCCGGAAAGCTGCACAGCGTTCGCTGGAACTTGCCAAAATGGCGGGCGAAGACACCCTGTTGATAGAGGAGTTGCTGGAATATTTGAAGCGGAAATAGCCCGATTTTTCATCGGTACATGGCACATTTTTCTTGCAGCATTTTGACTAGCTCCGGCTCGTTCAGCAGCCGTTGGTAGGTTTCGAAATTATGCCGCTCGTTCTCCTCGGGTGTTCTTTCCTGAAAGATAAAATGGGCCAAATTTGCCCAACCGGTCAATTCCGCAGTGGTAAATACCCGGCAACTGTTTCGCTCGCGGGAAACGGCGGGATGGTTCATCTGCTCTGCCTGAAACGCCAAAGACAAATAGGTCGTGATGGTACTCCGGGCGGGTTGAAAAAACTCTACCCGGTGCACCTGCGGATCGCTGGGCAGATAAATCGCTTCAAATTCGTCGCCCTCAGAGAGCGGAAAACCATTGGGCAATCGGATTGGGTTTGTTTTTTTGATCGTAAAATCGCCCTGCTCCATGAGCGTGTCGAGCGCGAGCAGGGAATAGGAAATTTTCTGAAGCTCGGGGTTGTCGCCCAGGACGAGGTGAAGCCGGGCCACCGTTCGTTTGCCTTCAGCGGAGAGGCGTTTCATGTTTTCCTTGCTGTATTTACTGACGACGCTCGTAGAAGCGATACGTTTGGCATCCTGCGCCTTCCCGAACCATCGCAGGCCAACAAAGGCAATCAGCAGGACAATCAGCACCCCGCCACTCATCAGGGCCATGTATTTTCGGGTTTGGCTTTCTTCTGCCCGCCGGTCGCGGTTGCGGGGCGTATCTACTTTTTTATTGACCCGAAATTCGTACCCGAAAACGCCGTCTTTTTTTTCAAGTATGACTTCAATGAGTTCATCTTCGATAAAGAAAGAGTACATCTTGCTGTCTTTGACCGAAAAATCAACCTGCATCACCTTCATATTGCAATGGATCATCACATGGCCCGAGCGTTCGCCGTGATACAGGCCCACCCTGTGGCGGCCACCAAAATCGTCCAGGAAAACCCAGTTCATTTGAGCCATAATTGCAAATTTACCACTACCATTCTACGACCAAACCGTCGTGTGCCAACCGGACATTTTCAGGAAGTGTAGGATTCACATCCGCTGCTTTGCCCATTTGGTGACTCATGTGTATGAGCCAGGCGCGTTCGGGCACAAGTTTTTCCACTAGAGCCAGACTCTCTTCGAGGTTCATGTGCGTGGGGTGTATATTATGGTGTAAGGCGGTTAAGATCAGGTACTTAACCCCTTCCAGCTTTTTTAATTCCGGCTCGGAAATCGTTTTAACATCGGTCAGATAAGCCAGGTCGCCGAAGCGAAATCCTAAAATGGGTAAACGTCCATGTTCCACCTCCAGCGTCTGCACCACAATGTCGCCAAATTGCATTCGGGTGTCTTTGTCAATCTGCACCAATTCAATTCGCGGCAATCCGGGAATATTTTCCGTAAAAACATACTCGAATCTGCGGCGTACCTCATGGGCTACTCGGGGCAAGGTGTACACCGACATGGCTTTGCCGGAGCGGAAGTTGAACGGGCGAATATCATCCAAGCCGATCACATGATCGTTGTGTTCGTGGGTCAGCAAGATGGCATCCAGGTGTTTGATACGATGCCGAAGCATTTGTTGGCGGAAATCCGGCCCGGCATCTACCAGAATATTGGTTGTGCCGTCAGACACCAACGCAGCGCAGCGCAGGCGATTGTCGAGGGGGTCGGTGGAAGTGCACACCGGGCATTCGCAGCCGATGATGGGAACACCCTGAGAGGTGCCAGTGCCGAGCAGGATAATTTTCACAGCAACAAAGTTAGGGCGGCATTTGACAAAGGTGTAGAAGCCGCATCAGATTCCCGGCGAACGTTGTTGTAATTTTGCAGCGCCATGGAATATATACAACGCATTGTTTCGTCCTTTTGCCTTCCAGGTAACAGCCTTGCGCCGCAGTTTACGCGCTCGGTTTTGTCCCCAATAAGGCTTGGTTTTCGCATTTTAGGCATCGTTTCGCTCTTGTTTGTCACTTCCTGTGCACGCCAGGGGACCCCATCCGGCGGCCCCAAGGATACCCGCCCCCCGGAAGTGGACACCATGGCCAGCACGCCAAACTATTCTACCCGTTTTGAAAAAAAACGCATCGAACTGAAATTTGATGAATGGGTGGTCTTGTCGGATGTGATCACACAGGTGGTCGTTTCGCCCCCGCTTGCCAAACGGCCCGAGGTCGTCTTAAAAGGTAAGACCGTGGTGCTCAATTTTGACAAAGCAGAAGAGTTGCGCCCGAACACAACGTACACCGTGAATTTTGGCACTGCAGTGAAAGACCTTCGGGAAAACAACCCGGCCAAAGACCTGCGTTTCGTGTTTTCCACCGGTGATTTTATTGACAGCCTGGAGGTCAAGGGCTTTTTGTCCGACGCATTCACCGGCGACCCCGTGGAGAATATTTCCATCTTGCTCTACGAGAATTTTGCGGACAGTGCTGTGCGCAAGGAACGCCCCTATTATTTTTCGAGAACGGATAAAACAGGGCAATTTTCCTTCCAAAACCTCAAATCAGGCAAATATCGAATCATTGCGCTCGACGATACAGACCTAAATCTCAAGTGGGATGGCGAGACAGAACGAATCGGATTTCGGGATTCAGCCCTTTGGGTGCAGGATTCAATTCGGGATGTCGTTCAAATAAAACTTTTTAAAAACCGCCCCACGTTTCGACTGGTGGGGCAAAATCTCAATCGCTTTGGTCTTGTAAAACTCGGGTTCAACCAGGCCATTGACAGTTTTGAAATCCAACCCCTGGCGCCGGATGGTCTGCGCACTTTATTGGAAAAAACATCCGATTCCCTGATGCTTTGGTACGATTTGCCGGTGGATACGGCCTGGTCGCTGTTGTTTTCCAGCCCGGAACTGCGTGCCCGGGAAGCTGCTTTGGGCGCATTGGATTCTTTGCAACGCCGCACCGGAGCAGTTTCAGACACCATATTAATCAGAAAAATATCCCGAAGTGATTTTTTGACAAACCATCGAATTGGTTTTGGGGATGTTGCTGCGCCGCCCAGTACGGGTCGGGGTAAATCCTTAGGCCCGGCGCCGAAGCCGGCTGTTATAAAAACCATTGTTCAGCTTGCCTCCAAACCGGCTGTCTTGAGGTTTAATTACCCCATTGTTTCTTTTGACACCGCGCAGTGGCGAATTTTGGTGGATTCGATTCGCCTAAGTGATTTTGTGGTGGAAGCCGATACTGCCAGCCCACGCCTTCTTTGGTGTACTCCGGCCTGGATTGAGGGGAAAGCCTACACCATCCAACTGCTTCCGGGCGCCCTCACTGATTTTTGGGGGCAGACCAACACGGATACGCTGACCCGGATTTTTAATGTGATTCCGGAAAAACAACTGGGTGTCTTGTCGTTGACGCTGGACAAACTGCGCCCAGGGACACCTTATATATTACAGATACTCAGTGGAACGGAGATTTCGGAAGAGCGGCAGTTTACGGCTACTGCCGAAACTGAAAAACTGGTTTTTA
>CAZKBH010000008.1:50419-54006 GCA_964550795.1 uncultured Saprospiraceae bacterium
AAACGCTGGGACACGGGCAATTTCAGCACCCAACAACAGCCGGAGCGGTTGTTTAGCAAAAAACTGGACCCACTCCGCGCCAATTGGGAGCTGGAAGCCACGTTTTCGGCGGAAACGAACAGTTTAGCGCCAAAAGATAAAATTGGTAAGCAGTAACCAAACCTACTCGAAGCGCAGCGTTTTAGATTTGGTGTAATATTCCGCCGTGCTTTCTACCCAGTAATCAGCCAGTTCTACCTTGTTCAGATGTCTGCGGACCAGGTAAAGCGACCAGGTTCCGGCACCCAACTTCGCCAATTTGGCGGGTGGGATCTCGATCAGGGGTTTGCCCAGGGTCGTGCTGACTTCCATGGTTTCCGTTTGTCCGCTGTTGACATTTTCCCAGATAAAAACGAGTGTCTCACCCTTGCCAAGCGCCTTTCCGGCCCAGCGGAGCATCGCGGATTCTTCTAAAGAGAGCACTGGCGACTGGAAGAAAAACGAGTCAATAATCGGCAGTTCCAACTCAAATTTTACCGGTTCCCCCTTTTTGTTTTTCCATTCAAAAGCAGGCTTTTCGATGTGCTTTGCGGCATAATCTACGGTGTAAGTGATGCCTCGAACCGGAAAAGGTTTCATTTGAGTGGTTTGAAACCGGATTCCGCCGGGGGATTCGATCACCTGATTGGTCAGTCCATCAAAGAAAGATGCCTCGGCTTTTATGGACTGTGCAGCGGCATCGAAGCGTACATAGCAGTTCAGGGTGTTTTTGGGGGATGGAGCGGGGGTTTGGCAGTGCCAAAAAGCCAATGCTGTCAGAATTGAAAAAAAGATGTGCTTCATATACATGTCTGAATATCTTTGCCGCTTAACGGGCAAATGATGAGGTTGGTGGAGAAAAATGGCAAGGTGCAAATTTCCGCAGATAATGTCGAATTGTCAACTTCTTTCACGAACTGAAGCGAGGCGTTCGCCTACGCAGCATTGCCGTTCACACAATCCGTCAAAACGATAAAAAAAGATGGGTCTATTTTCGACCTAGTTAATACGACCTCAACATGGGAAGTGTACTAATCACCGACGACTGTCATGCGGTGTTAAAAGCAGGGTTGGAGCAAATGGGGTGGCGATGTGATTTTGTACCAGACATTACCCCGGCGGAAACCCGAGCGATCATTGAGCGGTATGAGGGATTGGTGATCAACAGCAAGATTCTGGTGAACCGGGAATTTTTAGACGCGGCGGTTCAATTGCGCTTCGTTGCGCGCCTGGGTTCGGGAATGGAGATTGTGGATCGGGTTTACGCGGCAGAACGGGGAGTTAAAGTGTTTAGTAGTCCGGAGGGAAACAGCAATGCGGTGGGGGAGCAGGCGCTGGGAATGTTAATTTCACTGGCAAATAATTTGACCCGGGCTGATCGGGAAGTGCGCCAAAATATCTGGAGACGAGAGGCAAACCGGGGTTGGGAATTAAAAGGCAAAACGATTGGATTGGTGGGTTTTGGGCACACAGGCAGTCAGTTCGCCCGAAAATTAGCAGGCATGGAAATGAAGGTTTTGGCTTTCGATAAATACAAGCAAAACGGTTACGCCGCCGAAATGCCTTGGGTGTTGGAAACAAGTTTGGAAGAGATTCATAAACAAGCTGACATCATAAGTTTACATTTGCCCCTCACAGAAGAAACTAAAGGTTATTTTAACACTAAGTTCATTCAAAAAAGTAAGGAAGGTTTTGTGCTGATCAATACATCCCGGGGTCAATGTGTGCGCACGGAGGATTTGGTAGCGGCGCTGGAGTCTGGTTGGGTAGGGGGTGCTTGTCTGGATGTTTTTGAGAACGAAAAGCCACCCACTTTTACAGAAGCAGAAAAAGCGCAATATGAACGCTTGCACCGACTGGAAAATGTAGTGCTTTCGCCCCATGTGGCTGGCTGGACGCACGAATCCAAAAGGTTGCTCGCAGAAATTTTGCTGAAAAAAATATCGGAAGGCTTTAATCTTGCCCCCCCGTCAGAAAATCAGGGTATCTAGAAGCGCGGTCTGGAGATCGCTACCACCCAAAAAACAGTATCGTCAAACCTAACAAGTAAATTTTTTCAATCTCTGTTCTATGGTACGTTCATTACTATTAACATTTGCGATGCTCCTGCTCGGTGCAACCGTTGCGATAGCTCAGTCAACAGTGTTGACGGGCAGAATCATTGACGACGGTGCAGACCCGCTGATCGGAGCTACCGTAAAGGTGTCGAAAGGCGCAGAATTTATCCGTGGCTCTGTCACGGACTACAACGGCGACTACCGCATCCAGCTGGATCCCGGTACGTACGACGTTGAGTTTTCCTACACGGGCTATCAAGCCCAGCGCATCACAGGCGTTCGGGTACTCAATGGTCAAATCACAAACCAAGACGTGACGATGTCCAACTCAAACGTGTTTGATGAGGTGGAAATCGTAGGATATATTGTCCCGCTCATTGAGCAAGACAAGACCTCCAGCGGCCAAACGCTCACCTCCGACCAAATCAAAAACCTCCCCACACGTAGTGTGAACACCATCGTGGCGACTACGGTGGGTGCTTCTTCGATTGACGGTGGGGCTGTAAACATCAAAGGTGCCCGCTCAAACGGTACCGACTATTACATTGATGGTATTCGGGTTTCGGGTGGTATTCCGCCGGTCCAAGATCTGGAGCAGCTTCAGATCATTACCAGCGGCTTGGGCGCAGAAATTGGTGACGTGACCGGTGGTATCGTGTCTGGTATCACCAAAGGCCCGGCCAGCAGCTTCCATGGCGGTTTCGACATCGAAAACTCAAAAGGCTTAGATGCATTTGGCTTTTTGTTGGCCACGGCCAATGTGAGCGGACCTATTATCAAGAAAAAACAAGCCGATGGCTCAGATCGCACCATTTTGGGTTTCCGGATTTCGGGTCAATATCTGACCCAGGACGAAGATGATCCGCCCGCTTTGCCCGTGTACCGCGCAAAGGAAAGCGTAATCAGAGATCTGGAGGTAAATCCGCTTCGCCGTATAGGTGGCAATATTGTCAACGGTGCGGAATTCCTTACCAACGATGATGTGGATGCGCTCAGCGCACGCCCCTTCCAAAAGAATACCCAGATTGACCTCAATGGTAAACTTGACCTCCGCATCACCAGAAATATTGATGTCAGTCTGACGGGTACCTTTGTGGATTCCCGTAATCTGGTGGATGGCGGTGCGGCCTTGAACAATCCAGGTTGGTTCCTGCTCAACGCGCAGAACAATCCGACGCATTTCAACAACACCTATCGGGGGAATTTCCGATTCCGCCACCGTTTGGGAAGTGCGGAAGGAAGCAAAGATGAGGCAAGCAGCAATCGGGTCTCTATCAGCAATGCAAACTACACGATTCAGTTTGCGTACGAGCGTAATGCGTTCAAAACCTACGACCCACGTCACGAAGATCGTCTTTTCGACTACGGTTATATTGGTAAATTTGAAAACGAACAGGTGCCAACTTTTGGCCCAAACGACAATGGCGTGTGGGTTCATGAAGGGTACAATGACCAGTTCGTGCGTTACACACCTGGCACGCAAAATCCTACATTGGAGGCATACAATTCGTT
>CAZKBH010000008.1:54016-101644 GCA_964550795.1 uncultured Saprospiraceae bacterium
ACGAGGAAAGCATTCGCACGTCCTTGTTTCCTGCTGACTTGACGTACTTATCCAGGAACGGTTTTTTCTCACAAGTTTATGACGACGTCTGGGGCGGAATGTACGCCAATATCGGGGTGCCTTACAATCGCTTCCAAAAGAGCGAAACGGATATTGCAACCCTGAACGCGACCGTAGGTTTTGACCTGCGTTTGGGCAAAAGTGGCACCCACAACATCCAGTTTGGTTTGTTGAATGAGCAGCGCAGTTCCCGTTTTTACCGGGTAAACCCAAACCAATTGTACCTCTGGGGCAGTCAGTATGCCAATATCCACATCAATGGCTTGGATACCACACAAATCGTAGGAGACCCTGTATTTGTGAATCCTCCTGGTGTATTTGTGAACCTGCACCCCTACGCGACCACCGATTTGCCGGAAAACCGTTTTTATCGTGAGGTCCGCAATTCGCTTGGATTGCCGCTGAATGAATGGGTAAACGTGAACGCGCTGGATCCAAACCAGTTAAGTCTGTCCATGTTTTCCCCGCGTGAGTTGATGGATCAAAACCTTGTCGGGTATTATGGTTATGATCATTTGGGAAATCGAACGGATGACGGGATTACGTTCAACGACTTTTTTAGAAGCCGTGACGTAGATGGCGTGCGTAACTTCCCCAATGCACCCCTGCGCCCCTTGTACCAGGCGGCTTGGTTGAAAGATAAATTTACGTTCAACAAAATGATTTTCAGCCTCGGGGTGCGTTTTGAGCGTTTCGACTTGAATACCAAGGTTTTGAAAGATCCGTATTCACTTTATCGCATCATGGATGCACGGACCTTCTTCTCTACGGTGCCAACTTCGGAACAACGCCCAAATACCATTGGCGATGATTTCAAAGTGTACACGAACAGCGAGCAAGACCCTTCCATTAAAGCATATCGCAATGGAGACACCTGGTATTTCCCGGATGGCCGCCAAGCCAATGACGGGAACGTTATTTTTGGCGGCGGCGTCGTGAACCCATACCTGTTTAATGTAAACGAAGACGTGACCACAGCGGACTTTGATCCAAACGGTTCTTTCGACGATTACACCCCACAGGTGAACTGGTTGCCTCGTCTGGCGTTCTCGTTCCCAATCTCAGAAAAAGCGAACTTCTTTGCGCACTATGATATCTTGGTGCAGCGCCCACCCAGCAATTGGGAGATGACACCGCGGGATTACTTCTACTTCTATCGCCCGGGTTCTAAAAACAACGCAAACCTGCGCCCAGAACGCGTAGTGGACTACGAAGTGGGTTTTCAACAGGAGTTGAACAAACGCTCTGCAATCAAATTCTCGGCCTACTACCGCGAATTCCGCGACATGATTCAGCGCCGTTCAGTATTGTACGTTCCGGTTATCGGTCAGTACGAAACTTATGGCAACGTGGACTTTGGAACGGTAAAAGGTTTCACCTGGCAGTATGATCTGCGCCGTACTAAAAATACAGAAGTGCGCATTGCTTATACCCTGCAATTCGCAGATGGCACAGGATCGGACTCAGAATCACAACAAGGACTCACGCAGCGTGGTAACATCCGCTACCTGTTCCCGCTGAATTTCGACGAGCGTCACAACATCAGTACGACCATTGACTACCGTTTTGATGGTGGCAAAGGGTACAATGGCCCAATCGTGAACGGCAAAAAGATTCTTGCTGACTTTGGGGTTAACCTGCTTGTATTTGCAGCATCTGGCCGCCCGTATACAGAAAAATTCAGACCGACTCGTTTTGGTGCAGCAGGTACAGTAGGTGCTGTGAATGGCAGCCGCCTGCCTTGGCGCTTCACTGTGGACCTGCGTGTTGACAAAACATTCCGCATCAATCCGAAAGGCAAAACACCGTTGGACATAAATATTTACGCTCGCGCAGCCAACCTACTCAACCGTTTGAATATTTTGAACGTCTATGGTTCTACAGGGTCTCCAACGGATGATGGCTTCCTGGCATTTGCGGATGGCCTTGCTGCAGTTCGCCAAGTAGAAGAAACTGGTTTGAATCCACAGGCGTACTTAGATTCATATTCTTGGCTGGTACGTAATCCCAACAATTTTGCGTTGCCTCGCCGGATTTTTGTGGGGGCTTCTATTTTCTTCTAAACTTAAAATCTGAAAAAGAAGCATCGCATGTGCTGACCCAGATAACCACCAACATTTTAAAAATTAAAAAACACAAATACCATGCGTATCAATAAACTTTGGATAATCGCCTTGCTGGCGTTGGGGGCTTTCGGTCTTCAGGCCCGCGAGCCGGATGGTCGGCCTAGGCCCACCCGATCCGCCAAAAAAGCGCAATACCGTGATGTGTGCGCCAATTCAGAAAGTCAAATTGACCAGGCAATCAACAACGTGCGTGCCCGACTATTGGGTGGTGGCGACTGTTGGTGGGATTTCACGAACGGCCGCTACATCGTCCCAAAAGTGGATCCTGCATCTGGTCAACCAGAGGTGTCATCCATCTTTGCCGGTGCTGTATGGCTGGGCGGGATTGACCCGGGTGATAACCTCAAATTGGCTTGTCAAGATTACCGCAACGACGGCAGGAATGACTTCTGGCCTGGCCCGCTAACCTTGGGGGGGGTCACGGAATCATTCACTTGTGCCGACTGGGATCGTCACTTCCGAGTAACAGGCGACGAAATTCGCGTGCACTTGGCCAATATCGCCAAGGGTAACCTCAGTGAGGCTGACATCCCAAGAGGCCTGAAGTCCTGGCCCGCCAAAGGGAATCCCTACTTCTTCGAGGCCTGGGGTTTTGAGCTCCCCTTTACGGAGCAAGCATTGGCTGGTTTTTATGACAATGGCCCAACTTACGGCACATACGAGCCGCTTGAGGGCGATTATCCGTCCATTGAGATTCGTGGGTGTGAGCTTGATAAATATCCAGATGAAATGATTTTCTGGATATACAACGACCATGGCGGCGGCCAGGCGCACGCACGTACCAATGGCCGACCCATTCAGATGGAAGTGCAGGTGCAAGCATTCGGCTATACGACGAATGATGAGTTGAATGACATGACCTTCCAGCGCTATAAACTTATCAACCGTGCTTCTGACCGGATTGACTCTATGTTTTTTGCCATGTGGGTGGATGCCGACCTTGGCTGCTCGGATGACGACTATATTGGTTGCGACACCGCGAAAAGCCTGATGTATGTTTACAACCAGGATGCTGTGGACGGACAGCCCGGGGCGAACTGTGCTGGTGCCGTGCCTACCTACGGTACTAAAATTCCGATATTGGGTGTGGACTATTTCCGCGGTCCACTGGGCGTGCGTCTGGAGCCTGATAGCTTGGATCCAAGTGGTTTTTCCGAGGTGGAATACGAATTGGGCATGAATTCGTTCATGTACTACAATCGTACTGGGACTGGCCCTGCGGGTACCGTTGACCCCTCGGCACCCAATGAGTATTACAACTACATCACGGGTTCTTGGCGTGATGGAACCCCGCTTACCTATGGGGGAAGTGGTTACGACCTCAGCAACCCGAACGCGCCACGTATCCGCTACTGTTTCACAGAGCCGCCTAATGACCCTGCTGGCTGGAGTATGTGTACGGCTAACCTGCCCTTGGCAGACCGGCGTACGCTGCAAGCATCCGGTCCATTCACGCTCCGTCCTGGCGCAGTAAATGAACTTATTATTGGTGTTCCATGGGTGCCGGATCAGGAGTATCCTTGTCCAGATATGGAAGGACTCTTCCGTGCGGACAAACTTGCTCAAGGTCTTTTTGACAACTGTTTTGAGTTGTTGGACGGCCCGGATGCACCAACGGCTGACTGGATTGAGTTGAACAAAGAAGTGGTGGTGGTTTTGACCAACAGGCCATTCCCGGAATCCAACAATTTCAGGTTTGAAAATGAGGACTATCAGCAAGAAGATTTCCTCGCACCGGATAGCATTAAAGACCATCCGGATCCTGCTGTTCGTGAGACGGCGCTGTACCGTTTTGAGGGCTACAAAATCTATCAATTGCGCAGTGAAAACGTGTCGTCGAGAGATTATGACAACCCGGACCAAGGTCGCTTGGTGTATCAGGTTGACGTTAAAAACGGCATCAAAAAGCTTTACAACTGGGAGGAAACACGCGACCCAACAACGAATAAGTTGGTGTATTTCCCCGTCATTCAGGTAGATGGTGCTGATAATGGCATTCGACATACCTTCAGTATCAAAGAGGATCAGTTTGCAAGTGGTAACGATCGTAGCTTCGTCAATCACAAGAAATACTATTTCTCTGTAGTTGCGTATGCGCACAACAGCTTTGCGCCGATGGATCCTTTTGCACAGCCTTCTGCAACCGGGCAACCACGTCCGTACCTCGCTGGTCGTAGAAATATCCAAATCAAGACCGTGATTCCTCGTCCTGTGGTGGATTTGTCGCTCAACTCCGCTTATGGAGATGGTGTGGTGATTACTCGTCTGGAAGGGGCCGGTACAGGCACCAACTTCCTCGACCTGGATGATGCAACCAGACAAAGTGTGGTTTCAAACAACTTTGACAGCACTTTGACTTATCGACCAGGCCGCGGCCCGGTATCGGTAACGATCTTTAATCCATTTGAGATTCAAGATGGGGAGTATGAATTGTCTATCGTGGATGGAAATCTGACAGATACTAAAGTAGATGCAGACGCCCGTTGGCAACTGCGCAAACTTCCTGACGGCCAGATAATTGCCTCTGAAAAAACAATAGAACAGCTCAATGAGCAAGTTGTACCGGAATATGGCTTCTCTGTTTCGATTGAACAAGGTAATGAGCCCGGTTCATTGGTCAATGAGCGGAATGGTGCCATTGGCGCTGAGGTGGAGTATTCCAATCCCAATGATGCTTGGCTGTTTGGCTTCCCGGATGACCTCCCTAACCCATTCTTAAATTTCAATTATGTAAAAACGGGGCCGCTTGAAATAAACGAAGCACTAGATCCGAATAGGGCGCTGAGTACCATGGGTGATGGATGGTTTGTACCGTATGCTCTGGCAGAATGGCGCAACGATCCTCCTATTATCTCACCAGCATGGATGAATACCTTGAACAATGCCGCGCTGGGAAATATTCCGGACAAGTTGGCGCGTTTGACCAATGTTGACATCGTGCTGACCAAGGATAAGTCGCTCTGGAGCCGCTGCGTAGTCGTCGAAACTGCATCTGTAAACTTCACGTCGGATACCAGCGTGGTTAAAATGCAAAACAATGGTAACCGTGGGCGATTGATGTTTGACACGCGTTACGCGCTTTCTGTGGGCAAAGAGGACAACAATGGAGATGGCTTGCCAGATCCGGACGGAGAACTCAACCCCACGACCGCCCCTGCAAATCAGGGTATCCCTGCCGCCCAACAAGGCACACCTGTACACGGTATGGGATGGTTCCCTGGTTATGCGATTGACGTAGAAACAGGCCGCCGTTTGAACATTTTCTTTGGTGAAAACTCCGGTTACAGCAGTGCGCTCAATCCGAATTTCACGGGACGTGATATGATGTGGAATCCAACGGAACAATTTTTCGACCCTAATTTGCCGGGTTTCTGGGGTGGTGCTGTGCTGGGTGGTCACCACTGGATTTACGTGATGAACACAAATTATGATTCTTGCACAGCGTTGCGCAAGCGCTTAACGCCAGAATTTGGCGCAGCAGCACTCAAAGTTCAACAAGTGGGTAGGATTGATTGGGCAGGCATGCTTCAATTAGCACCTAATTTCAAAATGAATTCCCTCAAGGACGGGTTGATTCCGAACGACACGCGCATCAAACTTCGCGTAGAGAATCCTTACCAGACTTGGTACAATGACGAGGATGGCAATAAGAAGACGGGTCACCCGAAATACCGGTTTAAAATTGAGGGCAAACAACCGATTGCACTGTCTGAGGTTGCCGTCGAAAATGCGCTTGATTCGGTGAAAATGGTGCCTAACCCTTATTATGGGTTCTCTGATTACGAGACTTCGCAGTTCTCGAACATCGTTAAAATCACCAATTTGCCGGGTAAGTGCAAGGTCACGATTTACTCGCTGGACGGTAAGTTCATCCGCCAGTATAACCGTGATGAGCAGTACATGCCTTACAATCAAATTTCCCCAGCCATTGAGTGGGATTTGAAAAACAGCAAGGGCATTCCGATAGCTAGTGGCGTGTATTTAATCCATGTCAGTGCACCCGATATGGGAGAACGTACACTCAAGTGGTTTGGCATAGGGCGACAATATGACCCCTCGGGGCTGTAACGTCTTTGTCAATCACCCGTTGATATGGGTTGATGTGGTTTATGAGGGCTGAGATTTGTCTATAACGCAGCAAATGCGATGGATAAAATCAGGTTTCATAAACCATATCAATCCGCATCAACTATTTTAACTTACACTCATTCTTCAGTCATGAACAAAAAATACATACTTCTGCTCGCGCTCGCGGCTTTTTTCAGCACAGGTGTGGCCTTCGCGGGCAACCCTGACCGTCAGGGTGAAGCAGGTGCCAATCAGCTCATTATCAATCCATGGGCACGTTGCGCGGGCCTTCATGCCATGAATACCGCCAATACCTCAGGTGCGGAGGCGATGTACCTCAACGTGGCAGGACTTTCCCGGGTCACCGGGTCACAAATTCAAATTGGCCATACCCGGTACATTGCGGATATCAATCTCAATGCAATCGGTTTTGCCGTACCTGTTGGGAATGGCGGTGGTGCCTTCGGGATCAGCCTTGTAGCGATGGATATGGGCGATTTTGATCTTACCACGGTGGAAACTCCGGAAGGTTCCGGTGCAACGTTCAGCCCAACCTATTTCAACATGGGGCTTTCGTACGCGCACCTGTTTGAGAACAAAGTATCGGTGGGTATTACAGCCAAGATTGTAAATGAAGCCATCAGCAATGCCGCTGCCCGCGCTTTTGCATTGGATGCCGGTGTACAGTATGTGACCGGCGAGAACGACAATTTCAGGTTCGGAATCTCGCTTCGTAATGTTGGTTCAAAGATGCGGTTTACTGGGGAGGGGCTCTCGAAGCAGTTGCCAAATCCCGGGCCAGTTAACTACAATAGCACCTATTACGAGCGTGCAAATGCTTATGAATTGCCATCACAACTAAACCTTGGGGTTTCTTATGACTGGCTTTTGGGTAGTCAAAATCGTTTGACTATGATGGGCAACTTTACCTCCAACGCGTTTTCGCGCGACCAATTGGGCGGCGGCTTAGAACTTACTGTTGGCAAAAACTTCGCGCTGCGCGCAGGGTACAAAGCTGAGTTGGATGCCATAGAAGACGAAGCAACCATTGACAATGGCCTTAGCGGTGGCATTAGCTTTTCTACACCCGTTCGCAAAGGTTCTGATACCCGCATCGGGCTGGATTATGGCTACCGTCAGACCAAAATTTTCAACGGAATTCACAACTTGGGCCTCCGCATGGAGTTCTAAATTGAAGAAAAAGCACTAAGGGCTTTTTTCTTTGCCCTAACTGCCCCTATCTTTGTGTCAAGTTTAATGCAGGAACGTTCTCGCCCACACGGCAAGGACGTTTCTGTTTTTTTCTGCCCATACCTGCCGCACCGCCTTGATCTTCTGTTGCGGTGTGAAAGATGAATCTTCCAGCATTCATCATTCATCATTCATCATTCATCATTTAAAAAATGGCAAATTACACGTACCTGACACAGGGAGGTTACGACAAACTGAAGTCGGAATTGGAAGAATTGAGGTCGAATGGCCGTGCAGAAGCGGCTCAAGCCATCGCAGAAGCCCGCGCACAAGGCGATCTTTCCGAAAACGCCGAATACGACGCTGCTAAAAATGCACAAGGTTTGCTCGAACTTAAAATCAGTGAACTGGAGACCGTACTCGCGACGGCCCGTATCATAGATGAAAGCCTGTTGGACGACTCCAAAGTGGCCATACTTTCCAATGTGACCATCAAAAATCTCAAAACAGGAAAGGAGATGACCTACAAACTGGTGTCTGAAACTGAAGCGGACGCCAAACAAATGAGAATCTCCGTTACCTCACCGATTGGCCAAGGCCTGCTTGGCAAAGTAAGAGGCGAGGTCGCACACGTGACCACTCCTGGCGGCTCTCTGGAATTTGAAGTCGTAGATATTTCGGTTGGGTAATACGCCCACGCGAGTTAGCTATATTTTACATCGCCGAAGCTCCGCATGAGCTTCGGCGATTTACTTTTGCAGCCATGACGCCACTCGAAATTTTTCATAAAATGTACGATAACGACCCCTTTAGCAAATGGCTGGGGGTGGAACTTGTTTCCATTGAAGCGGGTTCATGTATCTTGAAAATGACGGTACGCAACGAAATGCTGAACGGTTTCGGGGTCGCGCACGGGGGGATTTCTTTCTCCCTGGCAGACAGTGCTTTCGCGTTTGCCTGCAACACGCACGGACGGCACTCGGTATCCATTCATTGTACGGTGGAACACGTAGCCCCAGTTTTTGAGCACGATGTCTTAACTGCCGAAGCACGGGAGGATAATCTGGGCAAATCTCTTTCCAATTACGCCATCAAAGTGACCAAGCAGGATGGTACTCCAGTCGCATTTTTCCGAGGGGTAGCCTATCGCAAACAACAGGTTTGGGAGTGAACAAAGCCGGGTTTGAACGGGAGGGATTTGCCCGTAAACTCACTATCAAAAACGGTGAACTGATTGATGTGATTTTGATGGCCAAGTTCCGGGCTACTCAATGAACCACGATTTTCCTCGATACCGTCCCCTCCTCGCTGCTCAGTTCAATCCAGTAAATACCCGAGGGCAATTTGCTTAAATCCCGATCGAAAGTTACCTGGCTTGCTGCCGCGTTCAAGTGGTGGGTTTCCAAAGTTTGGCCTTGAGCGCTTTTGACGGAAATCAAGATATTGCTTGTAATTCCTTGAATTTCAATTGAAATAAGCCCGTCTGTTGGGTTGGGGTAAATGCGCAATCCGCTTGCCCAGCTCGGCAGGGTAGTGCTGCTGTTTTCGGCTACAATTACCGTGACAGGCACTCTTTCGCTCGTGCATTTGTAACTTTTAAACGAAACCTCCCAGTCATAAAAGTAATAATAACGGGTGGGGTCGAAGGTGGAATTTGTAATCGAAACCAGGTTAGGCAGTTCATAAGGGAAATCAATACCCTGTGTGCTGCGATAAAGTTGAGGTCCAAAGGAACCGATGCTACTCTGATTGAAGGCTCCATTGGTAGTTAGCAAAAGATTAGTTCCTACCGCTACTTCAAAATCCAGGTCAATAATCGAGGTTCCTGCGGGTATATTGACTGTTTTGCTTTGCAAAACATTGTCACTGGGATCGCGAAGTTCGATTTTTCGCTGACCGGCTTTTGTAGTGGTTACCTTGGTTTTAGCCAAAATGAAGGGTGAAAAACAATCGAAGATTAAGCCACCATTGTAATTGTTATCGCTGGTAGCAGAGCCTTGATGATTGACCATACCGACGAATTGGCTTGGTGGTTCATACGAAACGGTGTTGGCCACCCAGTAGGTCGTGTTTTCGGTTAAGGATGGGGTTTGAAGGGTATCGGTTGTGCCGAGCATATTGGTGCCAGTAGGCGCGTCAAACCACGTAATATTTTCACCTATGGCAACCAGCGTGGCAGATTCTCCGCTGTAAATGGTATCCGTTTCAACGCTCGGTATGGGCGCATCCAATACTTCGATTTGGATAGGAATTGAGCTGAAAACGTTGCAGAGTCCTTGCGCAGCAACGGTGTAATTGCCCGCTTGATTGACCGTGATACTTTGTGTGGTTTCTCCTGTATTCCAAAGATATCCGTTCGCGGCCGAGCTTTGGAGCACCACAGATTCGCCAGAGCAGAAAGTGGTGTCGCCCAATACCTCCACGCCGGGGATTTGGATAGGATCCACGGTTACAAGGATGGAAGCAGACACGGCGGTACAGCCCTCAGAAGTGGTAATGGTAACGTTGTAAACGCCACTGGTACTTGCGATGAGCGTCGTCGAGGTGTCACCTGTACTCCAGGTATAGTTGTCGAAGTTTAACTCTGTGCCAAGCTCTACTTGTTGGCCCGTACAAAACGTAGTTGGTCCGTTTGCTATAAGCGATACGGCAGGAGCGGTGCACCCGCCCTCTTCCAAGGTAAAATATTCATCTACGCTCGGTTGATACAACACATCGCGTACGCCCGATGGCCAATTTACCACCACAGAATCAATCTGAGTGATTTGCCCCATTCCGAAGTGGATTAGAAGTGAGTTGCTGATGCCATAACTCTCCCCGGAGCGAACCTCCCGGGTTTGAATTCCGAGCGCGGAATGGAGCTGCACTTTGGCCCCTACCCCGTTTCGGTTGCTTTGTTGACCAATCAGATAAAGACCATAAAAATGGTTGTTGTTGCCCTCATTCAACCAGAGCAAATCGGTCGCAGTACTTGAGCCAAATCCAGAAGCGTATCCCGCGTAAATATCCTGAAAGCCATCTGCATTGAGGTCGCCTACCGCAAATGTTTGGATTTGAGCAGCATCGAACAGGTTGGGTACGACGTCAAAAGTTTTATCTCCATTGTTTTTAAATAGGTAGTGGGTGGTGCCGCCCACCAGAATGTCCACAAATCCATCGTTGTCAAAGTCCCGAAAGATGCCTTGTAAGGGGAATCCTCCCACTA
The DNA here is from genome assembly GCA_964550795.1 of uncultured Saprospiraceae bacterium. Classification (GTDB taxonomy): domain Bacteria; phylum Bacteroidota; class Bacteroidia; order Chitinophagales; family Saprospiraceae; genus M3007. The sequence goes on from CAZKBH010000008.1 coordinate 64,667, forward strand.
CGTTAAGCAGTCCAGAAGCCACTGTAATGTCGGTAAAATGGCCTGTTCCATCATTTTCAAGCAGTTGACTGCTCACATCGTGGTTGGTGATAAAGCAATCAAAATCGCCGTCGTTGTCAATATCGCCAAAGTCAGCCGTCCAGCTTTGTGCGCCGATGCGCAGGCCCGAAGTATTCGCAATGTCTTGCGTGTAGGTGCCGTCGCCGTTGTTCAAAAAAAGTTGGTTGATGCGTCGCGGGTCGTTTGGGTCATCCACGCCTTGGCGGCAGTGTGCGATGTATAAATCCAACAGACCATCGTTATTGACATCGCTCCAAACTGAACCATAATTGCCGGAATTGTCAGAGGCTGGCGTTGTTTTCAGATCAATCCAATTGGGCTGATGGGTAAAAGTGCCATTGCCGTTGTTCTCAAAAATACGCGAAATGCCGTCGTCATGGCAAACAAAGGCATCCAGCCAGCCATCGTTGTTGATATCGGCGAAATTCACGCACTGCACAAAAGTGGTGGGGGAGTTTAGATTTTGAATAGAAAAACCCGCAGGAAGCGCTGGATTTGAACGAACGATTTTAATGCCATCGTAAAAACCACCTGCCAGCACATCCCCCAGTCCGTCATTGTCCACATCAGCAGTACACATTCCCCAGGCGTCTTGCCCAGGCAAGGTGATGGTATTGGAAGAAAGAAATACTTGGTTTGGAGCGCTTTGATATTGTATGTTTAAATCAATCCCTTCGTCAAGCCGGACGATATCATCGAAGCCATCGCCATTCATGTCGCAAACCGCCACCGCGATGGACGTTTTATTGGTAGCAGTGCTAAGTAATGTGGTTTGGTTGCTGAAATTGATTTGAGCCGTGAGTGCTTCCACAAAGATTAGGCTACAGCACAGCAGGATAGATGTTTTTTTCATTGTAACGATTTATGTGTTATGGCCGAAAGGTAGCAGTAAAGTACTGTGTGCCAAATACAGAATTTGTCTTGGCAAATGCCGGACAAAAAACTATAGACAGAAATGAACTACAGCGCGATTTCGGTTTTTTCAGCCCGCTCGAATATCTTTGCGCCCTTTCTCACCCTTTTTATCCCGCTTAAATTTTGGGTATCAAAGCTTTTGCCCCTGCAACCGTGGGCAACATCGGTATTGGTTACGACGTCCTAGGGCTTGCCCTTGAAAAACCCGGCGACGAGGTCATCGCCCGAAAAAGCGAGACCCCTGGCTTGCGTATCACCAAAATAACGGGTGCCGGGGGTAAGTTGCCCTTTGAGCCAACGCTCAACACCGCGGGCGTGGCGGTACTCCGTCTGCTTGAGCACCTCGGCGAAACCGGACGGGGCATCGAGATCGAGATTCATAAAAAAATGCCCATTAACAGCGGCCTCGGCAGTAGTGCTGCCAGTGCTGCTGCTGCTACTTTGGCCGTGAGCGAACTGCTGCGTACGGGCCTCAGTAAACGAGAACTTTTGCCATTTGCCTGGGCGGGCGAACAGGTGGCTTCAGGGGGCGCGCAAGGCGACAATGTGGTGCCCTCCCTGCTCGGTGGAATCATGTTGATTCGCGACAATGCCACCATGGATGTGCATCGGCTGCATGTGCCCCGAGGCCTCTATGTGGTGGTGGTACATCCCCAAATTGAGTTACTAACGCGGGAAGCGCGCGCGATCCTGGCCCCGGAAGTTGCTTTGGAAAAACATGTTCGCCAAAGTGCTAATCTGGCCGCTTTTGTGCTTGGGCTTTTCCACGGAGATTTAGGATTGGTAGGCCGCAGCCTCCGCGACGAAATCATTGAGCCTCAGCGGGCTTCGATGATCCCCGGGTTTTATGATGTGAAAGAAGCGGCCATGCTGGAAGGCGCTTTGGGTTGCAGCATTTCGGGGGCTGGTCCTTCCATTTTTGCGCTTTGCGCCAATAGTTTGATTGCTGAAAATGTAAGTGCAGCGATGCAACAAGCGTTTGCCAAACACCGCTTGGAGAGCCAGGTGTTTAGTTCCCTGGTGAATCAGGAAGGTGCGGTGATTTGTTAGATATACTATCCCCCCTCTAAAAATGCCAAACGACACAAGGGTCATTCCCCCTGCGCCGCTGGCGACCTTCCTACCGTTGGAAGTTGTTTGTTGAAGCGTTTTTACAGGCATCTGTAAGGTGCTTGAACCTACAATACTTCCGAAGAGATTTTCTTTCTCGGTTATTGCAACGCAAAAGTCGGTTATTCCTATGATATGTAGGTTAACAATTGTTAATTAATTGTCAGCTTTTGCTACTTGGTGACGAATTCGGCTGAGCGATTGGGGTGCAATGCCCAGATAATTGGCAATGTGTCGGAGTGGAACGTTCTGTAGTGCCTGCGGGTAGCGTTGAGCGAATTTCTGGTAGCGGGTGGTGGCATCGTCATTAAACATCTCGGCACGTTCCATAGAAATGGACAGTACCATCCGCTTCAAAATGTTGGTGGTCAAAATGTGCCAGTTTGGGATGTTTTTGACAAAAAATGCGAGGTCTTCATCTGACCATGCCATAATTTCGGTGTTGGTTACAGCAGTCCAGTACAGCGGGTCGCCTATGTTTTGCAGGCTTGGATTTTGTAGATAAGTGGTGAAATCACCCGCTACCGGCAGGCGAATGGTGGACTCTTTACCGTCTTTTCCAACAGTATAAATCCGCAAAACACCGCTTACAATATAACCTGAGCGATGAGATTCCAGACCTGGCTTGGGAAATTGCTCGCCTGCCCGGAGAAGAATGGGTGTGGTACGCGACACAATCAAATCCAGATATTCCAGTAGCCCCGTTTCTCGGGCGATCGGTTCTAGATATTTTTTAATTTCTAAATTGTCCATTGGTGCAAATGTCAAAAAACTGCCGGACTTGTGCTTAAAAAAAATATACTACCCAACTTCAATTTCAAACTTGTCCAAATGCGCCAGTACCAGGTTGCCTAAATGGTATTGTTCAAATTCTTCCTGCGAGCCAAACCAATGTAAGAGTTCGCCCCTCTTTAGTTGGGTTTCCAAATTGGAAAGATGCGCTCGATACGATGAATGTGGGTAAGTCCTGAAATCAGTAACCAGGCCGTGCTTTTCGGGATTAGCGTGAATATAGTACACCAGTTGAACGAAATAAGCGTCGTTGTCTACCGGAATTCGGCGGAAAACGTTTTCAAAAAGCCCTCCCGTGCGCCGGTGTGCTTTGTTAATCGCTTGGGCGTAACTGTTGAAAAGTTTGGCAAATTGGTTGCTGATAATCTTCAGGGCAGCGGTTTCGATATCCGTAACGTCGGCGGGGTTCCGAACGTGGGCGGTGTTCCGAACATCGGCGGGGTTCCGAACGTCGGCGGGGTTCCGAACCTCGCCGACGTTAAAGTTACGCAGCACCTCCTCCGCTGACCGCAATCTCACCAACAAATGAAAATGGTTTTTCAACAGGCAGTATGCGTACGTCTCCGCTACAGGTTGGATGTAATGCGCATATCTTTGGAGGAAATAGGGATAGTTGCGCGGTTCTTTGAAAAGGTTTTCGCCGTTGATGCCGCGATTGTAAATGTGGTAGAATGTACCACAGGTCATGGGTTCAGTGTGTTTTTTCATGATTGGATTTTTTAAGTTTTCAAAGTTATTGAAAATCCAATGAATAAACAACACCGGCGTAATAACGTCGGCGGGGTTTGAAACCCCGCCGACGTTAATTACTACGCCGGATCCACATCCACCGCTACCTGCACCTGACTCAGGCCCGGCCTACCCAGCATAATTTCCGTGGTGTGCCGGATGAGTGCCTTCGCACCCGATAACACCGGGGCTGATTTTTCCAATTTCAACATGATGTGCTGCCCAAAATAATTTCGAATACGGGCAATGTTTGGGATGACGGGCCCCAGCACCCGATCGCCGAGTTTTTGGCGGAGTATTTTGGCATAAAACGCTGCAGCTTCGTTCACTACTTTGGGATCCTTGTGCCGCAATTCGAGGTTAATCAAGCGATAATAAGGCGGGTACTTAAATGCCAGGCGCTCCTTCAACTCGCGCTCAACAAAGGCCGGAAAATCACCCCGCAACACCTCCTGCACAACCGGGTGTTTGGGGTCAAAAGCCTGAATCAGCACATGCCCGCGTTTGTTTTTGCGGCCGGCTCGACCCGCCACCTGGGTGAGTAATTGAAATGCCCGCTCCCCGGAACGGAAATCCGGAAATTTCGTGAGCGCATCCGCACCAAGCACCCCGACAAGTCCAACATTGTCAAAATCAAGCCCTTTGGTCACCATTTGGGTGCCCACGAGAATGTCTAGACGGCGTTCTTCAAAATCGTTGAGCAAGGCTGTGAGGTTGCCTTTGCTACCCGCAGTATCCATGTCCATGCGTCCGATACGGGCATTGGGGAGGAAAATCTTGAGCTCATCTTCGATTTTTTCCGTGCCAAAACCTTTGAATGTAATTTTGCCAGAGCCGCAAGCCGGGCAGGTTTTGGCGGGTTCCTGCACATAGCCGCAATAGTGGCAACGCAGTCGGTGGGTATGTTTGTGGTAGGTAAGACTCACATCGCAGTGGCGACACATGGCGTTCCAGCCGCACACCTCGCACTCCAGGATTGGGGCATACCCGCGACGGTTTTGAAACAAAATGGCCTGCTCGCCATTGTCCAGGGCTTTTTGCAAATTTTCCAACAGCGGCGTGGAAAAAATGCTCTGCATCTGGCGGTTTTTCAATTGCTCCCGCAAATCAATGGTCTCTATGGTGGGCAATTCAAGTCCGCCAAAACGTTCGGGCATCTCCACGAGTCCAAACTTGCCGGTTTGCACGTTATGCCAGGTTTCAAGCGAAGGCGTGGCGGTGCCGAGCAAAGTTTTTGCCCCGTAAATATTGGCCAAAAAAATAGCCGTATCGCGGGCATGATAGCGCGGAGCAGGATCGTATTGTTTGAATGAGGCATCGTGTTCTTCATCCACAATGACGAGCTGGAGGTTCTGAAAGGGTAAAAAAAGTCCGCTCCGCGCTGCCAGAATTACAGGTTTTCCGGCGGCAGACGATTTCCATACTTCCACCCGTTCCTGGGTGTTTATTTTAGAATGGTACACGGCAACCTCATTGCCAAAAAACTTTTGTAAACGATTGATAATCTGTGTGGTAAGCGCAATTTCGGGTAGCAAATAAAGTACTTGCCCGCCCTGTTTTATCACCTCGTGCATGAGTTCGACATACACGCGGGTTTTGCCGCTTCCGGTTACGCCGTGCAGGAGCGCGACGTTCACCGTACCGGCGGCTTTAGCCGCCGGAGCGCCATGCGCTGAAGTGCCGACTTCCATAACCGCCGGAGTGCTTGGTTCGGCAGTTGAAACGGGAATTCCTGCGGCTAAAGCCGCCGGTACAGCAAACCACTGCCGCAACTCGCTCAAGGCTCGAACCTGTTGTTTGCTCAATGCTTCTGCCTCCACCAGTTCGTCTTCATAGCCACTCAGCCTGCTTACCTCGCGTTCATATTTTTCCAAAACGCCTTTTTTTACCAGGGTGTTGAGCGAACTCTCCGAGACGTCGGCTTTGGTGAGTACATCCTGTTTGCGCACGAACGGCTGCCGTTTTTCCAGCGCCAAATACGCCATGAGGATTTCAAGTTGGCGTTCTTTTCCACTTAGTTCGGCCATAACCTCCCTAAGCAGTTCAGGTTTGGAGCGGAAAGGTTCCGCCAGACGCACTGCAGCCACTTTTCTGGGCTTGAATTTTTCCTGTAAATCTTCGCGAAGGAACAGGACACCTTTGTTGAGCAGCCGCTGCACGACAGGTAATACTGTTTTTTTGTTCAGGATTTTCCGAGCGTCTTCGATGGTGATTTCTTTCTGGATTTGCAGGGCCTCAGCGATGAGGTATTCGTCCGAGTCGAGGTCTGAGAAGTTGTCGCCGTAGGTGCTGCTGAACACTAATTTTGTTTCCGAAGTGAGTTTGAGGTGGCCGGGCAGCGCGGCGGCCATGACTTCGCCGAGCGTGCAACAGTAGTAGTCGGCTATCCAGTCCCAGAGTTTTATTTGCTGTGGCACTATGACAGAGACTTCGTCTAGTACAGCAATAATAGGTTTTACCTGAAAATCAGGTTTTTCAGAATGGATACGGTCTACCAAACCACTGTATACTTTGGTTCGATTTTGGCCAAAAGGAACTTCTACCCGCACACCGGGCTGCACGAGGTGCTGCAACGACTCTGGTATTGAGTAGGTGTAGGTGCGCTGAGTTACTGCGAAGGGGAGAATGATGTCGGCGTAGAGGGGGAGCATTATCCGAAAAGTATTTCTGTGAGCTCTTCTCGCTCAACTCCAAGGTGTTCAGCGATATCTGAAAGAATTGCGGACAAGGTTCCAACTTTCAAGGGCACGTGCTTGGGGATGGTGATATGATGTTCACTCGGTTCCTGAGTGGTCAATCGAATGTGACTTCCTTTTTGTCGCGTGATTTGATAGCCAAGTTTTTTGGACAATAGTTTGGCTAACTCAGCGCCATTTAGATTTCTGGGCGTTTTCATACCAGCACAACCTCTCGTTTTACCATTTGCCAGGTAAAGGAAGCTGGGGCTTCTCCTTCATCAAAATGACACAAAATGGCTTCTTTAATATTTGTGATGAGCTCTTCCCAAGTTTCGCCTTGGGTGTAAATCCCGTACTTTGGGGCTTTAGCTACATAGCCGCCTTCGGGATCTTCCGTCACGAAAAAAAGAAGCTGGGGTTGAGATTGGGCTTGTGCGCTCATAGCTGATTTTTTTACAAAGATAAAACAGGGAGATTGGAGTTTCTCAAAAATTAGATGCGCGCAACTTTTGGGTTTTAACGACTTTTGCAGCGAAACTGATTTTATGCATAAAATAGACGTTATCCTGGGCCTCCAATGGGGCGACGAAGGCAAAGGCAAAATCGTGGACTTCCTTGCCACAGATTACGACATGGTGGCCCGCTTCCAAGGCGGACCCAATGCCGGCCATACCCTCAAATTCGGCGGCAACAAATATGTGCTGCACACGGTGCCCTCGGGCATTTTCCGAGAAAATCTGCACAACCTCATCGGCAACGGCGTGGTGCTCGACCCGGTTACGTTCCAGCGCGAATTGCGGAATCTGGAGCAAAGTGGCGTGGATTTCAGCCGTCGGCTTTTTGTTTCACGCAAGGCGCATCTGATCCTGCCTACCCACCGTTGGCTCGACGCGGCCAGTGAGGCGCACAAAGGAAAAGCCAAAATCGGCTCAACGCTCAAAGGCATTGGTCCGACCTATATGGACAAGACCGGCCGCAATGGTCTTCGTATCGGTGATGTGGAATCGTCTAGTTTTCGGGATCAGTACGAAACCTTGAAAGCCAAGCATTTAGAGTTGCTGAAAATTTATGGCAAGGTGGATTTTGACCTCGAAACAGCCGAGCGGGAATGGTTTGAAAGCCTCGCTACCCTGCGCAAATTGCCCATGGTTGACAGCGAATATTTCGTGAACGATGCCCTTTCCAACGGCAAAAAAATTCTCGCAGAAGGTGCGCAAGGCAGCATGCTCGATATTGATTTTGGCACCTATCCATTTGTTACCTCGAGCAACACGGTTACTGCCGGTGTTTGCACTGGATTGGGTGTTGCGCCCCAGAAAATCGGGCGGGTGATCGGCATTTCGAAGGCCTATTGCACCCGTGTGGGTAGCGGACCATTCCCAACAGAAGAGGACAACGAAACGGGCGAAATGCTCCGAAAAGAAGGGATGGAATTTGGTGCCACCACTGGTCGCCCGCGGCGCTGTGGCTGGATTGATCTGCCACAATTGAAATATACCAACCTCATCAATGGCGTCACGGAGATTTGTATGACCAAGATTGACGTGCTGAATATTTTCACGGAGATCGCTGCTGCCACCCACTATCAGTACGGCGGAAAATCTACCGACCAGCTTCCGTTCGACTTTTGCCAAACAGAGGTTTTACCGCTGTTTAAGAAGTACAAAGGCTGGAATTGCTCCCTGGAAGATATACGCAGCTTTGAAAAGTTGCCCTCCGAAGCACGTGCTTTTGTGGATGATTTGGAACAAATGCTTGGGGTGCCGATCAAGATGATCTCGACGGGACCGGAGCGGGAGAAGTTGATTGTGCGGTGATTGGGGAGGGGTGGATTGGTGATTAGTTTACCCGCCGTAGCCTTGGCGAAGGAGGGGTGGGTTGGTGATTGGGTCGTTGGGAGGAGCAGGGGCTTGAATAATTCGCTTATTGCCCGCCTTTCACCAGGCGATTGTGCTCATCCGGGAACACCGCAGTTCCCCGAAAGCCTTTGGCTTCTTCGGGCGTCATGTAGGCGTAGGAAATGATAATGACAATATCACCGACCTGAACGCGCCGTGCAGCCGCGCCATTGAGACAAATGACCCCACTGCCGCGTTCGCCGCGAATGGTGTAGGTCTCGAAGCGCTCGCCGTTGTTGTTATTGACGATTTGCACCTTCTCGCCTTCCATGATGTTGGCCGCTTCGAGCAGATCTTCATCAATGGTGATGCTGCCGATGTAGTTCAGATCGGCTTGCGTGACGCGGACGCGGTGAATTTTACTTTTGAAAACTTCGATGAACATAGGAATTGTCAGGTAGATTGAGTCTTGTACCAAGACTCGGCTATTTGCGTTGGTGCATTATCAGGGAGTGATATTATTGCACGTTCAATCAAAAAAGAGCGTACCAAACCAAGAAGGTTTTTTCGCTGAGATTCGGTTAATGCTTGCTCAATATCTTGCGCTCCGATTTTCCAACGGACTGAAAAATGCCAAAAATTGGCCTTCGTGGGCGTGTGGATGACATAACAATTTCCAACATAACCTGGTTGATTAGCAATGGAAAATGGTTGTGGGAAATCTTGTAACGCTCCAATTTGATAATAGAAACAACCGTAATCTGTAAGGATGGAAAAATCTTGTTCCATTGGAGGTGCTACGGTTTCGCCTTCTTCCCAAGGTGCTGTCAAATATGGTTTCCGTTCTGATTTTTCTATTTGAATAGCTGAATCCGAAGGCCGAAATGTACCCAGAAGATTGGTAGAATAATCTTTCAATTGCTCGCGACTTCCATCCGTCACAAATTTTGCACGAACCTTTCCAGTGTCATTGTCAATTATTTCAGCACTTGATGTTGTTCGAATTAGGTAGCAAAGCCGCAGTTCATCGCGCCATTTCATTATTCGAAAGTTAGGCTGGGGGAGCAAACGCGCCGGGTAAGACATGGTTTTCTTAGAGAATTTGAACGCGAACCAGTTTTTCAAAAAGAGGGGTCATAATTTGAACTAGTTCTGTAATTACTTCTTCCGGGCTCCCTCCACCAGTAAAAAATAAGGATTGGCCATTGTAGATGTTGAGTGTGCTGTGAGGAGGTGCATTTTTATCTTGGGGTAAGAAAATTTCCCAGTAAACACGAAATGAACCGTAATGCCCTTGCAAGATAATGGAACTATCAAAAGTAACATCTGCAGAAATACGTGTGGGGAAATAGTGAAGCATGAGTTGGGACATTGCCTCAAAAATCGCTAGAACTCTGGCCTCCTCTATCCCGGCAAAAACTTCAGGGTTTTCTGCCAAGCGGGACATAAAGATGTCCTGCAATTTTTCATGTCGGACTTGTAAGTCACGGATCAACTTTGCTTTTGAGCGCTCAAGTTCTTTTTTTAGTGTTTCCCCAAAGGTCTTAGAATTCAACTCTGTCTTTTTCAATCTGTCGTCAGCCTGAGCCTGAGCCATTATTCGAACATTCTCAGCCAAAAACATTGGATTAAGGGCTGTCTTCCGCGAATCAAAACCAGCCATCAACCCTACCTCAGCGATAGAGCCAACTTGTTTATTCCCGGACTTTTCAGACTGTTTAGACATGACAGATACAAAGGTCTCGCTTTTTAGCAAAAAGTGTCGAACTTAATAAAACATCCCAAACCCTTTTCGGTTGCAAAAGTAGAACCTCTGGACAAAGCGGACGATGAAAGTTTAGGCGCCATTGTATTCCTAAGATACCACTGCCCCCTACATAAAAGGGATTCCAGGTTTTCAAAGAAAGCCGCACACAGTGTGCGAAAAGTCCTTTGAAACCCTGAAATCCCCTGATTATCTGTTTAAAAATCGCAGGTGCCGAGGCACAGGATTTTTACCACTTCCCTTTTTTACCGCCTTTTTTAGGCTTTCGGTCCCATTTTTCGAACACCTTGTCTTCCCGGCGTGGGCTGCGCTCCCGTTCAGAAGCATCATCTACGCGGATTGGGCGACCATTGATCGTGAACTCAGGCAAGCCCTGGCGCACCACCGTCACGTAGGCAGCCTCGAGGTCGAAGTGCAAGTGCGTGCGGCTCACGTCAATTTGTCCAATGGCGCGGCTCGGCACCCCAAAAGAGCGGTCTAGCAGGATGAGGAAGTCTTTTTTCGTTACGCCATCCATTTCGCCTACGCTTACGAATAAGCGCACACTTCCGCTTGGTGCCCCTGCTGAACCCGTAGAAATAGTAGGTCGCATGGCCCGTTTGTCGCCGCGCGGGTAAATATTGATGTCTGGTGCACTGCGGTAATACGACAGGAATCGGTTGAACTCCACGCTGGCTAAACGTTTGATGAGTTCTTCCTTGCTCAAATCTTTCAATTCTTCCTGGATGCGCTCCATGTACGGCTCAATGTCCGCATGGTGCACTTCCTGTTCGTGAATTCCTTTGATGATGTGGAACAGCTGCGCTTCGCAGACTTCCATGCCCGTCGGCAACATCTTTTTGAGGAATGGCGCTTTGGTTTTGCGCTCAATTTGGCGGATACGCTCTTCGTATTTGGGCGTCACGATGGTGATACTCACCCCGGTTTTGCCGGCGCGGCCCGTACGGCCAGAACGGTGGGTGTACACTTCGATTTCGTCGGGCAAACCGTAGTTGATAACGTGGCTGATGTTGCTCACGTCCAATCCGCGGGCCGCCACATCAGTTGCGATGAGCAGTTGGAGGTGACCTTCGCGGAAACGCTGCATGACCCGGTCGCGGTCAGATTGGGCGAGGTCGCCGTGCAGGGCATCGGAGTTGTAGCCATCGCGCACCATTTGTTCAGCCACTTCTTTGGTCTCGATTCGGGTGCGGCAAAAGATCAGGGCGTAGATACCGGGAAGAGCGTCCACCACGCGTTTGAGGGCGTTGTAACGATCGTCGGCGCGGCACACATAGTACTGATGCTCAATGTTTTCGTTGGTCTGAAGGCTCCCGGTCACCATAAGTTCGCGGGGACTTTTCATGTAGGTGTTGGCAATGGTGCGCACCTCACGCGGCATGGTTGCCGAAAAGAGCCAGATGGATTCGCGGGCATCTACTTGTGCCAGAATGAAATCAATGGCCTCTTTGAAACCCATATTGAGCATTTCGTCGGCCTCATCAAGCACAATGCGGCGAACACTTTCGAGCTTGATGGCTTTCCGGGCAATGAGGTCCATGAGGCGACCGGGGGTAGCCACAATGATTTGAGCGCCAGCCTTGATCTGCCGGATTTGGGTTTCGATGCTTGCTCCACCGTACACTGCCACGACCTTGTATTGGTGGGCTTGTTCGGAGTAGTTGACCAAATCGCCTGCCACTTGAACACAGAGTTCGCGGGTTGGACACATGATGAGCGCCTGGATGCTGCGCTCTTTTGGGTCAATACGTTGGAGGAGTGGAAGGCCGAAAGCGGCGGTTTTGCCGGTACCGGTTTGGGCGAGGGCAATGAGGTCGTCGTCGGAAGAAAGTGCGACGGGAATGACCATTTCTTGCACGGGGGTAGGGGTCTCAAAACCCATAGCAGTGATACCCTGCAAGAGGTCGTCGGCGATGCCGAGTTCCTTAAATGTAGACATTGAAAAAATACGTTAGGGCGAAGGGACTGTTTGACTTGCGCGCTGCTGTTCGTAGTTATTGCTTCACCTGCCTTCTAGTCCCTTCATTTACCGAAGGAAATCGAAGGCTTGCCGAAGAAGGAACGCGTCGTCTGTTGTTTCAGAAACCTATTTTTCAGAAACCAACAACACCTGCACACCTCTAGATTGCTCTCTGCCACAAAAACCTAACGCCTAATATCAATGCTGCCCAATGCCAGAATGAGAATGAAAAATCGGAGTAAAACGCATAAAATGTGATGTTACCCCAAAAGTGGGCGCAAAAGTACAAATAATCTTTTGTATAAATCGTAAATTATTTATTTAATTCTGAAATGGCGGGTTTCGCCCGGGTGTTCATCGTGTAAATTTTGTTCAGGCACTTCAAGGACACACCGAAATCGCCGGTTTAGAAGCGGAATTTAAGCAAAATAGAGGTTGATCCGCCCCAAAAAACGGAAGCCGCCTGTCCCAAAATCAGGACGGCGACTTCCGAAAAAAGAACGCAAGGTAAGTTGTTTTTAAGTGTTGTAGTCGTTCATATAGGTTGCTGTGAGAATTTTTTTACTGCACTACCACCGCCAATTTTCCATCTTTGCTTGCCGCCAATCGGGTGATTTTTTTCACGCCGTATTTGCTCAAATCAGAGACGGTTTTCCAGGTGGTTTCCCGGCGCAGGTTGAGCTGCATGAGTTTGGGGCCATTTCCACAGAGCAGCGTAGCATCGGGCAGCAGCACAAAATCCTCTACACCGACGGGCATGGTCAACAAAATTTCCTGGGTATTGGTCTTGGCCTCCCAGGTTTTTAAAAACCAGGTTTGTTCGGTCGCTTTTTGTACAAAAAGTAGTTTGCCATCGGGGCGTTTTGCCAGGCAGCGACCGATGTTGGATGCAATGCGTTGGGGTTTTTGGCTTTTGGTTCCCAATACCTGAAGCGTGTGCGGCAGACCGTTTTCGCCGACAATAAAGAAGGCCACGAGGGTATCTTGCAGCCAGCAATGGTACCCTACATTGTATGTTTTGGGGAATTCTACGCGCCCATTGTCGGAGCGGTCGAGCGGGAAAGACCAGAGGCGTTGGTTGCCGCCCTCCTCTACCCGGACGGCGGAAAAACGTTTGCCGCCTGGCATGGGCGTGGGTGAATATTCTGCGGTGCTGGGCGTATTCGTCACGCGGGTTTGGGTTTTCAGCAGCAGATCAAGTGCGATGAGGTCGGTTTGTGTCGTGTCTTTGGGAAATTGTGCGGTGAGCCACAACTCATGATTGCCGAAGAAATTGGGTTGGTTGTTGTAACCACCCCGATTAAAGGCGCTGAGAAAACGCGGTGCATCGGGCCGCCAGGTGCTGTCTGCGGTCTTGGTGAGCGAAAACAGGAGCAGATCACTTTTTCCGGCGTTTTGTGCCGCCATGGAAAAAGGGATGCTAAGCAACAAGAGCATTCGTATCATAGTGATGTATTTGGATCAAAGTTCCGAAGGGTCGGGTTGCAGGGATATGCCGCCTGTTGGGACAAACTGCCATTTACCCATCCAGGTTTTTTCGTAGGCATTTTGGGTAAGGAACTCGTAAAATTCGGTGCGTGGGATGCCGCGTGCGCCCAAGCTAACGAGGTGGGGCGTTTCCACCTGACAATCCACGAGCCAGAATCCCATGTGTTCGAGGGCGCGCACTAAGGTAATAAAACCTGCTTTGGACGCATTTGGAGTCTGAGCGAACATACTTTCTCCAAAAAAAATCTTGCCAATAGAAATCCCGTACAGACCGCCCACCAATTCCGGGCCGTCCCAAACTTCCACACTGTGCGCGAAGCCCCGCTCATGCAAACGCGCATAAGTTTTGATGAATTGTTCATTGATCCAGGTGCTATCCGGGCCGGGTTCGTTGCGGGGCGTGGCGGCGCAGGCCTGCATGACTTTGGTAAAGCAGGTATCGAGGGAGTACCGGAATTTACCTTGGTTAAAGATGGATCGCATGCTTTTGTGCACACGCAACTCCTTGGGAAACAACACAAAACGTGGATCGGGGGTGAACCAAAAATAATGCCCGCGATCTTCAAACCAGGGGAACATCCCATTGGCGTAGCCGAGCAAGGTTCTGTCATCATGCAGGTCGGTACTTACCGCTACGAGACCACTTTCCTCCGCTTGTTCCGGGTGGGGGAAGACTTGGTAATCATCGTCGGGGAGGTAGAATACGGGCATGGGGAAACGGAGCCAGAAAACAAAGTTGGTTAGAAAATGGGCACTGACTTTGAGCATTAATGCTCTTCCACTTCTGCCGATAAACCCCTGTCAACCAGTGCTCCACAGAGCGGGGTCAGTTCGTCTTTAGTTCCGGATTTGACAGTTGCTTTTCCTTTATTGTGGATAATCAAGGCCAGTTGTTCTGCTTGCTCGCTGCTATGTCCTAAAACCTGCATAAAACACTCAATAACCCATTCAAAGGTATTGAAATCATCATTAAACACAATGATTTGAGCAGGCGTACCGGTTCCAGTATCGGTATCGTCCATGACAAGGACATCCTCGTCTTCTTCCCAGAGTGGTTTGGTTACAGGCACGGAGAGAGATTTGAGTTATAAGTTATGAGTTATCAGTTATGAGATCTGAGTTATGAGTTTTGGTGTACGCTTAATCGGCATAACTCATAACTTATAACTCATAACTCTAGTTTCAAAACTCATAACTCTTTTAAAACTTGTTTGATTGCTTCAAAATTCGGGAGGTCTCCGGCATTTTCGAGCACTTCGGCGTATTGCACCGCGCCTTGTCCGTCTATGACAAATGCGGCGCGTTTAGAAACGCCCTTGAGTCCGAAGGCGAATTCCTTATAGTAAGCATCGTATTTTTTGCTGACACTTTTGTTGAAATCAGAGAGCAAAGGGAAGTTGAAACTTTGTTCCTCCGTCCATTTGGCCAGGGTAAAAGGGCTGTCCACCGAAATCGCGAGGATCTGCGCATCCAGGCCCTCGTATTCCGCAAGGCTGTCGCGCATCATGCAGAGTTCTTTGGTGCAAACGCCTGTAAATGCAAAAGGGAAAAACAGCAGCAGCACATTTTTGCCGCGCTGTTCCGAAAGTTTCACCAACGATTTGTCGCTGGCGCGGAGAGAGAAGTCGGGGGCTTTGTCGCCGGTTTGGAGCATGGTTGAGCTTGTGTTTTTACGTTACTTACAATTGGCTTGGTGAAAGAAGCCACGTTGTCGTGTCGCAAAAGTAGGGAAACCTGCTCGTTGTGCGGCCAAAACCTTGTTTGGAAATTCATTTGGGTGGAGGGGAAAGCTGGATTTTGATATAACACGGCTTATTCTAGGGTTGGTAACCAGCCGAGGAGCATTTTGATGATTTTAGCGTGGTGTTTTTTTTAGAATACTGTACACCAATTCACGGATGAGTGAACTATAAGAATAGAACGGTAATTGTTCTCAGGTTTTTCCCCTGACGTCTTCGTGCAAAAAGAGATCGGTTTCTGTTGCAAGACAGAAAACCCATAGCTCCACAGTAGCGATACTGTTTGGGCCTGAGTGCTCATTTTGTCATGCTTGCAGGCTTTTCACTCATTTTTCACTCTAAACATCTTTTTCGATGCAAAGCCATTTCAAAAATTTTCGACCTTGGTATTCTAAGATTGTTTTGTCGCTGCTATTCCCAATTCTTTATGGATTTGTGCCCCCAACAATGCTCGAAGCTACCTGCCCTGTGCCTCAGGTTTCGGTGACAAGCCAGGGAGCTGGAGCGGCATCATTTTCCTGGAGTACGGTAAGTGGAGCTACTGAGTACGTGGTATACTACGTCAGGCAAGACGACCACTATACCAGCTCGCCCATCTTTACCACAAGCACCTCCATCATGTACTCCGGGCTCCCATCCGGGCGCTATAATTTTTGCTTTGGTACGGTTTGCGGTAATGCGTTTTCCGAGATCATAATTATTGAGGATTTGGTGATCTAACAGCGGGAAAGGAGCTGTATCCCACCCCAATACCACGCTAATTCATAAGCCATTCTGGGTATGCGGCACTAGCGATTACGGGCAGAAAACTTGGGCGTATAATGTGCTGTTTTTTCTAACAGCCATTTTTTGGAATAGATCGCTCGGGCTTTTTCAATCCGATCAAGAATCACTTTTTTGCTGGATTTCTGTGCCACTATGCTTTTTAAACTCAACACAAAGGCCAGCATGGCACTGACTGCATGTGTTTTGGGCGAACGGCGCAAAAAGTTTTCAAAATATGCACAGACATCAAGTATGAGGTCCTGGTCGGCCTGGATTTCGAAATAGCTCCTCAACAGAAGAGATTTGGCCCGGAGGATGTCCAGGTGGTTTTCAAAGACCTTTGGCTCAAGCAGTTTAACAACTTCTTGATATTGGCCCGTTTCAAAAGCAATGATGGCATGGCCTATCAGGATGGCGTCTTGGCGATTGTTTTCAATTATAATATGGCTATACTTCTTGACAAGCATGGAAGCCCACGGTACATCGTTTGCCTGACAAGCCATCGTCACGAAATTGCCGAAGGCCGAGGAGGGCAGATAGCCGTTTTGGAAAAGAACACCGTATTCAAGACAGATTTTGTTGAGGCTGTGCATCCTTTCATTATGGGTATCATCCTGATTTTGGCGGCTGTTTTGTGCGATAAAATTGTGCGCGTATCGAATGATCCACTCCAACTCATTGGTATCAATGTGCTGACCGTTTTTTTTGAGCAGCGACTCCAGTTGGACAAAATAAAGGTCTTCCCCTGAATCTGTTAACCGCCACAATACCTCGTAGATTTCTTTCAAACTAGATAGACCAAGTTGCTTAAAATCAGTCACTTCTGCTATCTGCTGGGCTTGTATCTGATCCGTGGATTTACTAACCATGCTCATTTCGCAGGCCATTTTCAAGCGTATGATTTCCCAGCAGTCCATCATGGTTTCGGTACATTGCTGTATGACTTTTGCTTTAACCAGGGGTTTGTCCAGGGCCAGTTGTTCCCGCTGAAAATAACTCGCCATCCAATTGGGTAATGCGTCTGCGGGTGATTTGAATGGGGTATTCCGGGTTTTTCGATAGAACTCGGCCGCTTTTCTGGAAAATTCTTCTTTCATTCCCCGTTCCTGTAAAATACTCAGCCAGATTGCTTGCCGGACCTGGTGATTTTGTTGGGATTTTGAAATAATGAGGAAGTTTTTCAGCCATTTGTACAAGTCCGAGGCAGTGTTCAGCATCTTCTTGCGCGCATGGTCGTCCTTGTCAAAATCTGCTTTGAAGATTTTTTGAAAGGCGTAGGGAATTTGAAGTTTTTCCTTCTGGTCAAAATTCGGGTAAAACTGGATCAGGTACTCGAAAACAAGCAGTCCGATTTTCTCTCGGGGGTGGTTTTGTTTGAGGTATTTATGGAAGCCTTCCAGCTCGGGTTTGCTCAATTTTTTTAGGAGTAAAAGAAGTTTTATTTGTTGCATTGGCCTATTTTTTTCGGGGAAAGGTATGGGTTTTCAGTAAATTTTTAAAAATGCTTTAAATTCAGAACATAGTGCTGATAAAATGGGCGTTTTCCAAGTAAGGTATTTGTTTTTAATCTTTATTTGGCAAATTGATTGATTTTGCAAAAAAATTAATCCTTTAAAAATGGATGATAAAAGCAAAAACCCTGTAAAATTATCCTTAATCTCGGGGAAAATGACAAATTCCCAATTAGTTTCATGAGGTGGGAAATTTGAATCATTGCGGAGATTTTGCGCAAGTGGAATTTTTGCAAGGAAGCAGAATCACAAAAGTGCGCAACATTGAAGGCAGGCCATTGGAAACTTGCTCCCCCAAAAAACCATTTTTTCGATAAAGCACTGGGTACCAAATTGACAAGTCCCGAACGAAAGGATTTAGAGATGTCAATCAGCTATGCTTTTCGCGAGATGGAATACTGTGAATTGGCGTAATGTTTTGACATGAGAAGTCCCACATTAAGTCGAAATCTCAACGTAGAGAGCATATAAATTTAAAACTGAACAATGAAACAGATCAACATTCTTGTTTTTGCTACATTAATTCTCACAACGCTATCCGCCGCCGCCCAGCCAAGTATAGGTTTTGAAGTTGGAGCAGGGCTTCGCCTATCTGTGTTATCGAAAGAGCAAAACGACTTTTTTGACTCGAAAGGCCGCCTGGCATTTTCTTTTGGTGCAACTGCCTTGGTACCGCTTGGTGGACAGCGCCTTGTTTTGCAACCTACTGTTCGATACATCCAAAAAGGCAGCAAGCTGGTGGTAGAGAAAAATCTAGATTTTCCTTCTGGCAGCTATTTCACTGATAATCTTAACTACCTCGAAATAAACCCATTATTACAATGGCGTTTTTCCGAAGAAGGTAGGGGGTTTTATTTACTAGGAGGGCCTATGCTCGGTGTGGGGTTATCGGGCAAATACAATTACAACATCAGAGACGTTGAAAAAGAAACTGGAAATCTGGATTTTGGAACTGGAGAGAATGATGATCGCAGATTAATTGATGTGGGTGTCATCCTTGGTATCGGTTACTTTAAGTACAACGAAGATACAAATCGTACCTTTTTTGTCAGTTTGCAGTCTGGCCTAGGTTTAACTGATTTGGGAACCGATTATAATATTCTGGATGAAAAAAACCTAAATTTTATGTTCAACTTTGGCTACACATTTCCACTTTTCAGTCACTAACATTTCCATCTACATAGAATATGTTAAAATGTTTGAATTGTAGCACTATCAATAATATTAGTGCATCGGTCTGTTCGAATTGTGATATCCTTTTAGTTGGTGATATGGTCCATAATATTTCTGAATTAGAACCCGATAGCAAAAATTATGCTGCATCCACGAGCACCCTGCGCTGTTGGAACTGTAGGGGTGACTTGCAGCCCATAGCCACTCAGTGTACAGCTTGCGGTGTAAGAACAGGGTTAGATAAACAGGTAGTACTTCAACACAAACTAAGGCCTCTTTTTGACGAAATTAAGGATGGAGGGAAATCTTCGTTTGGGAATTAACTACTTTAATAATCATGCGCAGAAAGAACAACACCAATATTAACAACGTCAATTTACTGTCGTTGGTTGATTTGCTCAGTGGGGCACTAGGAGCAATTATTTTGCTATTTCTGTTGGTGCCCAAGGGTACGCGTATCAATACAGAGGCACCCTTGCCTACCTGGATTGATCCAAGAAACGGGAGTGTTTGGTCAGAAATACCCGATAGTCTACGTCTGAAACTCAAGATTAAAACGGGTGATACCCTGCAAATGGTTATTATTGGGTACAAGTCGTTACCCAAAGACAGCGTCATGGGCAGAAACCTGCCTGCACTAGACAACTACAGGCCATCTTGGCAAGAGCCAACCTCACCGACCCCTGTAAATACACTTCCTACTGTCACCTCCCCTACACAATCCTCCACTCCTCCAGGATTTACTGGCTGTAAAATTTCTGTTTATACAGATGCATTTCAGTGTCTTGACAATGATACCAAGAACAATCCCTACGACGATAGATTCACGTTCCAGCTGACTGTATCCACCGTAAACGGCGGGTCGAAAGGCTGGAAAGGAAGTATTGACAATACTGAAATCAAGGGCAATTATGGAGAAAATATAACCCTTGGACCGTTCAACTTAAACACGAAAACTTACAGCCTCAATATTACAGACATCGAGAAGGAAGACTGCGTTTTTCGCACTGAAATCGCTTCGACCGCGCCCTGTTCTGACCCTATGGATGGCCGCGAGCCAGGGGCACCGCTACTCGGTTCCTTGGTATTCGAGGTGCGCTGGGACAATTTAGACAAAGATCTTGACCTTGTGGTAAAGCGAAACAACGTAATGTGTTGGGTGGGTAATAAACGCACGGCATTTGGCAACTATTTCAAGGAAAAGGGAAAAAAAATGCAAGAGGCTATCCGGAGCTATAAAGATGTCAAACCAGGAAAATATGAAATTTTCGTATGGAATCATATAAAAAAACAAGGGCCTACTAATGCAATAGTTAGTGCAACTTTAGGTGATAAAAACAACAAAATTCAATTTTATCGTGAATTCAAAAAAGAAGTTTCATATGCGAAATTCCCGGGCGTAAAACTAGGCGATCTGGAGATAAGCGCAGGAGGACAAGCTGTTTTCACCCCTATCAACTGAGGTTTCATTTAAGCAATATTTTAACTGCATCAATTTTGTCATGAACAACAAAACCTTAATACTCCTTATTAGCATGGGAGGAGCAATCATATTTTCACTGGCCATGTTCTCAATCGAAACGCTTACCTATAATCTTAAACCAGGTCAAGAAGAATCGCTACTTCACCGTTTAGCCGTACTGCTTGGCGGTAGTTTCCCTTCTGGCATAATACAAATGTTAACCATGTTTTTCTTTTTGTACGGTTTCCTTACTTTGCGATTTCACCATGATAAACTTCGTGTAGAGTGGGATGCATTTAGGATGAACCTATTACCAACTGGAGAGCAAAAAGTACTGGACTCTAAGCAAGTCAACGAAATCAAACTCAAAATGATTGAAATTGAACAAACTGGGAGCGGAAGACAACTGGTTAGCCTTATCAAAAAAGCCTGCACACAATATCGCAACGAAGGGTCTGTGTCTGACACACTACAGGTTCTAGATTCCCAAGTAGAAATCTTGCGTGATCAAAGTCAAGGGGGCTACGAGGTGCTCAACTATGTCGCACCGGGTATATCTAGTCTGGGGTTTTTAGGAACTGTACTTGGGATTTCGGGAGCCATTGGAAATTTTCACTTAGCGACAGACTATACCAAATTACCCCTGATAACTAATATGCTCAATGTGGCATTCGATACCACTGCATTTGCATTGACTCTGAGCCTCGTCATTACCTATTATTATAATCGTATGCAAGAGGAGGAGAACAGGTTGTACGCTGGTATGAAGTCGTATGTCATTGACAATTTAATTAGCAGGATATACCACGGTGGACTGAAAGTTTGACATGATACTATACACAATTATCCAAAGAATGTTTGGATAATGATCCGTTTGACTATCAATCATTTAAATTTATATCATGGACAATTTAGGACGTATTATACCAAGCGGTTACTTTTTTGACTGTGTTGGAAATAAAATCGGTATTTTCAAACCATTTTTATGGTATTGCATTTTGGCAATCTCATTTGCTTCCTGCGAAAAATCATCATTGAACGGAGATCCCCCGACACCTAAATGGAAACACCTGCATAATCTATCTACACAGACTGGCTGGCTTGGTTCAGAAAATAGTGCCACTATTCCCAATGACCCAATGCTTTTTAGCGGCACACCCCCTGCAAAGATAGACCTAACGCCATACATGCCCCCAGTGGGGAATCAGGGTAACTTAGGTACATGTGTTGCTTGGGCTTGTGGATACTATCAGCGTACCGCAATGCAAGGCATCCGGAATAATTTGACGGGTAGCCAACTCGCAGATTTCAGCCGTCAATTTAGCCCAAAAGACCTGTTCTGGTCTATCCCAAATAATAACAAGGGTGCCGACTGCAATGGCACCCATTTTGAATATGCATTGGATCAATTGCAAAAACGGGGTGTAGCCACTATGCAGACGGTCCCCTACCAGGACCTCGGCAATTGCAGTAGCCTCCCTGTAGCTTCTTGGTCGTCGGAAGCAAACAACTATAAAATCCAATCCTATCGCGAACTGCCAATTACCGTGAATGCAATCAAAGCAAAACTTGCTGAAAAACGCCCGCTGGTATTTGGGGCAATCGTCACAGAGTCTTTTGGCCGCTGGCGTGAAAGCGGTGTGATGCGCAATTCCAGTATATTGGACGGTACCATTTTAGGCGGCCATGCTATGACCATTGTAGGTTACGACGATGCGCTTAATGCTTTCCGCATCGTAAACTCATGGGGTAAAGCTTGGGGGGACGGTGGCTATGCATGGGTAGATTACGACTTGATTACCAATACAGAGTTTACCAATTGTATATTCGCAGCCTATGACGCATCGACTAGTGATCCAGTTAATCCCGGCACATCAGTCAATGGTATAAACATAGCCATGTCTCGCTTAGAGGACCGGGACAACGGTGTAAGCGATCCTTCAAAACGCCTACTCATCTGGAATCTAAAAAACACTGGCAATACAAGCGTCCAAGCATCCAAAGACTGGCATATCCTATATATGTACGTCAACGCCTACGATATAGAGGACTATGGTGTCATTCAACACCAATACATTACCAATGACTATGGAACATCTGGCGAACAAGGTCCTTACGCTCAAGGCTTAGGCTACTCCTCGAACAATTGGGCGAATGTAACCATTAACCCGGGTGAAACACTTGCGGAGGCGTGGTTCGGCTCTTCCACTGAGGGGATTGCTACAAATTTCACTATGCCGCCAATCAACGGCTTTTATTACATGGTGATGATCGCCGATGCATTTGAGGATTTGGAAGAAGAATATCTCTATGACAACCTATACTTTCTGTACAACAGCTATGGTGGTCCTATTCATTTTATCAATGGAGTTGGGCAGGGATTGAAATCTGAAATCGCAGAAGATCGGACTAAGATTTATTCAATTTCACACACAGCTGTGAACAAAAACAATCTCAACGCATACCGCCCAGACGAAATAAGACAGTACCTGCTAGAGCGATACCATGCAAAGCAAATACCTACTGGCATGGGTAATACCGGAGAATTTGTTCCTAGTGGTGCATCTGGCAGGTAATGTATTGATTGGGAGACAGATTTAGATTTTCAAGGCAGGAGGAGGCACCTAGTAAGTCAGGCTTCGTACTCTGGTCGAAGTAGAAGCGGTGTGCGAATCTTTTTAGAAAAAAGATGCCCCGCCTGCTGGGTACCAAATCCCCTAGTTCAATACTAATGGTAATGTTATGGATTTGCACGATGCGCCATTATCATGCTTTTACAAAAAAAACGTTACACAATGAAATCTACAACCACCTTTCTCTTCGCCTTTACCCTCCTCTTGCTGTCTGCTCCTGAGCTATTGGCTCAACACGCCAAAGCACCTGTTCCTGATCAGGATCTAATGGAGAGCAGCCCCGCAGCCACCTCCTCTGGCACACAATATGCCCCCCTCGCCGGGGTGATTGTACCCGGAGAAAACCCCAGCCCTTGGATGCGTCTCATCGAGACTAAAAGCATACATGACCAGACCAACCCGCTTAACTCGAACGAAGTGGCTGGTCTTGATCTACTCAAACAGTTGGACTTGACGAATCCTGAATCGGCAGGCTTGGGGCCTCAGGCCAACGTGGAGGAGTTCTCCGGTGCCAACCCTGTGGTGGTGTCCGGCTTCAACGCTACGGCGCTCAACGGCGGAATACCACCCGACAATACCATTGCCATTTCCAATGGTGGGTATATTCTCTCGGCTATGAATAGCAGGGTGGCTGTGTACAATACTAGTGGCACTCAATTGCTTTCGGCATCCCTCTACGATTTTTTTAAAGGCAGCAACTATGGTGTTAGTAATCATTTTTTCGACCCTGTGGTAATCTATGATAGCGGTTCCGACCGATTTGTTTTAGTTTGTTTGGTGGGCAATCATCCTACCACCTCGAAAGTTTTGGTCGCGTTTTCAAAGACAAATAACCCCGCGCAGGCCTGGAATATTTACTACCTCACGGGCAACCCACTAAACAACAACTGTTGGCTTGATTACCCCCGGGTGGGAGTTTCTAACAACGAAGTGTATGTTACGGGCAATCTATACAATGTTAATAATCAATACAATCAAGCCCTCATTTATCAAATCACCAAATCAGGTGGATACAATGGCAATACTTCGCTCCAATGGCAATATTGGTACAATATCACCGGATCACCACAAACTATTATGCCGCTTTCCTGGGGTGGTCAGGGCAATTATGGCCCCGGGTGCTACCTGGTAGCCCATGCCACCAACAGCAGTTCCAAAACCCTTCTATTTAGTCTTACCAAAGACTTGACCGCCAGCGACGAAAAACTTGTCAAATACGACATTCCAACTCCAACATTCCAACAGGGCTACCATGCCTATCAAAAAAACACCTCTGAACGGCTCGACTCCGGCGACCCACGCATTCAAAGCGGCTTTTATCAGGATGGGATTGCACACTACGTCTTTGCAGCCAGATATAACAGCACCGCTTGGACGGGCGTGCATTACCACCGCATCAATGTAAGCTCCAAAGCACTAACTACTCGCCAAATAGGTGCCTCCAATTGGGACTTTGCCTGGCCTTCAGTGGCGTGGTCGGGCACTTCAACGAATAATAAATCGGCCATGATCAGTTTCCTGTACAGCAGCACAACGGTGTTTCCAAGTGCCGCAGTTGTAGAAGTGGATAACTCCAATATCGTGTCGCCCAACTCGATAATCTTTGGCGCTGGCACGAACATGGTTAATCTGGATAACAAAACGTGGTCTCGATGGGGCGATTACTCGGGTATTGCCCGCAAGAAGAATACGACGACAGCACCACGCTTGTGGACGGCAGCCTGCATTGGAGGTGGTACGAATCAAAAATACGCCACCCGAATCGCACAAATCCGCCCGGGAGGTAGCGGGTTCGACGATGAAGAGATCGAAGAACGTTCAATTCCTGAAGGCAATTCGCCTTCCTTTGCCGCTGAAGTGTCACTGTTCCCTAATCCGGCGGCCGCTGGAGAGCCTTTCAGCCTCGACTTCCTGTTGGAACAAAAAACCCTGGTGCGGGTAGATATTTTTACCTCAGATGGTCGGCTCGTGCACACCTTGCTGGAGGACGCAGTGAAGCCTGGCGAAACACGGATTACGTTCAATCGCCAAGCCCTAGAGCCGGGTGCATACTTGGTACGCGTGACGGCTGAGGGAAAGCCTTTAAAGACGGTGAAACTGTTGGTGTCGCCTTGATTTTTAGTACACCTTGAGAAGTGACAATTTTTGAAAAAAAGTGTCACTTCTCAAATCCAACCAATCGCATGCAAAGGAAATTCTTCATCATGTTCCCCATACTTCTGTTGTTGAGCAGCATTTTCAGTGCTTGTGATCCGGCCACTTGGGATGCCTTGGCTCAAGGGTTGGAAACATACAACCAACAACAAACAAACATCAGCAATACTTCCCAAGCAGGAACCACTTTTCGAGTCAGTGCAATCGCAGAGTTTGATTGGATCAAGGGTAACTACGATTGGATTGCTCCGAGCAAACAACGTCTGTTACAATCTCAATTTGTATTCCACGGTGATGGGAGCTTCACCTATGTACTGCCTTATGACAATACTACAACCTATCGCCTATATGGTGCTTGGTCGTTCAACGATGATGGTGAGCGCATTTTTCAGGGCTCCACAGGCTCAAGTAATGGTGCCGGAAGCAGCACCAGTATATTGATTAGTGGTCGAACTTATGCGTACGCGGGACAAACCAGAGCGACCATAACTTATGCATCGGGAGCCAATTATTATGCCAAAGTCAACAACGCAGAATTTACCAACAACGCATCCAAGCGCTTCAACGCTAAAGTTGTTCTGGTGAGATAGAATCATTGCGCATAGTCGGGCATAGGTGGGGCAGCCTACCTACTCAAAACGAAATCATCTGTCAAATGAAGTTTTTACCCACCCTCTTTGCGCTCATATTTTGCCCCATTTTTTTAGCTGCTACTCCAATAGATTCCCTTGCTGAAAGTATGTTGGCGCGGGCCGAGCGGTTCATCAGTATCGTCCAATTTGACTCAGCAACTGCCTGTGGACACAGACTGCTGGCCTATGCACGACATAAATCTTTGCCGCAATACCAGGCATCGGCATGGTCCATTTTGGGTATAGCATCTTATAACAACAATCAGGCAACAGAAGCCTTGACACATTTTGACAGTGCGCTGAACATCCGCCGCCGACATCTCGGCAGCGAACACGAGGAGGTGTTAAGGTCATTGTCCAACATAGCAGCGGTACTGACAGATTTGATGGGCGATTTCGATGCTGCATTGGTGCGATTAGAGGAGGCTGCGCAAATTTGCAAAATGCGAAAAGACGGGTGCGAAGAAAAGCTTCTTGGATTGCTATACAACAACCTGGGAAATGTCCATACAGATCGTGGGAACTACGAGCTGGCCGAGCAATACTTTCTGCAATCGTATGCAATTAGATCGAAGTACCCAACTGATCCTAAGTTCAAATTTGCATCGTTACTGAATAACCTCGGCAGTTTAAAAATAGAGACGGGACATCTGGCTGCTGCTCAGGATTATCTGCATAGGAGTGAGGCGCTGTACTTACAATGGAACAGCGGGAAACCCACTGTTGATCTGATAGAAATTTGGCAAAACCTTGGAACTATTGCAAACTTTGAACACCGCTTTTCAGAGGCAAAAGCCCTGTTTAGACGTGCGCTACAACTGGGGAAAGAACAGGCAGACGATCTGTATCTCGAGTTCGGAGGCATCAACTACAACTTGGGTGCCACTTTGTTTAAAGAAGATTCGCTGGATGCTGCCGAGATTCACTACCGCATCGCCATCAATTTTTGGGAAACCAACTTTGGCTTTCACCCCAATCAGACATCTGCATTATTGGGTTTGGGTTTAATAAACGTCAAACGCGGGAAAGTTGATGCAGCTATTGCTCAATTTCTGGAAGCCGAAAAGCTTGATGAGGCCAACTTTCCCCCAAAACATATCCGCCGAGCGAATACTTATAAAACCATTGGCAATTTCTACCACAATCGGGGAGAATACAATCAGGCTCGTACCTATTACCTTAAACAACTCAAGGCACTTGGCTTGGAAGAACCTCGTGTGGTTGCTTTAGCCTCTGCTCAGCCATCTTACTTGCTTCTAGCTGGCCTGACAGATTTGGGGAAACTCCATTATGATGTATTCAAGAATACCCAAGATACGGTAAATCTCAATACGGCACTTCGAGTATTTGCATTAGGAGACTCTATAATGGACCGGCTCCGCGAAATGAGGCTGAGTTTTGCAGAGCAAAAAGAGTTGCTTCGGGATGCCAGAAGGATTGCGGAATGGGCGATGCATGCCGAAATAGCAAAGTATGGAAGTCATACCGAACATACCTTCGCACGTTCAGAAGAAACCCGTGCACTCAACCTATATGGTAAATTCCGGGAAGATGCCGCTATACACTATGCGGGTGTGCCTGACTCACTCACCGCGAAATACCGAAGTCTGCAACACGAAATTGCACGGGCAGAGATACTATTGAAGGAAACGCCGTCTGGTGATTCGAGGTATTTTGACGCCCAAGGAAAGCTGGCAGTACTCAGGCAAAATTTGGCTCAGGTTAAATCCCAACTGGCCCAATTTGACCAATACTTCAAATTTCGTTTCGGCACACCCACAGCTTCCTTACAAGACGTGCAACATAAAATTCTCCGCCCAGGAGAGACTATGGTCCATTATTTTGTGGGGGACAGTACCATTTTCATTTTTACCCTCAGCAAAGACCGATATGAAACGCAGGTCATTCCGCTCGATTTTCAATTAGAGAAGAAAGTACAGGAGATGTGGCGGGGCATTACATTGCCCTATTCTACAGATACTTACGACGAAGCAATATGGGTATCTGCCCAAACTGCCTACGAACAAAATGCGTTGGATTTGTACCGCCGACTAATTCTACCACTCCAACTAGGGATGGAAGACTCTGTACTTATCGTAGTGCCAGACGGCATATTATGGCTGCTTCCTTTTGATGCCATGTTGACCCAGGAACCTGAGGAATCGGGCGCTTTCAATACCTACCCATACCTCTTGAAAAAACATTGCATCAGTTTTGCCTACTCCGCCACATTACTGCGCGAAGCTTCCACCCGCTCATCTAAGCAAACCAAGACAAAACCCCTGCTTGCTTGTGCCCCTTTCAATCAGCCAATTCCAACCAATAGTCCAAACGCCAAGCGAAAATTTGGCCATTTACCTGAATCAGGATGGGAGGCCACCGAGGCCAGGCGGCTGCTCGGGGGCGATATTTTGCTTGGACAGGCAGCTACCAAAGATGCTTTTCTGTCGCTGATATCGCAATACCGAATAGTGCTGTTTTCTACTCACGGTCAAGCTGGCGACGATGGATATGTTGCATTTTTCCCTGAAAAAGACCGCCCTGAGGAAAAGAGCCTGCTATTCATTTCAGAGGTCTATAATCTTCAGATAACTGCGGATTTAGTATTATTCAGTGCCTGTGAAACAGCCCTCGGCAAGATGGAACCCGGGGAAGGACTGGTCAGTATCGCACGCGCATTCAGTTATGCTGGTGCGCGGGGCTTGGTGACAACACTATGGAGTGTAAACGACTATTCAAACAGTCGAATCACGGTAGCGATGCTTGATTATATTAAACAAGGTAAAATAGCTCAACAAGCACTCTGTAAAGCCAAACGTGATTGGCTGAACTCACCAACTTCGGAAGCGTGTCACCCTTGGTTTTGGGCTGGTGTTGTGGGGTTGGGGGTGCTTCGCTGATTTTGAATCTAAATGCCGATGAAGTAAGTACCGATGAAATAATAACCTCCCGATTTGGAGGGCCAAATTTGCTGTCATTTTGCGTTGCTCGAAAGTTGCGTAGCCCCACTATGCGCCTTTCTCGCGCCTTAACTGACACCAAATTTCTCACCTCCAAATCGGCAGGTTATTATTTCATCGGTACTAAGTGGGCCTCTAATAATTATCCGGCATAGTATTCTGCACCATCTCTTTCCATTTTTCGGCCTTTTTGCGCAAGCTCGGCGAGGAATCGCTTTGCAGCATTAAGGTTATCTCCCGTAGATAATCCTCTTGTCCATCTGGGTACTGAGCGAAATAGCACATGACCATATTCCAGCGAGCATCTATTCCAAAGCGCTTATTGTCAATGAGTGCTCTGAATGCCTTTGCGGCTTCTGGATAACGTTTGGCCCCAAAAAGTGCATGGCCTTTAATGTAAAGCACCTCCGCATCGGATTGATCGGCTTGTTTAATCCAGCTAAGTGTCAAAGCGAAGTTCTTTTCCCCCAGTGCTGTAATGGCCTCTTTTTTGGCAATCGTGGAAGAAAGTGTATCTCCTTCAACGTTCCCTCTATAGTTTTTAAATTGAGGTTTAGCATAACCCTCGTCTAAATGGATCAATGTTTGGACGCTTGCTAATAGCTTCGGCAGCGGATCATTGGCTTTTTTGGGGGATCCTTTTTGGGGTGTCACTTCATCCGAACTTGCAACTGGAATTGCCTCCTGACTGGTCGAATCTAGCCTGTAAGGCACTCTATGCTGGCCTTCAGTACCTTGCTTGCCTTCTGTTGAACCACTAATAATTCTATACCCCCCCCAAAGCAAAAGCCCTACCGCAAATATTCCTATCCCAAACCGCCATGCCGACCCTTTCTGGGGCAACATCACTTCAGTTGCCGGCGCTTCAGGCACCTCTTGTCGCCACCTCTTCAGTTTCGCTCGCAAATCCTGCTCACGCTGTCGTTGCATTGCAGCCCGCACCAAACGTTCGTCTTCCAGGGCGGCTTCCAGGGTTGGGTCTGCCTGCATTTGTTGTTCAAAAGCAATGGTTTCTGCCTCGGTCATCCGGCCGTCCAGGTATCGCTCTATTGCTAGGCTTTTGAGTTCGTCGTTGTCCATGATACTATTAATCCTTTTTGGTGATTTGGGCGTAGCGTGGGTGTTTCTTCAAGTGTTCCAACAAATATCCGCGAAAACGATCCACATATTTCTTAGCAATGTTCTCATTGGACAGTTCAAAGTCGGCTGCGATTTCTTTCATTGATTTGTTGCCAAAGTATTTGGCTAGCAGGATTTCTCGTTGGCGGTCCTCTAATTGTGCCAGACCATAGTCGAGCAGTTCATGGATAGCTTCTTTTTCCAGAGGGTCTGAATCCGCGATATCTATCAATTCAAATTCGATATTTGAAAGCGGCTGTGTGGGATGTTTTACTTTGTATCGCTGAAACCATTGGTTTTTCGCTATAGTAAAAAAATAGGACATCAGTTTGCTGCGCTTCTCAAAAGCGTGTCGCTGTAAGTTTTGAACGAGAAAAATAACCGCATCATCAAAAATTTCCTCCGCATCTTCAAATGTGCCATTCATGCGCAGCACAAATCGCTTGACCTGATTGAACGGTTCGGGGTCATTTATAAAGAAAGCCTGCAATGCCCTGTCCTGCGCCGCCATATCACCCCGAAGCGCCTCCAAGAGCTCTTCCTCTGTCATTTTGCTTTTCATTAGTTGCAGGATTCATGGTTTGGTGTACAGAAAAGCCTGATAAACATTGAGTTATATACATGCGTTCAGCATGTTCAAGCCCAAAGGCATCAAGGAATGTCATGTCGCAAAAGTAGGGAAACCTGCTCGTTGTGCGGTGCAAAACCTTGGTCAGAAATTCATTTGAGTGGAGAAGCAAGCGGCAGTTTCATCAGTCTTGCCCCCGACCTTCCCGAAAGTTTCAAACTTTCGGGAAGGTAGATCCCGGATAAAAATATCAGATTTCCAATTCTTGACTTTAGTTCCAGCCGCCTGCTCCTCGTGCTGATTACCAGCCAAGTACCATTTTACGCCAGGCTACATGCGCGCCGGCCTCCAGTTTGTAAAACAAAACGCCGGGTGTGCCCAGGTGTTCTTTTCCCAGATTTACAACATGAACGCCTGGAGCGTAATCCTCCGTTTGGCGGTACATCATCCTGCCGCTGGCATCCCAAACCGAAAGGGTAGCGGTCGTGTATTCGGGTAATTCAAAACGAATACGGGTGTTGCTCCCGAATGGATTGGGTTCGTTTTGGAACAAGGCGAAGCCTTGGTTTTGGGGTGAAAGCGTGCTGACCAAAAGGGTGTCGCCCACGTTGAACAGCCGCTCACAAAGGCTTGAATTGCCGCATTGATCCTCCCCGTTCCATTGGATTTTGTGGCGACCATTGGGCAATTCCGGCACAACAAAAGTAGTCGGCGATGCTTCAGTATTCCAGCGCACCGACAGGGTGGATTGGGTGCCAATACTCGTCCACTGTACCACAAATCGCCATTTCTGCTCCGTTGGCACGGGTCTGTTATCGAAGGCAAGCAGCGTTCCGCCCATGTAGCCGGGCGTGTTGGCATTATCATAGCGCACCATACCTGCGGGCGGCGGAAATCGGGAATCAATCACCGTTTCCCAAACCCCATCGGCATTGAGATCCAAATAAAGGAGGTAGGGCGCGCCCACTAATGAACCGGTGCAGACATCAGTCAGAGTAGTACTCAAATCAACCGCCGTTTCGGCCAGGTCAAGTCCGGTGGGATTCAGATTCCAGTACTCCGGGTCGTTGTCGGTCGTGTCTGCAATCGAGCTGGTCGAGCTGGCACAGTCGGTAAAAACGGGGCCGATGTAATCGAATACCTTGATGCTCTGCGTGTACTTGTATCCATTTGTGTTCGGATGCCAAAAGGTGCAATAATCGGTGGGGGCGGAATCTTGCGGCGTAACTTTGATAACGGTGGATGCCCAAGGTGGCGCCGTTCCGCAAGCGGAAACGATCGGGCCAACATGATTACTTGGGTTTTGATTGATGGGGCTAGGCCTTGGATTTGGCACGTAGTCCACATCCATTTGGGGATTGTAGGTGCACCAGTTTATGACCGTCCAATCTCGTACAATAAGCACACAGCCCGCATCAGGGACCGGGAGAATCTGTTGATCCGTGAAACTGATCTCTACCATTTCGCAATCATCGCCAAAAACAACCGGCATACCATAATCGTTCGTGCCGTCGCAAAAATCACTGTAAATGTCGTCTGGGAATTTGATGAAGAAGTTTTGAGTATGGTTCACCACCACATTTTGAACACACTCCGCTGAACTGCCGTCACAATAACTTACCTGAAAACGCCTCGCAATCGTACCGCGACTGCACACAGTGTCGAACTGCGTTAAATCAGCCGTGCTCAGGATAGTGTCGAGGCAAGTGCCAGCGGTCACCGTTGCCGGTCCGTAGTCCAATAAATTAGGGCTGAGCTGCTCACAGGCTACGACCACCTGAGCCGGGCAGATGAGGGAATCCACCAATAGAAGATGGCTTGTAGTCGCGTGGACCGGAGAGGCAAATGCAAGGCTTGTTTGCAACGCCAGGACGTGAAGTAGGAAGATTGTGCGCATAAAATTTGGGTTGTTTTAAAGAATTCCCCAAAGGTGCGCAATCCACCCTCCACCGTTTTGGGTATTTTGTGATGTGTCGCCGATTGTTCAAAAATGGACTATGATTTAGGTGATCTGCCTAACTCAAATTACATTGATGATGTGATTCATCGTCCAAAATGCAAAAACGTAACCAATGTGCCAAATTGATGCTGCGCAATGTCCTCAGGGTCTTTGTATCTTTGTTAACAATTATCCCCCGCTAACTTTCTAAAATCATCAGCTTCACCAATTCAATCTTCCTGATTATGCACTTTCGCTTACTCGCACTGCTCTGTTTTTCACTGCTTTATCTACCCGCATCCGCCCAGAAATATCAAGAAATGATAGACGCAGGCACCTATACCCTGGCGGAAATCCAGCAAGAAGCCGAGGCGCATTTCGACCTCGTGGGTCGTGGGAGGGGAACTGGCCACAAGCAGTACAAGCGCTGGGAATACGTGGCCCAAATGGAATTGGATGAAACCGGGGTTAAAATTCCCAATGTAGAATTGGCCCGCCGCGCCCGCGACTACCGCAAATTTGCCTCCAAACAACAGACGGAATCCGGCAATTTCGGGGGCGACTGGAAACAACTCGGCCCTACTTACCACAACGCAACCTCCGGCTGGAACCCCGGCGTGGGCCGAATCACCTCCATTGGCATAGACGAAAGCAATACCAATCACCTCATCGTCGGAAGTCCCACCGGCGGCGTTTGGAAAACCCTCGATGCCGGTGATACCTGGGTCAATCTGACCGACGACTTCACCACCGTGGATGTTTTTTCCCTCGAAATTTCTCCCTACAACAATGCACAGTACCTCTGGGGCAGCACCTCTGGCCGAATTTATCGCTCCACGGATGCAGGTGCCACTTGGAATACAACCAATAACGTGGGCGGAAATGGCCGCGTCAGCCGCATTCAATACCACCCCACCGATCCCAATATCGTGTACGCCGTTTCGGAGTCTAATGGTTTGTACCGCTCTACCAACAGCGGCGCGAACTGGACCGCAGTACCCGGTGTCAGCGGAGTAGTTGGATACGATGTGGAATTTAAGCCCGGAGATCCCAACACGATCTATTTTTCTGGTCGGGCAGTGTTTCGCTCCACCGACGGCGGCAATTCTTTCACCCAAATCACGGGTTTTGGTACGGCCGACAATAATTACAAAATGATGGGGGTTTCGCCCGCAAATTCCAATGTTGTGTACGTTTTGGAGTCAAGTGGCGGGCGTTTTGGCGCTTTTTACAAATCTACCGATAGTGGTGCGTCTTTTACCAAACTCATTGACGGTGCGGATATTAATTTTTTCGGATACAGCGCCACAGGCGACGACGACCGCGGTCAAGCGCCTCGCGATATGGATGTGGCCGTCAGTCCGTTCAATGCCGAAGAGGTGCATATCGCGGGTATTCACACCTGGAAATCAACCAACGGTGGGACTTCGTTCAACCTGACTTCTCACTGGGTTCCCAGCACCGCCGCCTCCTTGGGGGTAGGTTATAACCACGCGGATATTGACATTCTAAAATTTGTTGGAAATACCCTCTACGTCGGTTCCGATGGCGGGATTTACATCAGCATTGACGGTGCGGCGAGTTTTATAGACAGAACTGAGGGCCTCGGAATTAGGGAATTTTACAAAATCGGAGTGTCCAAAACGAATCCAAATGTGGTCTCGGGTGGCTCGCAGGACAATGGCACGAGCGTGATGCGGGGCAACAACCGGGACTGGGTGGACTGGCTCGGTGCCGACGGCATGGAAACCTTTGTGGACTGGAACAATGCCAACATCTTGTACGGCACTTCTCAGTATGGTTCTATGTACCGCTCCACGAATCAGGGGAATTCCCGCAGTTCCATTTCCAAGCCGCCAGATGTGGAAGACGGAGCCTGGGTCACGCCTTTTGAACAGGATCCGCAGGTCGCCAATACCATTTATGTCGCCTTTGAGGATGTCTGGAAAAGTACCAACAGCGGTGGCTCCTGGACTAAAATTTCCAACTACGAAAATGGAAACATGAATCAGATGAAACTCGCGCCTTCCAATAACCAGCGCATTTATGTTTCTCGTGGTTCTAACCTTTACACCACTGCCAACGGCGGTACTTCCTGGGTTACCACGCCCAAATCCTGGGGCACCAGCAGCATCAGTTATATTGCCGTTCATCCGCAAAACCCCGAGCGACTCCTGATTGTCACGGGTTCTAACGTGTACCATTCCGCCGATGCCGGAAATACCTGGAACACCATCAGCGCGGGCCTGCCTTCAGGCACGAAATATTGCGCAACTTGGGAAAATACAGCCAAAAACGGTATTTACGTGGGTGGTTTTGGCTTCGTATCCTACACCAATGATGATTTGGGCGGCCAATGGGTCGGCTTTTTCTCAGGCTTGCCCAATGTGCGTGTGTACGAACTGGAAATCAACTACATCTCCAACACTATTTTTGCGTGCACCTACGGTCGCGGACTTTGGGAATCACCCTTGTACCAACTTCAGGCGCCCGTGGCTTCCTTCATTTCCAACAAAAAGCAGGGATGCCGGGAAATGACCGTCACATTTACCGATCAATCCTCCAATTACCCCAGTAGTTGGGAATGGACTTTTGAGGGCGGCGATCCGGCCACTTCTAACCTGCAATCCCCGACCGTAAATTTCAGCGGCAGTGGCACCTATACTGTTCGGCTTAAATCCTCCAACGATGCGGGTGAAAACACCTTAGAAGCAGTAGACTACATTACCCTGTTTGATCCGCCTGTTCCCGTCGTTGCCGATGTGGAACGTTGCGCAGAAGGCGAATTTACCTTCGAGGCCAGCGCTCAAGCGGGAGAAAAAATCAGATGGTACGCCGACGAAACAGCAACCACTCCGCTGGGAACAGGCAATGAATACACCACCAATCTCACCCAAACCACCACGTTCTACGCCAGTGCCGGAACGGATTACCTGCGAACGCAACAGGTTGGACCCAGCTCAAATTTGTTTGGCAACGGCGGCGACCACGCCGGGAATTTTTACCTGATTTTTGATGCTGCTCGGCCATTTCGCTTGAAATCTGCCCTTGTTTATGCTGCTGGCGCTAAAAATCGCACTTTCCAGTTGCGCGATGCCAATGAGACGGTGCTGCTCGAAAAAACGATTTTTGTACCAGACGGGGAAAATCGGGTCATTTTGGACATGGATATTCCACAGGGAACCAATCTGCAAATCGGTTGTGGCAACTCCACCAATTTCTTCCGCAATAATTCCGGGGTCAACTATCCCTACATGTTAGATGGTTTAATGACCATCAAAAGTTCAACCGCAGGATTGGATTTCTATTACTACCTCTACGACCTTGAAGTAGAAAGCAATGAGGTCTGCGAAAGCGCCCGCGTGGCTGTTTCAGGTATTGTCAACACCATCCCGGAGGCTGCTGTGCTGACGGCGGCTGGCACAACGGCGCTTTGTACCGGTGAATCCGTCCAAATCAATGCGGAAAACGTATGCGCAGGCTGCATGGTACTTTGGTCCAACGGCGAAACAGGGGCTGACATTCTCGTCGCCACGGCAGGAACCTATACCGCTGTGGTGCGCAACCCAACCAGTAGTCTTTGTGGCGCCAGCCCCGTTTCCAATACAGTGGAGGTAACACTCAGCGCATTGCCCGAAGTGCCCACGCTCCTTGCATCTGGCAGCACAGCCCTTTGTTTTGGAGAATCGGTGCTGCTGAATGCGGAGAATATTTGCGCTGGATGTACTGTAAATTGGTCCAATGGCGAAACAGGACCGAGCATTGAGGTGACTACCGAAGGCAGTTTTGTGGCCAGCACCCAAAATATCTGTGGAGAAAGCCTGGCCTCGGCGGCAATCGAAGTCACCGTCGGGGCAACTCCAGAGGCTCCCGTACTTACCGCGATTGGTTCCACTAGCCTTTGCCCCGGTGAATCTGTGGTACTTACGGCGGAAAATGTGTGCGCAAATTGTACCGTAAGTTGGTCAAACGGCGAAACAGGACCGAGCATTACGGCGACGGCAGCGGGCACTTACTCAGCTTCCGTCAACAATGGCCTCAGCGCGCTTTGCAGTGATAGTCCGGCGTCCAATGCCATCACGATCAGTGAAAATGCCGTCCCGGATGCCCCGATTTTGTCGGCCACCGGCGCAACGATTTGTCCGGGTGAAACCGTCCTGCTCAGCGCAGAAAATGTCTGCACCGATTGCAACGTGCTTTGGTCGAATGGCGAAACCGGGCCAAATATCAGCGCTTCGGCGGCGGGTTTGTACACCGCAACCCTGAGCAATGCCTGTGGCGAGAGTTCTGTTTCCAATGAAATCTCCGTAACCCTGGGTGCGGTACCCGATGCTGCCAGCATTTCCGCTGCCGGGTCCACCACACTTTGTGTGGGCGAAACAGTCGTTTTGACGGCGGAAAATGTTTGTTCCGACTGTAGCGTCACCTGGTCGAACGCTGAAACGGGCTTGAGTATCACGGTTGCTGCGGAAGGTGTGTACACCGCAATCCTCAGCAATGTTTGCGGCAATGGTCCAATATCCAACAGTATTGAGGTCAATCTAGAAACGGTTCCCAACGCGCCGACCATTATGGCTGCAGGTGCCACGGTACTTTGCCCTGGAACCTCGGTCGTTTTGGCGGCTGAAAATGTTTGCCCGGATTGCACGGTGACCTGGTCGAACGGGGAAACGGGACTGAGCATTTCGGCGGATGCGGCTGGAATTTACAGCGCTATTGTTAGCAATCCCCTCAACCAGGTTTGTGGTGTCAGCACAGGCTCCAACGCGATTGAGCTGAGCATTCTCCCGCCTTTTGTGCCCGAAATTTTGGTCAGCAACGATTGCGTGATGAGCGCACCGCTGGGCAGTAACTACCAGTGGTCCGTAGATGGAATGCCGATTCCGGATGCTACCGGGCAGATGTGGACGGCGTTGGTTACGGGCAATTACACGGTTTCGATGAATAGCCCGGCGGGATGTTTGGGTAGCTCTGTTCCCTCGTTTGTG